>NZ_JAKKCT010000004.1:0-467799 GCF_021728095.1 Pseudoalteromonas sp. L1 | reverse complement strand
TGCGGACATTAGGCACTTTACTAGCAATGGCTATCGCAATAGCATCGTTTGCATCTGTTTTTTGACCTTGTCTAAATGCTTTAACAAATAAAGGGTCAAGCAACATGACTTTATGACCAAAGGATTGCGCAGTACGTGCAAAATATTGAGCGCTTGCGCATGCTTCCATAACAACAACGGATGGTTTTGCTTTAACTAATAATTCAAGCAATGCTTTGCGGTTGGTTTGTTTATTAAATTTAAGTTTATTACCTTGAAACTGCGCAACTTGGAAAATGTTTTTTGCTAAATCAATAGCAATTAAATTAGACTGTGTCATGTATGGACTCCTTAATTGGTAAAAGATGTTTTGCAATTTCTTTATACCGTACTCTCCCGTTAATGGGGAGGAGTCCATACATCTGCTACGTGACAAGGCCACCCCAACGCATTTGTCGTCGCGATTTTATATCGCGCTCTATGAGCGAACAGACAACCCATGGATAGTGAAATGGCATATACCGTCCACCTCTGCCATTAAGGTCACTAAAATAAGCCGTAGGCCTCAGTTTCTTCCTCTTCTTGGTTGCTCAGATGTTCTGGGCGAAATATAGCGCTTGGGTCAATGAGTAACGTATGCTTATTTTTCATTTTTATTAAACCGCGCATCATATTTTTGGTTTGTGGGTCTACATCAAAGCCGACGGACGTTAACTTATCTAAGGGTTTAATATCCTCTTTTTTAACGTTGATGTTGTCTTCTACTTTATCAACCAGTAATCCTATATGTGGTGTGATGCCATCCTTTGTAGTGAAAATAATAATCGGTTTATAGTCGAGGATTATCTGTTCTCTAGCAGACTCAAATAAACGTATTAGTTGGTTAAAGATGTGCCTCTTTTTTTCTTCAAATATATGGATTAACTTATCTTTAGGAAGGTTCTTTTGTAATTCGAGTAACTCACCAGCCATTGCATGTAGTGCTCTGTGGGGAGTATCAAATTTGTTAAGAATGTTTTGCAAGTCTTCATTGTCTGTTTTGAAGCTATTATACCACCGGCCAAAAGCGCATTTGTCAGGATCGGTTGATTGTGTAAACACAGCACCAGTGAGCAGGCTCTCTTCTAGTGCATTTAACCAGAGTTGGTGCTCTTTTTCTTTCTCAGCTAATAAATCTGTTAACGCAGCATTTGTTTTATGAGTCGATTGGTTATTAAGTACAATTCCTAAGTCAAATATAGGAGTGGGTGTATCCATATAGTCTTTAACGCCAATAAAGCTTTTATTTTCATTAGGTAGGGACGTTAGGTTATTTTCGTAACGTTCTGTTAGAAGAATATCGAGTATTTTAAGTGAAATGGTCTTATGCCCAACACGAAAATTAATCAGATCCATATTTCCCTCAAAGCCTTATTAAGTCTTTAAAGCATAGAACATTATTCTGATTTAGCAGTAGTTAATCTTGATTACTTTTAAAATATGAGCGATAAATTTTTTTATCACTATTACCAGTCTGCTCACTAAATAACTTTGCGAAGTCAGTATCTTCTTCAAATAGTGCATTTAACTTGGAAAGTAAGCATTGATTATTTAAAGGGGGAGAGCACTTTTGAGCAGCACTAACCAGTGCCACTGCATTTAGATAACCTTCAAAAATTATGCGATTTGCCTTCCTTTGGTAGGGCTTAATGTCTTCATTGAATTGCACGCACCAAGCGTTATCACACCGATTAGGATCGGGGACGACTTCGGTGACCATAATATTGCTTGGATGCTTAATTCGCTTGTATAGTTCATGGCTTGATGCAAAAGAAACGGCGGTGTAGTCGGGTGTGAAACCCTGCTGATAGCCTTTATTGATAAACTCAGCTAACGGTTTGTATGTACCTACCATACAGATTGCAGTCGCTTTACTTTGTTTAAGTTGCGTTAGTGCCTTTGCAATATCTTCGCTATTACGTTTAAATCGGGCAACTTCAATAGGTTTTATTTCATATTTTTCTAAAGCTAAAATTAAATTACTTTCAACAACATAACCAAATTCGTCAGCTTGAATCATTAAAGCAATTTTCTCATGCTGACGTTCTTTTACTAAATAATCAATTTGTTCAGACGCTTCATCTTGATAGCTTGCACGTAGGTTAAATACATTCGGCATTGAATCATTATGCAGGAAATCTGCACCTGTAAAGGGCATCAGAAAGGGAGTTCGATGCCTATCAAGCAAAGGTTTAATGGCATGTGCAGTCGGTGTTCCCATTGAACCAAATATTGCGTGGATGTTGTCGCTAAATAAAAATTGCCGTGTATTTACAACCGTATTTTTTGGCTCATAACCGTCGTCAGCAATTATCAGCTTGATATTTTGACCATTAATACCGCTATCAGCATTTATCTTATCGAAATAAATATTGCTGCCGAAAGCTAATTGCTCGCCAATTTCTTTTGCTGGCCCTGATAATGCTGTAGACATACCTAATTTTATAGGGGGGAGAGTGTCTTCGGCATGACCCAAAGTGGATAAAAGTGAAAGAGATAACAATATGCTCTTAATTGTCGATATTATTGAGAAGTTTAAAGTGAGCATACCAACCTTGCACTGCGGCTTTGAATTGTGTGTTTAATTCTTTTTTTCCGGACAGATTTGCTTCACTAATGAAGTGATCGGTACAGGATTGTTGTAATATTAGCCGAATAAGTATGAATTTTGTATCTTGATTGAGCAAGTTTAGACTAATTGGTGTATGCCAGATCAGTTGCCACAGTAAGGGTTGAGCATTAAATAACGAAAATTCAGAATTTATAAGGCGCTCAGCCCTGCTTAATAATACAGTTGGACATTCGCTTTGTGGAAAATGGGGTAATAATTCAGCAATCAGCTGCCAAGGTAAGTGACTAAAGTGGCCTAAAAGTTGTAACGAGAAGTCGTGTTTAAACTCACCAATGAGCTGTGTGGCTGAGTGCTTCGCTTGGCGGGTAAGTGGCTTTATGACTAAAGCCGAATGTTCCGCAGTTGCTTTATCGTGGCTAAAACCCAACTTAATGACCTTAAAACCATTACTTTGCCAAAACTTAACCAAGGATGCATTTGCGCCAAAGCTCGCACCGAAATAGTCGCAATTATCTAGTTGTTTTTCGCAGTAATTTAATAGGGCTGAACCTATACCTTGTTGATGACACTCTGGTGCGACAGCTATTCTCACAACTCTTGCAGAGCGTTTACATAAATCTTCTGTACTCTGGCTCAGTTGAGTAATGGTTTGTGCCATTAAATGGCCATGTGGTCTGCGCTTACCTATTTTAACTTGTTCTGCGATCTTAGCCGTTAAACCACCCTCAACAGCCACCAAACAAACTGCTTTTAGTGCATTTTCTTGCTTACAGATAGACAGTTGTAACTCGGGCGCATCAAGCAGTTGGCGTAAATCATTCACTGTGGTTTGGTAATGAGCCAGCGCCAGTAATGCCATTATTTGGCTAAGTAGTTGCTCATCATCAACGAGTTGTTCTTTGCTTATGTTTGCAAATTGGAATGGCTCACTACTTTGCGTGCTTGGGTACTTTGCATCGAGTAATAATAGTTTGCGTAGGCTATTTTCTAAAGGATCATGTTTAGCAAAGCGAACTGGCTCATCCAAAGTGATAGTCTTTAGTGATTTAAATTGACTACGTAAGTACTGTAAAAAACGTAACGTGTAACCTCGACCATTTCCTTCATAACCAACCATAGTGCTAGCAAATACGATTCGCGGATAGCTTTTCAGGATCTGTAATAGCATAGGAACCGGAATCGCCGCTGCTTCGTCGACAAATAGCAGATCGCAGTCAGGTTTTTCATGTAGGAGTGTATCTGGCGCAATATAGCTAAGGTTAGCTAGTTGCTTACAATTTTGCTCTTTAGTTATACCAAGCTCAGATGCTAAATGTTTAAAGCTTGTTTGTACGGCCTTGGCTTGGGTGGCACAAATAAGGATTTTTTTATCTTGAAGATTTGCAGCTGCAAGCCCTAAAGCAGCTGACTTACCACGACCCCGGTCTGCACTGATCACAAATGGGCGATTAGCGCGCCCTGTTGCGGTTTTAATAATTTGCTCAACACATGCTTGTTGTTGCTGATAATTTATCTCAGCAGTTGCTGGCGAAATGGATTGGTAAGTAGGAAGCGAGTGCTCAGTAAAATAATGTGGCTGCAATTTTAGCTTGGCGAAAAAACGCTGATTAAAAAAGCTGTGTTGAATCACTTCGCCATAAGAGGTAATACTTGTGAGTGCTGGGTCTTGCCACTTATCGTCATCGGGCAGCAAAAGTATCAGTACACCACCTGCTTTTACGGTACCTGCAAGCGCGGCTAGTTTATCGGCATATAAGCCGCTAAAACCATCAAAAATAGCGTGTTGAAACTCTTGGCCAAGAATTTGATGAGCATGTTTTGGAAACTTACTATTCGCTAATAGTGAGCTAGCGCTTAAAACATAGGTATTTTTAAGCGCTAATTGGTTTGCAAACTGATGGCACCAAGTTTCGCTGCCTTGCACAATGACAAGCTGGCGATGCTTTGCAATCACCAGCTCATTACACAGTGCTGTTATATACTCATTATAAGGCTTGAAGTCTTGCATACTGTGTTACAAGCCATTTGCTGCCTAGGTCATCAAAGTTCACTTGAATACGTGACTGTGCGCCGCTACCTTCGTAATTGAGTACGGTTCCTGCACCGAACTTGGCGTGTAAGACGCGTTGTCCTAAGTTAAAGCCACTATCTTCAAATGCAGCATGGGTTACTGATGGACTAAAACGACCTGCAGCAGGCGGTCTTGAAACTTGTGTTTTAATTCGGATTTCTTCGATGCAGTCTTCAGGCATTTCACGTAAAAAGCGTGATGGGCTGTGGTACTTTTCTTGGCCGTATAAACGGCGACTTTCTGCATGGCTAATATATAGTTTTTCCATCGCGCGAGTCATACCAACATAACATAGGCGGCGTTCTTCTTCTAAACGGCCAGACTCTTCATTACTTTGTTGTGATGGGAACATGCCCTCCTCAACACCAACCATAAACACCAGAGGGAATTCTAGGCCTTTTGCTGAGTGCAGTGTCATCATTTGCACCGCGTCTTCGTGCTCGTCAGCTTGACCTTCGCCAGACTCTAGTGAGGTATAAGCCAAAAATCCCTGTAGTGGTGAGCTGAACTCTTCATCTTCAGGGAGTTCGTATTGACCACAAGCACTAATAAGTTCTTCTAAGTTTTCTACGCGGGCACGGCCTTTTTCACCTTTTTCAGCTTGATACATTGCCATTAACCCCGAGCTTTGAATGGCGTATTTCGCTTGCTCTTCTAAGGTGAGATCGCTGATCTTATCTTCGATATGCTCAACAAGCTCTAAGAATTTAGTGACGGCACTCGCTGCACGGCCAGATAAGTGTTGCTGCTCGATAATAGCTTTTGCGGCATACCAAAGTGGCAATGACTCATTACGCGCGCAATCACGAATGTGGCTTAGTGTTTTATCACCAATGCCGCGAGCAGGGGTGTTAATAACGCGCTCGAAAGCGGCATCATCTTGACGGTTACCCACTAAACGTAAATACGAAAGTGCATCTTTGATCTCTTGGCGCTCGAAGAAGCGCATACCGCCGTAAATACGGTATTTTAAACCTTCTTGTAGCATCGCTTCCTCGAGTACACGAGATTGTGCGTTGTTACGGTATAAAATCGCGGCATCTTGTAATGCATTACCTGCATTTAGCCAACTACGTAGTTTGCTGCTGACAAAGCGCGCTTCGTCTAATTCATTAAACGCAGCGTAAACAGAAATAGGCTCACCATCATTGCCGTCTGTCCAAAGGCTTTTGCCCATGCGTTCAGCATTGTTTTTGATCAGCGCATTTGATGCTTTCAAGATTGTTGCCGTTGAACGGTAATTTTGTTCAAGGCGAATGGTTTCGGCTTCGAAGTCAGTTAAAAAGCGTTTGATATTCTCTATTTTTGCGCCACGCCAGCCATAGATACTTTGGTCATCATCACCTACGATCATAATACTGTTAGTGTTACCTGCGAGTAATTTTAACCAAGCGTACTGAATAGTATTGGTATCCTGGAACTCGTCTACCAGCATGTGGGCAAAACGCTGTTGATAGTGACGTAAAAGTGTTGGGTGGTTTTTAAGTACTTCGTAGCAGCGCAGCAGTATTTCTGCAAAGTCGATTAAACCAGCACGGTCGCACGCTTCTTGATATGCAGCATAGACTTTTAGCATCATCTGTTCATTAACATCGTAGGCTTGAATGTCTTTAGGTCGTAGACCTTCATCTTTTTTCGCGCTGATATACCAACCAAATTGTTTTGCTGGCCACTTTTTATCATCGATGTTCATCGCTTTAAGTAAGCGTTTGATCATACGTTGTTGATCGTCAGAATCTAAAATTTGAAAGCTTTCAGGCAAGTTCGCTTCACGGTGATGGGCGCGTAAAATACGATGAGATAAGCCGTGGAAAGTACCAATCCACATACCACCAACCGGTGCTTTTAAGGTTTCTTCTACACGAGTTCGCATTTCTTTCGCGGCTTTGTTAGTGAAGGTTACCGCAAAGATACTGTATGCAGAAGCTTGCTCAACTTGCATGAGCCATGCGATGCGATGAACAAGTACTCGAGTTTTACCAGAACCCGCACCTGCAAGTACTAGCATATTTTGCAATGGGGCTGCGACTGCATCCCGTTGTTTGTCATTTAAGCCATCGAGTAATTCAGAAACGTCCATCGTTACGCCTTTTCAATCTATAATGGGTGGAGTATAACAGGTGTTTATGCAAGGCTAAATAAAATACTGTTTTTATAAACAGCTATTTTGGCAAGTCATTAAAATTGTAAATAAAAATTGTGAATTTGACCGATTTTTAGCAAAAAGAACTAAAATCAAAATAACGGTATTTTTTAACACTTTGATTTGTAAGTCATAATAAGTTGGCATAAAGTGTGTTTATAAAAAGTATAATCATTAAAAACTACAGAGGTTAGTATGGCAGAGCAAGGTTCTGGCGGTAATGTAATCGCAGCAATATGTAATATCTTTTTTCCTGGTTTAGGACAATTGGTACAAGGTCGTTTAATGGCGGCGATTGCATTCTTTTTAGCATGGGTTATCAGTGGCGCGCTAATTTATGTTGCGATCGGTTTTGTATTACTGCCGATTGTCTATTTGTGGGCAATTATTGATGCTGCTCGTTTTAAATCACGACTCTAGCTGTTTTAAATAGCATAAACACGAGCGCCACTATGGCGCTCGTGTTGTTTAAGGCCGCAAAACTCGCTACGTTTAGCTGTAAACGGTATAATTAGCGTAATAACGTATTACGAGTACTCTTCATGGAATATCAATTTATCCGCGACCCAATTAGTGGTTTACGCATTAAAATCTCTTCTGAGCACGGCGTTATTGGTCGCTGGCTGAATGAAGAAATCGGTAAAGAAAAAGTCGCAATGGTGCAAGCTTTAATTGCTGCAGTGAAGAGCAGTCATGAGCCTTTAACCTTGCAAGGCCAAGAAATTGATTTGATTTTAAGTAAAGACGAAGCATTATTTGAAGCCCATGCACTACATCAAGACAACGAAGACTTAGTCGCCTACCAAGATGATGATTTAATGCTTGAAGAAGAGGGCTTATGCAGTGGCTGTGGTTTTGAAGACTTTGTTGATTTAATTGAATCTTGGCAAGAGTTTACGCAAGGGCGATAAGCAGAAACAGGTTCTGCTTATCAGTGGCTAGTTTATTGTTCATTGACTGATTTAACAGCTGCAAGTAATAAGTCTTCAGTTAAACGTACTTTATAATTTGGATTAGCATACTGAAAGTGAATTAACCCTTTTGTGTCAACCACAAAAACAGCAGGTACAGGTAAAGCCACCTTTGCTTCGCCATCTAGCGACACAAAGTTAACGCCAAGTTTATTACGATAGATTTTTGCGGTTTTATCATCCAGATAAAATGCCAATCCTAGTTGTTGGCTCAATGCCAAACTATCATCAGATAAAAGTTGATAGTTTGGGGAAGATATTTTGCTTTCAGCTAGCTTTTCTGGGCTATCTGGCGATATTGCGATAATTTGTGCATTGAGGCTTGCTAATTGCTTTTCAATTTTTTGCACACTGGCTAATTGCCTTGAACAATATGGGCACCAACCGCCACGATAAACAATTAATACCGTGGTTTTTTCTTTAAAACGTTCACCTAAAGAAATGCTTTTTCCAAACTGATCTTTTAAGTCAACACTTGGCATAGTTAAGCCTGGCAGTAATGGGCTAACTTGCTCAGCTGAGTTTGCAATATTCGTTGCTGTAGCTGCAATTGCTTGGCTAGATAGTACAAGTAATGCAGTAATAAGTAGTGATCTAAACATTAGGATCCTTCATGATTCTTTCTCGATTTTACAAACGACCTGTTTATAGGTGTTTTTATTTCATCAATGCCAAATTTAACTGTAGTATATAGGCAAATAAAAAATGCAAGTTGGGATAAAAAATGTCTGCTAATTTACAAAAACTCGTTGTTATGCTCGAAATGCAAAATGCGATGAATACCAAAGTTCATGAGCAATGGTTTAGCCAAGGTTTTGAATGGTATCGTGCAATTTGGGTTGAGTGTGCTGAAATGCTTGATCACTATGGTTGGAAGTGGTGGAAAAAACAAACTCCAGATACCGAACAAGTTATTTTAGAGTTAGTTGATATTTTCCATTTTGGTTTATCTTTACGCATTGATGGTGAAACCAGCTATGAGCAATTAGCCGCGCAACTTGAATCGGAATTAAGTGCGCCAGTTCAAGCGGATGACTTTAAACAAACACTAGAGCAATTAGCTGCGTCAGCAGTCGCTGAAAAGCGTTTTAATGCCGCTGCATTTGCAGGTTGTATGGCGAAAATCGGTATGGATATTGATGATTTATACCGCGGCTACGTTGGTAAAAATACCTTGAACTTCTTCCGCCAAGACCATGGCTACAAAGACGGTAGTTATATCAAAGTGTGGAACGGCCAAGAAGATAACGAACACTTAGTTGAAGTAGTTAAAAGCCTAGATACAGAGCATGCTGATTTCGCAAAGCTTGTTTATCAAGGCTTGGAGCAGCGTTACCCGAAGTAATACCAATCCGCAATAATACTTAATCATCTTGAGGGATAAAACCTGTCGCTAGCTGCGTTAAAAATTTCTGATTTAGAACAACTAAATAACGAAATTTTTGCCTTGCTATCAACAAGGTTTTATTGCCTCAAAATAGACTACTTAATTAAGCGAATTGGTATTATTCAACGGGTATAAATTCGCGAAAATCGATGGTCGATAAAAAGCCATCGAACTGCTTATGCGGTTGCTGACTATCAGGGTTGGCAACCGCAAGAATATGGCCAATACCAAACTCTTTTGCCGCATCGAGCACGGTAGGGCTGTCATCCACAAATAAAGTCCGTTTCTTATCAAACTTCCACTCTTGATGTACTTGTTGCCATAATGGTTGATGCTCTTTACTCACGCCATATTGGTGAGTTGAAATTACCCCATCTAAGTAATTATCAATAGCAGTGTGTTCAAACTTTAACATGGCACAATCTGGGTGCGCGTTAGTGAGCATGATCAATTGCTTACCAGCTTTTCTAAGCTCAGTTAGAAATGGCGGTACGTCATCACGCACTTTTATTAAATGTTGAATGTCACGTTTTAGCGACATTATTGGCAAATCGAGTTGTTGTTGCCAATAGTCTAAGCAGTACCAATTAATTTGCCCATGAACTTGTTGATAACGATGCAAAATGTCAGCTTTTGCTGCGTCTAAACTGATTTTATGTTTACGTGCATATTGCTCGGGAATAACAGTAAGCCAGAAATAATTATCAAAATGCAAATCGAGTAGGGTGCCATCCATATCTAACAACACAGTATCGATTTTTGACCAATTTAACATAGGCAATTCACTTTAAAAGATTTATGATGAGCATAACTGCCATGATAGCAAATTAATGCCAATGACACAGAAAAAGCATCCTACACCACCGCAAATTTTGTCTAATGAAGTTGTCGCTAAGAGTCGACTGTTCACCGTTGAATCCCTTGAGCTGAAGTTCTCAAATAACGAGCAAAGGCAATACGAACGAATTCGTGGTGGTGGAAGAGGTGCCGTCATGATCGTGCCTGTAACGGCTGATAACGAGCTGTTATTGGTGCGAGAATATTGTGCTGGCACTAATGATTATCAACTGGGCTTTCCAAAAGGCTTAATTGATCCAGGTGAAACTCCCGAACAAGCAGCAAATCGTGAGCTTAAAGAAGAAGTAGGCTTTGGTGCTAACTATTTTGCCGCCCTTAAAAAAGTCAGCATGGCACCAAGTTACTTTAATGCCACTATGCATATTTTGTACGCCGAAGACCTCTACCCTGAAATCTTACCAGGTGATGAACCTGAGCCACTTGTTGTTGTGAAGTGGCCGATGAGTGATTGGCCGTCTTTATTGCAACAAGAGGACTTTACAGAAGCACGAAGTGTTGCAGCTTTGCTATTATTAACAAAGTACTTAGAGTCGGGAGCTACCAATGAGTAATTTTTTAGAGCCTTGCATTCGTCTAGCTGAACAAGCAGGTGATGCCATTATGGCTATTTATCAGCAAGATGATATTGGTGCCGAGCAAAAGTCCGATCATACGCCCGTAACTAAAGCTGATTTAGCATCAAATGAAGTATTGATGGCAGGATTAAAAGCGTTGGCACCAGATATTCCTATTATGTCAGAGGAAACGCCAATCCCTGCACTTGCTGACAGAAAGCATTGGCAGCAATACTGGTTGCTAGATCCCATGGATGGTACGGGGGAGTTTATTTTAGAAAGTGGTGATTTTGCGGTTAATATCGCACTGATTGAAAATAATCGTCCAGTATTAGGTGTTATCCATTGGCCAGCGAAGCACGTTACTTATTTTGCAACTTATCAGCAAGGCGCGTTTAAGCGTGAAAATGGCCAAGATCAGAAAATTTCGGTTGCAACACCTGATAATTTAACTTTAGCTGTGAGTCGTCGACAAAAAATTGAAGCGGTAAGTCAGTATTTAAATACCCAATTCGCAACGGTCGCATTAGGCTCATGCTCATTAAAAGCGTGTATTATTGCAGAAGGTAAAGCGGATTGTTTTTTACGCATAGGGCCAACAGGTGAGTGGGATACAGGCGCATCTCAAGTGATTGTTGAAGAAGCGGGTGGCTGCATTACGGATGCTGAATTTAATCCTTTAACTTACAATCAACGAGAAAGCACAGAAAACCCAGATTTTATCGTTATGGGCCACCCTGATTGGGAGTGGCAAAAAATGATAAGTCCTCACCAACGAGCTTTTTAACAGCACTTTGTGTGCTTTTTGTTCGTTTGGTGGTGTTTTATTACTATAACTCTTGATTTCTAATCTTATTGCTATATGATAGCGCTCTCTTCGAAACAAGGCATCAATAACATGCTGTTGTTACTTAGAGATTACAGGCGCGGGATGGAGCAGAATGATAAATCATTCGTCGGACTCGCAAATACCTGAAGTCGAAGGTCGTCGGTTCAAATCCGGCTTCTGGGACTCTAAACATACAGGCGCGGGATGGAGCAGCCTGGTAGCTCGTCGGGCTCATAACCCGAAGGTCGTCGGTTCAAATCCGGCTCCCGCAACCAATTTTCTTAATTGGCTGACTTCTTAAATTAAGTGAGAAGTAAAACAAACTTAATATTCAGGCGCGGGATGGAGCAGCCTGGTAGCTCGTCGGGCTCATAACCCGAAGGTCGTCGGTTCAAATCCGGCTCCCGCAACCAATTTTTAAAAGATTGGTGTAATATTGGAACTATAAAGGTCGTCGTCACGGCGTGAGGCATTCACTCTTCACCTTCACAGCTCCCGCAACCAATTCTTTGAATTGGCTGACTTCTTAAATTAAGTGAGAAGTAAAATAAGCTTAATAATTTCAGGCGCGGGATGGAGCAGCCTGGTAGCTCGTCGGGCTCATAACCCGAAGGTCGTCGGTTCAAATCCGGCTCCCGCAACCAACTGAAATTACATAATAGACACGCTAAAGCGTGTTTTTTTATGCCTGAAATTCAGGTGTTTAGGCTTATAACCTAAAGGTCGTCGGTTCGTCCTCAAAGTTCACAGCTCCCGCAACCAACTGAAATTACATAATAGGCACGTGAAAGCGTGTTTTTTACGCCTATAGAAAGTGAAGATGCTCTTGAGGATCGAAAAAATCTTTTTATCTCATCATAATGTTTGTATTAATAGGCAATAATATGAAATCATTGTCTGCTAATAATATGGTTTCTTGCTTCAAAATAGTTCTCTTTATTAAACAGATTAATATTTTCCTTCTGCTACGTTTAGTGACTTGCATAATCTTCTCTTAAAAGATTGAAAAGTTTATGTTACAAGGTAGGTAAAATTACTTTTTAGTTACAAGTATGACTGAACTTTACCACTGGTTTGACTTAATTGGCGTGGCTGTATTTGCTGTATCAGGTACGCTGCTGGCCTATGATAAAAAAATGGATGGCTTTGGGGTTGTTGTACTTGCCACCGTAACGGCAATTGGTGGTGGTACGTTACGTGATTTAATCCTAGATGTTCCTGTTTTTTGGTTACATGATCAAAGCTATTTTTGGGCTATTTTATTTTCGGTATTTGTTACTACACGTTTAATTAATAAGCAGCGTTCGATTGAATTTAATACGCTACAGATAGCAGATGCATTTGGCCTAGCATTTTTTGCTGTTATGGGTGCTCAAAAAGCAATGTTGGCAGGTATGCCTGATACAACGGCTATTATTATGGGCGTTATTACAGGTTGCTTCGGCGGCATGATCCGTGATGTGCTCGCAGGTAATATGCCTATGCTATTGAAAGGTGAGTTATACGCAATTACCTGTATTGCAGGCGGAGTCGCTTATACGCTGGGTATTTCTTTTGGTTTTGTAACAGAGCTTGCGATGGTGATTGCAATGCTAGTGACGCTTGTTTTACGACTGGCGGCGATGAAATGGCGGCTAACGTTGCATATTTTTAAATATTCTGATTAAACTATAACTTAGGACTTGTTATAGGGACAGATTAAACGTGTCATTAGCTCGTATTTTTTCTCGTGCACAAATAGGCGTACAAGCACCTGAAGTTATAGTTGAAGTGCATTTAGGTAATGGTTTACCGGCTTTTCATATAGTTGGTCTACCCGAAACATCTGTGAAGGAAGCGAAAGATCGCGTAAGAAGCGCACTTGAAAACTCACAGTTTGGCTTTCCTGATCAGCGGATCACTGTTAATTTAGCGCCCGCAGACTTGCCTAAAGAGGGAGGGCGCTTTGATTTAGCCATCGCCGTAGGCATCTTGGTGGCATCAGGGCAGATTAGTTGTCCCGATATTCATCGTTATGAATTTTATGGTGAGCTTGCCTTAAATGGGGAAGTAAGAGGTGTGAATGCGATTTTGCCTTCCGTGCTCGGTGCTAAAGACAAAGGCCGTTGTTGCTTTCTTCCTGCCGATAATGACTCCTTGGCGAGTCTTGTTTCAGGGGTCGCACGAAAAGCAGTATATTCTATTCAGGATGTCTGGAACGATTTACTTAACCAGCAACCCCTTCCTTTGAATATTGAATACCCAGAGCAGGAATTAGATAGAGAATCTCTTCTCGATTTAAGCGATGTTAAAGGGCAACCAGGCGCGAAACGAGTATTAGAAATTGCAGCTGCTGGTGGGCATAATTTGCTATTTTTAGGCCCCCCAGGGACAGGTAAATCTATGCTCGCACAGCGTATGCCGACAATTATGCCCGCAATGTCTGACGATGAAGCGATTAGTACCGCAGCCCTCTATTCAATTATTGGTCAATCAGTCGATTTAGCGAATTGGCGGGAGCGTCCCTTTCGCAATCCTCATCATACGTGTTCAGCGGTCGCGCTTGTTGGTGGTTCGTCAAACCCAAAGCCAGGGGAAATTTCATTAGCCCACAATGGAGTGCTTTTTTTAGATGAGCTGCCTGAATTTGAGAGAAAAGTACTCGACTCATTGCGTGAACCTATGGAAACGGGCGTAGTAACGATATCAAGAGCTGCGAGGCAAATGGAGTTCCCTTCGCAATTTCAGTTGATTGCAGCTCTTAACCCAAGCCCAACAGGTAGCCATACAGATAAGCGAGCAACGCCTGATCAAGTGCTACGTTACTTATCTCGGGTGTCTGGGCCATTTATCGATCGTATTGATTTACAAATTGAGTTGCCAAGATTGACCAGTAGCCAACTACAAAGTACTGAAATAGAAGAAAGCAGCGAGCAAGTTCGCTCACGTGTTGAGCGTGCCTACGCAATTCAGCTTGAAAGACAAGGCAAAGTGAATGCGCGCTTGAATAATAAAGAAATGAATCGGTACTGTATTTTAGCACCTGCAGAACTTCAGTTTTTAGCTAAAGCCAGTGAAAAACTGGCTTTATCGCCTCGCTCTTATCATCGGGTGATTAAAGTGGCACGCACCATCAGCGATTTAAAAGCTCAGCCAAATATAACCTTAAGTGAACTAAAAGAAGCATTAAATTATCGGGCATTTGAGCGGCTAATTAGTCAGCTAACGCAACTCTAAAAGCTTAAATCGATAACATGTAACCTTTACCACGCACTGTAACAATACGCTTCTGATCCTTTTCATCACTTAATTTTTTACGTAGTCGACCAATCAATACATCGACGGTGCGATCACTAGGGCTCCAATCTGGTTGGCCAATCTCTTCTGAGATCTTTTCACGTGATGTTGCTTTACCTGCATTTGCAATTAAGCAAATAAGTACCTTGTGTTCAGCTTCTGTTAGGCGCGACTCTTCACCGTTAGGGGTAATCAAGGTTCGATTATCAGGGTGTAACTTGAAGTCGGCATATTCAATAAACTCTTCGCTTTCATCATCGTTTTGAGAGCTCTTGAGACGTTTGTGAAGTGCACGCATTCTAAGTTCGAGTTCAAGTAAGTCTACGGGCTTACATATGTAATCATCTGCACCTTGGGCAAGCCCTGCAATGCGATCGGCTTGAGAGTCTCTGCTTGATAGCATAATTACGCCAATTTCTGTGAGCGCATTGAGTTCTTTTGCTAATAGCAGACCATCACGTTTGGGCAGTACTATATCGATGATAGCTAAAGAGATTGCATTTTGTGAAGGGGCGCGAGATTGCACAATGCTCAGTGCATCGGCGCCTGTTGAGTCTACCTCAATCTCAAATTCAGTCTCTTTAAAATGGTTGAGAATACGTTTGACGAGTAGCTCATCATCTTCAACCAATAAAACTTGAATAGTCATTAGCTTCTATTTCACACTTGATTTGTTGTTATGTTAGCACTGTATGACAAAGAGTGAGAAGTGTAATGGATAGGTTTATAACTATTTCTTACAATTTAATTAGTTAGGTGTCGTAAAGTGAAAGAAAAGTTGAGTACTTTTGTAGTACTCAACTATATAAAAATCTACTTTTCAGCGTAAAGGTATTGCCACCATTGTGGCTGCTCTTTTAGATTTTTATCGAAATAAGCGAGCATGGTGTCCCACCAATCAAAGCGTTTGTCGCGTGCAAATATCTGATGGTCTGCGCCTTTGTACTCAATGAGTTCGACATCTTTTCCTAGTAACTTTAATGCCGTGTACATATTGTGACTTTCTCCAACCGGTACATTCGTATCCGAATCACCATGCAGTAATAATAATGGTGTGGTCACCTTGTCGGCATGAAAAACAGGACTATGTTGGCTGTAAAGGGTTGGATTATTCCAAGGGTAGCTATTTTTAGACGCCTCGTTAGAGTATAAGTACCCCCACCAGCCTTGGCCCCAATACGACGTAATATTAGAAATGCCAGCATGGGCGATTGAAGCACTAAACATATCCGTTTTGGTAGCCAGTAGCATAGTCATAAAGCCACCATAGGACGCACCTAAGTTGCCAACACGTTTGCTATCCACGAAGTGATACTGGTTTAAAAACGCTTTTGTGCCATCGATGATATCGTTCGCGGTGTACTCACCCCATGCATTTACGTGTTTAGCTGAGAACTCTTGGCCAAAGCCTGTTGCGCCCGTTGGTTGCACAACATAAACAACGTAGCCATGCTCAGCCCACAAGTTAAATGGATAGCGACCTGTAAAACCACGAGTAACAGGTGATGTACCGCCATAATAATAGACCAGTGCAGGGTACTTTTTGCTTTTATCTACGTTGTGCGGCAAGTAAACGCGGCCTTTAATTTCAATACCGTCTTTATTGGTAAAGTTAAACTCTTCAAGTGAGGCAATGGCAGTATCTTTATAGGCGATCGGTTTTGAATCCCATAATATTTTCGCGCGGCTTTTACCTAGGCTTAGTTGTTTCAGTTGCTGAGGTGTTGAAGCTGTAGTGCCAGTGAGCAAAATGCTGGGGTTGCGTTCTTTTGAATAACTAAATTGCTCAACAACATCAAAGCCAGCGTTCACCTTATTAAAGCGCTTTTTACTGAGATCATACTGGTAAAGTTGTACTGTATCTTGCTCTGTAACTTTTATAAGTGCATCACCATTTTCAAGTACATTGAGCTGGCCAATTGCAGGGGTAAATTCTTTGCTTAACGCTGTGGCTTTTTTACCGTCCCGACTTAACAGGTAAAGTTGCCCATCGTAGTTATTAGCAAGCATGCCTTGTGGTAGGTTACGCCCTAAACCATTGTTAAAGTCAGGACCTGCCGTTACATAAATCCCCTCGTTTGTGTATTTAGCCTGATTAAAGGTTTTAAATTGGCCAAGTACATTCAGCGCTGATGTAGCTAGGTTTAATTCAACCAGCTCAGTTGCAGGCTCGGGTGATAGTTGCATAGCTTGTGCTGAGCGACTCATTAATATGCTGCCACGTTTGGCATCAAAGTCTTCAAGTGAGTGGCTAAGTGGGCCTTGGCTTACTATTTTGCTAAGACCTGTGGCAATATCGAGCAAATAGACTTGCGATGTCGTACGAGCATACGACCAGCGATCTTGTAGGCCTTGATAGTGCTTAGTGAGCTTACCATTATCTTCAGGTGATTTTGACCAGTTAAAGATCAAGCTGTTTGAGTCATAAAATTGAAAGCCGTTCGCTCCAGAGAGGTTTTTAGCGATGACACTCAGCTGCATGGTTTTTAGATTTAAGCGTTTAAGCTCACCATTTAATAGATACACTAAACGTTTGCTGTCAGGGCTCCAAGTTATATTACTTGGCTGAGCTGACTCGAAACGATACAAAGTATTATTCTTGGCGTCTTTAAGCTCTGTAACATATTGAGCTTGATTGGCGGTGGCATCTTCGTAATGACGTTTGCTAGTGATGAAATAATCGCCATTGGGTGCCATTGACACAAAGTTAATTGTTGGCGCATCGAATAATTGCTTAGCCGATAAACCATGTTGCTGTTTAGCGCTAAATTGTAAAGCGTCTAGTTCAGATTTAGCCGTAAAATCAAGCTCAACCTGATTCCAGTTTGCGACTTGCTCCGTAATGATAACAATTTGATGATCGCCTTGGCTTAAGGCTAATTCATAGGCTTGATTTTTTTCTGTTTGTTTTTCGCCATCAATGAATAGCTGAGCGTTTTCAATGCCTTTTAAGGTCAATGTGCCTTGGCTGAATCGATCTGTTGAGGCTGTGAATTTAAGTGCTTGTAACCCACCAAGAGTTAACGCACTCACTTTGTCGAATGCTTGCCAGTCAACGTCATTACCAAACAAATGTATACTGTCACTGCTTGTTTGTAAGCTTGGCAATAAGTTTGCGATGATGGTATCTCGATGATCGGTTTGATACGGCTTAAGTTGCATATCTTCTGCAAGTGGGCCAATAAACTGAATGGCTGATTTGTCGATTGGGTCAGCCAAAGAGGTTGTGCTTAAGGCGCTGAGTACGAATGCACCAAGTGTTATTTTTAAATGGGTAGACTTATTCTGCCAAGTTCTTCTAAACGTCATAATTGAGCCTATAGTCGGTAATTTGAGCTAATATAGCACGCGCTAAAAAAGCCAAAAAGTGCTCTGCGTTAGAATGCAATCAGGGTTTGAGGTTAAGTCATACACTTGTTAAGGTGAGCAAGTTACCCCAAAGTGAGGATAGATAGTGACACTTTTACTTGTTTACATGGTCGTCGCCATTACGATTTCGTTTTTGTGCTCTGTGATGGAGGCGGTGTTATTAAGCATTACGCCCAGCTATGTTGCATTAATACGTAAACAACAGCCTCATTTAGCTAAACGTGTCTCTAAACTTAAAGATAATATAGATCAGCCGCTTGCCGCTATTTTAACTCTCAATACCATTGCGCATACCGCAGGTGCTGCGGGAGTTGGGGCTCAAGCAGCCGTGGTTTTTTCTGATGCCGCCGTGGGCGTTGCATCAGCTATTATGACATTATTAGTGTTGGTGCTGTCTGAGATCATCCCTAAAACATTAGGCGCTAATTATTGGCGCGCTCTCACGCCTATTGTCAGCCTTGGCTTAGTTGGCTTGGTGTTTATGTTAAAACCCTTTGTCTGGTTTGCAGATATTCTTACTCGTTTCTTGGGTCGCAATTACGATGAAGCCTATTATATTCGTCAAGAAATTGAGGCTATGGCGGATATTGGAACGGAATCGGGAGCGCTTGGTCAGGATGAATCTGAAATAATAAGAAGCTTATTACACTTTCGCCACGCTAAGCTCGATACGATCATGACACCACGTACTGTATTGTTCAAAGTACATAAAGACTTAACCGTTAATCAGTACTTGTCTGAATATGGCTCTTCGTCATTTTCTCGTGTACTGGTGTATGATCAAAATGGCGATGACATTATTGGTTTTGTGCATAAGAACGATATTATGCTTGCTTACCACCGATTAGGTGAAGACTATAAAATCAGTAAGTTAGTAAAACCTATCTATACTGTGCCGGAAACATTACACGTGCCAACCTTGCTTGAAACACTGTTGACTGAACGCACTCATATTTGCCTAGTCGTGGATGAGTACGGGGATGTGCAGGGAATTGTCACGCTTGAAGATCTCATTGAAGCGTTGATGGGCCTCGAAATAGTTGATGAACATGATCAGTCAGCCAATATGCAGCATGTCGCCAAGCAGCGTTGGCGACAGCGCCTAGAAAGTAGCAATACGATTGTCAGTGATGATAAGCGTCAGCCTTAACGCCTATAGCCAGCTGCTGTTTTAACCATTTGCCGCCATGATAAAGACCAATTTAAAAAGTCGTCTTTGGATTTTGGTCGGCATAGTAAAAAACCTTGCATAAGAATAAACTCTTTATACCTATCAAGGTAATCAAGCTCTTCAACGCGCTCGATTCCCTCTGCAACAATCGATAAGTCCTCTTGTATAGCAATATTTACTAAACTACTGACGATAACTTGTGAAAATTGGTCGGTTTCAATATTGCTGATCAAGGTTCTATCTATTTTTATTTCAGTAAAGGGCAGCGTTTTTAGTTGCTGCACATTGGTAAAACCTGTACCAAAATCATCAAGGGATATGCCAAAGCCCCTCATGCGTAAGCGATTAAGCGTTTCTAGCTGTGCCGCACTTCGTAAAGCATATTGTTCTGTTATTTCTAGTATTACTTCACTGGGAGTGAGCTTATTAAGGTGTAGGATTAGGGCCAACTTATCAGGGCAGCTTAAGTCTTCTAACTGGGAAGGGGATAAATTAAATGCCAGTTTTAAGTTAGGATCAAAATGCTCTTTTATCTCATTAAAGTCATTGGTTGCTTTTTCGAATAACTGAAAAGTGATGAGGTTAATGAGGTCTAAGTCTTCAGCAATGCAGATAAATCGATCAGGCAAGACGACTTCATCTTCTTTACTGGTGTTTATACGTGCCAATACCTCAATGCTTTCTACCCGATTATCATGGCGATTGATTTTGGGCTGATAGTAAGGAAGCACTTCATTGTGACTTATCGCATGCAAAAGCAGCGACTCTGAAATAGGTGATTTTGTTCGTTCAATGTGAACAGAAAAATGCTCAAGCTTTTGCAGCAATAAATAAACCTGATTCAATTGTACAGGTTTTGAAATGTTGCCAATCAGGTGGGCGTTATGCTTACGTGCCAAATCTGCCGCTAAATCAATGACTTTTGGATCCATTTCAGAAATAATGGCTATCGCACCATTGTATTTCATTTCACCTAAGTGTCGAATAAGCTCCATACCATCCATATCTGGCATATTTAAATCTGTAAATACGGCATCAAAGTAATGGGGTGCTTTTTTGATTTTCTCCAACGCATCAGCTGCACTTAAGCAGGTTGTGATATTTGTTATCTCGAGCTCATTCAATATGGCTTGCATAACAATTAAAATTGCTTTGGAGTCATCTACTACAAGTATGTGTCGGTTTGATTTCACCTTATTCACTCCATGAATAAATTAATCTTCTTTAAAAGTAGTAGGAAAAAAGTAGTTCGTCATGTTTTATGCTGGTCAGTGATGAAAAAAAACGCTACTTTAGAAATATTGTCAGTAATCTGGAATTATGCTTTTTCTAAATGTAATAGCTTAATACAATAATAGCGTTTAAAATCATTATGATAACGATACAGCTAAGCCTAGCAGATGAAATTTTTACCGTGCACCTTAATGGTTCGCAATTAGTAGGACTTTTTCATCACCAACAAGCTATTGCCTTTGAGTCGCCCAAGCAGTATTTGTATGAGTTTGACTTTCGAGGTGAGCGAGTCGGCTTAGATACGTGTAATGTTGATAACCGCTGCTTAGCTATTTACATAAATCAGCAATTTGCTCACCGATTAGTGATACCCACGATGACACCGACCAAACCCAAAAGAAGCGTTATTGGCCTTGTCGCTTTAGCGTTTAAATTATTTAAAAGTGCAAAAGTTGTTAAAGCAGCACTTGCTGGAGCATCCGTAGCGGGTTATGCATGGCTATTCTCGATAGAGTTTGCGTTGATGCTAATAGGGTGCTTGGTTGTGCATGAATATGGGCATGTCAGAGCAATGAAGTATTTTGGTATAAAAACCAAAGGTATTTACTTAATTCCATTTGTCGGCGGGCTTGCTGTTTCAGACGATAAAATTACGACTCGTTGGCAAGATGTTGTTATTTCATTGATGGGGCCTGCATTTGGTTTGATCACATCAGTGCTTGGTGTGGTGCTTTATTACGCAACTGAGATGGAGATATTCGCGGGTGTAGCAGTATTAAGTGCATTGCTCAATCTCTTCAATTTATTACCAATTCTCCCTCTAGATGGAGGGCATGTGCTAAAAAGTATTAGTTTCTCAATGCGCTCGTGGATTGGCCTAACAATGTGTTTAGTGGGTGTGTTATTAGGCCTTTGGCTTAGCTACACTTTCGGACTGATGTTGTTAGTGTTTTTCTTGTTTATTGGTGCGCTGGAAATACTTTTTGAGTGGCGTGAACGACATAATTCACATCTTGTACCATTAGATACTTATGGGCAAACCTTCTCAACTGTGATGTATGCGCTGGTGGTCGCAGGCCACGTAGCCGTAATGATGCACTTTGCTGATTCACAAAGCGCAATCTTAAGTCTGCCAATGAAAATCCTATCAAGTTAGTTTATAACGGAAGCCTGAGTCATGCTTCCGTTACTAGGAGCTAGGGATAAAAACTCAGCATTAGCGCAATAAACACACCGGTGATCACCAGTTGCACTAAACAAAAGCCCATAATATCTTTTGCTTTTAGTCCTGCTATCGCAAGTACAGGTAGGGCCCAAAAAGGCTGAATGAGGTTTGTCCATGCATCACCCCAAGCAACGGCCATAGCAACACGGGGTATGTCTGCACCAAGTGTTTGTGCCGCAGGTATGACGATAGGTGCTTGAACAGCCCATTGGCCTCCACCCGATGGCACAAATATATTCACAAAGCC
Organism: Pseudoalteromonas sp. L1; assembly: GCF_021728095.1. Taxonomy (NCBI): domain Bacteria; kingdom Pseudomonadati; phylum Pseudomonadota; class Gammaproteobacteria; order Alteromonadales; family Pseudoalteromonadaceae; genus Pseudoalteromonas; species Pseudoalteromonas sp. L1. The sequence goes on along the minus strand of NZ_JAKKCT010000004.1, from coordinate 445,875 downwards.
AGCGCTTAAAAAACTCCAGAATGGCAGTGTTTCGGCTGTGGCTATTGCGATGAATCCTTCGGAAATTTGCTGGGCAAGGCCCGTGTTAACCATGATAGCCATAATGCCTGCGTAAAATGGAAACTGCACTACGATTCCAGCACCGCTTGGGATTGCTTGCTGTAAGCTTGTAAGTAAGTTATGAGGTGTTTGGTGCAATAAAATAGCACTGAATAAGAAAATGGCGATAACACTATTTAAATTTAAGCCACCGTTACTCAGTACAAAGTAATAAACTAGATAGCCAAGGCCGATGAGTCCCATTCCTATACCCAGTATACGGCTATGCTCAATCACTTCAGCAGGGCGGCTAGGGCTTACCGACTGAGTCGGTTCATCATCTAGCTTTGCAGGGTCAATATATATACTGTCTTTGTTGCTTGGCAGCATGTAGCGGTTTACAAGTGGCATAACAATAAATAAGCCAATGACAATTGCGATATTAAACCCTGAAAAAATAGTACTGTCTGTACCTATTACGCCGATACTTTGCTCTGAAAAGTGCCCGTCAGTTGCGATAGTCAGTGGTACTGAGCCTGCTAAGCCACCATGCCAGACAATAAAGCCTGAATAAGCACTGGCAACGAGTAACCGGTAATCAACGCGGACTTGTTTGGCAATCGCTTTTGCAAACAAAGCACCTGTTACTAAACCAAAGCCCCAGTTGAGCCAGCTTGCTAATAATGAAACGAACGTAACCAGTATAATTGCCTTGGCAGGTGTGCTAGCTAAGGCCGCAAGCTTGGTTAATAGATGTCGCATTACAGGCGTACTTGCCAGCATATAACCGGTTAGTAGTACTAACAGCATTTGCATGGCAAATTGTAATAAATTCCAAAAGCCGCTTCCCCAAGCCGTTAAAATTTGTACCGGTGTAGATGGTGTGAAAATACCCGCAACGATAAAGCTTAAAAAAGTTAATAAAATTACAAAAATAAATGGATCTGGCAGGTAACGCTCAACCAGTTTTGTGAATGGCTTTGCAACATGATTTAGCATAATTTTTATTGTTGTCAGTAAATTGATTGTGCCAATTAATCATGAAAACAACTAATTGGCAAATTGACGCGTCGCGGTGGGGTTTAAACTGAGCCTCTTAAAAAGTGCCCATCAGCATTTTTTGCGTTATTTAAAAGGCAATTATTTAAAAGACTATTTTTGCTGCTCAAGTACAGCTCTTAAACGAGATTGTACTTCCTCGACAAGCAAAATAGGTTGGAACTTAGACAAGAACGCATTACACCCTACCTTTTCAACCATTGCTTGGTTAAAACTACCACTCAAAGAGGTATTCAAAACAATATGTAAGTTTTTCAGACGGCTGTCTTGGCGAATTTCGTGGGTGAGCCTATAACCATCCATTGCCGGCATTTCAGCATCGGTGATCACCATCAGTAATTCTTTTTCAACATCCTTGCCCTCGTCTGCCCAGCCTTTTAGCATCTCTAATGCTTCAAGACCATTACGAGCAGGAATTATTTCTATACCTAATTGAGTGAGTGTATCACTTACTTGTTTGCGCGCAGTCGGGGAGTCATCGGCATGTAAAATTTTACGACCTGTGAACTCGTTGACTATATTTTGATCTAAAATGTCATCGCTGATTTGCACTTCGTATTCGATAATTTCAGCTAAGACTTTTTCAACATCGATAATTTCAACTAGGTGCTCTTGATTATCACGCTTAATTTTTGTCAGTGCAGTTAGGTAATGGTTTTTACCAATAGCGGTAGGTGGCGGCATTATGTCAGACCAGGTCATGTTGATAATCTGATCGACTTTGCCAATTAAAAAGCCCTGTACAGTGCGATTATACTCAGTAATTACTAAGTTAGTATCTTCAATGTGTTTCGCCTCTGGCATGTTAATCGCTTTACGCAAATCGATCACGGGAATAGATTCACCACGGATATCGACAACACCAGATACTTTCGGATGTGAATTAGGTATTTTGCTTAAGTGAGGAAGTTTAACAACCTCTTTTACTTTGAATACATTGAGCGCAAATAAGTGGCGGCTGTGTAGATAAAACAGCAAGAGCTCTAAACGATTTTCACCAACTAATTGTGTACGTTGATCGACTGAAGCTAGAACACCAGACATATTGCACCCTTAATACTTAATACAGAGAAAGTATAGTCTACTATTATTTTTCATCGACATGCATTAGGAATTTTCCACCAGTTGCTAAAACCTATGCATTACAGTACCGTATCGGTTAATTTCTTCTAAGATACATTGCAAGGATTATGCATCATATTTTTAACCGCTTAGTGGTACTTATACGCAGTCATATTGATCAGGTTAGCTGGCAGGCTGTGGTAATAACAACACTTTTCCATATGTTGCTTATTTGGTGGTTACTCGTGCTTGCAGGGGAGCAGGATCTCACGCCAATTAGCACCTACTTTTACTATTATGTTGTCACGACTTCTACAGTCGGTTATGGCGACTTCAGTGCCAGTACAGAGCTAGGACGCTGGATCGTTGCACTTCTACAAATTCCTTTTGGTTTGGCATTATTTGGTGTTCTGTTAGGAAAAACAGGGCAAACAGTTACTTACTTGATTAGGCGCGCTATGACGGGTGATAAAAGCTTCTCACATATTAACAATCATATAATTATCTTCGGTTGGCATGATACGCGGACAAAAAAGATGATTGACTATATTTTGGCAGATAACAAGCGTCTTGATCGACGCATATTGTTAGCAGTGACCGAGCAAATGGAACATCCATTTCTAGCCAATACACATGTTGATTTTGCTCGCTTAAGTAGTTTTACCGATATTGATGAGTTAAAACGTGTGGCTATAGAGCGGGCAGATAAAATCATTATTGATGGTCAAGACGATGACCAAACATTCACAACGGCATTACGCATCAGTAAATTGGTCAATGAGCAGTGTCATATTAGTGCTCATTTTGATGATGAGACTAAAATTGAGATGCTACTTGAGCATTGTAATAATGTTGAATGCAGTAGTTCTAAGTCTGCAGAAATTCTTGTACGTTCGATGCAAGACCCAGGTTCAAGCCGTGTGCAAGAAGAATTATTATCTACGCTACACGGTGACACGCAATTTAGCTTGCCAATACCGAAAGGTGTAAAAGCCATGACGTTTGGTAATTTATTCCATCACTTTAAACAAAGTCATGATGCGATTTTGCTTGGTGTGGCGCATAACTTGAGTGCTCAGAATATGGATTTAAATCCACCTCTTGATTATACCGTCAGTGAGGGGGATATTTTGCACTACATCGCTGTTGAACGTGTACTTAGTAATGAAGTTGATTGGTCTTCATTGGTGAGCGAATGAATGAAGTTGCGTTTTTAATCATTGTATTGAGTGCGTATATTTTGCCTGTAGTGATTGTTTTAAACAGCAAACGGACTCAGGGCCATGAAAAAAATGCATGGTTAATAGGGATTATCTTTTTTTCGTGGTTAGCACTCATCATGTACTTAACCATCGTGCCCAAGCATGGGCACGTTAAAAAAAATAAAAAGGTGAAAAGTAAACACTAAGTTATTTTAACTGTTTTAGTTTGTGTTCAATAACTGGATCGTCAGGAGCCAGTTGTTGCGCCACTTCAAGCAATTTTACGGCATCTTTAGGGTGTTGCTCTTGGTGTTTTAGAGCAACATCTAACAAAGGTTGCACATCAACGTTTTCTTGCTCTTCTTTTACATGCTCCGCTTTTTCATCAATTAAAATGTTATGGGCTGTACTCAATAGTGCCAAGCGGTGTGCAGAACTTGCATTCGCTTTGTTTAGACGGCGGTAGTAGTCTTCTTTAAAACGCAATGTACGTGTTTGCTGGCGGAACTGCGCAATATCGACTTGCTGGTGGCGCATAAAGTCAACGGCGACATTTTTATAAAATCCAAACTTACTTAGGTAAGTGGCATGCACACTGTGCCCCATCCCGAATACCCTTAAATGATTAAGCTGTGGGTAGCGCTTAGCGTGGGCACGGTCGATGCGATTCGTTGGGTCGTAAATAATGTAGCCTTTAGCGTGGCCTAAATCTAAGTCATGGTAATCGCCGTTCCAATCAAATTTTTGTGCGATATCTGTGCTGGAGCGATCATCCCATGGCGCTTTATCTTTGTTTTTGGTGCTGACAGGGTGAAATAATAAAACTTTATCAAGCTTTAATAAGTTGGCAAAGGCGCCTACAGCAAACCCACCTCGGCTCAAACCATAACCTAACCGTTCTTTAAACCCACTAATGAGAGGCGCTAACTGTTCAATGAAAAACAACAGATTACGGTGCCTAAACCAGTTGCTAATGCCTAAATGTTGAAAGGCGATAATATTTACATCTTGCTTTTTCGCGAGCTTATAAGCCCAAGGCGAAAAATCATCAGTAATATCATGTTCTTGATAATTTGTTCCAGCAGGAGAGAAGGTAATTAACAGGGGCTTGTTGGCATCAATGATATGATATTTTACATAAACATCGCCGAGCAAATCACCGCCAGCCATAGGCACAAGGCTTTGTTGCTCATCGCGGGTGAGGGTGGTCCATTCCTCTAACCAATATAATAATTTCATGCATGCCCCTTAGTACCTCTAAAATAAAGGGGCGAAATTATAGCAAAAATAGCAGCTCATTAAAAATGGCCACTACTTTATATGCTTAGCGTTCGCTCATTGCTATGATCTGTTGCCAGTCATGTTCGGTGACAGGCATTACTGACAGTCGTCCACCTTTTTTAAGGGCGATTTCGGTAATTGAGTCATTGGCTTTAATCGCTTGCAGGCTAACTAGCTTTTTAAGGTGTGCTTGATATTGCACATCGACCACAAACCAGCGCGGGTTATCAGCGGTTGCTTTGGCATCGTAGTAATCGCTATTTAAATCAAACTGTGTTGGGTCAGCATAGGCTTCGCGAGTCACCGTAGCGATACCTGCAACACCCACCTGTTTGCAACTTGAATGATAAATCATCACCAAGTCACCTTGCTTGATATCATCGCGAAGAAAGTTGCGGGCTTGATAATTGCGCACCCCATCCCACATAGAGGTTTGCTCAGGTGCGTTTTTTAGATCATCAATTGAAAATGCATCGGGTTCGGTTTTAAAAAGCCAATAAGCCATAATAAGGTGCTCTTACAAAGATTTACTTCCAATTAGTCTATAGTATCATTAAACGCTTGTCGGGATTGAGGATAAATAAATGAGCCAAGTATTAGATGATTTGCTGTCATTAATGGCGCTAGAAGAAATTGAACAAGGCTTGTATCGTGGCCAAAGCCAAGATTTAGGGTTTAGAGCCGTTTTTGGCGGCCAAGTAATGGGCCAAGCTTTATCGGCAGCCAAAGAAACGTTACCCGAGGGGCGTATTGTTCACTCTTTGCATTCTTACTTTTTACGCCCAGGCGATGCTGCTAAACCGATTGTTTATGATGTAGAAAATATTCGTGATGGTAAAAGTTTTAGTACTCGTCGAGTTAAAGCCATTCAATACGGTAAACCTATTTTTTATATGACGGCGTCCTTCCAAGGTGATGAAGAAGGGCTATCTCATCAAGCGCAAATGCCAAGTGTGCCACAGCCTGAAGAGCTAAAGTCGTCTCTTGAATTTTATCAAGCGAATGCCGAGCTTATCCCTGAACCTATACGCAATAAGTTCATTCGCGAAGTGCCGATTGAAATGCGCCCTGTGACTTTTCATAATCCATTTAAGCCACAAGTTATGGAGCCAGTGAAACATATTTGGTTTAAAGCCAATGGCGAGATGCCTGACGACCAGCGCATTCATAATTATTTACTTGCGTATGCATCGGATTTTGAATTTTTACCAACAGCCTTACAGCCCCACGGTGTATCGTTTATGCAGCCGAATATGCAGGTTGCGACGATTGACCATGCGATGTGGTTCCACCGCCCGTTTAGACTTGATGATTGGATTTTATATTCGATTGATAGCCCAAGTGCGAGCTCTGGACGTGGTTTGGTGCGAGGCCAATTCTTTGACCGTCAAGGCAACTTGGTTGCCTCAACGATCCAAGAAGGGGTCATGCGTCAGCGTTAACCTTTTGAGTGCTTAGCTTGGCTTTGCACTATGTCGTCAATTGACTGCCAGACGCGTGCTGGCAGTAATGCCTTAAGGTATATATACACTTCACACAGCTCACTGCTACCCGTTAAGCCTTGTTCTGTTTCAGTGATCAGCTTTTGCTCACGTAAACTTGTAATAAAACCAATGAGTACTTTCTTATCAAAGAATTCAGGGGTTTTAATGCCATGTAACGTCCCTAAACGCTCTGCCAATACTTGGCTTTCATGCTCAAGTTCAGCACGTTCAATGCCATGACTGGTTTGAATAAAACCAATAACGATTGCATAACGTTGTAAGGTTAAACTCAGTGCACGGCCTAGTATTTCTAGTTTTGCCAAGCAATCACTGCTGTTGGTGATTTTTATATTATCACCGTCAATTTCAATTAGGTCTTGATCAACAAAGCTGGCAAGAACACGAGTAATGTAGTTTTCATCTAACTCATGTAAGAACCACTCTTTGGCAAATAGTGGGTAAAAGCGTGCAATCAAGGCGTGGCAATCTGCCATCGTCGTTTTATGCGCTTTAAATAAATGCAGTGCAAGCAAGCTTGGCACAGCAAATAAGTGCAATACGTTATTACGGTAATAGTTGAATAACGTTTTCTCTTTGTCGTTGATAGCAATGATTTCACCAAACTCATCGCTGATAACATCAAATTTATTAAGCTTAAGCGCATGCTCTAATAGCTGCTCAGCCGTTTCGTCAGGTGTTGTTACTTTGTCGCTATAACTCGCGCTGCGTTGTAAATGTAGATAAAACTCAAGCTGAGCAATCAATTTAGGCTTACTTAACGCATGTTTATCATTAACCAATAAAATCATGGCCAGTAGATTCACCGCATTGAGTGCCGCGGCGCTATTAATATTAACCATGACTTTATCAGCAAGGTTGGCGACCTGTGGCCCAAGCCACTGTGGTTTTTGTACATCGGTTGGGTGAATAGATTCACGCCAATCAGGTTGCTGCTCATTCAGATATTGGTTTATTGAAATAGGATCGCCAAAGTTTAAGTAACCACGTCCATAGTTTTTCAGGTTTTTAATCGCTTTAAAGATACCTAATATCGACTCACCTTTTTTATCGTTACCGGCAAGTTCTTTTAAGTAGGTATTAATTTCCATTACGTGCTCATAACCTATGTATACAGGTACAATCGAAATAGGGCGATCAATACCGCGTAGCATGGCTTGCAACGTCATAGCGAGCATACCTGTTTTTGGCGGTAACAAACGACCAGTACGGCTACGGCCACCTTCAGTATAAAACTTTACTGAATAACCTTTGATAAACAGCTGACTCAGGTATTCTTTGAATACTGATGAATACAGTTTATTGCCCGCGAATGAGCGGCGAATAAAGAACGCACCGCTACGGCGGAATACACCACCTGCTGGGAAGAAGTTTAAGTTAATACCAGCAGCGATATGCGGCGGTACCAAACCTAAATGGTAAATAGAGTAGGTCAGTAATAAGTAGTCCATATGAGAGCGGTGACACGGCATATAAATAATCTCGTGGCCTTTATCAGTCAGCTCATTGACTTGTTCAGAAAACTTAATATCAATACCGTTGTAAAGCTTATTCCATAACCAAGTTAAAACGCGATCAGCAACACGAATGGTTGCATCACTGTAATTTGCCGCTATTTCATCAAGAAGTTTCAGCGCATTTTGGCGTGCTTGTTGTTGGCTGATATTTTTTTCTTTAGCTTCAATTTGAATGGCTTTTTTAATTGTTGGTGAAGCAAGTAGCGAATTGAATAGCTGCTCTCGCGATGGCATTTTAGGGCCTGTCGCAGCCAGTTTTTGACGTTTAAAGTGAACGCGTGCAACACGTAGTAGTTTGTGTGGTAGCTCATCTACGTCTGCTTTTTCGTTCACTAGCAGTGATAAGTCCAAGGGCTGACTAAAACGAATAAAATTATCGCGCCCAGAGAATAGCAACACAAAGAACTTGCGGAACCAACTTGGTGTGAGTGAGTGAGATACTAACGTCCCTAAGCCCGGTTTTTCTTTACCAGGGTTACGACCCCATAAAATAGTAACAGGGATCACTTGTACGTTTTTCTCACCTGATTGCATCAGGTGGTCAATAATTTGTTTGCCTTGCTGCAGGGCATTGCTTGGTTTGCTTTTGTTACCAAATAACGGTGGTGGGTTTTGAATACCGATAAAGCGATCAAGTTCCGCATTACCTAATAACTGCTCTTCGGTCGGGTTAGGTAAGCCGTATTTTTTACACACGCGTGCGAGTGCTGCCAAATCTGAGCGTGCATTAAGCTTAACTATATAGAAAGTCGGGTTAGCTGGGTTTAGGTTATATTGTTCAATCGGGTTGTCGGGCAGCACCTTGCTTCTTACAAACAAGCGGTTCATACCTGCCGACATAAAATTCAAACAACGATTAATGATACGCATCAACTCACCAAAGTAAATAAAGTAGTAATAGAGGCAAAAATAAGCGCAATAGAATAGCAATTATTAACTGGACTGACCATTTAAAAGCGATGCTTGCGCGCCTCAGACTGCACAAGTATAAAGTAAAGACGGCAATGTTATTGATAAAGTTCGAAAATTAAACAAATTTTAATTGGGCCTGTGGATTTTTTCAAAATTGTTGTTGCATTTATCACCAATATCACTATAATACGCAGGCTTTCAAAATTCCCTCGGGAACTTGGAAGGAAAGATTAAGCTTGGATTTCAAGCTAATAAAACAGGAACTCCGATTTGGAGTTCAACGTAGATATAAGAAAGCAGCCGACATCTTAGTTAGTAAGATTGTTTCGGTCGTTTTTTTATGCTCTTTTTAAATGCTCTTTATATTGAGGTTTAAGAATGTCAAATCAACGCATTCGTATTCGCCTAAAAGCTTTTGACCACCGTTTGATTGACCAATCAACGGCGGAAATCGTGGAAACTGCGAAACGCACTGGCGCACAAGTACGTGGTCCAATCCCACTACCTACACGCTTTGAACGTTTTACTGTACTAACTTCACCGCACGTTAACAAAGACGCGCGTGATCAGTACGAAATCCGCACCCATAAACGTCTGATCGACATCGTAGAACCAACTGACAAGACTGTTGACGCTCTTATGCGTTTAGATCTTGCTGCTGGTGTTGATGTTCAAATCAGCCTGGGTTAATCGGAAGATTAGAGAGGTTTTAGGAAAATGGCATTAGGTCTAGTCGGTCGTAAAGTGGGTATGACACGTATCTTCACTGAAGATGGTGTATCTATCCCTGTGACAGTTATCGAAGCGACTCCTAACCGTATTGCTCAGATCAAATCTGAAGCAACTGACGGTTATAACGCGCTTCAAGTAACCGCAGGCACTAAAAAAGCAAGCCGTGTAAACAAAGCAGCAGCGGGTCACTTCGCTAAAGCTGGTGTTGAAGCGGGTCGCGGTCTGTGGGAATTCCGCCTAAATGGTGGTGAAGGCGATTTTGAAGTAGGCGCTGAGCTTACTGTTGAATTATTCAACGAAATCAACAAAGTTGACGTAACCGGTACTTCTAAAGGTAAAGGTTTCCAAGGTGGTGTTAAGCGCTGGAACTTCAGCATGCAAGACGCGACTCACGGTAACTCTCTATCTCACCGTGCTCCTGGTTCAATCGGTCAAAACCAATCACCTGGTAAGGTGTTTAAAGGTAAGAAAATGGCCGGTCACATGGGTGCTGAGCGTGTAACGACTCAAAACTTAGAACTAGTTCGCGTTGACGCTGAGCGTAACTTGCTTTTAGTTAAAGGTGCAGTACCTGGCGCTATCGGCGGTGACGTTATCGTTAAACCAGCTGTTAAAGCATAAGTCCTGGAGATTTAGTGATGGAATTAGCAATTAAAGACGCTTCTGGCGCTCTTGAAGTTTCTGAAGCTACTTTTGGACGTGAGTTTAACGAAGCATTAGTACACCAAGTAGTTGTTGCTTACGCAGCAGGTGCTCGTCAAGGTACTCGTGCTCAGAAGACACGTTCTGAAGTAAGCGGTGGTGGTAAAAAACCATGGTCTCAAAAAGGTACTGGCCGTGCACGTGCTGGTACAATTCGTAGCCCAATTTGGCGTTCAGGTGGCGTTAGCTTCGCAGCTAAACCACAAGATCACAGCCAAAAAGTAAACCGTAAAATGTACCGCGGTGCGATCAAAAGCATCTTATCTGAATTAGTTCGTCAAGAGCGTTTAATCGTTGTTGAACAGTTTGGTCTTGAAGCACCAAAAACTAAAGAACTAGTTGCTAAGCTTAAAGAACTTGAGCTTAAAGATGTTCTAATCGTGACTGAAGAAGTAGATGAGAATCTTTTCTTATCGGCACGTAACCTATACAAGGTTGACACGCGTGATGTAGCTGGTATCGATCCTGTAAGCCTAATCGCTTTCGATAAGGTACTTATTACAGCTGCTGCTGTTAAGCAACTTGAGGAGGCGCTAGCATGATCCGTGAAGAACGTCTTTTAAAAGTGATCCTTGCTCCACACATCTCTGAAAAAAGCACTATCGCTGCTGAAGAGAACAACACGATTGTTTTCAAAGTAGCTTCTGATGCAACTAAGGCTGAAATCAAAGCTGCAGCAGAAAAGCTTTTTGAAGTAGAAGTAACTGGTGTTCGCACACTAAACGTTAAGGGTAAAACAAAACGTACTGGCATGCGTTTCGGTCGTCGTTCAGACTGGAAGAAAGCTTACGTTACTCTTAAAGAAGGTAGCGAGCTAGACTTTGTCGGCGGCGCCGAGTAATAAGGGGAGTTAGAATTATGGCACTTCAAAAGTGTAAACCAACTTCTGCGGGTCGTCGTCACCTGGTTAAAGTGGTTAACCCAGATCTACATAAGGGTAAACCTTACGCACCACTACTAGAGAAAAACTCTAAGTCTGGTGGTCGTAATAACAAAGGTCGTATCACGGTTCGTCACATCGGTGGTGGTCACAAGCATCATTACCGTGTAATCGACTTTAAACGCACTAAAGATGGCATTCCAGCTGTTGTTGAGCGTCTAGAGTATGATCCAAACCGTAGCGCAAACATCGCTCTTGTATTATATGCAGACGGTGAGCGTCGTTACATTATTGCACCTAAAGGCTTAAAAGCTGGTGATTCAATCCAGTCTGGTGTTGATGCACCAATCAAAGCTGGTAACACATTACCAATGCGTAACATGCCTGTAGGTTCGACTGTTCACAACGTAGAATTAAAACCAGGTAAAGGTGCGCAAATCGCACGTTCTGCTGGTGCATACGTTCAAATCCTTGCACGTGAAGGTCAATACGTGACTCTACGTCTTCGTTCTGGCGAAGTTCGTAAAGTTCCAGCTGACTGTCGCGCAACACTTGGTGAAGTAGGTAATGCTGAGCATATGCTTCGTTCACTAGGTAAAGCTGGTGCAAATCGCTGGCGTGGTATCCGTCCGACAGTTCGTGGTGTTGCCATGAACCCGGTAGATCACCCGCACGGTGGTGGTGAAGGTCGTACATCTGGTGGTCGTCATCCTGTGTCTCCATGGGGTAAACCGACTAAAGGTGCTAAGACACGTAAGAACAAGCGTACTGATAAGTTTATCGTACGTCGTCGTACTAAATAATAGTTGAGGAATAGCCATGCCACGTTCTCTCAAGAAAGGTCCTTTTATTGACCTACACTTGCTGAAGAAGGTAGAGAAAGCGTTGGAAAGCGGTGACAAGAAGCCAATTAAAACTTGGAGCCGTCGTTCAATGATCATACCTAACATGATCGGATTGACCATCGCTGTCCATAATGGTCGTCAGCACGTTCCTGTGTTTATCACAGACGAAATGATCGGTCACAAACTGGGCGAATTTGCACCAACTCGTACTTACCGCGGTCACGCTGCGGATAAGAAAGCGAAGAAACGTTAAGAGGGGAATGATAAATGCAAGCATTAGCTAAACATAAATTCGCCTCTGGTTCGGCGCAAAAAGCTCGTCTAGTTGCAGATCAGATCCGCGGACTTCCGGTTGATCGCGCTCTAGAAATCCTGGCGTACAGCCCTAAAAAAGCGGCTGTATTAGTTAAGAAAGTACTTGAGTCTGCTATTGCTAACGCAGAGCATAACGAAGGTGCTGACATTGATGAGCTACGTGTAGCTACGATCTTTGTGGACGATGGTCCTACAATGAAGCGTATTATGCCACGTGCTAAAGGACGCGCAGATCGCATCCTTAAGCGTACAAGCCACATCACTGTTGTGGTTTCAGATAGCTAGGAGTATAAGTAATGGGACAAAAAGTTCATCCTACTGGTATTCGCCTAGGTATCTCTAAACCTTGGGTTTCTACCTGGTACGCGAATTCAAAAGATTTCTCTGATCAGCTTTTTGGCGATCACAAAGTACGTAAATTCCTTACTAAGGAATTAAAAGCGGCTTCTGTGTCTAAAATCGTTATTGAGCGTCCAGCTAAATCTATCCGTGTAACAATTCACACAGCTCGTCCTGGTGTTGTTATCGGTAAAAAAGGCGAAGACGTTGAAAAACTACGTCAAGCAGTAACTAAGATTGCAGGTGTTCCGGCTCAGATCAATATTTCTGAAGTTCGTAAGCCTGAACTTGATGCACAACTAGTAGCTGACGGTATTGCGTCACAGCTAGAGCGTCGTGTTATGTTCCGTCGCGCTATGAAGCGTTCGGTACAAAACGCAATGCGTATTGGTGCAAAGGGTATCAAAGTTGAAGTTAGCGGTCGTCTTGGCGGTGCTGAGATCGCACGTTCAGAATGGTATCGTGAAGGTCGTGTACCTCTACATACTTTACGTGCTGATATCGACTACGCAACTTCTGAAGCCTTAACCACTTATGGTATCATTGGTGTTAAAGTTTGGATCTTCAAAGGCGAAGTTATTGGTGGTTTACCACTAGTACAAGAGCAAGAGAAGCCAGCTAAACGCGCGCCAAAGAAAGCCAAAAAAAGTGCTAAGTAGAGGTAGCGAGTAATGTTACAGCCAAAACGTACAAAATTCCGTAAAATGCACAAAGGCCGCAACCGCGGTTTAGCGCAAAACGGTAACAAAGTAAGCTTCGGTACTTTCGGTTTGAAAGCTACTGGTCGTGGCCGTATGACTGCTCGTCAAATCGAAGCAGCTCGTCGTGCTATGACACGTCACGTAAAGCGTCAAGGTAAAATCTGGATCCGTGTATTCCCAGATAAGCCAATTACGAACAAACCATTAGAAGTTCGTATGGGTAAAGGTAAAGGTTCTGTTGAATATTGGGTTGCTGAAATTCAACCTGGTAAAGTACTTTACGAAATGGAAGGTGTTTCTGAAGAGCTTGCTCGTGAAGCATTTAACCTTGCAGCGCGTAAATTACCATTCACAACAACTTTCGTAACTCGGACGGTGATGTAATGAAAGCTAGCGAACTAAAAGACAAAAGCGTAGAAGAGCTAAACGCTGAACTTCTAGGACTTCTTCGTGAGCAGTTCAACCTGCGCATGCAAGCAAGCACTGGTCAGTTAGCTCAGACACACACGCTAAGAACAGTACGTCGCGATATCGCGCGTGTAAAAACAATTATTAACCAGAAGGCAGGTCAATAATGAGCGATAAAATCCGTACTCTTCAAGGCCGTGTAATCAGCGACAAGATGGATAAGTCTTTCACTGTTGCTATCGCACGTTACGTGAAGCACCCAGTATATGGGAAATTCATCAAACGTACGACTAAACTACACGTACATGACGAAAACAACACAGCTCAAACTGGTGACGTAGTTACTATCTCTGAGTGTGCTCCTATTTCTAAGACTAAGTCTTGGACTTTAGTAGACGTTGTTGAGCGTCCAAAGAAAGCTTAATTTTTAATTAAGTTTACTTTTAAAAAGCCCCGGCACTTGCTGGGGCTTTTTGTTTTTGAACTTTAAAAACCATGTCAGTCAGTGTTTACTGTAATTCATCTTGGTATGAAAAAGCTTGCGTGATTTGATTTACAGCAATTCGCAATAGCGATCAAAAATAGACCACTCAATTAAATAGAAAATAACGATTGAAGTAATAAAGTTAACCGTGTCGTTTTAAGAAAGAGATATTTAATCATTTTTTTATAAGCGGGCTCAAAAATTATTATTGCCAAAAATAAGTGATGAAATACTTTTTCAGAATCAATCTTAAATAATAGGTTTATTTTTGAGCTATATTGTTGCCTTATTGTTTTATTTTTAATTTTGCATATGTTTTTTATCCAGTTTTATGTTTTTGTGAATTTATTGTTTATATGTAATATTATAATTAATAATGTGAGGTGTGGAGATTTCTTCTCTCTCAAGTTGCTGATTATATTGGTTATTTATTTGATTTACATATATTTACATATGTATCAATAGTTTTATTTAATTGTTCCTTTTTAAATTTATAATGAGCTTTGCGTTTATGTACCTTTATTGGTTATTGATATAGGTGTATTGATGTAAAACGCAAATAAAAAATAAAATAATCATTTGGAAGGGAAAATGAGCAAGTTAAACACATTATCATTTAATATAAAGGCTGCCCTATGTATAACAGGGCTTGGTTTATCACATGTTGCCACTGCTTCAGATGAAGCTAATGAGCAAGTTGAGCGTATTCAAGTTACGGGTTCAAAAATAAAGCGTATTGGTGATTTGTCTCCAACTCCTGTTACTGTTATTACGGGCGATGCGATGGTTAATGCGGGTATTACTAATGCCGCTGAACTATTAAGCGAGATGCCATCGGCTACAGTTGGTTTATCACCTGAGACAACAAACGATAACGTTTTTGCTAATGGCCTCAGTAATACAGACTTACGAGGTTTAGGTGCAGAACGTACGCTCGTACTTGTTAATGGACGCCGCTTTATTGCGGGTGCTCCTGGCAGTAGCGCCGTCGACTTAAATAATATTCCAACCGCAATGATTGAGCGTATGGAAATCTCAACAGGTGGCGCTTCTGCTGTATATGGTTCAGATGCGGTCGCTGGTGTGGTCAATATTATTACTAAGAAATCATTCCAAGGCTTTGAATTTGATGCATCAACATCGCAGCCTCAACAAGACGGCGGTGAGGAGTCTTATGTATCATTCACTTTTGGTAACGAAGGTGAAAAAGCAAGCTTTGTAACGAATATCTCTTATTCGGATTCAAAACAATTACGTGGCGATCAACGAGACTTTATTCGTAACGGTGTTATTTCTTTAGACCACCCTGATAACTTAAATGATGAAGATGGCATTCCTCGTCGAATCATTTATGATCAAACAGGTAACACAACGCTTGGCTTTTATAGTCCAACAGGTGATTTCTTCACATCTGATGGTCATTATATCTTTGCTGATGATGGTTCAATTCGTCCATTTGCAAGTGGTGAATATTTACCAGCAAGTTCAACGCCAGGTAGCCGTAATACGCAATATTATGTTGGTAATGAAGGCGATGGCTATCATTTCTTAAATCACAAATATGTACGTACACCACTTGAGCGTTTAAATTTATCATCGAATGTGAACTATGAGTTTAGTGATGCTCATTCAATGGCATTTGAGCTTACGTATTCAAATACGCATGCCTATGGTGAAAGCTCGCCTGCATTCCATACTTTAAGTGGTATGCGTACAGATAATGCGTTCTTTAGTGATGAGACAAAACAGTTTTTCTCTGATCGTGATATGGACACATATACAGCGTATATTACTACAGACGCACTAGGTAACCGCGTATACGATCAAAAGCGTCAGCTTATTCAAGGTGTTTTAAGCTTTGAAGGTGAAATAACTGATAACTGGTTTTACTCAGCTTATGTGCAACGTGGCTCAGTACAAGCGGATACAACTTGGCACGGTGAAATGCTTGTCGACAATTTTAATAAGTCATTAGATGCCGTTGAAATTGATGGCGATATTGTCTGCGCCGATCGTTCTGGAGATGAAGTAACTGCTCGTGAAGGTTGTGTGCCTCTTAATATTTGGGGAACAGGTCTTGCCTCGCAAGAAGCGCTTGATTATGTAAAGACAGATGCAACTCGCCGTGCAACAGTTGATCAAACAACTTATGGTGTAACGTTTAGCGGTGATTTATTTGAGCTAGAAGCGGGACCAATTGCTACAGCATTTACCATTGAGCATCGTAAAGAAGCATCATCAACATTGCCTGATCCCGCTATGCGTAAGGGATTGATTTTTAACAATCAATCTGAGGCATTATCAGGTTCATTTGATGTCAGTGAGGCCGCAGCCGAGTTCTCTATTCCGCTTGTTGTAGATGCATCATTTGCCGATGAAATTTTCCTTGAGGCGGCATATCGTTACATGGATTACTCATCAACAGGCACTGATGACGCATGGAAGTTAAGTTTTAACTATGTACTTAATGATGATATTCGTTTCCGTATTAATAAGTCTAAATCAGTTCGTGCACCGAACATAAATGAGCTTTATCAAGCCCGTTCAGAGACTTTTAACAGCTTTGATGACCCATGTGAACAAGGCCAAATTGATAATGCAGGTGAGTATAAAGAAAACATCATCAATAACTGTCGTTCGCAAGGCATTCCTGAAGGTTGGGTTCCAAGTGAAGACTGGAAGCGTACTAACCACTCTGGTTTCAATTTAGGTAATATTAATCTTGAAAATGAAAGTGCGCACGATTTAACTGTTGGTGTTATATACACACCTTCATTTGTTGATGGTTTAAGTATTACTCTTGATTATTGGGAGTTCGATCTTGAAGATATGATCCGTACACCTAAAGCAAAAACAGTGATTGAAAGCTGTTATGAATTTGAGAGTACAGATAATCCATATTGCCCACTTATTTATCGTAATAAAGATACCTTTGAAATTGATTCGTATGACCTGAAACCTATTAACTCTGCAAGTAACAGTATTGCGGGTACGGATATGGAAGTAACGTATTCATTTGATACAACATTTGGCTCATTCAGAATGAATATGCTTGCCACTTACATGTCTAAAAACGATGAAAACTTAACAGGTAAGGAAGCTGATAAACGTAATGCTGCAGGCGAGTATACAGATCCACGCTGGAAGGCACGTTTCACAACGAACTATACCTATGAAAACTTACAGGTAAATTTAATCGGTGCCTATCGCCACAGTACTGTTTGGTCAAACGACTGGGTAGCTGAAGATAATAACTATAACGATATCTCATCTTATACGAAGTGGGATTTAACAGCGCGTTATAATATTACTGATGGCCTACAAGTGCGTGGTGGTATGTTAAATGTATTTGACCGCACTCCACCAAGACACCCAAGTCTTTATGATGACGGTGAATACTTTGATTTGAACGGTCGCACCTTCACACTAGGTGTTAACTATAAGTTTTAATCCTTAAGTGTTTAGACAGCCCCAGCAAATGCTGGGGCTTTTTGATTGCGTTAACTCACATACTCAAAAAGGTACTGTTTTTTGTATCTGTTAAAGCTTTGGGCACTGAACTATTTCGTTTTTTTAACACTCTTAAAATAAAAAATGAGGAGTTTAGGTGTTAAAGGGAAGCTACAAAGCATGGATGATTTCAATTGCGCTGCATGCTGTAATCTTGTTTCTATTTGCGCAGCATATGCGGTCTGTATCTGTATCTGTATCTGTATCTCCTGTCTCTGATTCTGTGAATGTAATACACGCGTACGTTAGTGTTGATCTGACGGCTTTACCTAGTATAAAAAAAAGTGAAAAAATAACCTCAAAAGAAAAGCAGAATGACTCAAGGCTGAAACCGCAAACAAAAGAGGCTGAACCCAGTCATTTAGGACAGTCAGCTGATACAAAAGCGGCTAATCATTCCTTGATGAAGCCCAAAGCAGTTCAAGCTGTAGCCGCTAAACCCAGTAAAGGGGTAGAAACTCTAGCTGCTAAGCCTAAAACGAATAATGAAGAAACAGCTGAAAAATCATTTAAAAAGCTGAATCCTTATGCGCCAATCCCAGAGCTTAAGTTTGAAAATGGCTTTTCTAATGCTTCAGCACTTGGTCAGGTTAATGCTGCAAATAATAATTTGCCTGTAGGCAGGGTTACAGTGCCTACACAATTAACGGTCTCTGATAAAGCAACAATACTTTGGCAAAATGGCAATGGCAGCAAGCGAACAGAAATGCTCAATGGGCTATGTTACGATATCGATTTCAATTCGGTGTTTGGTAAATCTGGAGTACCAAGCGGATCGCCCAGACCCTGTGAGGATAAAGAGGCTAAATTATTTAAGGAAATAATGAATAAATGGCGCAAAAAATAACAAAACACTTTACCTCAACTTAACTTGAGCTTTTAAAGTAGCGTTTTTAAAAGGACGCTATTATGAACTCATTAGAAAACTACTTATTAAGTTTGCAACTTAATAACTATAACACTTCAATTTCACAAATCGTCGAAATACAGATTCGTACTTGGCAGTCGCTGCAATCGAGATCGCTTTATGCTCGGGAGTTGTTAGAAACATTAAAGGTCACGCATTATTCACTACAACAGCAACACCATGAGTTATTAAAGCACGTGCTGCCGCTACTTGGTTATCAGACCAAGCAGCAACACGACAACACGCTGTTGATAGAGCATAAACGACTCGCTCATTGGTTAAATTTATCTTGAATTGTCATTCACAAGTAACACTGCTAGCGTCAAATAAGCTGTTTTAAAAAGAGAGAAAAGTCGCTTAGTTTATGCAAGAGCAGCCAAAAATCATTATTTTAGGTAATGGTCCTATCAATACAGATCTTACTGAGCAAGTAAATAATTGCCCACGAGTGGTTAGGTTTAACCATTGTGCAGCAATGCCTGATTATTTAGGGCAACGTTGTACTGACTTGTGGTTGGTTGGGCGTGGCCGACAAGCCCTGAGTTTATTAAACACACCACAAATGTCTCTTGAAGGGCTGAGCCAGGTTATGATCACCGATCCAACTCCTAATCCTGTAGCGCAATGTTTTTTTAAATTGATACAACGTAAAAGTAAGATAGATTTCGGGGAAGCTCTAACTTCAATCTATGCGCAAAAGTGCCAAGTAGAGCGTTTAACAGCACAGTTTCGCCAATCATTATTAAATGAATTATTAGCCCTTGGTTCACCGATACATCGGCCTCGTTGTGTTAGTTCTGGTACTTTGGCAATTGCTTACTTTTTAGCGCAGTTTAAATACGTACATATTGCTGGTTTTGGTTTTCAAGGTTGGAAGCGTCATCCTTGGAACCTCGAAAAACAATTTGTGGAGCAACTCGTCGCCGAAAAACGAGTTATATTGTTAGATAGTTAAACCAGACACCTAGTTGAGCTAAGCGTCTGGCTTATGATGTTACCAAATCATCCCAACAAATTCAGGGTGATCGACAAATGGATTACGGTTACCTTGGTGCTCATATGCCGCTTGGTTGCGATCAAGCTCCAATTGACTAACAGGGTCCTCGTTGTGCCATTTCAGTAGCATTGCGACTACCCAATTCTCAAATACTTGATTTGATGTGCCGTTAAGTACAGCGTTACTGTAAGTAGTTTTATTTTGCCAACTTGCAATGACATTTTGATAGCGTGTTGCCATATAGAAATAGGCTCTTGCAAAATCGCCTTTAAACTCATCAATAGGTTCAAATACAGTACCTGAGTAATTTAAAGAACTCGCTGCGCTGCCCAGTTTACTACCATTACTAGAGGTATAGCTTGCGCTTCCTACTTCACCAAATGGGTAGTTACTGCGTTTAGAGTTTACATAACCATCGGTTGCGAAAATGTGGTGTACATCAGAGTTCATAGGCTCAACAGTGCCGCCAAACCAGCTTTTCGGAAAAGAGTGTTCACGGTTGTAGCAATCAGCTTCACTGTTATAAGTACCACATTGATCGCTTACGGCTACATAGTTGTAGCTATCTTGACCTGTCGGGTTTTCTGAGTAGCGGTCTAGAATTGAGTTATCGTTTTCAAAATACTTATCGC
Organism: Pseudoalteromonas sp. L1; assembly: GCF_021728095.1. NCBI lineage: Bacteria > Pseudomonadati > Pseudomonadota > Gammaproteobacteria > Alteromonadales > Pseudoalteromonadaceae > Pseudoalteromonas > Pseudoalteromonas sp. L1. Next base: position 425,849 of record NZ_JAKKCT010000004.1, on the reverse strand, counting down.
GTGAGGCAATGTCATAAAAACTCCAAATAGCAGAGTAACCTTGTGAGTTGTGATCTTTAATAATGTTGTACAACTCTGTTTTTAGAGCATAGCCTGTAAGGCCTTGTGTAGTCACATAATAGCCTGTCGGATCAGGTGGTGTTGTACCGCCATCATCACCGCCGCCAGCGCTATCACCTAATGTAAACGGTGTAGCCTCTGAGCTTTGGAAGCTTGCGCCACTGGCAAGCACAGTTTGGCCTAGAGAGAGGTTGTAGCTGCCATTACCGAACGAGCAGCACATGCCATCACCGTAACTATCAAAAATAGTGAATGTGTAGTCACCATCAATTAAACAGGCTTGCTCAATATACTGAGTATTCGCTGCATAGCTGCCGCCTGATGCCACCGTACTGCCTTGGGCATTCGTTATTTGCCAACTTGTTTCTTCACCATAGTTGTCAGTTGTGAGCGCTAACGAAACTTGATTATCAGTGCAACTACCTGTCGGTGGTGGGGTTGTGCCTGTACTAGGTGCGAAATTATCAACATAAACCACTTCGCTGCCATCAAAACCTGCTACGTCGTAAAAACGTAAGCCAACATTAATAGCGGTTGTTGTTGGAGCTGTGTACTGGTAGCTAATTTGTTGCCATTGATTGGTTAATGCTGAATTTGAATAATCTTGATAGCCATCAACCACTAAGCGTGCTTTCACACCACCTTCGGTATGGTAAACCCAAGCAGAAAACTCGTAGCTTTCACCCGCAACAACATCAACGAGCTGCTGTAAATCGGTATTGCTTTGTGTGCCAGTGTTAACTGTGACTTGTGCTGAATACTCGCCAGAGTAAACCACACTGTTGTTAGCAGTAATGCTGATGCCACTATCAATCGTGCTCCAAGCTGTTGGTGTGTTTGCTGACCAAGTTTCAAAGTCTGCATTATGAATATTTGCAAACGCTGTGTTGCTTAAAAAAAGTAAGCTGCTAGTAAGTATGAGCTTTTTCTTAATCCCGTATGACATAGATTTTCCCTATTACGTGTTTTCAAATGGTGGACAATAGATGATAACAATGACAGGTTTTTTACAGAATTGATAATTTTTGGATTATTTTATATACGCATTTGTTAATTAAAATTTACATTTCTGCATTGTTTGTATTTTGCTCACTTTCTAGTTTTGTTCCTATTTTAGGTTTGTCGTGTTACTTCTAAAAGCACTGTTATAGTTCTGTGGTGTAAAGATCACCCGACTTCAACAGCAATAATCAAATAATAACAGCTTGTTTAGGGGTCAAAATGAAGAAATATAATTTATTGGCGCATAGCGTTAAATTTGCTTTGTCATTAACTGCACTTTCTACTGTGGGTTATTCAATCGCAGCTGAAGAGGGAGTTGATGAAGTCGAGCGAATTCAAGTCACAGGGTCTCGTATCGCAAAACCAAAGCTTTCTCAGCCTACGCCAATCGTAACAATTGGGGCGGCTGAAATAGCCAAAGCAGGTACACCAGATTTAGGGAGTATTCTAGCCGAGTTTCCGTCTATAGGCGCGACCGATACTCTCTTTGGTAATAATGATGACAATGATGATGCAGGTATCAGCTCTGCTGATTTAAGGCGCCTTGGAGCCGCACGTACACTTGTTTTGGTTAATGGCAAGCGCCATGTTGCAGGGTCGCCAGGGTCATCTCAGGTAGACTTATCAACAATTCCAGCTGCACTCATTGACAGAATTGAAGTAATAACAGGAGGTGCATCGGCAGTATATGGTTCTGATGCGGTTTCCGGTGTTGTAAACGTGATTCTAAAAGACAATTTCGATGGCTTACAATTAAAGGCATCAGTTGGTAATTCAACCGAAGGAGTCGGCTCTAAAAATACCTCATTAAGTATTTTAGCGGGGACAGATATTGCCGGCGGTCGGGGTAATATCACTTTCTTTGCTGGCAAAGACCATATTAACGAAGTGATGGCAAATGACTTACGCCAGTCGGATAACTGGGGAACAGTTGATAATCCGCTCAGTCAAGGCGAGGAAGATGGTATCCCTGATCGTTTATCGAGGCCTCGTGTTTATTCGGATCGTATAAGTGAAAATGGTGTGTTAAACCCATTTGGTGCGCTTGGTGAAATTACCACGTTTGCAGATAATGGCACACCTGAATTAATGCCGATTCGTGAGTTCACAAATAGCTTTGCATTCGGTAATTTCCCTGATGGATGTGAGCACTGCTTTAAACTTCAAGACTATGAAAATGTATTACCTGAGCAGGATAAAATAACCATCGCATCAACACTTAATTATAATATTACTGACAACCATACATTTTACAGTGACTTTAAGTTCGTTCGCTCAGACATTAAACAACAGTTTCAGCCATCTTTTCGCTTTGGTGATATATTTATTAACGTAGCGGACAACCCCTACCTTGATGAAACGCTACGCCAGTCGTACCTTAACCAAGGTATTACAACAATAGAAATGTCTAAGTTTTTTGCTGAATTCGGTAATCGAAGTGCTGATAACCGCCGTGAGCTATTTCGATTCGTTGGTGGGGTTCAAGGCTTATTTACTCTAAGCCAAACTGATTTTAACTATGATGTTTACTATGTATATGGGCAAACAGATAACCGCCGGAACTCATTAAACGATTTAATTTCAGGCAATCTTGATGCTGCGCTTGATGCTGTTATTAACCCTGATACGGGCGAAATAGTATGTCGCAATCAAGTACCCGACTTACAATTACCAGATGAGGATGGAAATGAGTATGTTAACCCTGCCACTTTAAACCCCGCAGATTGTGTTCCTTACAATGCGTTTGGTTTTGACCAAGCATCAGGGGCTGCAAAAGATTGGGTAACGGCCGATGTGTCGCGTACAGATGAAATAACGCAAGAATTAATTGGCGGTAATATAACATTTGATACTGGGGAGTTTTTTGAGCTACCTGGCGGGCCAATCGGTTTAGCTGCTGGTTTTGAATACCGTGAAGAAACATCAGAAACACGTACAGATGAGCTGACAAAATCAGGTGTTTTAGCACAGGCAGCTACACCCGATGCATTTGGTGAGTATGATGTAACTGAAGGTTTTATAGAGGTGAGCTTGCCTTTACTGGCAAACCTTGCTTACGCGAAAGAACTTACCTTAGATGCCGCATATCGTTATGCTGATTACTCGCATGCTGGCGATACTGACGCGTGGAAGGTTGGTGTGTTGTATCAGCCTATTGAGGATATTCGTTTGCGAGGTACTTATGGTCAAGCGGTGCGTGCGCCGAATATAGCCGAAGCCTTCTCACCGATCTCTCCAGGCTTTGGCCGTGTTGCCGATCCATGCGATGCTGATAGTATTCTCGATAACCCTAATCGCGTTGCTAATTGTGCCGCAATCGGCATACCAGCAGGCTTTGAAGCAAACGATAATGCGAGTATAGATACTATTAGTGGTGGTAACTCTGAACTTGAATCTGAAACCTCAACCTCATTTACGGCAGGCATTGTTTGGACACCGAGCTTTTTTGAAAACTTTTCAATGACTCTAGATTATTATGATATTGAAATAGAAGACGCAATTTCATTTATCGCGACACAAAGTATTGCTGATAATTGTGTGGATGCCCCAGGAGGCCCGGACGAAAGTTTTTGCTCGCAAGTTGAGCGAGACCCAACAACGAATAATGTGACTTTAGTTCGATCTGGCTTTTTAAATGCAGCAGCTTTGACAACTAGAGGCCTTGAAGCTGACTTTGATTACAGTATGAAGCTGTCTGATTATGGTTTGGCAGGGGATTTAAGTTTAAACTTATTTGTAAATCATCTTTTAGAGCTAGAGGTTTTTGAATTCCAAAGTCGACCAGATAAAGTAAATGTGGAAGACGGTGAAGTGGGGGATCCTGAATGGCAAGCTCGCTTTTCAGCAACCTATGCTATTAACGATTTAGTTGTAAACTGGTCATCACGTTTAATAGATCGTTCTGCTCGTATCGACCTATCACCTGAAGGGGATATACCTGAAGATTTGAGCCCTGCCTTTGTGGGATCAATCGTGACCCATGACTTGTCTGCTAGCTACCAGTTATTTCAAAACACGCGAGTTGGTTTAGGTATTCGTAATTTAACCGATAAATTACCACCTGCTTATATTGCAGCCAGTGGAGCTAATGATGCAATTTACGATGCTATTGGTCGTCGTTTTTTTGCAAATGTTGTTATTGATTTTTAAGTAAAAATCCGTTTAAACAAAAAGACACTTACTTATATGTTAGTGTCTTTTTTTTAGTTATTTATAAAATTAATAACTAAATGGAATATCAAAGCAGATTCTATTCTTTTTTAATCGCGCGAGACCTCGTTATTCTTCACGCTCAGATAAACCTTTAAAGCGTTTTTATTTAGTCTTTAAAGTCGAAAAAATTGTTCGCGAAATGACAGTAGCAAGTTCGTTTCGCAGTTAACTTTTCAGGGTTACGAGGAATAAATTCATGTTGTTAAGTCAACTAAATGCAGCGGCGAGCCCGCTATCGCAAGAGCAAGTACAAAAGCTGCAAGGCTTAGTGGCTGAACTTAATCCAATTCAGCAAGCGTGGGTAAGTGGTTACTTAGCTGCGAGTGCCAACGCAGGTGCATTAACCGGTGGTGTTGCTGCGGCTCCAGCAGCGGGTGATGCAGCGCCGCTAACTATTTTATACGGCTCGCAAACGGGTAACGCAAAAGGCGTGGCAAGCAAGTTAAAAGAACAAGCCGAGTCACGTGGTCTATCGGTTAAGCTAGTAAACATGGCTGACTACAAACCAACTGCCCTGAAAAAAGAAAAGTTCATCACGGTTGTTGTTTCAACCTACGGTGAGGGTGAGCCACCAGAAGACGCTGAAAGCCTGCATGAATTCTTAACGACTAAAAAAGCACCAAAGCTAGATGGTGTTAAAGTGGCTGTGATTGGCTTAGGTGACTCAAGCTACGAATTCTTCTGCCAAACAGCAAAAGATTTTGAAGAGCGTTTTAACAAGCTTGGCGCAGAAACTATTTTCCAGCGTGCTGACTTAGACGTTGATTACGATGATGAAGCAGCTAAGTGGATTGATAGTGCACTTGATGCGTTTGAGCCAGATCTTAAAGCACAGCAACAAGCAAGTGGTGGTCAAGTTGTAGCGATGCCATTTGGTGCAGCGGCACTAGCAGCAAGCCAATACACCAAGCAAAACCCATTTGCTGCAGAGCTAAGTGTTGTGCAAAAAATTACCGGTCGTGATTCAAGCAAAGATGTGCGTCATGTAGAAATCTCATTAGAGGGTTCAGACATCACCTATACACCGGGTGATTCGCTAGGCGTGTACTTCTTAAATGACGAAGCGCTTGTTGATGAAGTACTTACGCTTACACAAATCGATGCATCTAGCACGGTTAAACTAGGCGACGAAGAACTATGTATTCGTGATGCATTAATCGAAAAATTAGAGTTAACCCAGTCATACCCTGGCTTTGTTGAAAAATACGCAACAGCAACGGGCAACCCTGAATTATTAAAGTTAGTTGAAGATAAAGCGGCAATGCGTGAGTACATCGAACCTCGCCAAATCTTCGATATTATTCGCCAAAATCCAGCTCAGCTGGAAGCGCAAACCTTAGTCGACTGCTTGCGTAAACTACAAGCACGTTTATATTCGATTGCATCTAGCCAAGCAGAAGTTGAAGAAGAGGTTCACTTAACGGTGGGTCTGGTTGAGTTTGATGCATTCGGTAGCGAGCACTTAGGTGGTTGTTCTGGCTATTTAGCTCGTCGTGCTGAAGAAGGCTGCAAAGTAAAAGTATTCAGCGAGCATAACGATAAGTTCCGTTTACCGGCTAATGATGAAACGCCAATTATCATGGTCGGTCCAGGGACGGGTATTGCCCCATTCCGTGCTTTTTTACAAGAGCGTGATGCCCGTGAAGCAAGCGGTAAAAACTGGTTATTCTTTGGTAACCCACACTTTACCCAAGACTTTTTATATCAAGTAGAAATTCAAGGTTACTTGAAGTCAGGCTTACTGACTAAAGTGGATGTGGCGTTTAGCCGTGACCAAGCGGAAAAAGTATATGTTCAAGACAAACTTCGCAAAAACAGCCAAGAGGTATTTGCTTGGTTAGAAGCGGGTGCACATTTGTATATCTGTGGTGATGCAAACCGTATGGCGAAAGATGTTCATCAGTCGCTTGTAGACATTATCAAAGAAAATAGCGGCAAAGATGATGAACAAGCTGAGCAATACTTAAAAGATTTACGTAGCGCAAATCGCTATCAGAAAGACGTGTACTAATCACGTTTAAAGCTAACAGCCGTCACTGTAACAAATTTAGGAAATACCATGAGCGAACAAGACAAAAACGTAAAGCTTTCTGATAACGAGCGTTTGAAAAGAGAAAGTAACTTTTTACGTGGCACAATTGAGCAAGATTTAAAAGACGAGATCACCGGTGGTTTCACTGCTGATAACTTCCAACTGATCCGTTTCCACGGCATGTATCAGCAAGATGACCGTGATATTCGCCCTGAGCGCGCTAAACAAAAATTAGAGCCGTTACATAACGTAATGTTACGTGCTCGTATGCCTGGCGGTATCATCAAGCCAGAGCAATGGTTAGCGATTGATAAGTTTGCTGAAGAGAAAACCAGCTATGGCAGTATTCGTTTAACGACGCGTCAAACGTTCCAGTTCCATGGTGTGCTTAAGCCAAATATTAAAGGCATGCACCAAATGCTTAATAGCGTGGGCATTGACTCAATTGCAACGGCGGGCGACGTAAACCGAAACGTATTATGTACAACGAACCCTGTTGAGTCTGAGCTTCACCAAGAAGCGTACGAGTGGGCTGCAAAGATCTCTGAGCACCTATTACCAAAAACCAAAGCATACGCTGAAATCTGGTTAGATGGTGAAAAGAGCGAAACCACAGAAGAGCCAATTTTAGGTTCAACTTACTTACCGCGTAAGTTTAAAACCACAGTAACAATTCCACCGAACAATGAAGTGGATGTGCATGCTAACGACTTAAACTTCGTGGCAATTGCAGAAAATGGCAAGTTAGTTGGTTTTAACGTGTTAGTGGGTGGTGGTCTTGCGATGACTCACGGTGATACAGCAACGTATCCTCGTAAAGCGGATGACTTTGGTTTTATCCCCCTTGAGCACACGCTGAAAATTGCTGAACACGTGGTGTCTGTGCAACGTGATTGGGGTAACCGCTCAAACCGTAAAAATGCAAAAACTAAATACACACTAGACCGTGTAGGTTCTGATGTATTTAAAGCAGAAGTTGAAAAACGTGCCGGTGTTCAATTTCAGCAGAGTCGCCCGTATGAGTTCACTCACCGTGGTGACCGTATCGGTTGGGTTGAAGGTATTGATGGTAAGCACCACTTAACGCTGTTTATTCAAAGTGGCCGTATTTTAGATTACCCAAATCAACCTCTTAAAACAGGCTGTCGTAAAATTGCCGAAATTCACCAAGGTGATTTCCGCATGACAGCAAACCAAAACTTGATCATCGCAGGTGTTCCAGCTGATCAAAAAGCGGTAATCGAAGAGATTGCTCGCAACCATGGCTTAATTGATGACAGCCATACAGAGCAGCGTAAAAACTCAATGGCGTGTGTGGCATTGCCAACGTGTCCGTTAGCAATGGCTGAAGCTGAGCGTTATTTACCAAGCTTAATTGAGAAAACTGAAGCGTTATTAGCTAAGCACGGCATCGGCGATGACAACATCATTATGCGTGTTGTGGGTTGCCCGAATGGCTGTGGCCGTGCAATGTTGGCAGAAGCGGGTCTGGTTGGTAAAGGTCCGGGTAAATACAACGTGTACTTAGGTGGTAACCGTGAAGGCACGCGTATTCCTAAATTGTATTTAGAAAATGTTGGCGAAGACGTATACCTAGAGGCATTCGATAAGCTAATTGGCCAATGGGCAATTGAGCGTAATGAAGGCGAGTGTTTTGGTGATTTTGTCATTCGCAAAGGCATTGTTGCTGAAGTTAAAGTTTCAGTAACCGATTTTCACGCATAATTTTATAAGCGACACCGCTTTAAGGTTTGGAATTAACCATGAGTGAATTTAAAAACATCTTAACGATGAGCAAAGAAGACCAAACAGCTATGCTGGCTGATATTAATGGTCTTCTGGCTGATAAAAGCGCAGAGGAGCGTGTTGCGTGGGCACTTGAAAACTTACCAAGCACGCACTTTTTGTCGTCGAGCTTTGGTATTCAAGCGGCGGTGATGCTGCATTTAGTGACATCACAGCAGCCAGATATTCCTGTGGTACTGACTGACACTGGTTATTTGTTCCCTGAAACCTATCAGTTCATCGAGCAAATGACAGAGAGGCTATCGCTTAATCTTAAAGTTTATAAAGCCCAGCTTAGCCCAGCGTGGCAAGAAGCGAAGTTTGGTAAACTTTGGGAGCAAGGTGAAGCTGGCATCAAGCAGTACAATCAACTGAATAAAGTTGAACCAATGACTCGTGCTTTAAACGAACTGGAAGCGGGCACTTGGTTTAGTGGTTTGCGCCGCGGGCAATCATCTAGTCGTGCTGACAAGCAAATTGTTGAAATTAGCCGTGGTACTGTGAAAGTGTATCCACTTATTGAGTGGAACAACCGAGATATTTATCAGTATCTAACTAAACATGATTTACCGTATCACCCACTTTGGGAGCAAGGTTATGTATCTATGGGCGATGTCCATACAACCCGTAAACTTGAACCAGGCATGACAGAAGAAGAGACGCGTTTCTTCGGTTTAAACCGTGAATGTGGCTTGCACATTGATGGTGATGGTATTTAATCCTATTTTCCTATCAGAAAATTCATAAAGCGCGACTTAGGTTGCGCTTTTTTTGTATCTTTTGTGTACAATTCGCGGCTTAGTAGTAGCATGGGGTCGTCGATGAGTCGTTTTGTAGTTTTCTTATTTTTTGTAGTACCGTTTTGCCAGTCAGAAGTATTGCGGGTTGGGCTACCAGACAGCGATTACCCTCCCTATCATTTTATGAATGCCGAACAAGGCGGTATTGTTCAAGACATACTGCAACGCTTTAGTGAGCAATATGCTATTGAGGTACAGTATTCGTATGCGCCAGAAAAGCGTTCGCAGAAAATGCTTGATGATGGGTTACTCGATGGGCGCATTGAATCTATAGATTGGTATACAGGGAGTAACCAGTACTATTGGAGTGAGGCGATTAGCTTTGTAGAGGATGTGTTAGTCATGCCATATGGCTGCCATATACCACCCATTGATGAACTAACAGGCTATGTATTTATGGGTCGCTATGCTTATACTTATCCCGAATTTGAGCATTATTTTGACAGCGGGGCGATGCACCGTGAGAATTTTTATTCAGAACGAGAGATGCTCTTAGCATTAATGGACTGGGATCATAATCAGCGTATTGCCGTTATTTCTCTAGATGCATTAAACTGGTATGTGAGCCGAGATGAAGTATTCAAAAAATTAACTGTAAGCACTTATAACGTGGGAAAAGCGCCACTTCAATTACAGTTTTCAGCAACAGCAAAAACATCTTTAATCAAAGAGCAGTTTAATGACTTTATAAAAAGTCTTAAAGCCTCAGGAGAATTTGCTAAGATTGTAAGTCGCTATCAATAGTAGGTAAATGGAAGGATGAAGCGTTTTTGTTATTTTGCAGTCATGTTGCTGCTGATTAGTGTTGCCCTGCTGTTTTACATTAAAAAGCCAGACGGTAAACCTTACCTAGAGCTGAGCATGTTCGAGCGTTACTCAGAAAAAGTAAGTGGTAATGTGAGTGATTTTGCTTCGCAAGGTGCCGATGTATTAAGTACACAGGCTAAAAAGTTAACCGAGAAATTGAGCTTTAGCAAAGACGCACATGCACCTGTCGTCGTGTATAAATGGCAAGATGAACATGGTCAGTGGCACTATGCTGATGCCCCTCACCCTAATTACGTTAGTACCGCGGTAAGTTTAGATCCTAACGATATTACTGTATTACCTGCAGAGACATTTCAAGTTGATGATAATCAACCATCAACCGTTAAAGCTGACGAAACATCTTCGGTACTTGGGGTATACGATGCTAAAAATGTACAAAAGATGATGCAAGACGCTGAGCGAGTAAAACAGCTTATGGAGCAACGTACCAAGCAACTTGAGCAGCAGCTAAAAGAGCAAGGTGGGAATTAACTTTGTTTGTTTTGTGCTGTGAGGTCGCTTTCTATTTTCATCAGTAAAATAGTGAGATAAATTTTGGTGGGCAAAGAGAACAGCACGCCAACAGCAATGCACGCTGCGCTGATCATAATGCCATGCACACCCATGCTATCACTTAAGTAATTACCAGCTAATAAAGAATGCCCCAGTACAATTAGGCAAATACCTAAAATAATAAAGGTTTTTAAGATTCGAATGATGGTTTGTTCAGTCATACAAGCACCTCACTTTAGCCTTAATTAAAGTGTAGGTGCTGTTGTTACTGACTGGATTGTTCTAAATCAAGCAATGTGTAACTTTCTGAAAGCTTTCTATGGTTGTGGATTAAAGTAAATTACTCGTAGATGGGGAGCATAGAAAGCCATCTTCTAAAGAAGATGGCTCGTTTTACTTGAAAAAACTACTGCTCAGCCAGCATATTACGCAGTACATACTGTAAAATACCGCCGTGTTTGTAGTAATCCCACTCTTTAGGAGTATCTATACGCACATCAACACTAAAGCTAATTTGTTTGCCTTCGCTGTTAGTAGCAATCACACTGACTTCATTGGTTTTGTCATATAAGCCTTCAAAGTCGAATGACTCTTGACCCGTTAGACCCAATGACTCATAGCTTTCACCTTCTTTAAATTGTAGGGGTAAAACACCCATACCAATTAGGTTTGAACGGTGAATACGCTCATAGCTTTGTGCAATAACGGCTTTAACACCAAGCAGAAGTGAACCTTTAGCAGCCCAGTCCCGTGATGAGCCTGTGCCATACTCCGCGCCCGCTAAAATAATCAGTGGCGTGCCATCTTGCTGATATTGCATCGCTGCATCATAAATACTGGCAAGCTCATCGCTTGGCTGCATACGGGTCACACCACCTTCGGTGCCTGGGGCTAATAGATTACGTAAACGTACATTAGCAAAAGTACCGCGCATCATCACTTCGTGGTTACCACGGCGCGAACCATATGAGTTAAATTGTGCCTTTTGCACACCGTGCTCTTGCAAGTAAAGACCTGCTGGGGCATCCGCTTTAATCGCACCTGCTGGTGAGATGTGGTCAGTGGTTACTGAGTCACCTAATTTTGCTAAACAACGCGCGCCACTAATGCTTGGGATCCCTGGTGGCTCAATCTCCATACCATCAAAGAAGGGCGCTTTTTTGATGTAGGTTGATGCATCGTCCCAGTCGTACAATTTGCCATCAGGAATTTGAATTTTCTGCCAGCGATCATCGCCTTGATACACATTGCCATAGCTTGATGCGAACATTTCTTTGGTCACGGTCTCTTTTACTAATTCATTGACTTCACTGACACTCGGCCAGATATTTTTCAGGTAAATGTCATTCCCATTAGGGTCTTGTGCTAGCGGCTCGTTGTACACATCAATATCTGTGCGGCCTGCAATAGCGTAGGCTACAACAAGTGGTGGCGAAGCTAAAAAGTTCATTTTCACATCTTGGTGAATACGACCTTCAAAGTTTCGGTTACCTGATAAAATAGAGCTGACTACCAGTTTGTGCTTTTGAATGGCTTCGCTGATCTCATCAGCCAGTGGGCCAGAGTTGCCAATACAGGTTGTACAGCCATAACCAACAAGGTTAAAGCCTAACGCATCTAAATCATCCATTAAGTCTGCTTTTTTCAGGTAGTCAGTCACTACTTGAGAGCCAGGTGCCAATGAGGTTTTAACCCAAGGTTTCACTTTTAAGCCTAATTGTTTTGCTTTTTTAGCGACTAAGCCCGCAGCTAAAATAACACTTGGGTTTGAGGTATTTGTACAGCTTGTAATTGCAGCAATGACACACGCACCGTCATTAAGCTCAAACTCCTCGCCTTTAAAGTTAACCTTAGCCGCCCCCATAAATTGTGCTTCGTTTACTGGCTCATCAGGGTTGGTTGTAGGGCCCTCATCTTCAATGCGCGCCTCTTGAATATCGCTTTTATCGCGATGCTGCATACGTTCATCTTGGAAGCCCTTTAAGTGCTCACCAATGATGTCGCCCGCTTTATCAAGGGCAATTCTATCCTGTGGACGTTTAGGACCCGCAAGGCTTGGCACCACATCATCAAGCGATAGCTCAAGAGTATCGGTGTAATGAGCTTCATCGCCAGGGTTTCGCCATAAGCCTTGATGTTTTGCATAATCCTCGATGAGTTTAAGTTGTTTATCGTCGCGGTTTGTTAAGCGCAGATAGTTAATGGTTTCATCATCAATAGGGAAAATACCGCAGGTTGCACCATATTCTGGTGCCATGTTGGCGATAGTAGCACGGTCAGCAAGTGGCAAATCGGCGAGTCCGTCACCATAAAACTCAACAAATTTACCCACCACACCGTGCTTACGCAGCATTTCTGTTACGGTTAGCACAAGGTCAGTTGCAGTCGTGCCTTCTGGCAGACGACCATTTAGCTTAAAGCCGATAACTTGTGGGATCAATAAGCTGATTGGTTGGCCTAGCATGGCGGCTTCGGCTTCAATACCACCTACGCCCCAACCAAGTACACCAAGACCATTAATCATGGTTGTGTGTGAGTCTGTGCCGACAAGGGTATCTGGATAAGCCAGTGATTTACCATTCTTTTCATCATTGAACACCACACGGGCTAGGTATTCTAAGTTGACTTGGTGAACGATACCGGTTGCTGGTGGCACAACTTTCAAGTTATCAAAAGCGGTTTGTCCCCAGCGTAAAAATTCGTAACGTTCTTTGTTGCGCTCGTATTCAAGTTTTGCATTTAAGTCGAATGAGCCATCTTCACCGTAGCCATCAACTTGCACCGAATGGTCAATCACAAGTTCAGCGGGTGAAAGTGGGTTAATTTTTGCTGGATCGCCACCGAGTTTTTCCATGGCGTCACGCATAGCGGCTAAATCAACAATGGCGGGCACACCTGTGAAGTCTTGCATGACAACACGGGCAGGCGTAAACGCTACTTCTGCTGATGGTTTAGCTTGCGGATCCCAGTTTAATAAAGCTTCAATATCTTGCTTTTTGATATTAACGCCATCTTCATTACGTAATAGGTTTTCGAGTAAGATTTTTAACGAGAATGGCAAGCGCTTTGCTTTATCGCCTAAGCCTTGTAAAGAGTGAATATGGTATTGTTCACCATTGATTGTAAGCTGTTTTTGGGTATCAAAACTGTTATTCATTATTTGCCCCTGTGGTTTTAACAAGCCGAGCTTGTTTTGTGTTTCCTTTTCGAGATATACACTAGCCTGTTGCAAACTTAATACCAGCTAGTAAATTTATTTTGCTGACGAAAAAGTATGCTACTTAAATAGTGTTGATGCCGACACTATTTATTTCAAGGGCAAGGGGGGATAAATAGTCAGTTAATTAAGGTGACTATTAAAAAAAGAATGTTTAGCTGAGCCATTCTTCGTGTTGACTTTTATGACTAACAAAAAGCAGTACAAGCCAATGATAATGACACAAAATGGTATTGCCAGTAATAAGATGCTAGCGAGGCTTGCTGAAAGTTCCGCTATAATAAAGGCAAGCGTTGAGCAAGGAGGGATATCTAGGCGGCTTGCTGCTTAAGCAAGTAGTTTTAGTCAAGCGGGAGGAGTCATAAATCACCTTTTATTGTTGTTATTATCGCATTCAATTAAAGGTGATTTATGTTAACTAAGCAAGCTCTAGTTAACCAAACGAGATAGGGCGACGGCCGGTTTTTTCGTCCACTTTTGGCTTTTTAGTACGCTTGCGTTTTGTTTTTTTCGGTGCCGTTTCGCTCGTTTCCGGTTGCGCTTTTTTCGGTGTTTCTGGTGGACGAGGATTCGGTGTTGCATCTTCGCTTAATGTTAATTGAAACAACTCACCATCAAAAGCGAGCACATCACCACTGTATAATTTTTTCCGTTTTATTGTACAAATTTCATAGTTTACTCCAACATAACCTTCACCTATTAGTGCTTTTGCCTGGCCTCCGGTTTCGACTAGGTCGAGCACTTTTAGCAAATTGCATAACTCTATAGGCTCTTCTTCTAGTTCAATTTCTATGAAATCTTCGTTCATGTTGGTCTCTCGTCATTTAATCCTAGCCATTATAAAGCCTAGCACTGGATTGAACCAAGATTAAATTTTTAACTTTTTAAAAGGGTTAAAACTGCTTTCGGAAAAATAATGATATTTTTTCAAAAGTAGTAAAAAAATTGCAGCATTTGCTGGGTACACTGCGCCCGTTCTAAATTGGTGTACTAATTGCTATAAGCAATCTCGTTTCATTTTAAATTCGTTCTGGAGAAGTAGTAATGGGCGTAAGAACAGCACTAAGAAAAGAGTTAATGGGGTTACAGGATTCGTCACTATTAGCCGCAGATGATGTGCGAGCTTTGCTTACAAAAGCAATCAAAGCTAAGCCCGAAAAGTCAGAACAAGGCTTCGCGTTAATTTCACGATTTAATGATAATCACAGTCAACTGGTTTTTGGTGAAAGTAATAAAGAAAAGCTACTCGAATATCAGACCCATCGTTTATTCAAAGAGATTTTATACACACGAAAAAGTTTTGATAAGTGGTTAAATAAATATTTAAATTAATTGTATTGTTTTCTTATTTAGACTACATTTGTAATCTTTATGAGGGAGCACTATGAAAAGGATTTATATACTATGCATGCTGTTTCTGTTAGCTAGCTGCCAGCAACCTACGGTCTACGTTTACACCGAAAATCTTGATGCGCAAAAAAAGAGTCAATTAGAGTTAGCATTACGCAATCAAAGTTTGCCTTACGAGTATGTTCAGCTTGATATTCCACGGGAGTTCTCTGAAGCCACACTCATGCTTTCGCAAGATAAAATACTGACTCATGAAGCAGAGCAACTAGGTGACATTATGCTGCAGCTTGGCTATCAACCCGTTATTAAATACATCACTGAAGCAAATCATGTTTACAAAAATGGTAACATCGGCTTTTACTTGAAAGAGCCAAGTGAGAAAGGCGAGTTTTCAATGCCTAGTCGCGTTTTAACAACGGGGTGTGATGAAGATAAGTTCAATGATCTTGTCGTGACATTCACAGATACACAGGCAGAGTTCACACTTAGAAGCGGTACGAAAGTGGTGCTCAACTGGGAGTATTTATACGGTTACCTAGTTATTTACTATAAAAATTACTCGCAAACGTATGCGCATTCTCAGCCTTTTATTAACACCCCATTTGGTGAAAAGCCCTCAGACACCTATTGGTTTACTGCACGGGTTAATGAACCAAGCTGGCTGAATTGCTCGTTACAAATTGTGTATATGGATTAGCCGCGTGACTCTAAATAATTACTGAGCTTAATGATGCGTTCACTCATTCCTTCGATGATACGATCTTTTATTTTCTCACGGATTACGTTTGGTAGGCGAGTAAGCGCTTCTGGTGTGATTGCCAGTACGATAGTATCGATCTTAGCCCGTGCACTGGTGCTTCGTTCACGGTTATTGATAAACGCGCCTTCACCAATAAATTCACCAGGCTCTATGCTGCCTAGCTCAACTAAATGGCTTTGCTTAAATACGGTAAGAGAGCCACTTAGTACAATATAAAGACGTTTGTCATTATCAAATTGTTTAAAAACCGCACGGCCTTGTTGTACTAAATATAAGTGACTAAACGATTCTAATAACACCTGTCGTTCACTGAGAGAAAACTCTCTAAAAAACGACAGCCTGTTAATGATTTCCATTTGTTTAATAAGCGGAATATGCTCGATTAACTTCATTGATTCACTGCGTTCATAGTGTGAAATTTAGCTAATATTGCGCTCTTTTAGCTTGCGGGTCAATGTATTACGCCCCCAACCAATTTTGATGGCTGCTTCTTGTTTGTGGCCTGCACAGTTTGCTAGTGCGGTTTTAATTAAGCGAGTTTCTAATTGTGCTTGAATCGCAGGCCAAATATTCTCTTTACCTTGTTTAAGTTCAAGATTAAGCCATTGTTGAAATGCATCTAGCCAGTCGCCTTCATGCTCTGTAGGGGCTGCGGCAATAATTTCGGGAGGTAAATCTTGCTCGCTGATAAGCTCGCCAGGTGCCATAACAGTTAACCAACGGCAGGTATTCTCTAGTTGGCGAACATTGCCAGGCCAATTGAATAGGCGTAATTGCTCAGTGGCTTTAGGGCTTAATATTTTGCTTTCGACTTGCAGTTCTTTAGCACTTTTATGTAAAAAATGTTGTGCGAGGCGTTCAATATCTTCGGTACGTTCACGCAGGGCGGGTAGGCGCAAACGCACCACGTTTAAACGATGGAATAAGTCGTCACGAAACTTTCCTTGTTTTACCAAGTCTTCAAGGTTTTGGTGTGTTGCGGCGATAATTCGCACATCGACCTTAATGCTTTGATGACCGCCAACACGGTAAAACTCACCATCGGCGAGTACACGTAATAAGCGAGTTTGCACATCGAGTGGCATATCACCAATTTCGTCTAAAAATAATGTTCCGCCATTTGCCTGTTCAAAGCGGCCTTTACGAATGCTGTCAGCTCCTGTGAATGCGCCTTTTTCATGACCGAATAACTCTGACTCCACTAATTCTTTAGGAATGGCAGCCATATTAAGGGCGATAAACTGGTTTTCTTTACGTGGGCTGTGGTTGTGTAGGGCGCTGGCGACAAGTTCTTTACCTGTACCCGATTCGCCATTGATTAACACACTCATACTTGAAGCTGATAATTTACCAATCGCACGAAACACCTCTTGCATGGCAGGTGCTTCACCTATGATATGGGCATTGGTTTGCGGTGCTAATTTACGTTTGGTTTTTTTTGTTGAGTTAGCACGACAGGCGCTTTCTACCAATGCTACGGCTTCATCTAAATCAAACGGTTTGGCAAGGTACTCAAATGCCCCTTTTTGAAACGCATTAACTGCTGAGTCGAGATCTGAGTGGGCAGTCATGATGATCACAGGTAAGCTAGGGTTTTGCTCAGCAATTGTTTCTAACAATGCCATGCCGTCCATACCTGGCATACGCACGTCAGAGACGAGCACTGTGGGCTGGCTAAATTTTAATGCATTAAGTACATCTTGTGCATTTGCATAGCTTTGGGTTTCAAATCCTGCTCTTGCCAGCGCTTTTTCTAATACAAAGCGTATTGAGGCATCATCATCAACTAACCAGACTGTTTTCATGATTACTCCAAAAAACCATTAATCCGTAAAAGGCAAATAGATATTAAATTCTGTATGACCAGGCCAACTGTCACAGTCTATGTGTCCGTCATGTTGGTCAACCAAGGTTTGCGCGATGGATAAACCAAGCCCTGAACCATTTTCTTTATTGGTGATCATTGGATAGAACAAAGTTTCTTTTAGATTCTTATCTATACCTGGACCATTATCCGAAATTTGGATCAGCAAGGTTTTTTTCGGCGCTTTACCAGGACGTCTATGCTGGTGGTTAATACGAGTTTTTATTCTAATTTCACCACCATCAACGAGAGCCTGTTGGGCATTACGAATAATGTTCAATACCACCTGCTGAATTTTACTTTGATCTATATACACATTAGGTATGCTCGGATCATAGTCTTTTACTAAGGTGATATTCGCACTATTATCTAGCATGCTTAGCTTGATTACTGACTCAAGTGCTTGGTGAATATTGCCATAGGATTTGTGTGGCAACTGATTCGGACCAAGTAATCGGTCGACTAGCTCTCGCAACCTGTCTGCTTGCTCAATAATAAGCTCTGCACATTGATCTCGTTCTTGCTGATCAACCTCGTACTGCAATAATTGCGCCGCTCCGCGAATTCCGCCTAACGGATTTTTTATTTCGTGTGCTAAACCGCGTATTAAATTACGCGCAGCTTGATATTGATGCATTTGATTGGAGGCTTGATCGTGACGAATTTCATCGTCCATTTGGCGGCATTCAAACAAAATGTAGTTTTCATTTTTGCTGCTGAGCCGTCGCGTACTGATTGTTAATTTAGCATGACGAGAATCGATGAACACCACGTCAGCTCTATGCTGATGGCAATCAACACCATCGAACAACGAGTACTGGGCGATACGTTTTAAATCAATTGAGTGATAGTTAAATAGATTATCGAATGGTTGGTTGATAATACGTTTTGGGCCTAAACCTAAAAGCTCACTTGCACTGTCATTTGCATAAACCAGTTTGAAGTTTCGGTCGAGCAAGATAACTGCAGTACTTAAATTTTTCCAGATACTGTCGAGTATTTCTGAGTCGAAGGGAGTATTACTGAGCATGTTTGCACCATTTTAGTGCGTTGCGATTAAGCATAGCTTAGCACAGCCATTCTGCATTGTGAGGTATCTATTTTAAAAAGTTAATTGCTGTTTAATACAGATGCTCTATGCATAAAAAAGGTGCTTACTGGGCTAACCGAAACGAGTTTATTATTCTCATTAAAAAGCTTAGCTTGCAGTGTGTGTTCGCCTCGATTGACTTCTCTAAGTGCAAAGGTTGTACTGCTACTGGCAACACCTAAAGGAGTGCCATCAACAAAGAGTTGTACCTTAAAGCCTGTTGCAAAGCGTGGGCTAATACGAGTCGTTACATAAACGGAACCGGTATTCTCTCTAACGGTGGCTTCATTTTCAGGTGAGGCTATTGTCACTTTAAAATTAACCGGTGTAACGTTAGGGCTGCTATCTAGAATGCTCGTATCGGTTGCTGGCATAGTGAGATTTTGCGTATTTAGCTTTACTTCAGTTGCGCCTGGACGTGGTGTATCAGAAAAGACTAAAACACCATTTCTATCCTTCCACGAATACACTTTCTTCTGAGCGGTACTATGACTAAAAGTACTAACAAAAGTTAGTACTGCTAACAATAAAGTTATGCTTTTCACTCTGCAACCCTGCATTTCTTAATCTATTTAAAACTGTAGAGGAGAATACGTCGAATTACCATTAAAAAAGCCCGCAAAGCGGGCTTGAGAACACACATTTATTATCTGATATAGATAATTCTGCTACAGCGTAATTACACGCTGTAGTACATTTCAAACTCAACTGGGTGAGTTGTCATGTTAAGCTTTTCAACTTCTTTGTTCTTCAGTGAGATGTATGCATCGATTAGATCGTCAGTGAATACACCACCTTGGGTTAAGAACTCACGGTCAGCGTCTAAAGAAGCAAGTGCTTCGCTCAGTGAAGAGGCAACTTGTGGGATCTCAGCAGCTTCTTCAGCTGGTAAGTCGTATAAATCTTTATCCATAGCGTCGCCAGGGTGGATCTTGTTTTTGATACCGTCAAGGCCAGCCATAAGCATTGCTGAGAATGCTAGGTATGGGTTAGCTGTTGGATCAGGGAAACGTACCTCGATACGACGTGCTTTTGCAGACGGTACCACAGGGATACGGATTGAAGCAGAACGGTTACGTGCAGAGTATGCAAGCATTACTGGTGCTTCGAAGCCTGGTACTAGACGTTTGTACGAGTTAGTTGACGCGTTAGCGAATGCGTTGATTGCTTTAGCGTGCTTGATGATACCACCGATGTAGTAAAGTGCTTCTTCAGAAAGACCCGCGTATTTGTCACCAGCGAAGATGTTTACACCATCTTTACCTAAAGATTGGTGACAGTGCATACCAGAACCGTTATCACCTACAAGTGGCTTAGGCATGAAGGTTGCTGTCTTACCATAAAGGTGAGCCATGTTATGGATAACATATTTCATCTCTTGGATTTCGTCTGCTTTTAATACCATGGTATTAAAGCGTGTTGCGATTTCGTTTTGACCCGCAGTTGCAACTTCGTGGTGGTGAGCTTCTACAACTTGGCCTAGTTCTTCAAGAACTAAACATGTAGCTGAACGCCAGTCGTGTGATGAATCAATAGGTGAACATGGGAAGTAGCCACCTTTAACACCTGGACGATGACCTTTATTGCCGCCTTCGTAGTCTTTATCTGAGTTCCATGCAGCTTCGATATCATCAATTTTGTACATAGAACCAGACATGTCTGATTTGTATTTTACATCATCAAATAGGAAGAACTCTGGCTCTGGGCCGAATAAAACAGTGTCAGCGATACCTGTTGAACGCATGTATTCTTCAGCGCGCTTTGCAACAGAACGTGGATCACGCTCGTAACCTTGAAGTGTTGAAGGCTCAACAACGTCACAACGTACGATTAAAGTAGCTTCTTCAGAAAATGGGTCCATTTTAGCAGACTCAGGTACAGGCATTAGTACCATGTCTGATTCATTGATGCCTTTCCAGCCAGCAATTGAAGAACCGTCAAACATTTTGCCATCTTCAAAGAACTCTTCATCAATTTGGTGATGAGGAATAGAAACATGCTGTTCTTTACCTTTGGTATCAGTAAAGCGTAAATCAATGAACTTAACGTCATTTTCTTTGATAAAATCTAAAACCGATTGTGACATGTGTCCTCCAATTGTTGGGTTTTATTTTTGCTGCATTATTGCTTTTGTTTTATATAAGCTGATTTCATGCCATATTTTTAACGTGTTGTTTAGGCTTATAAAAAAAAATAGAATAGGGTTTTGTTAAAACTTTTTGCACAATTTTGGTGCGTAAAAGTTTCATTATGGTGCATTACTTTTTCACGATGCCAAATGCACATAAATTGAACATACCTAATCGTTGAACTCTGCGCTTAATTTACTCTCAAAATATGGCTCATTACTCAGAATATCGCCAGTTTTTACTATTTGAAATGAATAAATTTCATAAATTTGTCATTTATAAAACAGATACTTAGAAAAAGCCTGAAGAAAGTTTATAAATTTATATTGGATAAACTTTCATCCATGCCATTATTAAGGGATAATATGCGCCCTTTTAAATCCTATGCTGGGACATCTGGTGAAAACTCAGATGAGTGCGTAGATCTTGCAGGATCAATGAGATTCAATTTCTCTGAGAAAAAATATGAGCATCGAAAAGTTAAGAAATATAGCGATTATCGCCCACGTTGACCACGGTAAAACAACTTTGGTTGATAAACTGCTTGAGCAATCAGGCACATTAGAAACGCGCGGCGGTAACGAAGAGCGCGTAATGGACTCAAACGACATTGAGAAAGAGCGTGGTATTACCATTTTAGCTAAAAATACAGCTATCTCTTGGAATGACTACCATATCAATATCGTAGACACCCCAGGACACGCCGACTTCGGTGGTGAAGTAGAACGCGTACTTTCGATGGCTGACTCAGTATTACTACTTGTTGATGCTCAAGAAGGTCCAATGCCACAAACGCGTTTCGTAACGCAAAAAGCATTCGCACAAGGTTTAACGCCGATTGTTGTTATCAACAAAATCGACAAACCAGGTGCACGTCCTGACTGGGTTATGGACCAAGTTTTCGATTTATTCGATAACCTAGGTGCAACTGACGAACAGTTAGACTTTAAAGTAATCTATGCATCAGCTATCAACGGCTGGGCAACAATGGATTTAGACACGCCATCTGACAACATGGAACCTATGTTCCAGATGATCGTTGACGAAGTATCTCCACCGGATGCAGATCCTGAAGGTGCTTTCCAAATGCAAATTTCTCAGCTTGACTACAACTCATACATCGGTGTTATCGGTGTAGGTCGTATCAAGCGCGGTACTGTTCGTCCTAACCAACAAGTAACGATTGTTAGTGCAGACGGTACTAAGCGTAACGGTAAAGTTGGCCAAGTAATGAGTTACTTAGGTCTTGAGCGTCACGAAGCAGAATCTGCGGGCGCGGGTGACATCATTGCTATCACAGGTCTTGGTGAGCTGAAAATTTCAGACACTATCTGTGATGTAAATACCGTTGAAGCATTACCACCACTAAGCGTTGATGAGCCTACAGTAACAATGACGTTCTCTGTAAATACATCACCATTTGCTGGTAAAGAAGGTAAATTCGTAACTTCACGTAACATCCTTGAGCGTTTACAAGCTGAGCTTGTTCACAACGTTGCGTTACGTGTTGAAGAAACTGACAACCCTGATAGCTTCCGTGTTTCTGGTCGTGGTGAATTACACTTAGGTATCTTAATCGAGAACATGCGTCGTGAAGGTTACGAGCTTGCTGTATCTCGTCCACAAGTAATTTTACGTGAAGTTGATGGTCAAAAAGAAGAGCCATACGAAACTCTTACAATCGACTGTCAAGAAGAGCACCAAGGTTCTATCATGGAACAAATCGGTCTTCGTAAAGGTGAACTAACAGACATGTCTCCAGATGGTAAAGGCCGTGTACGTATGGACTTTATGATCCCAAGCCGTGGCTTAATTGGTTTCCAAACTGAATTTATGACATTAACCTCTGGTTCTGGTCTTCTTTACCATACATTCGATCACTATGGTCCACACAAAGGCGGTACTATTGGTGCACGTAAGAATGGTGTAATGATTGCGAACGCAACGGGTAAAGCACTTACTAACGCGTTATTCAACTTACAAGACCGTGGTAAGCTATTCATCGGTCATGGTGTTGAAGTATACGAAGGTATGGTTATCGGTATCCATAGCCGTGATAACGACCTAACTGTAAACGCACTTAAAGGTAAGCAACTTACAAACGTTCGTGCATCTGGTACTGATGAAGCACAAACACTGGTACCACCACTAAACTACACGCTTGAGCAAGCGATTGAGTTCATCGATGATGACGAGTTAGTGGAAGTGACACCTGAGAACATTCGTATTCGTAAACGTCACTTAACTGAAAGTGACCGTAAACGTGCGAGCCGTGCAGCTAAAGACTAATAACGTCTTTTAGTTACAAAAAATATAAACCGCCGTATTGAAAAATACGGCGGTTTTTTTAGGCCTTTAAAATAAAGAAAAATAGAGCTTCTAGCTCCAACCTTTAACTTGTAAAATAAGGCTGCCTACAAAAACAAAGGAATCGATTTAATGGACAAGGAGCAAATGGACGCGCAAATTGCTTTTTCTCAGATGCAGCGAAATGAATCCATCAATGAGAAAATAGATGCGCTCAGGCCTAAGTGGTGGTCTATTATCAGTAAGTATGCAAGTTTTATTTTCACGCTTTTAGTTGTGCAATACTTCTTTCCTGAAACGATTGACCAGCCTGTTTTCTACTTTATTTTACTAATGATTTTTAATGTAAGTATTGCCCAGTACCATGAAAATAAACAATTACATAAACGATTAGACTTACTGCACAGTTTAATAAAAGAGACGAAAGTCTAACCGCTTTAGTGTGCTAGATTGATAGGGGCAAGACCTTACTACAATGACACTTGCTCACCTTCATTCAATATGTATAGAGGAACTTGGCTGCTCATGGCCTTTTGCATGTGCAGTAATCGCAGTAATGCAGAGTGACTAGAATGGTCGCCCATTTGCCAGCTTGAGTTACCATACCCCCATGGGATCATCACTTTACAGCTTAGCTCCTCAGCTGCATTTAACGCATCTTCAGGTGTTGTGTGTACATAGCGATACCATTTGCCGCTTTCTTGGTGGTAATAGGACGCTATCGGCATCAAACATACATCAATTTCGCCGTATTTTTGTTTAATATCCTGAAAATGTTTTGAGTAACCGGTATCGCCAGCGAAAAATAAGGTTTTTCCGTTTTGTTCGAGTAACCAACCATTCCATAAATCTTTATTGTGATCTTCATAAATCAAAGGCACTAAGATACGGCTGCTAAAGTGGTGAGCTGGCACGGCATGAATCGTTAAATCATTAATTTTAGTGCTTGCGTACCACGCCATCTCTGAGATAGTAAAACCACCGGTAGGAAAGTTATCTGCAAATCCTAAAGGCACTAAATAGCGTGGGCCATTGCCAATTTCTTCTATATCCGCTTTGTTAAAATGATCATAATGAATGTGTGAATACATCACCGCATCTAGGCCATCCAGCTCTACTTTTGTTGGCCAAAAACCAGGTTTGCGATAGATACCGCCTGCGAGTTTGAAGGCCAAGTCTACAGGTGAATCAAACTGATCCTTAACGGGGTCAAACAACAACTGCTCACCACTGGGTGATTGAATATAAAAGCCTGCATGACCCAACCAGCGAACTGTAAAGCCTGAATCGACTTTAGGTACTATTTGTTCGCTTTGATAGTGGCATTGTGAGTTGCTGTCGTTGCATACAAGCAGTTCAGACGTTTCATAGCAATTGTCGGTGCAAGTTGTTGGGTATTCTTTGTCACCGGGGTAAAGGTTATGGTAACGACCTGCCTGCTCTCCTTCGGTTTTTAACGGGGTAATCGTACCTTCGCCAGCAATAACATTAACAGTGTTAGAGTTGCTACAAGCTGCTAAAAGTGCAGCGGCGATAAGTGTAGGAAGTGTTTTTAAATGCATAACATGCTTACTTTTTATTCTTTGCCATGAGTTTAGCAAAATAAGATTTAAGATAAATCATTAAAAAGTAACAAGAGGTTACATAAAAAAGCCTACGTTTAAGTAGGCTTAGTGAAATGTGCGTAAGATGACTAGCTTGCTTTATTCATTTGCTCAATGAATTTATTTGAGTCTTCAATCGACTTATTCATGTCATCCATTAAAATTTTGATGTCGCGTTTTAGATTCGTAAACTCGCCTTTGATAGCTGTTACAGCTTGTGCATTAAGATTATGCTTTAGGTACAGTACGTTATCGTGAAGCGATGTTAATACAGGCTCCATTTTACTTTCAGCACTGCGCATTGAGCGTAACAGTTGGTCAAATTGGCGCTTGGTTGCATTAAGCTTTTTGCTGCTTTCACGCTTTAGAGAAGCGCTTTTATATTGTTCAAGCTCATCGCTCCATTCATCGAATAGCGCTTCGGCTACATCTTCAACTTTGTTGATGTTGGTGGTTACTTGATTCGCAGCTGCAAGGCTTGATTCATAATCATCATTGAGTTGGTTGTAGGCATCTTGTAGTTCGCCACCATCAAAGTTGATTAATGTGGTCAGCCTCTCTAATGCTGATTGAAATTCTTCTTGTGACTCTTGTTGAGACTCTTTAGTTTCTTCAACACGGTCAACTAAAATATCGCGCTTATGGACACCTACAGACTCCATGGCTGAATAATAAGCTGACTGACAGCCTGATAATGCCATGGTAACTGCAAATAGTGGTGCGCTTAAAAGTGTCAGTTTTTTCATTGAGTTCCCTTTTTGGATGCCTGTCATTTCAAATTATGTGGCGGATTGCTATGATTATCAAAACATTTTAGCAGAAAGTTGATTCTATGGATGAGAAGCTCAGTCGTTATAAGCTGCAAATAAGTATTTTCCTAAAGCAGCAACCTGGTTGGTGGATGCAGTATTTGACGCGATGTATCGATGATCAAATTACGGTTAATGCTGGCTATTTGGCGTATGTGACCTTGCTATCGATTGTGCCACTTGTTGCCGTAGGCGTGGCGATATTTTCTGCATTTCCTGGGTTTGAGAGTACCTTAGTGACAATCGAAAACTTTCTATTTACTAACTTAGTTCCCACATCGACCGATGTGATTAAGGAGCATATCAGTTCTTTTGCTGGTAACGCAAATAAGATGACGGCAGTTGGTGTGGGCTTTTTAGCTGCTGTGTCGTTGTTATTGATTAGAAATGTCGATGCCACTCTCAATCGTATTTGGCGAATTAAGAAAAAACGGCCGATGATGATTTCTTTTGCCGTGTATTGGATGGTTTTAAGCTTAGGGCCTGTGTTATTGGGCGCAAGTATTGGCGTGACTTCTTATATTGTGTCGTTAGTGTCGTTTGCTGATCAAGGAATCCCCGGTTTTAGTGGATTCTTATTAAAGCTTTTACCTTACGTTATTTCTATGGTGGGCTTTATTATGCTCTATACTTTAGTACCTAACACACGAGTTCCATTTAGAGCGGCAATACCAGGGGCTTTATTTGCAGCTATGTTGTTCGAGCTGACTAAAAAAGGCTTTGCACTGTATATCAGTCATTTCCCATCCTATGAAGTTATTTATGGGGCCCTGGCGACCATTCCTATTTTGTTTGTATGGGTATATTTGTCGTGGATTGTTGTATTACTCGGTGCAGAGTTTACGGTCTGTATCAGCCCAGAAAATATTGAAGACACCCCTGATATAGATATCTAAACTGACTGCACCTAAGGAGAACGAGGTGCAGTTTCATCCACAATACGTAGCTAACCGCGACTATCATCTGAGTGTAGGGGATGGTCATCAAATTCATGTTCAGGAATTCGGAGAGCCCAGTGGCATTGCTGTCGTTGTCTGTCATGGGGGGCCTGGTTCTGGACTATGTTCTGAAAACTGCCGATTTTTTGATCTTCAGCGCTATCGTGTAATCATGTTTAGTCAGCGAGGATGCGGTCACTCTACACCTCACGATACGCAAGCGAATACGACACAGGATTTGATCTCTGATCTTGAATTTTTACGTATCCAACTTGGCGTTAAAAAGTGGCTTGTTAGTGGTGAATCTTGGGGGGCAACATTGGCTTTGCTTTATGCTATTAGTCATCCTGAATCCGTTGCAGGGCTGCTTTTACGAGCTAGTTTCTTAGCCTGTGAAAGTGATTTTGCATGGTTGTATTCACAACAAGGTGCAGGCGCCCAATTTTACCCAGAAAGCTATAGAGAATTTGCAGGAGAACTACGCGATTGGTCGCAGCTATTAGATTTTTATCAATGCCAGCTTAGTAGTGAAGACCAAATAAATGCTAATAAGTATGCAAAAAGATGGTGTCATTGGGAGCAGGTTTTATGTCACGCCGAGCCATGTACAAGCTGGTGTATATCTGAACCCCACTCAGCACTGAATCAAGCACGATTAATGGTTCACTACTTTCGTCATCGTTGCTTTATTGAGGATCGCTATATTACGAAACACAGTGATATATTGGCACATATTCCTACTTGGTTTATTCATGGTCGAGCTGATTTGGTGTGTCGTTACAGTGCGGTGCAGCAATTAGCAGAGCAGCTCAATGCGCAATTGTTGATATTAGATGGCATTGGGCACAGCAGTGATAATCAGGTATATTTGGCGGCAATGCGACGTGCCGCAGATTTAATGTATATCAAGTTATCGAGGGATCAATGCAAGGCTTAATTCAAAGAGTTACACAAGCGAAAGTTGAAGTGGCAGGCGAGGTAGTGGGTGAAATTTCACAAGGTATTTTGCTGCTATTAGGTGTGGAAAAACAAGATACTGAGCAAAGCGCTCAGAAGCTTTTACATAAAGTTACTAATTACCGCATTTTTACCGATGAACAAGGAAAGATGAACTTAAGTTTGAATGATATCAAGGGAGAGCTTTTAGTGGTTTCGCAGTTTACGCTAGCGGCTGACACTAAAAAGGGCATGCGTCCAAGCTTTTCAAGTGCAGGTACACCAGCGCAGGCAAATGAGTTATATGAGTATTTTATCGCTCAAGCAAAAGAAGCTGGTTTACGTGTAGCGACTGGGCAATTTGCAGCTCACATGCAAGTGAGCCTGTGCAACGATGGCCCTGTAACGTTTAACCTATCAGTATGATTACTTTGTGATCATCACAATATGATTGACGTAGTTAGGAATTTTTTCAATACTTGGGCGTTTACCAAATTCAGTGATGAGTAAATGCTCAAGTTGTTTTAGTTGTGATGGGTGGTTAGATAAAAAGTTGATGAATAGTAAGCCATTTTTTGCCATTGCTGCACGTAACTTGGCATAAAATTGATGTTTAAATAAAAATAATGGTGCATCTACTTCACTGAATAAATCTAAAATAATCCAATCATACTCATGCCCTTGCTCTAACACCTGCTGAGCATCGAAACAGCGTAAATTATTATCATGATGACCACCAAAATAACGTTTGTAGCAGTGAATAATATCGGGGTTTTTATCAACAGAAGTTAAGTGGCTTTGTGGGTAGGTATGCTGTAAATAATTTCGGATAGCACCTCCACCTAACCCCAGCTCGAGTATTTTGTTGGGTTCTTCTAACTCTTGCCAAAGCCTTGCAAGGTACTGTAAGTGAGGGAAAAGTAATCGTGCTGGGCGGCGCTTTTCGACTACAGATTGTAATGTTTCATTAATTAACAGCCAGCGAAACTGATTCATTTGTCTTACTTGAATAGACTCTCTACCTTGCTTGTGCCAATAAATAAGTTGCCCGAGCCTGTGGCAATCTTCAATAAAACACTGTTTTATCGCGCCACTGGGTTCAAAAAAATGTTCCATATTTCGGGCCTTTAACTTTGTATGTATAAAGTATGACAATTACTTCAGCATAGACCAGCCTCGCTAAAGTGCCAATTGTGCAGTAGTTTTTACAGCGAAGAATAATAATTTTGGCTAGGTCACCAAAGTATTATTCCAACTTGATGGAAGATAGCGTATCGTAATTTGCATTCGTTAGGCCACGAAAAAACAACATGAGATGGCTGAATTATCACAGGAGTATTTATGTTTAAAGTGACCACCCCACAAAGCAGCGAAGATTGGCAAGCGTATTATTCATTGCGTTGGCAGGTTTTAAGAGCGCCATGGGGCGAGCCGCGCGGTTCTGAACAGGATGATTTAGAACAAGACGCAGAGCACCGCTTTATCAAAAATAATGATGGTGAAGTATTAGGTGTGGCACGCCTTCACTTTAATAATCATCAGCAAGCGCAAGTACGTTACATGGCGGTAGCCGAAGGTAACCGCAATCAGCATATTGGTAGCCGTTTATTACATGAATTAGAAAAAATCGCATGGACTCAAGATGCCGATGAGCTCGTGTTGTTTGCTCGTGAGCGAGCTCTTGATTTCTATAAGCGTCATGGCTATGAGTTAAAAGAAAAAGCGCATTTAGCTTATGATGACGTACAGCACTGGAAAATGGTTAAACAAAAACCTTCTGAACCAGGCTGGTTCCGCCACCCAAACTGGACACAAGTACTACAAAATACATGGCGTGAATCAATTCCAATTAGTGATGCGATGGGTATTAAAGTTGAAAGTTATACTGATTGGCAGTTTACTACCCGCGCTGATTTAGATGCGAACTTAAACCTTCACAACACTATGTTTGCTGGCTCTATTTATAGCTTAGCGACCTTAACAGGGTGGGGAGCAACTTACCTTGCGCTGAAAGAGGCAGGCTTTGAAGGAAATATCGTGTTAGCTGATGCTAACATTAAATACTTAAAACCACTTAATACCGACCCTCGAGGTTGTGTTGATGTGAAAACTTGTAAAGGTAACCTTAGCGAACTGGAAACAAAAGGCAAAACCAGTTATGTAGTGCCTGTCACTATATTTGATGGCAACGACGTTGTTGCAGAGTTTGAAGGGGTGTTTGTTGTGGTTATGTAGCATTAGTTGATTTTATGTTGATCTCTTAGATTTCTTGGCTATAGTTTAAGTTCCGATTATGGGTACATTGAAATAGGGATTGATATTATGTATAAATTTATTATCTGCTTAGTTTTGCTAAGCGTGTCAGGGAAAGCATTTAGTCAGGATTTTAAGGCTAGGATCTGTAAAGACTGTACTTATTCAGAAGCTAAAGAAATTGCGAAAAAGTTAAAGCCAAAACTTGTATGCCAGCAAGTTGGTAGAAATCCTAATCCTGTATTTGGAAGTGAAGAGCAATGCTATTCAACAACAAATAAAGTATTAGTGGTTAACCAAGCTACCCGTGAAATATTCGGTTTTTATAATGAGCATAGTAATCAAGGTACACCGCGTTACAATATGTCAAATACACTTAGAGATATGAGTAGCTACCCTACAGCAGTTGATACTTTGATTAATGACGTACTAGATACATATGCTCAGCTAGATGAGATCGCAGCGCAAGTTACAGCTGACTTTAATCAAGGGACGATGCCAAGTAGTACAGAAAAATTAAAATTCAATACATACAGTACTGCTAACACAACAAATGCGACTTGTGACAATGCGCCTGAGGCTAAAGCTATGAATGCGATGCTTGACGGACGAAATATGGCGAATGTTCAAAACCGTGCACAAGAATACGCAAGGCAAAAACAATTAGATACTCGCTCATTTCACAAGACACGCTTCACCGGAGTTAATTTTGGGGTCAGCGCTGGGGGTGTTTCTGTTGGTGGGACGTGGGAGTATATCCCTGAAAATAGAACTGTCATTCAAAATTTTACACTAAATACCGACGTGCCAGTAAACTATCCGCGAAATCAAGTAGCCTATGAATTAAGTTTAGATAGTGCTGGATTTATCGGGATTGAACTTAATAAAAATGCCACCATACTCGACGGTATATCTCTAGGCGTATTGAAGCAAGTTAATTTCTCTGTTTCACAAATTTCAAACTGCTTAGCTGAGTTGTTTGACAAAAAATTTCCAAAGTCAATAAGTAGCCCTGGAGGTGGTGCCATAGGTACTCCGGCAGGATCAGGAAGTGCGCCTTTAGGTTGGGGAAATATACCAGTTGTAAGAGGTGGTGGTAGATTAGGCACTTCTGGAGGTGGCGGCACGTGTACCCACCACTATTATGATCATCATGGCCATCCAATGGCGAGCATCCAGGGGGCATGCCCTTAACTTATAGTTAACTAAGCTAAAATGTAAAAGCACTAAACGTAGAATTGTTTAGTGCTTTTTGCTTCTCACTTAAAATCAACTAAATTAATACAAGCTAAAAATGAAACTTAAAGTAAGTCAGTTAACAGAATACCCACGCCAAAGCGTTCAATATCGGCGTTGTAATCAATCAAACTCTCACCATAACCATTAAAGTACTGTGCGTAACCTCGTAACCTGCCCCAAAGAGGGAAAGACCAATCGAGTTGAATTGCCCCGCGATTATCTGAGTTTAGATTATTGCGTGTCATAAAGCTGAATTCATGTTCGTTATAACGATAAGCGCCAGAAAACTCAAAGTACCCCATGTATTTATAGATATCAGGGTTGTCATCACCACTGGCTTCTAGCTCATCTTCTTTTTCATCTTCTGGGATGCGGTACCAAGGTTTAAAGCTAAACACAAAACCATCTTTTTCCCATAAAAAGTCTGCATAAATGCGATTCCATGAACGAGAATTCGGTTGGCTTCGGCCATTTGATTGATGTGATGCACCAATCGCAATTGCCATTTCATCTCCCCATAAGACATTTTCTTCATCAAGGTAGTTTATCCAGAATACCTCTGGCTCATAGTTGGTTTCACGAAATGGTGAAGAGATATCTTTGTTGTAAAACTGCCAAAACGACTGCATCGTAAACGCAAAGTACACACCTTGGTCTTTATCTGAGAAGCCTTCAAAGATAGGTACCTTAATTGACAGCTGATATTTTACTTCGAGGTTGTCGAGTGGCTCACCATTTGTTTCTTCTGCTAGATCTTTTAAACCGTCAAAAGGGCGAGTATTTGGATGCGATACGTAAGACAGTGGCAAGATATAGTTACGTTTATGTGGCGTGATTACATTGCGGTTTTTTTTACTTACTTCTTCGCGTGCTTTTCGTTTATCAAGTGCTGTAAGTTTTTTACTTTCATCTAAATCAGAGCACTTTTTTCGAAGCTCTTCGAGTGTTTGTTTACCGTCACCACCAATCGCTTCATTTAAAATACATTGTTTTACTAATTCGAGCGCGTCATCTTGTTCATTGGTTTTTGTTTCTTCTGTCTGCGCCATAACAGGTACAGAAAATAAACTAGCGACAGCTAGCCACGTGCGCCATCCCATTGCGATTTCCTTATTGAATAGAGGTGAAGTTAAGATAAGTATAACGATTTTTACATAAGTAACCGTGAACTTGTACTGAATTGTTAAATTTTTAGGTAAATAGAGCCCCAAGCGAAACTTGGGACTCTGCTGTTACGGCCTAAGCCGTGACTCTCACGCAATGAGAAGGGATGAGCTTATAGCTCAAATACGTTGGTAAAAAACTTATATAATTCGGTGCCTTGATTCACGCTTGCTGAAGCAAAATGTAAAATGGCTATTGCATCTTTATCAAAACTGAGTGTTTGTAATGGTTGTTCTGATAGGTAGCGCTCCATTCTTAAAATATGGGCTATAGGTTCACCTGCTTTAATATGGCCACCCAGTGGCGCTAGGTACTCCACCATGCCGCCCATGGGAGCGTAGTAAGCAATATAATCTTTGAGCATACAGGCATAGCGTGTCATCGCTTTGGGTTGATACGCTGCATCAACTAATACCTCTTTGTGGTTGAGGTAACTTAAAATGCTATTTGCATCTTCAAAGGCTGCACTTAAATCGATTTTTTCTTGGCTACCTAGCTCAACGGTGAATGCCTCGACTTGGACAGCGAATTCACGGCCTTGTTTTCCAAGCTCTTCAGATAACGACCACCATGGACAGAAACTCGCTTCATCCATCGCGCCATCAAAATCATTCGGGATCAATAACACATGTTCGATGTTGAAGTAGCGCGCGCTGTCTTTGGCGTATTCAGGGCAATATAAGTGCTGACTTGAGATAGGCCCAGTGTGAAGGTCTAAAACAATATCAGCCTGATGGGCAAGCTTTTGTAAGTTAAGGGCAATACGCTTACCTGTTGTTAGGCTGTAATCAGGGCCTGTTAGTTGGCTGTCGATATCAGCAACCAGTGCTTCTTTAAACGCCGCTTTAAGGGTCGCATCATCACTGTCTTTGTGCTGTTCAGCAATTTGTGATGGTAAGGCTTTGTTAAAGCGGTACATGCGGTTCCAGTTGGTGCCAGTAATTGGATCGAAGCGACCTAGCGTAAATTCACCTGACTTTTGGTTACAACCAATTGGGTTGGCATAAGGCACTAGAGTAATATCGCCACGCAGCTTGAGTGATTTTAGCTGCTCTAGCAATTGATAAATTACTGCATTACCTTGCACCTCAGCACCGTGCATATTGGCTTGTATATATACGTTTGGGCCTGTGCCATCGCCTTTTAAGCGATACACAGGAATTGTCAGTGGTAGGCCGTTGGCAATCTCGCCAACCACAATATTCTCTTGGCTAATGAATTCTTTACTCATGGCGATTACCTCAAATAATAGCTGGCATCTTCAGCGCTACGAATGCACTCAATATTGCCTTGTTCAAGGATGTATTCAGCTGCTAATTCGTGGCATAAAAAGTACGGCATACTTTCGGTAAAGCCATATGCCCCACATTGGCTGAATACCAACCAGTCTTGTTCATTTAAATCGCTTGCTAATTGGTGTTCACCCAAGCAATCAAGGGCGGTGCAAAGCGGGCCGTATAAAGTCATTGCCTTAGGTTCAGCCGTTGATTCGCGTAGTAACGCCGCAGGGAAATCTTGGCTTGTTACAGCAGGGCGAAGTAAATGGTTAATACCCCCTGATAAAATCACCTGCTGTTGATTGTAATTCTCTTTGCGCTCAACAACCGGTGTTGCGTAATGGCCACATTCGCCAACCGCATAGCGGCCAAGTTCCATCCAAAGCTCTTTGACACCAGCATCTGCTTTAATGCTCGCCAGGGTCTCGATAAGTGCAGACCAATCAAGTTGGTTAGCATCTTGGGTATAAGGAATGCCTAAGCCACCCCCTAAATCGAGAATATGAAGGTTAATATTTAATGAGCGTGCTAGCTGTTGTAATGGCGCAATCATCGCGCGCCATAGCTCGGCGAGCTTGTTAGTGCTCAGCATATTGCCCCATTGGAAAATATGCAGACCATCAAAGCTAAGAGCTGGATAATCACTTGCAGTGAGTGCTTGCCACTCATCACAGCCTAAACCAAAAGGAGTAAGGCTATCGCCGCCAAGTGGATTCTTTTCGCTGTCTGGCCAACGAAGTTGTACACGCAATAGAATTTGCAACTGACAATTTGCTTTTGTTGCTTCCTCATTTAACCAGCGAACTTGGTTAATGCTCTCGGCCACGAAGGTACGTACGCCGCGAGCAATAAAATGTGAAATTTGTTTAGGGCTCTTTGCAGGCCCTGTGTTGAGCACGCGCTCGCTATCGATGCCTTGAGCAAGTACTTGCTCAAGTTCACCTTTACTTGCAACATCAAAGTTAAACCCTGCGCTGTCTAAACATTGAATAATGCGAGACAGTGGGTTGGCCTTAACGGCATACCAAAGTTTCACATCGGTTTGCGCAGTTAGTTGCTTTAAATGTGCAGTTAATTTATCTAAATCATAGACAAAAAATGGCGTATCAAGATGCGTTGAAACGTGTTCAACCGCTTGCTTGATGGGCGTGCTCAAAAAGCTCATTAACGTAAAACCTCTTCTAACAGTAATGATGCATCGCTTTGTTCGTCACGGTATTTCACGATCAATGCACAAGACATGCTTAGGCCTTGCTCGCGAGCCCATGCATTTGAAGCTGGGCGAGAACCTGGGATTACAATCGCGTTTTCTGGGATTGCTTCACCTTTGTCTAGCTGGCGCTCATTCACACAATCGTAAACAGGAATGGTTGCCGATAAGCGCACACCCGGCGCAAGCACAGCCCCTTTTTTCACAACCACACCTTCAACAATAACGCAGCCTGCGCCGATGAATGCATCATCTTCAATCACTACTGGGCTGGCACCAATTGGTTCAAGTACACCACCTAATTGTACTGCTGCACTTAGGTGAACATTTTTACCTACTTGTGCACATGAACCCACTAGTGCGTGGCTGTCGACCATCGTGCCTTCGTCGATGAATGCACCAATATTTACATACGCTGGTGGCATAATAATCGTGCCTTTAGCAACGTGTGCGCCCCGACGAACACTGCTACCACCTGGTACCATACGCACGCCTGCATCGGCTGCAAAGCCTTGTGGTGCCAAGTTGTGCTTATCAACAAAACCACCTGGGAACTCAGTATTTGTGCCATTTTTGAAAGCTTCTAAAATGCCTTGTTTAACTTCTACATTGGCGTGCCAGTTGCCGTTCTCGTCTTGTGTCGCTGCGCGAACTGCGCCTGATTCTAAGTTGTTTAATAATTCTAACCAGCTCATGATAAAACCTGTTTTTAGTTCCAAGATAAAATTGTGTTGTTTGCGTGGGTGATGCTGTCTGTTTGCTCAAGCTCTAAATGCGTAAGCGGCGGACGTAAATGCGGGGTATTTATTTTACCTTGCAGGTGCATCAGTACTTTTACGGGGATTGGATTTGCCACAGCGAACAAACTTTGGATTGCTTGCGACCAATCGGTGAATAGATTTGGGTATTGACCACTTAAACTGCGTTTAACAAACTCATGGGTTTGACTCGGCCAAGCATTCGCGGCAACCGACACTAAACCTTTTGCACCAGCTTGAGCAAAATATGGCATAAGTGCATCATCGCCACTGAAAATGGCCAGAGTTGGTGATGCCGTTCTAAAACCTTCAAATTTACTAATGTCGCCACTGGCTTCTTTTAAAGCCCAAAGGTTTTTGTGCTCAGCAAGGTTTTTGATCACCTGCGGTGCAATCTCAACTGCACTTCTTCCTGGTACGTTATACAACATACAAGGGTGATGACTTGCGTTAAGTAGGCTTTCAAACCAATGTGTTTGGCCAACAACCCCTGGCTTTGCATACAGAGGTGAGCCCAATAGATAGCCATGAATAGGTAGTTGATTGCAGTATTCAACCCAAGCAATTTGTTGCTTAAGGTTCATACCGCCCACAGCAACCATGAGTGGTACTCTCGGTGCTAATTGGCAAACATGCTCAACAATGGCTTGTTGCTCTTTAAGTGAAAGCGCCAGTCCTTCACCGGTACTGCCAAGCAATAAAATGCCGTTATTTGCATCTTGCTGCTCAGCCACTAGTTGTTCAAGGGCCGTGTAATCGACCTCGCCAGATTCAGAAAATGGCGTGACAAGCGCTGTCCATAATGGATAGTCGTTTAAATCAAAATTGTTGATCATCTCTCACGAACTTATAAGGTATTCGAAGAGTTTATGCGGGAACATTTGAATGGAGCCGCATGTCGTCGTTCGAACAAGGTATAATTCGAAGAGCGAATGGGCTTAAAATAATAAAGACGCGACGGCCTTATTATACTAAGACCAGAAGCTCTCCACCAAACTAATCAATAGCAATTTGCTATTGTTGGTGACAGTCGCTGGGATTCAGCCCAGTCGCCCGAAATAAGCACCTCACAAACGGTGTTACTTCTCGGCGTTAATTCCCCTCACGTATGATCAACAGAGTCTGTGCTCTTCCCATACGCTACCTGAATAACGCACCTCTTCCAGCCCTTTATGCTCGCTTTAAAGGTTAAAGCCAACATAGTTAAATAGGGTATATTCGGCGATTAAAGCATTTTAGCCATCTAGGTGTCAAGACGAAGGATTTGTTTTTTAGTGACCGATTTTGCAACATGGTTACGTATAAGCGTGTTTTTACGTACACTTAGCGTTAACCAAATAAATTGGAAAAATGATGGAAAAATTTAACGATATTTATCAACGAGCCGTATCTCGAAAGGGCAGCGAAGAAATGCTGCATGCACTGTTATCAAACCCGCTCGATGATACTGATATTGCCAAAATACATGACGATTTATGGTTAGAAGAGTTCACGCGCAAAGTTTTTCAAAGTGGCTTTTATTGGTCTGTTATTAATAACAAGTGGGCAGGTTTTCGCGACGTGTTTTGGGATTTCAGTGTAGAGAAACTGTTGATGATGCCGCCAGATATGCTTGAGCAAAAAGCCAGTGACGAGCGAATTGTTCGTAATTTTAAAAAAGTACAAACGATCCCTGAAAATGCGTACATGATCCACGAAGTTGCCGAAAAACATGGCAGCTTCAGCCAATTTATTGCGGATTGGCCAACTGACAATATTATTGGCTTGTGGGCCTATCTTAAAAAACATGGTGCGCGTTTAGGGGGAAATACAGGCCCTTACGCTTTGCGAGCGCTTGGTAAAGATACCTTTTTACTTTCTCGCGATGTAGAAACCTACTTGCGTGCCCACGAGTTGATAGACGGCGGCTTACAAACTAAAAAATCGTTACAAGCAGCGCAAGATTTTTTCAATGAACTACAACAGCAAAGTGGCTATAGCCTGCAAGCACTTAGTCAGCTTGTGGCCTATGGGGTAGGTGATAACCGCGTAGGTGTAGCCACACGTTAAGGACAGTTATGAAACTGCAAACTCGATACACAGATATTAGTGAACTGCTCGCTATTGAAGATATGCCGAGCGCCGTTGCTGAGCCGCAATTGCTGCTCTTCAATGACAAGCTCGCTGATAATTTTGCGATTAATCACGACAGCGAATTCTTAGCTAAATTGCTATCTGGTTCAGCGATAGATAACGCCGTGGCACCGGTTGCACTTGGTTACTCAGGTCATCAGTTTGGTCATTTTTCACCGCGTCTTGGTGATGGCAGGGCGCATTTGCTTGGCGCTATTACAGATCAAGATGGAACATTGTGGGATGTGCAATTAAAAGGCGCAGGAGCAACAGTGTTCTCACGCGGTGGTGATGGTCGTTGTGCCATTGGCCCTGCAGTGCGTGAGTATATTATGAGTGAGGCGCTTGATGCGCTAGGTATCGCGACTACGCGCTGTTTAGCTGTGGTGACTACTGGTGAAACGGTATATCGAAATCCTCCTCGACCTGGTGCGGTCGTCACGCGTTTAGCTAAAAGCCATATCCGTGTTGGTTCATTTCAATACTTAGCAACACAGGGTGATATAGAAGGATTAGAAAAGCTTGTCGATTACGCTATCTGTTGTCATTTTCCTGAAATTAATAGCACTGGAGAACAGCGCTATATCGACTTTTTAACAGCTGTACAAGACAAGCAAATTGAGTTGATAGTAAGTTGGATGCGTGTCGGTTTTATACACGGTGTTATGAATACTGATAACACCTTGATAAGTGGTGAAACCATTGATTATGGTCCTTGCGCTATGATGAACAACTTTGATTTTGATACTGTGTTTAGCTCAATTGATCACCAAGGGCGCTATGCATTTGGCAATCAGCCGACGATTGCTAATTGGAATTGTGCGCGCCTAGCTGAAAGTCTATTACTTTTATTTAAAGACGAAAAACAAGCGCTTACAGACCTTTCAACGGTTATAAATAGTTTTTCAACTCGGTTCAATGACGCCTTTAATTTTATGTGGCAAAAAAAGCTGGGCTTAGAAAGCCTGGAAGGAGATGATCATATACTTGTTTCTGAATTGTTGACGTTAATGAAGCAACATAAATTGGATTATACCAACACATTTAATCTTTTGACTGAGTCATTACAGTCTCCGGTAACCATACCTGCCAATATAAAAGAATGGTATAAAAAATGGTTTTTAAGAACATCTACTCAAAGTTATAAAACGATGCGTGCTGTTAATCCTGCAGTCATTCCACGCAACCATAATATCGAAATGATTATAGGTGAATATGAGAACTCTGGAAAAAGCGCTTCACTGGAAGCATTTTTGAAAGTGATATCAAATCCTTATATTTATAAAGCTGAAAATACACATTGGTATGAGCCTCCTAAGGAAGGTGATGCGAATTATCAAACTTTTTGTGGAACTTAAAAAATTCCAGAAAAGGCTGATTGTTAGCTACTGTGCCTAAGTGTAATATTTAACACCTATGCTAAGAAATATGACTGAACACTTTTTATATAAGTTAACGCACCTAGTTATTAAGTCTATTTTTTAGTTAATTTATAGTCGTTGTTAATTAACAATAATAACGAGTTGTTAATTTGAATGACGATTTAACTATAGTATTAGGTAAGTTTTATATTATCACCTATAGTTTCTAATGACCTGAATCAAACTATGATTTGAGTTAGTAGTATAACCTGTTACCTATTAAGTATAGGTTAACAAATCGAAGAGTATTCTGCTTATAAAATGGGCTGGGATGACTTAGCTGAAAATTTTAATTGTGAAAATGGGAAGGAAACAATGAAATTAAAATCACTTACTATGGCGATCGCATTAGCTGCAACTAGTGCATCAACATTTGCTGCAGAGAAAGAAGGTTTTTATATCGGTGTATTCGGTGACTACTACGATGCATCTTGGATTGCAACAGATTACTCACCTAACGTGAGAACTGGTTATGCAACAGGTTTCGGTGCTGAGATTGGTTACCGATTCTCAGATTACTGGAGCGCTCGTTTAGAGTACGCTGATGGAAATATTGATACTGAACACCTAATCACGGGTGATAAGTACGACATGGACATGGATAGATACGGCATCGACATGCTGCACCATTTTTCTGGTGGTCCATTCTACGGTGTGTTAGGTCTTAAAGAAATTGATGTGTACGAGAAAAGTACATTTGCAAATATTGGTCTAGGTTACCAACACTTTGTAACTGAGGGTCTATCAGTTAACTTTGAAACATCTTACTACAGAGGTTTAGAGTTCAGTGAGTCAGACTTAAATGCTAAGTTTGGTGTAAGCTACTTATTCGGTCAATCAAGCGAGCCAGCGGCACCTGTTGAGCCAGCTCCAGTTGTTGTTCAAGAGCCAACAGATTCAGATTCTGATAACGATGGTGTAATTGATGCTGATGACCAATGTGCAAACACGCCGATGACAGACGCTGTAGATGCAACGGGTTGTACTTTGTATGAAGAGAAGCCAGTAACAATTAGCCTACTAGTTAGCTTTGCTCATGACTCAGCGGCTGTTCCACAACGCTACTTTGATGACATTGCTGAAGTTGCTACCTTCATGAAGGAAAATACAGACGCAACGGTTGTTTTAGAAGGCCATGCCTCAGCAGTAGGTGATGCTGAGTACAACATGACTCTATCTAAAAAGCGTGCTGATGATGTTGCTGATGAATTAATCAAAGACGGCATCTCTGAAGATCGTATTTCAACAAAAGGCTATGGTGAAGAGCGTTTGAAGAATGAAGCAAACACTTTAGAAGCTCACGCTGAAAACCGTCGTGTTGAAGCGCAACTAACGTCAACTCAACGTGTAAAAGTTATGCGTTAATAGTGAGTTGTAAGTTTTGAGAAACCCAGCCATATGGCTGGGTTTTTTTATGCCTAAAATAAGAATGATTCTTACTTAATAAATATTCATCTGAATAGCTTTTTTTTTAACTACTATTCATGTTATTTATAGTGAATATAAAGTGCCTAACCGCAGCATGGATTTTCATCTATACTTAAAAGCTTTATAATCAATCGTCAGAATACTATAAGTACTGGGTTATATATTTGGTATTTAGTTTAATACTACCGAGTACTTTCACGTCACCAAGAGGGCAATATTGTGCTACAAGAATATCGTAAACACGTAGAAGAACGTGCCGCGTTAGGTATCGTACCAGCGCCATTAGATGCTCAGCAAACGGCTGATCTTATTGAACTAATTAAAAATCCACCAGCAGGCGAAGAAGAGTTTATTCTTGATCTTCTTGTTAACCGCGTACCACCAGGTGTTGATGATGCAGCTTACATCAAAGCAGGTTTCTTAGCTGCAGTTGCAAAAGGTGAAGCGAGCTCTCCATTGGTATCAAAAGAAAAAGCTGCTGAGCTACTTGGTACTATGTTAGGTGGTTACAACATCGCGCCTATGATTGATCTTTTAGATGACGCAGCGTTAGCACCAATCGTTGTTAAAGGTTTATCAAATACATTATTAATGTTCGATGCTTTCTACGATGTAGAAGAAAAAGCGAAAGCAGGTAACGAATTTGCTAAGCAAGTAATCGAGTCTTGGGCAAATGCAGAGTGGTTTGTAAATAAGCCAGCTGTTGCTGAAAAAATCTCAGTTACGGTATTCAAAGTAACTGGCGAAACAAATACAGATGACCTTTCTCCTGCACCAGATGCATGGTCTCGTCCTGATATTCCATTACACGCTTTAGCAATGCTAAAAAATGAGCGCGAAGGTATCAACCCTGAAAAACCAGGTGAAGTGGGCCCAATCTCACAACTAGAAGAGCTTAAAACGAAAGGTTTACCTCTTGCTTATGTTGGTGATGTAGTTGGTACGGGTTCTTCTCGTAAATCTGCAACTAACTCTGTACTTTGGTTCATGGGTGATGATATTCCTCACGTACCAAACAAACGCGTTGGTGGTGTATGTTTAGGCGGTAAAATCGCGCCTATCTTCTTCAACACAATGGAAGACTCTGGTGCATTGCCAATCGAACTTCCTGTTGACGAG
This sequence comes from Pseudoalteromonas sp. L1, assembly GCF_021728095.1. Taxonomy (NCBI): domain Bacteria; kingdom Pseudomonadati; phylum Pseudomonadota; class Gammaproteobacteria; order Alteromonadales; family Pseudoalteromonadaceae; genus Pseudoalteromonas; species Pseudoalteromonas sp. L1. Next base: position 384,652 of record NZ_JAKKCT010000004.1, on the reverse strand, counting down.
CTAAACATGGGCGACCAAATCGATATCTTCCCATACGAAGGTGTTGTTAAGCGTCACGGTACTGATGAAGTAATCTCTACTTTCTCCTTAAAATCAGACGTAATTCTTGATGAAGTGCGTGCTGGTGGTCGTATTCCACTAATCATCGGTCGTGGTTTAACGGATAAAGCACGTGCATCACTAGGTATGGAAGCTGAAGATATCTTCCGCAAACCTGCTCTTGTAACTGATTCTGGTAAAGGCTTCACATTAGCTCAGAAGATGGTTGGTAAAGCATGTAACATGCCTGGCGTACGTCCTGGTCAATACTGTGAGCCGAAAATGACCACTGTTGGTTCGCAAGATACAACAGGTCCTATGACGCGTGACGAACTTAAAGATCTTGCTTGTTTAGGTTTCTCTGCAGACTTAACAATGCAGTCTTTCTGTCATACATCAGCTTATCCTAAACCAATCGACGTAAACACTCACCACACACTTCCTGATTTCATCATGAACCGTGGCGGTGTATCACTACGTCCAGGTGACGGTGTAATCCACTCATGGTTAAACCGTATGTTATTACCAGATACAGTAGGCACTGGTGGTGACTCGCATACTCGTTTCCCTCTAGGTATTTCATTCCCTGCGGGTTCAGGTGCGGTAGCATTTGCAGCAGCAACAGGTGTAATGCCTCTTGATATGCCTGAGTCAATCTTAGTTCGTTTCAAAGGCGAAATGCAGCCAGGTATCACACTACGTGACCTAGTTCATGCTATCCCTTACTTTGGTATCAAAGAAGGTCTTCTAACAGTTGAGAAGAAAGGCAAAATCAACGAATTCTCTGGTCGCGTACTAGAAATCGAAGGTGTTGAGCACCTAACTGTTGAGCAAGCTTTCGAGCTTTCTGATGCATCAGCTGAGCGTTCAGCGGCAGGTTGTACAGTTAAGCTTTCTAAAGAGTCTATTGCTGAATACCTAGAGTCAAACATTGTAATGCTTAAGTGGATGATCTCTGAAGGTTACGGCGATGTTCGTACTATTGAGCGTCGTATCACCGCAATGCAAGAGTGGTTAGCGAATCCAGAGCTTATGGAAGCGGATGCTGATGCAGAGTACAAGCATGTAATCGAAATCGACCTTGCAGATATCAAAGAGCCAATCCTTTGTGCGCCAAATGACCCTGATGATGCACGCCTTCTTTCTGACGTTACTGGCGAGAAAATCGATGAAGTGTTCATCGGTTCTTGTATGACTAACATCGGTCACTTCCGTGCTGCAGGTAAACTACTAGATGGTTTCAGTGGTCGTATCCCAACTCAACTTTGGGTTGCACCACCAACGAAGATGGATAAAGACCAACTTACTGACGAAGGTTACTACGGTATCTTTGGTCGTGTAGGTGCTCGTATCGAAACTCCAGGGTGTTCACTATGTATGGGTAACCAAGCGCGTGTTGCTGATAAAGCAACGGTTGTGTCTACCTCTACGCGTAACTTCCCTAACCGTCTAGGTACTGGCGCAAACGTATTCTTAGCATCAGCAGAGCTTGCTGCAGTAGCAGCAATCTTAGGTAAACTTCCTACACCTGCTGAGTACCAAGAGTACGCAGCTAAGATCAATGCAACGGCAGCTGATACTTACCGTTACTTAAACTTCCACCGTATGCCTCAGTATACGAAAAAGGCAGATGAAGTAATCATTCAGCAAGCTGTTTAATAAGTAAATAGCGTATTTTTACTTTAAAGCCCGCATTTTTGCGGGCTTTTTATATTTTAGATTAAATTTTCATTATTTTGACTTTATCGATCTTAAAATTGATCAATAACTGCATTGAGTTTACATAATAACGCAATATTTTCCCTTCAATTGCATTAAAATCCTCGCCAATATTCTCAACATTTAAGGCGAGATCTTTATGACTACATTAAACAACCAGAACCTCTTACAACTTCGCTTTGTAAGCCAAGCACATATTGACGCAGTAAAGCCTTCTTTTGCTAACCTTCCTGCTAATCCATACGCAGATGGTGAATTTCGTAAGCGTCGTTATTCAGTAATTAAAGTTGTTGATGGTGAACTAAAACTACAAGCAACAAAAGCATTCGTACAAGACGACTCAATCAATACCTTTCAAGGTAATGTTGAGCGTACTTATGAGAACTTAGAAGATAGCCTATTAGCCACTGATGGCATGAAGCAAATCGTTAATCAGTTCCGCGATATGACGGGTATTAGCGATGACCGCGATATTGAAATTCACCAATTCAGAATGCTTGCGATCGACAGCGACACACCTGCTGCGCCAGAAGGTGTTCATCAAGATGGTTTTGATCACGTGTGTGTATGTGGTGTATCGCACGAAAACTTAGAAGGTGGTGAGCTACTTGTTTATGAACACCAGCAAGCAGAGCCATGTTTCAAAATGGAAATTAAAGACGGTATGTTCGCACTGATTAATGATCGTGAAGTATGGCACAACGCTACACCAATGAATAAATTAGACGCAAGCAAAGAAGGTTACCTTGATTGCTTCGTACTCACTGCGTAAGGGTATAGTATGAACTTAACGCAATTACGTCGCCAATTTCCTGCACTTATGCAACAAGTCGCAGGTCAGTCGCCGATTTTCCTTGATGGCCCTGGTGGCTCGCAAGTGCCGCAGTCAGTTTTAAGTGCCATGACTGCTTATTTGGGTTACTACAACTCAAACTTAGGCGGTGCATTTTTCTCAAGTGATAAAACTGTTGAGCTAATGGCAAACGCTCGCCAAGCCGCAGCCGATTTATTAAATGCGCCAGCTAAAGAGCAAATCGTGTTTGGTGCAAACATGACAAGCTTAACGTTTAGCTTTAGCCGTGCAATTTCGCGTGATTGGACTGAAAATGATGAAATTATTGTCACGAATGCTGATCACTTCTCAAACGTTTCATCGTGGCAGCAAGCTGCTGAAGATAAAGGTGCGACAGTAAAAACGGCGCTTATCAACGAAGCTGATTGCAGCTTAGACATGGCGCACTTTGAAAGCCTTTTATCTAGCAAAACAAAGCTTGTTGCTGTGACATATGCATCAAACACCACTGGTTCAATTAATGACATTAAACGCATTGTTGAGCTTGCTCATGCCGTTGGTGCGTTAGTCTATGTTGATGCCGTTCATTACGCACCTCATGAGCTGGTTGATGTACAAGCGCTTGATTGTGACTTTTTAGCGTGCTCTGCATACAAGTTCTTTGGTCCTCACCTTGGTATTGTCTATGGTAAACGCGAGCACCTTGAAGGTTTCACACCATACAAAGTTGAACCTGCAAAAGATGTTGTGCCAGGTCGCTGGGAAACCGGTACACAAAGCTTCGAAGCCCTGGCTGGCCTTATTGCTGCGGTTGATTACATTGCTGCAATTAGTGAGCTTGATGATAGTCATTCACGCCGAGAAAAGCTCGCTGCTGCATTTGCTACCACTAAACAACACGAAATGTCACTCAGTAAGCATTTCTTAACTCGCTTAGCAGATTATCCACGTATTAAGTTATTTGGTATTAATGATTTGGCGCGTTTAGAAGAGCGTACACCGACTTTTGCTTTAACGTTTGAAGGTATCGAGCCGCGTATCGTGTCTGAATTTTTAGGCAAACAGCATATCTGTGTGTGGGATGGTAATTTCTATGCACAAGGTTTGTGTAAGCAGCTAGGTGTATTAGATACCGGCGGTGTAGTACGTATTGGTTGTATGCATTACAACACTATTGAAGAACTCGATCAGGTTTTCGATTTATTTGATCAGTTATTAAAGATGTAAACACGTTACTAGTTAGCTATCAGAATGTCGTTTCTGATAGCTAATATAACAAGTTTACGACTGCGGCTGTCCATAAATTTGTTCTGCGCGGTTGAATAAAATCCACGACGTTAAAATATACTTATCATTTGAAATGGGCTTGTTGCCACGGTGAGTATGCGTGAAGTAACCTGGCGCTATTACCATAGAGCCTTGTTTTGGCGATATTTTACGTTGTTGATAGTAAAACTCTGTTTCTCCACCTTCTTCGACATCATTTAAGTAAAACATAAATAACAGCACACGATGCAAGGTTTCGTTATGGCCAATTTGTGGGTATACCTCACTATGCCAATACGGGTAGCCACCTTTATTAATATCGTACTTTTGTGCCTGAATAGGACCCATTCTAAAAATTTGCTGGACTAATAATGGCAGTTGAGGTTTACCGACTTCTTCATAGTTATCTTGTGTTAAATCAACTGGTTTTCCTGTTTTGGGATGATACACTTTCAACCCAAAGGCACCAATCATCATGAATATGTGCTCTTCAATGTATTTAAAGACGTAACCAGCAGTAACTTGCTGAATGTGTTTTAATTGTTCAGCATATTCTGGATGATTACTCAGATATAAGTCATGACTATCTTTCTTTGCTAAATCGATGCCGCCAGAGGTCATGCCCTGCTTTAAATGCGCGCTTTGTTCAAATAGCGTGATAAAGTTGTCGCAAAATTCTTTACTAAGGGCGTTTTCGTATACACGAATAAAGTCCGTCATGAGCTACCTTTTATTTATATTTTTTTATAGGGTTACTATGTTTACAGAAAAAATCTCGCCTCGTTTTAGCGAAACGGATGTTCTAGGGCACATCAACAATACCGTACTCCCCATATGGTTTGAAGCAGCGCGTGTCCCTATTTTTAAATTTTTTACACCTGATTTAAACCCTCACGACTGGAAATTGATTATTGCTAAGGTTGAAGTCAGTTTCGTCGGCGAGCTATTTTACGGCCATGAGGTTGAAATAAAAACAAGCGTGGAGCATATCGGTTCAAGTTCATTTGTAGTGAGGCAAGAAGCTTGGCAGCAGGGCACATGTTGCGCAGTCGGTAAAACAGTGTTGGTGCGCTATGATTTTAATAATAAATGCTCAAAAAAGCTTGATGAAGATGAAAAAACGGCACTTGCAGCACATTTATTCGCTTCAGAATAGGGCATTTATGCCGACATTCTTTAGTGCTTGAGGTAATATACGCGCTCATTATTTTGAGTCCGTATTTCTGGGTTACATGCAATGCTGTTAATGATTGATAATTATGATTCGTTTACCTATAACTTAGTGCAGTATTTTCAGCGCTTAGATCAAGATGTATTGGTAAAACGAAATGATGAAATCAGTATTGCTGAAATCAAGCAGCTCAAGCCTGAGCATATTGTGCTTTCACCTGGGCCTTGCTCTCCCAACGAAGCTGGTATTTCACTTGAGGTTGTTGAACAATTAAAAGGCCAGTTGCCAATTTTGGGAATTTGTCTTGGTCATCAATCTATTGCACAAGCTCTTGGAGCAAAGATCATTCGGGCCAAGCAGGTGATGCATGGTAAAACATCCGTTATTCAGCATACCAATCAAGGTGTTTTTACTGGGCTTGAAAACCCGCTTCGCGTGTGTCGTTACCACTCTTTGGTTGTTGATAAGCAAACATTACCCAATGAATTGACGGTTACCGCATGGACTGAAGTAAACCATGATTTAGACGAGATTATGGGCTTAATGCATCGTAACTTAGCGCTCGAAGGGGTTCAGTTTCACCCCGAGGCAATTTTGACAGAGCAGGGGCTTGAACTACTTGCTAACTTTTTAACTCGCTTCTAATCTTAAGTTTATTGAATTAACAATTATGAACGAAAAAACGCCTGTGCAAATAACTGAAAAAGATCGCCAACAAAGGATTGCAATGATGCTCGACGAGCGTGCGCATGACTTATTGCTTGGTCATAGTTTTGCACAACGTCAAATTGGTTATATTCATACACTTGAAATTGACTATGGTGAAAAAATCGAGCAACGCACTTTATTAGAGGTGGAAGTTGCCGCTCATAAGAAGCGCCAGAAATCCAGCACGGCCCACCATAAATACCGCGCACAAGCGAGTAAGCAATTACACCAAGTTATCGAAACGGCAATGAACAAGCAGCTTGAGGATATTGATTCTGTTATCCATGAAACAATTGGTATACAAGATGCTGTTCCAGCAATTATTGATATCCTCGCTGTAAAATCGGCTTCTGTAGGGCGAATTGAGCCTTTGGTACAAGACTTATCTTGGTTAGGGCGAGAGTTGGTCGCGCTTGTTAATTTGCCTTTTTATCGTAAGCAACGCAGTAAAAATACATCAGTTAAGGTCGATAACCCGTTATTAGCACTACGTTATATCGGGCTGGATAATTTAAAGTTTGTTGTGCCTACGTTTGCTGTACGTCATTGGATGCCTCATAGCACTGAACCATTTCCATTGTTAAAGCGTCGCTTACGTGATAATTCGATGGCGTGTGCGATTGCAGCGCAAGAGATAGCAAAGTTGAATGACGTTAATGAAGAACAGGCATTTACTCTTGGCATGCTAATGGATGTAGGCAAGATTGCCTTGGTAAGATTGTACTTGCGTACATTCGAACGTGTATGGCAACGTAAAGTGACTATGGCACGTGAAGAGCAGAATAAGGATCTTCATACCGCCCTGCTTGAACTTAAACCAGACCCATTATTTTTAAGTTCTTTATTGAGTAAGTTATCAATGACGATTACTACTAAAGTGATTGAACAAATGGCTTTTCGCTATTTGCCTTTCAAGGCGGTCATGGAGCAACTTATCTCGCCACATCCGATTAGCGATGAAAGTTTACCTTTAACTCGTGTTATTTTAAAAGCACGATGTTATGCACAATTTTTGAGCTTGAACGAACATCAGTTAGTTGAAAAAGACGAAATTCAGTCTTGGTTTACGTATTTTGGTTTTACTCAAACAGAGCTAAAACATCTGGCTAAGTGCAATTTTGAGAATTTCAATATCAAAATAAATTAAAAAAATTAACATTTTTTTTGCGACTATTCATTCATAGTTGAGTTCAATTCATCAACAATGTTTCGCTAATCTATATAAGCTTGCCCTCCTAGTATCGCGCCTTTTTCTTGTAATTTACTGATAAAATCACTTTCAAATACTTATTCACTATCTATGAAAAAATATCTCAAGCCCTTTATTTTCAAGGGCTGCATGAAAGTTTTCTAAGAGACAGATGGCAAATTTTCTGAAATAATGGATGAATGAAAATTGAACCAAAGAGTAATTTTGGTGATTTTGCGCTAAGCTCAATCGGCTCATTAAAAGGGCTTGTTTTTTACTTGCTAGTGCCATCTTACTCTGTGTGTGCTTACAATTATGAGGATATAAAATGACAGTCAATCGCGAATTATTTGATCAAGTAATGGTTCCAAACTACGCACCATCAAGTGTTATTCCAGTTCGAGGCGAAGGCTCTCGCGTGTGGGACCAAGAAGGTCGTGAGTTTATCGACTTTGCAGGTGGTATTGCTGTTAACTGTCTTGGCCATTGTCACCCAGCTCTAGTAAATGCATTAAAAGAGCAAGGCGAGAAAATTTGGCATCTATCAAATGTAATGACCAATGAGCCTGCACTGCGTCTTGCTAAAAAACTGACTGACGCTACGTTTGCAGAAAAAGTGTATTTTGCTAACTCGGGTGCAGAAGCAAATGAAGCGGCGCTTAAATTAGCACGTCGTTTTGCACTTGATAACTATGGTGAGCAAAAGTCACAAATTATCTCATTCAATAAAGGTTTCCACGGCCGTACATTCTTCACAGTAACGGTAGGCGGTCAAGCCGCATACTCTGATGGTTTTGGTCCTAAGCCGGGTGACATTGTTCACTGTGATTATAACGATTTAGCAGCATTTGAAGCGCTTATCTCAGACAATACGTGTGCGGTAATGATGGAGCCTCTGCAAGGTGAAGGCGGTATTATTTCTCCAACTGCTGAGTTTGTTGAAGGTGTGCGTGCGCTGTGTACGAAACATAATGCATTATTAATTTTTGATGAAGTACAAACGGGTGTTGGTCGTACTGGTGAGCTTTACGCGTACCAAGGTCTTAATGTAACACCAGATATCTTAACGACTGCAAAAGCGTTAGGTGGTGGTTTCCCAATCGGTGCGATGATCACGACAACTGATATCGCTAAGCACTTAAAAGTAGGTACGCATGGTTCTACTTATGGCGGTAACCCACTTGCGTGTGCAGTAGCAGAAGCAGCGTTTGATACAGTAAACACACCAGAAGTACTTAATGGCGTTAAAGAAAAATCTGCATTATTCCGTGAGCTACTAACGAATATTAACGACAAGTACAATGTATTCACTGAAATCCGTGGCGAAGGTCTTTTAATTGGTGCTGTTGTTACTGAGCAATTTAAAGGTCGTGCAAAAGAATTCTTAGTTGCTGGTACAGAAGAAGGCGTTATGTCTTTAGTTGCTGGTGCAGATGTTGTTCGTTTCACACCGTCACTTGTTATTCCAGAAGCTGATATCCGCGAAGGTATGGCTCGTTTCGAAAAAGCAGTGGCTAAAGTCGTAAACGGCTAATTATCCAACTGTCATTTCAGGGCAAGTATTTGCTTGCCCACATTTCTTATTTACCGTTATTTATAAGGGAGCAAGCGGACTCATGATGATCCTTCGCCCAATCCAGCAAAACGACTTTTCAGCATTAGTAAAAATTGCTGATGAATCAGGCCATGGCTTTACGTCTTTGCCGAATAATGAAGAGTTGTTACAAAAGAAAATTGATCACTCTGTAAGCTCGTTTGCAAAAGCTGCATCGCAACCAGGTGATGAAGGTTACTTGTTTGTTCTTGAAGATAGCGAAACCGGTGAAGTGGTTGGTACCTCAGGTATCGAAGCGGCGGTTGGCTTGGATGATGCGTTTTATCACTATCATTTGAGCAAGGCAATTCATTCATCGCGCACACTGAATGTTTACAAAGCGGTTGATATTCTTACGCTATGTAATGACTACACGGGTGCAACAGAGCTTTGTACTTTGTTTTTAAAAGATGGTTACCGTAAAAATAATAACGGTAAGCTTCTTTCAAAAGCGCGTTTTATGTTTATTAATCAACATAAGCAACGTTTTGCAGAAACAGTTATTGCAGAAATGCGCGGTGTTTCAGACGAAAATGGTGAAAGCCCATTTTGGCAATGGCTAGAAGAGCACTTTTTTTCAATGGATTTTCCGACTGCCGATTACTTAACAGGTATTGGCCAGAAAGTCTTTATTGCTGAGTTAATGCCTAAATACCCAATTTACGTCAACTTACTGAGCAAAGACGCACAAGCAGTTATTGGGCAAGTGCACGACAACACACGTCCAGCCATTGAACTGCTTAAAAGTGAAGGGTTTACCTTTAATGGCTATGTGGATATTTTTGATGCAGGCCCGACAGTGGAAGCAAAAGTAGATAATATCGCTACCATTCGTAACGCTAAAACACTTAGCGTAGAAATTGGTGAATGCCAAGGTGAAACTACCGCACTGATAGCAAACGATAAACTTGTCGATTTTAGAGCGACTGTAGCGCAAGTTAATTTGCCATGTGATGCAGATACAATCACATTATCAGCAGAACTTGCAAAAGCACTCCACCTTAATGCAGGTGACAGTGTATCAGTTGCCGCACTTTAAATTTAGGAGAGACAGTCATGACGCATGCAGCGCAATTTATTAATGGTCAATGGCAAGCAGGCCTTGGTCATGCATTTCAATCTGTAAACCCTGCAAACAACGACGTTATTTGGCAAGCAAACACAGCAACTGCCGAACAAGTAGATAGCGCAGTTAGTGCTGCGCGTGAAGCATTCTACAGCTGGGCTGACAAATCATTTGCAGCGCGTTTAGCGATTGTAAAAACATTCGCAGAAACATTAAAAGAGCACAGCGAAGAATTAGCGGTTGCTATCGCACAAGAAACCGGTAAACCACTTTGGGAAACACGCACTGAAGCAGGTGCTATGGTGGGTAAAATTGCTATCTCTGAAAAAGCATTTTTAGAGCGTACAGGTGATGTTGAAAACCCAATGCCACAGGGCCGTGCGATGATTCGTCACAAGCCTCATGGTGTTGTAGCTGTGTTTGGCCCTTATAATTTCCCTGGTCACTTACCAAATGGCCACATTGTACCTGCATTATTAGCTGGTAATACCGTGGTATTTAAACCGTCTGAGCTAACCCCCGCTGTTGCTGAGTTAACGTTAAAGTTATGGCAAAAGGCGGGTCTGCCTGCAGGTGTTATCAACCTTGTGCAAGGTGAAGTTGAAACAGGTAAAGCACTTGCATCTCATAAAGGGATCGACGGTTTATTCTTTACAGGCTCTTCACGCACAGGCCACATTTTACATGAACAGTTTGCAGGTCAGCCTGGTAAAATCTTAGCCTTAGAAATGGGTGGTAATAACCCTCTAATCGTTACTGATGTTGCAGATACAAAAGCAGCTATTCACGATATTATTCAATCAGCGTTTATCTCTACAGGTCAGCGTTGTACGTGTGCGCGTAAGCTGTTTTTACCAGCAGGTGAGCAGGGTGATGCAATCCTTGCAGGCCTTATTAAGGCGACTAAAGCGATTAAAGTGGGTGACTACGACGCTGAAGACCAACCTTTCATGGGCTCGATGATTTCAGCAGCGGCTGCTGCCGGTATGGCTGCTGCGCAACAGCAACTTGTTGAGCTTGGCGCTGAGGTGCTAGTTGAGCTAACGCACAAAGAAAATACCGGCTTTGTAACACCGGGTATCTTAGAGTGTACAAATGTAGCTAACTTCCCAGACGAAGAGCACTTTGGACCACTACTTAAAGTATTCCGTTTCACTGATTTTGATGCTGCTATTGATAAAGCGAATGACACAAGCTTTGGCTTGTCAGCAGGCTTATTAAGTGACAGCGCAGCAGATTACGACCACTTCTTACGTCGTATTCGTGCTGGTATTGTGAACTGGAACCGACCAATCACGGGCGCATCAAGTGCTGCACCATTTGGTGGTATTGGCGCGTCGGGTAATCATAGAGCGAGTGCTTACTATGCGGCCGATTACTGTGCTTATCCAGTTGCTTCGGTTGAGCTAGAAAAAGTAGCGATGCCGGCTACCTTAAGCCCAGGTCTAAAAATTGATTAATCGGTACTTATAGTTAAAAAAGCAGCCTAGGCTGCTTTTTTTGTATTAGCTTTATAGCAAAGGTAGCAATTAAAAGCGCTTTCTGCTTAAATCAATAGAGTTATAAATTTTATTAGGTGTACAGTGGTATGGTTTTAGATAGGCAAGGATACGATGATCTCGTCATGTATCTCACTCAAAATTTAGCGCTATTTGAGAAGCCTGGTCAAATAAAACCAGGAGCTCCTACCGTTTTAGAGTTAATTGAAGATGTTATTGCTGAGAATGTGATGCTTCTTTGTGAACAACATACAGAGCTAAACACAGAACAGCGAAGCCAAATAGTCCGTGAAGTTGACGGTATTGTGTATGACTTACAAGAAGTACTCAGTAGTGTAACTAATCAGCCAGTCACTGTTGAGCAGCATGCGTTTATCGATGAGTTTGCTGGCCTTGTGAAAAACTTGTTCGACAATGCCGTTATAGAGAGCGCATAACCTTTCAAAGCCTAATATCGTTTTTCGATTGCATATCAGTGTGACTTGCTTACAATCAAGCAAAAATAATTGTAAGAGACAAAACATATGCAAGCGAATGTAAAATGGGTAGAAGGTGACACTTTTATCGGCCTTTCAAATTCAGGCCACAATGTAGTATTTGATGCGGGTAGTGACAGTGCTGCACCAAGCCCAATGGAAATGGTGCTGATGTCAGCGGGCTGTTGCTCATCTGTTGATGTAGTAAGCATTCTTAAAAAAGCCAAACAGTCGTTTAGTGATGTACAAGTAAAGTTAACTGCTGAGCGTGCTGAGTCAGCCCCTCGCGTGTTTACTAAGATTAATCTACACTTTGTGGTTACTGGCGATAATGTCTCTGAAAAACACCTCGCCCGTGCTGTTCAACTGTCTGCTGAAAAGTATTGTTCGGTAGCCTTAATGCTTGATAAAACAGTAGAAATCACTCACAGCCATGAAGTTGTGCAAGAACAGGTAAAATAACGCTTTTTCCGAGCAGAAAATTCGTATAAAATCCGCGAACTTTTATTTCTGCTGGTGCAGGTTTCACTCGTTTTAAGGTTGGTTTAGCATGAATAAACCCTTCGATAAAATTAAGCTTCATGGCTTTAATAACTTAACTAAGAGCTTAAGCTTTAGTATTTACGATATTTGTTACGCAAAGACGGAACAACAACGTAAAGAATACATTGAATATATCGACGAACAGTACAGTGCTGATCGCCTTACCGATATTTTAGGTGAAGTTGTGGATATTATTGGTGCAAACATTTTGAATGTTTCTCGCCAAGATTATGATCCGCAAGGTGCCAGTGTAACTATTTTGATTTCTGAAGAGCCGATTGAGCAACAAACAACGTATGACGTTGATGAAGCGCCAGGTCCTCTTCCTGAAACGGTTGTAGCACACTTAGATAAGAGCCACATCTGTGTTCATACATACCCAGAAGCTCACCCTGATGACGGTATTTGTACGTTCCGTGCCGATATCGAAGTATCAACCTGTGGCATTATTTCGCCATTAAAAGCGTTAAACTTCTTAATCCACAGCCTAGAGTCTGATGTTGTAACAATTGACTACCGTGTACGTGGTTTTACCCGTGACGTAGATGGCGTTAAGCATTATATCGACCACGCGATTAACTCAATTCAGAACTACATGACTGAAGATACAAAAGAAGCGTACCAAATGATGGACGTAAACGTGTATCAAGAGAACTTGTTCCACACTAAGATGATGCTAAAAGAAACTGACTTGAATACTTATTTATTCGGGGTTTCTACAGCCGATCTTTCTGAAGAAGAAGAAGAAGTTATCTATTCTAAATTAACCCGTGAGATGCAAGAAATCTTCTACGGTCGTAATTTACCTGATACAGAGTAAGTTACAGGAAGAATTAAAAAACGGCGTATAAGTTAGCTTATACGCCGTTTTTTTATGCTTCTAATAGAGCACTGAATTGACTGCGCTTTTAAGGACTTATATGCTGATAAAAAGCTTCTGTTAAGGACAACTATGACAGTTAATCTCTCTCATTCTGTATTTCTTGCCGAGCAAATCTGCAAAAATGAAGGGCTTGCTGCTACAACAAGCGCAGTAACTCTTTATGAATTGATGGAACGCGCAGGAAAGGCCGTTTTTGACCATACGTGTGCTTACTTTCCTAATGCTAGCAGGTACGTGGTATTAGTCGGTGTGGGTAATAACGCCGGTGATGGCTATGTGGTTGCCCGATTAGCAAAACAAGCGGGTAAGCAGGTGACAGTGATCGCCGCCTTGCCTGACAAGCCATTAAAAGGCGATGCACTCACTGCTCAACAAGCGTGGTTTGATGCTGGTGGTACAATTACGAAGAGTTTAAGCGCATTCGATCAAGCCGATGTCATCGTTGATGGTTTACTTGGTACGGGTATTCAAAATGAAGTTCGCACGCCGTTTAGTCAACTTATTCAATTAGCGAATAGTAGCCGTGCCCCAATAATTGCGATAGACCTACCCTCAGGTATTCATGCTGATACTGGCTCAGTGTTAGGTGTCGCGATTAACGCCTTTGTTACTGTTACCTTTGTTGGGATTAAGCAAGGCCTTGTTACGGGGCAAGGAAGAGCACAAGCAGGCGTATGTGAATTTACCGACTTAGGGGTTGGTGAGGCCTTTTTAAAGCTTACAGAGCCAACGGCAGCGCTTATTAGCTATCAAAATTCCGATGCACTGCCTGCCAGAGAGAACAATAGTCATAAAACAAGTCATGGCAAATTACTATGTGTCGGTGGTAATACGGGTACTGCAGGAGCAATTCGTTTAACAGCAGAAGCAGCTCTGCGTACTGGTGCGGGTATGGTTAGAGTGTTCACGCATTCAGAATCTGTGCTTAGTGTGAGTATTGGCAGGCCAGAGCTGATGGTGAGTGCAGCAAACTTAACCGCTGCACTTGAGTGGGCAAGTTGTATAGCAATAGGCCCAGGACTTGGTTTGGATACTTGGTCAGAAGAGGTCTTTGAAACGGTTATGCAGTATTGTTTTACGCATAACAAGCCTTTGGTAATCGATGCAGATGCACTGACATTGTTGGCTCAGCACGCCTCTTCATTTCCAATTGTAAATTCGGTGATCACTCCACACCCTGGTGAAGCTGCCCGCTTACTTAACTGTAAAGCAAGTGATGTTGAAGCAAATCGCTTTGCTGCGGTAAGTGAGCTTGCACATAGCTACACAACAACCTGTGTTCTAAAAGGTGCAGGAACCTTAATGGCTAACAAAAACCAAGTATGGGTGTGTACAGATGGTAACCCAGCACTTGCTGTTGGTGGCAGTGGTGATGTTCTGACTGGCATTATTGCAGGGCTGCTTGCACAAGGGATAAATACAACGCAAACGGCCACTTTAGGTGTTACCTTACACGCAAAAGCGGGTGATATTTTAGCAAAGGCTGAAGGAGAGCGTGGAATGTTACCCTGTGACTTATTTAGCGTTGTAAGGCAGTTGATTAAGGAATTGGCGAGCACGAGCGATGACAAGTTTAGCAGGTGAGCCAAAAAAGTTTTCGGCTCAGTCTAACACAATCCTAGCTTGAACAAGCCAATATTGAGTTAACATTTTCATTGATTCAACTAAATCAAAATAACTAGATGGCTTGGTCATGAAAGCATTCGTACCTAAGCTGTAACATTGCTTAATATCAATTTCTGAGTCAGAGGTTGTAAAAATAATAATCGGAATATGACGATAACGCTCTGATTTTTTTAGCTCAACTAATGCTTCTTTTCCGCCCTTTCTTGGCATGTTTAAATCTAATAAAATAAGACTTGGTAAAATTTTATTTTTATCAAGTGACTCAAGTAATTGCATGCCGTCATCGACAAATTGAATTTTATTTTCGTCGACATTGTTTTCAACAAGGGCATCACGGATGAGCTCTTGATCATCAAGATCATCATCAGCAACTAAAATATAGCTCACAGAGCGTAATTTTTTAGTAAATAATTTGTCGTTAAACATTGGCAACCCCTGAATTTATAGAATGTGGCTTATCTGTGTTATGTAGCTACTTTTTCATAAAAAACAACAAATTAAATAATTAGTTACTCGAGTAGTATATACTTTAGCTAAGCAAGTGTTATATTAACTTGCTTATACCTATAATACAAACATAAGTTTATTAATAACGCGATGATATTAAATAACACTAGTACAAATAGAGTGACAGCTCTACGCGAAAAATTGAACCTTTCTCAACAAGAGTTTGCGGATAAAATAGGCATAACTCAAGGTGCTTTATCGCAATTAGAATCTGGCAAGTCGACCTTATCTCTCAGTACGATTACTAAAATCAGCCAAGTGTTTAATGTTGACTGCAATTGGCTTATTTTGGGAATAGAGGGGTATGATGATTCGCATTTTCAGAGCTATCAAAAAGTCTTAGAGACTTCATTCATTCCACTTGTAAAGGAAGAGGCTCATGCTGGTTATATAGATCAATGCAATGATGAAGGTTACATCAAAACCTTAGATGTCTATAAAATTCCAGGATTTGAAAATGGTAACTATCGACTCTTTGAAGTAGAAGGCGACAGCATGTTACCCACTATTCGCCCGAGAGAAACGGTTATCACTGAGCAAGTTAAAGACATCACACAGTTAGAAAACGGTTCTGTTTGCGTTGTTGTCACTAAGGATGGCATTGTTGCTAAGCGCCTGTTCCGTCATGACACAAACCCTGTCAGTTACTTATTTAAGAGTGATAACCCTGAATACAAAACATACTCTATTCAGGGAGATGATATTTTAGAGATCTGGCATGTGAAGGCAAAGATAAGCTCAATAACTGATCAGGAATCATATATTCAAAATCAGCGTTTTCAGTCCATTGAAAATGAAATTAGACAACTAAAAGAGCATATTAGTAGAGTTTTACCGCCACAAACGTAGCGGTAAAATACTAAAGTTGAGTTAACTCTACTTCTCTTAGCGGTAAAGTAACGTAAAATTGCGCACCTTCATTGATACTCGCTTGTGCTGTAATTGAGCCATAGTGGCGTTCAACTATTTTCTTACAAATTGCTAAGCCTAGGCCTGTGCCTTCGTAGGCATGTTTAGAGTGAACCCGTTCAAAAAGGTTAAATATTCTGTCTTTAAACTCGCTATTGAAGCCGATTCCGTTATCAATGACAGCGATAACAATATGCTCGTCTGTTCGCTCAACTGACTTAATTTCTATAATGGGTGGTTGATTTGGATGGCTAAATTTAAGTGCATTGAGAATTAAGTTTTGAAACAAGCGCTGGATTTGTCGTTTGTCGCCATAAATCTCACCAGCCTCTTCGATGTGAAACACCGCTGACTTGTCAGCTATAATTAGCTCAAGATCATCAAGAATATCATCAAAAATATCTTGTGCTAAAAAGCGACGAAAACCTTCACCTTTTCGATTGATCCTAGAAAAGCTCAGTACCCCTTTGATGAGTTTCTGCATTCTTTCTGCAGAGTACATCATACGTGAGATATACGACGCGTTTCTTTCTCCAATCTGCTCTTTAGAGTTTTGTAGGCGATCTCCGAACATTTGGATTTTACGTAACGGCTCCTGTAAATCATGGGATGCAACAAAAGCAAAACGTTCTAACTCTTTGTTAGACTCCTCCGCTTTTCGAAGTGCGATTTCAAGGTCAAGCTCGGCTTGTTGTCGGGTCAGTATTTCCGCTTTTAAAGCGACGGTTCGCTCATTCACTTTAGTTTCTAACACGTTGTTTAGCTTTTTAAGTCGCTCTGATTTTTCGATTACATGATTAATCAAATGATTGCGAAACTTTAACGCGCAAGAGATTTCGTTGGCTTTCCAAGGAGTGCACTTATTGCGAACATTTTCTTGCCATAAACGAAACGAGCTGCGAGGCATCAAGCGGTGACTACCGTCATCAAGAAACTCAATTATTTTTTCGGGTTTCCCTCCCCAATTCTTTGTTTCAATGACCTCTTTACGAAACCACATAATAAATAGGTTTTCATTCGTAGAGATGGGCATAGCAAGTACGCCACTTGCTACATTAGCAAACTTATTAAAGTCAGCATGCTCATTAGATAAATGATGATTATGATAAAGTAACTCATCTTCTAGATGGTGTTCTTTTATCCATTCAAACAAATCATTAATATCATCGTTTGCGGGCACATCACCAAAACTTTCAATATCTTTTTCTAGTCGCCATGCAACGCCATCTGCGTTTAGCATGCTAAGCAGAGCAGGGGCCTGTTTGCGTAAACCATCAATAAAAAAGACCTCTTCAGACATATGCTCTGCTATTTCTGCACTGATTGAAGTGGCATTGGCCTCTTGGATTGCTTCAACTGACTGTGTTTTCAGTGAGATAATATAAGAAAGCATCAAGCCCATATATTGCGCAACTTGTCGTGCTTCAAATGGAACAACATGACTTGAATAATGGTGGCAAGCAATCAGTCCCCATAATTTACCAGCAATAATAATACTGATGGACATTGATGCCTTAACCCCCATGTTGCGCAAGTATTGGCAATGGATAGGGGATACACTTCTTATTATACACGTGCTTAAATCTACCGGTTTATCTTGCGGGTAGATAGGGGATACCTCAGCATCTACATCGGCAAGTAACCTAATAGGATTACGCAAATATAAAGCGCGCGCTTGCTTAGGAATATCTGACTCGGGAAAGTGTTGGTGCAAAAATGAGTTTAACTCATCTTTTTTGGCTTCTGCCACGACCTGACCATTATATTCATGGTCAAACTGATAGAGCATCACGCGATCAAAGCCGGTTAAGTTGCGAACCTCTTTTACCGCCGTGTCGTATGATGAGCTTAGCTCTTTTGAATCTGCAATCAAATGAAGTGATTGTTTCATCAAGTAATTCATAGGGTCGAAACTTGAGTGCTCTTTCTTTTGATTAAACTCAAGCTCAATAAGTAGGTATTCATCGTTACGAGAAATAGCGCCTTTAATCGAGGTATCGGGCGATGTTCCTTTTATCTCAATATTAAGAGGATTAATTGCATGAAAGTCTTTTTCAGCTTTATTTTTCTCGATAATGTCGGCTGTATTTGCTGCAAACACATCACTGATATGTGAGCCCAGTAAGCGCTCTTTTTGTGTGTTTAAAAGTGCTAAAATGTTTTCGCTGAAATAGCATACTTTGAGTGTTTGAGGGTCAACAACAAGCAAGTAGCCATGCGGTTGAATAGAACCTGGAATATGAATGGGTTCTTTATGGCAATTATCTAATGAGACTTCAAACTTATTGCTCAATTTATATCTCCAAGTGATTGAGAGATTACGCTAAATGCGGTGTTCGCTCCCAATAAAATATCATCAGCCGAATTTGGATTATGGTTATGATACTGTTTTAGTGCTTGTATATATTGAGCCCACTTTTCACCCCTGAGCTCGCCATAACTATAAAAAAAGCGGATCCCTTCAAGCTCATTTATCCAACTGTGCTTTTTAAGCGCTTTAAATATGTGACCTCCACCCATAGTGGCACCCTCCATTACATACATCATTCCAAATGCTTGTGATACGTTATGGATATTATTTAGATCAACGTGCTTGTTTGAATTAGCAGATGGGACTTTTTGGGATGCCTGTAAATAAGCAATATCTTGCTCTAACCATTCAAGCTTACTGCGGCCAACAAGCAGTTGCTGGGTGGCACCATAAGCTGATACAGAGTGCTCCATCATTGAATAGCTATTACGCATCGCGATTAAAATGTTTAAATACGATTGCTGCGTCATATTTTTATCGAACAATACCGCACCGAGTTGTTTTTCTACGCAAGAGTGAAGCGGATCGGTACTCTTTTTTATAAAAGTATGAATGTTACTTTGACTGCTATCCTTAGTATTTATATCGGTGGCGTGTAATACAGCTGAATCCATTATTATCCTGAAGGCTTTTTTTAGTGCATGTGTGACGTACTTTGACCAGTATATACTTAGGTACAAGTATGTAAAATAGAAATTTAAGACTTTAGTAGGTGAGTGATAACTAAAATGCGCTTTTTAAATAACTTATCCCGCTAGTAAGTAACTATTTACTTTTAAAAGATAAATCAAAAGCAAAAACCCAGCCGAAGCTGGGTTTTTAAAGCAAAGAGCTTAGGAAGGGATGTTTATGTCGGGTAAGGAGTAGCCATTACTGGCTACCCCTCCCCTAAGAACCGTACGTGCGAGTTTCCCCGCATACGGCTCAAGCCTTTATAAATCTGAACCTAAGTACAGACCAGCGACACTAAAAATGATTTAATGTTCGGATAGATTAAACTTACTTATTAGTGAGTTTATTTCTTCTCCATTACCATTAGTCCATATTACCGTTGTGTGGCTACTATTCCGTTCAAAAGTAATTTCTAAAGTTAGAACTCTATCTTCTGGTAGTTTAGTATCATCATCGATATTGCTATGATTCCACCCGTTCGGCGTAAGATGCCAATGTACGCGTTTTTCTGTTGTCATTAATTTCTCCTTTAGTTGATTAACTTAAGCTTTAGGAACAAGTGTTCGTAAAGCTACCGCCACTATTCATTAGTGTTACTTCTATTAACGAGTCAACAATCAAAATCGTCCCATTAATTGTGTAACTGCCTATGACAATTAGGAGCGACAACAATAAATTATTCAGGTCATCTAAATCGCTTTTTACTATTTTCATAATATGGTGGGTATTCTAGTTGGTAATGGTATAGAAGTATCTTTGCTATCTGCGCAAAAGTACCTTCTTTATCTTGATGGTATGTTGCTTTCAGTTAGCAAAATGATGAGTTTAATAGAGTCAGTAAAACTTCGTAATCATGAATATAAACTACATAGTTTTCAGTGATTAGAATGCTTAAACGATTTGAGAAAAATATATCATTTAGGATGTACCATTTTAGTAATTATGAACTAGTATTATTTTATTAACTAAAATGAGAAGGGAAGCATCGTTGAATAGGTCATGTGTATTATTTGTTATTAGTCTTTTGTTTAGTTCTGCTTTAGACGCTCATTCTGGAAGAACTAACTCATCTGGTTGTCACACTAATCATTCCAACGGTAGTTATCATTGCCATAATAAAAAAACAACAGCCTCTGATAAACAAACATACTGCCATGTGCTTAATGATGAAAAACGCTGTGGTTACGCATACTCTACTTGCCAGTCCTTGAAAAAGAAATATGGTGGGTATTGTGAAATGTCGTAGTGGTCGAAGTTGAATATGTGCTCAAAAGCGAGTTGTTAGGTAATTTCTATAAGCGTTTGGAATCAATAATTTATTTCACTCTTAGCTAAAAAGCAAAAACCCAGCCGAAGCTGGGTTTTTAAAGCAAAGAGCTTAGGAAGGGATGTTTATCACATCATGCCGCCCATACCACCCATGCCGCCCATACCGCCCATGTCTGGAGCAGCTGGTTCATCTTTAGGGATCTCAGCAACCATTGCTTCAGTTGTGATCATAAGACCCGCGATTGAAGCTGCGTACTGTAGTGCAGAACGCGTTACTTTAGTTGGGTCTAAGATACCCATCTCAATCATGTCGTTGTACTCGCCTGATGCTGCATTGTAACCGTAGTTACCTTCACCACCTTTTACTGAGTTAACAACAACAGATGCTTCATCGCCTGCGTTAGTCACGATTTGACGAAGTGGTGCTTCCATCGCACGTAGTGCAACTTTAATACCGTGGCTTTGGTCTTCATTGTCACCAAGTAGTTCAGCAAGTTTGCTTGCTGCGCGTACTAGTGCAACACCACCACCTGGTACTACACCTTCTTCAACCGCTGCGCGAGTTGCGTGTAGTGCATCTTCAACACGATCTTTCTTCTCTTTCATTTCGATTTCAGTCGCTGCGCCAACTTTGATTACTGCAACACCGCCAGCTAGTTTAGCCATACGTTCTTGTAGTTTCTCTTTATCGTAGTCAGACGTTGCTTCTTCGATTTGTGCTTTGATTTGTGCAACACGGCCATTGATGCCCTCTTCTTCACCTGCACCGTCGATGATCGTTGTGTCATCTTTAGTGATAACAACACGCTTCGCTGTACCTAGGTCTTCGATTGTTGCTTTTTCAAGCTCTAAACCGATTTCTTCAGAAATGACAGTACCGCCAGTTAATACTGCGATGTCTTGCAGCATTGCTTTACGACGGTCGCCAAAACCAGGTGCTTTAACCGCTGACACTTTAACGATACCGCGCATGTTATTTACAACAAGTGTTGCAAGTGCTTCACCTTCAAGGTCTTCAGCAATGATAAGTAGTGGCTTGCTCGCTTTAGCAACCGCTTCTAATGTAGGTAGTAGCTCACGAATGTTAGATACTTTTTTGTCTACAAGTAGAATGTAAGGGCTGTCTAGCTCTACCGCACCTTTTTCAGCGTTGTTGATGAAGTAAGGAGACAGGTAACCACGGTCAAACTGCATACCTTCAACTACGTCTAGTTCGTTTTCTAACGACTGACCTTCTTCAACTGTGATAACACCTGAGTCACGGCCCACTTTTTCCATTGCTTGTGCAATGATGTCACCGATTTCTTTGTCAGAGTTAGCAGAAATAGTACCTACTTGTGCAATCGCTTTCGTGTCTGCACAAGGAACAGAAAGCGCTTTAAGCTCTTCAACTGCTGCAATGACTGCTTTGTCGATACCGCGCTTAAGGTCCATTGGGTTCATACCCGCTGCAACCGCTTTTAAGCCTTCGTTTACGATAGCTTGCGCTAATACTGTTGCAGTTGTTGTACCGTCACCTGCAGCGTCATTCGCTTTAGACGCTACTTCTTTAACCATTTGTGCGCCCATGTTTTCGAACTTGTCTTCAAGCTCGATCTCTTTAGCTACAGATACACCATCTTTAGTGATGACTGGCGCGCCGAATGATTTGTCTAATACAACGTTACGGCCTTTAGGACCTAAAGTTACTTTTACTGCGTTTGCTAAAATATTTACGCCAGTTAGCATTTTGCCACGTGCGTCACCTGCAAAAAGTACTTCTTTTGCTGCCATGATTAAATTCCTCTTAAATTCTATAAACGGGTTGCTAAACGAAAAGTAGGATTAGCCTACAATGCCTAGAATGTTGTCTTCACGCATGATCAGGTACTCTTGACCTTCGATCTTTTCAGTTTTTTCAACGTATGAGCCGAATAGCACTGTGTCACCAGCTTTTACTTCTAGAGCTCTTACTTCACCGTTGTCTAAAATACGGCCATTACCAACAGCGATTACTTCTCCGCGCGTTGATTTTTCAGCTGCAGAGCCAGTTAATACAATACCGCCAGCAGACTTAGTTTCTTCTTCTAGACGCTTAACGATGACGCGATCATGTAAAGGGCGAATGTTCATTTATTTAGTTCTCCTAACAGTTTCTGAACAGTACAGAAAAAATCGTGTGTTTTGCATGGGAGGTTGAGCCACCCGATGCATTTCATTGCCTTCAATAATGGGGGTGGCTTAAAAAAATCCAAGTATAAAAATTAAAAAATTTTAATCTTTTCTTTCATACTCACCATCAATCGTTGTTGGTTGGTGAGTGGGCTCTTCATGTTGTGGGGTTTTGCTATGGTATTGAAAGTGAGCAGAGCTGTGATTTGCTTGTGAACTCATACGCACCGTTGCTTGACTAGCAAGGCTTGCAGCAAGTTTGTTACGAATCGCAGGTGTTAGCAATAAAAAGCCAAAAACATCAGTCATAATGCCTGGTGTAACGAGTAAAACACCGGCAATAATCACACATAACCCTGTAAATAACTCTTTTGCTGGCATTTGCCCTTGTGCCATCTGTAATTGCACGCTTTGAATGGCGCCTATACCTTGTTGCTTCACTAATTTCGCGCCAACTATGGCGGTCACAATTACAAGTGCTATGGTGGCAAAGCCGCCGATCACTTCACTCACTTGGATGAGTAAAGCAATCTCCACGATGGGCACTAAAATAAATAATAAAAACAAAAATCTAAACATAACACTCTCTAAAAATGCCACTCTTACGAGTCAATGAAATATAAATAAGGGTGAACAGGTCTTTTTTCAAGGTGGAACCATGGATCACTGTCGCCGCTACACATTGTATCCGCTATCGGCTACTATGGTGCGACTCAAGTAATCAAATAAAGGTTCCTTATGACAACGCATTTTCGACTTATTTTTACGACCTGCGCAAATGATGCAGAGGCTCGTCAGTTAGCACAACATTTAGTGAAAGAGAAACTAGCTGCGTGTGTGAACATTTTGCCAACTGTTGAGTCCATTTATATGTGGGAAGGTGAGGTAACGAGTGAAACAGAAAGCAAGTTACTGATTAAAACTAAGTCAGAAAAAATGAATGAGGTGATCCAAACTATCAAGAAGTTGCATAGTTATGAGATACCTGAAATTCAGGTCGTTGATGTTGCTACAGGCAATTTAGCCTATTTTAATTGGATGGATGAGGTACTCAGTTAATGCGATCGTTCTTTTTATTACTCTGTGCGCTATGGCTAATGCCAGCCAGTGCAAGTAATAGCAACTTACTTGGAAACTTATTACAGCAACCCGCTGAGCAAACCTTTTTACCCGTTGATCAAGCATTTGTTTTTGACTTTGATCAGCAGGGCAAAACGTTATTTATTGGTTGGGATATTGCGCCAGATTACTATTTGTATAAAAAGAAAATTGAAATTATTGCAAAAGGTGCTGACATTGAAACGCCTGATCTGGGTGAGGGAGTCATCATCGAAGATGAGTTTTTTGGAAAGACTGAGGTATTTTTTAATTCTCTCAGTATTATCAATAAAGTCAGTAATGTTACTGAGGGAGCGGTTGTAAAAGTACGTTTTCAGGGCTGCGCTGAAGCGGGGCTCTGTTATCCGCCAGAAGTGCGTACTATCCCTTTATCTGTGATTGCTGGTGAGCAAGTTTCTGACAATGCGTCTACGGGTAACGCCTTGGCTGCATTAGGTGTAAATGCTGAGTCAGCTACTGTAAACCAAACGACTATTGATGAGAGCGCCAAGCCAGCTCAAGAGCAATCTTATACTGATAAATTGGCATCACAAGGACTACTTACCAATCTAGTTATTTTCTTTTTAGTGGGTATTGGCCTTGCGTTTACACCTTGTGTATTTCCGATGTTCCCTATTTTGTCTAGCTTGATCGCGGGTCAACAAAACCTATCAACCAAAAAGGCGTTTTCGTTGTCGTTTGTTTATGTGCAAGGCATGGCCGTCACATACGCTGCATTAGGGTTAGTGGTTGCGTCACTGGGTGGCCAAGTGCAAGGGTATTTACAGCATCCGACAGTGCTTATTAGTTTTAGTATTTTATTTGTGCTTTTAGCAATGTCGATGTTTGGTTGGTACGAAATTAAGCTGCCAAGTGGCATGATGAATAAGCTCACTCAGGTAAGCAACCAGCAAAAAGGCGGTAACTATGTGGGCGTCTTTATGATGGGAGTTTTATCTGGCTTGATAGCCTCACCGTGTACAACAGCACCGCTATCGGCAGCGCTTTTATATGTAGCGCAAAGCGGTGACTATCTAGTGGGTGGTTTAACCTTGTATGTGCTGAGTTTAGGCATGGGTATACCCTTGTTATTGTTAGGTACATCAGGCGGTAAGCTATTACCCAAAGCGGGTGGCTGGATGGAGCAAGTAAAAACCCTGTTTGGTTTTATCATGCTCGTTGTGCCGCTTATTCTGCTAGAGCGTATTGTTGATATTGAAATCATTTGGTTAATGGCGGGTTTATTAGCACTTGCTACAGCGCTTTATTTACACCATTGGCAAAGCGGGCAATCACAAGGCAAGTTAAAAACTGCATTATGGTTTGCTGCAACTTTATTAGTTGTTACTGGTGCGAGTTTAACAAAAAATTATTTTTGGCCCAGCCAAACTTCTGTAGTTGGAGCATCAGCACAAACACATGGCTTTAAACAAGTTGCTAATTTAACTGAATTGAAAGAAGAGATTGTTCAGGCAAGTAGCGAAGGGCGTTTAGTGATGGTCGACTTATATGCCGACTGGTGTGTCGCGTGTAAGGAGTTTGAACATTACACTTTTCCAGATACAGCTGTACAAAGCGAGTTTGCATATTTTGAACTGATCCAAGTTGATTTAACTGAAAGTGACGCTAAAACCATCGAGCTGATGGAAGAGTACACCGTATTTGGTTTACCGAGTATTTTATTCTTCGACACACAAGGTAATGAGTTAGTTGAGCAACGTGTTACAGGTTTTTTAAATGCCAAAGATTTTGCTGAGCATTTAGCAAAAGTACGAAAAACAGCAAAATAAGCGTAACTTTGCAGCGAAATCTTAAAACGCTACTCACTCGAGTGGCGTTTTCGTTTTTTATACCACTTTCAATTTGCAAATCTAATACATTAGGTTTGCTTTTTTTGAGGATAACTAGTTTTGTTTAGACTCAAAGCGTTTTCCTAATGAAGTTGTGTGCCTTGCTATACCTGCTCTTCACTTATTTGGATAGTGATTAGACCAGTATTTTGCTGCTATTTACGTCGAAATATCTATAATAGGTGGTTAACGTGAGAAATAGTTGCTATTTTTCATTTGAGCCCTTAAGTTAAGAAAGGGTTTAGAGTGAATATAGTTAAACTAGTTACTTAAAGGATATATCGCGTATTATGGCTGCAAAATTAAAGCTTTTAGTTATAAATGGGCCTAATTTAAACATGCTTGGCAAGCGAGAGCCTGAAAAGTACGGCACACAGTCTCTTGACGAGATTATGGCTGAACTTAGCAAGGTTGCTGTTGGTCACAATGTTGATTTGGCACATTTTCAAAGCAATAGTGAAGCCGCGCTCATTGAGCGTATTCACCAAGCTTGGCAAGCGGTTGATGCAATTATTATCAATCCTGCAGCCTATACGCATACCAGCGTCGCATTGCGAGATGCATTATTGAGTATAGACGTTCCCTTTTACGAGGTGCATTTAAGTAATGTACATGCTCGAGAAGCATTTCGTCATCATTCGTATTTTTCGGATGTAGCACAAGGCGTTGTAATCGGATTAGGTGCAATGGGTTATAAAGTAGCGTTGGAAGCTGCTGTTAACCGATTGCAAAACACACAATAATTTTTAAATAAACTAACAGGCGGGTCGTTCAATGGATATTCGCAAGATCAAAAAACTTATCGAATTAGTAGAAGAATCTGGTATTGCTGAATTAGAAATCACTGAAGGTGAAGAGTCAGTACGCATCAATCGTAACAATATGTCTGCAGCACCTGCAATGCAGTATGCACCACAACAGTTTGCAGCACCTGCGCCAGCAGCGGCACCAGCTCCAGTAGCAGAGGCACCAGCAGCAGAAGCGGCTGCTCCAGCTGCACCGACTGGCCACCAAGTTAAATCACCTATGGTAGGTTCATTCTACTCAGCAGCTTCTCCTGAAGCAGCACCTTATGTAGAGGTAGGTTCTAAAGTAAATGTTGGCGATACGTTATGTATCGTTGAAGCAATGAAGATGATGAACCAAATCGAATCTGATAAAGCAGGCACAGTAAAAGCTATCTTAGTTGAAAATGGCGAGCCGGTAGAATTCGATCAACCTTTATTCATCATTGAATAATAGCGCAACAAAAGGCCAACTCTATGTTAGATAAAGTAGTCATTGCAAACCGAGGTGAAATTGCACTTCGCGTATTGCGCGCCTGCAAAGAGCTTGGGATCAAAACTGTTGCTGTGCATTCAACGGCAGACCGTGATCTTAAGCACGTGTTACTGGCAGACGAAACAATTTGTATTGGTAAACCAGCAGCTACTGAAAGTTACTTAGATATTCCGCGCATTATTGCAGCGGCAGAAGTAACAGATGCGGTTGCGATTCACCCAGGTTACGGTTTCTTATCTGAAAATGCAGACTTTGCTGATCAAGTTGAGCAAAGCGGCTTTGTATTTATCGGTCCTAAAGGCGACACGATTCGTTTAATGGGTGATAAAGTTTCTGCAATTGAAGCAATGCGTAAAGCCGGTGTACCTTGTGTACCAGGCTCTGATGGCCCATTAACGGCTGACAGCGAACGTAATATCCAAATCGCTAAGCGTATTGGTTACCCTGTAATCATTAAAGCAGCAGGCGGCGGCGGCGGTCGTGGTATGCGTGTTGTACGTAATGAGAAAGAGCTAATTGATTCAATCGCACTTACACAGCAAGAAGCGAAACAGTTCTTCGGTAATGGTATGGTTTACATGGAGAAATTCCTTGAAAACCCACGTCATATCGAAGTACAAGTACTTGCCGATGGTCAAGGTAATGCGGTTCATTTAGGTGAGCGTGATTGTTCAATGCAGCGTCGTCACCAAAAAGTAGTTGAAGAAGCGCCAGCACCAGGTATCACAGCTGAAATGCGTAAATTCATCGGCGACCGCTGTACTCGTGCATGTATCGAAATTGGTTATCGCGGTGCAGGTACGTTCGAATTCTTATACGAAAACGGCGAGTTCTATTTCATCGAAATGAATACCCGTATTCAGGTTGAGCACCCAGTAACAGAAATGGTCACTGGCGTTGACTTAATCAAAGAACAGCTAAAAATTGCAGCTGGTCAACCATTATCATTCACACAAGAAGATGTGGTTATTCGTGGTCATGCAATTGAGTGTCGTATAAATGCGGAAGACCCTGAAACGTTTATTCCATCACCAGGTAAAATCACGCGATTCCACCCTGCTGGCGGATTAGGTATTCGTTGGGACAGCCACATTTACGCAGATTACACAGTACCACCTCATTACGATTCAATGATTGGTAAGCTTATCTGTTATGGTGAAAACCGTGATGTAGCAATTGCCCGTTCACGTAATGCACTGAACGAATTAGTGATTGATGGTATTAAGACGAATACACCACTGCACAAGAAAATTTTGTCAGATGAAAACTTCCAAAATGGTGGAACCAATATCCACTATTTAGAGAAAAAATTAGGTCTGTAAATCGTTTTAAATTGAAAAAGCCGGCACTTTGCCGGCTTTTTTGTGTCTGATTGAAGGTATGCTGGATTCTCGCCTTAAAAAAATATTCTGGTATGATTAATAAAGTAATGTGTTTCAAGTATTTCATGAGGTAATAATGACCAACAGCGTTGGCTTTCCATTGGCAGATGAAGCTGCCACAGTAAATATGGGCAAGCAACTTGCAATATTAATGGAGCAAGGGGCTGTGATTTATTTACATGGAGACTTAGGTGCCGGTAAAACCACCTTAACGCGTGGTATTGTGCAAGGTTTTGGTCATCAAGGTAAGGTTAAGAGTCCCACTTATACACTGGTTGAGCCGTACCAATTAGCTAAAGCGGATATTTATCACTTTGATTTATATCGCTTGGGCGATCCTGAAGAGCTTGAGTATATGGGGATCCGTGACTATTTTTCTCCACACGCTATTTGCGTAGTAGAGTGGCCTGAAAAAGGGGGAGAGTTTATACCCACGCCAGATCTTGATGTTACATTACGCTATGAAGGTGAGGCACGTGCTATTTTAATAAATAGTTTAACTGAGCGTGGCCATTCGATTGTAGAGAAATTGAAGAGCACGCAATAATAAACAGATAAAAATAAAGGTGTATTAGCAAAAATGGGTCGTTGTACATTTAAACTATTAACTATCTTAATGTTTTTGGTTGTAAGCCAAGTTGCGCTTGCACAAAATACAATTAATAGCGTACGTGTGTGGCCTTCCCCAGACAACACTCGGGTGGTGTTTGACTTAGATGATAAGCCTGACTTTAGCTATTTTATGCTGAAAAACCCAAGCCGTTTAGTCATTGACTTGAAAGACACTGACAAACTTAAAACGTTGCCAAGTATTCCTAAAGAACATCAAATTGTATCTAAATTACGTTACTCAAAACCTAAAGATGCAAAAAGCGTTCGTTTTGTATTTGAACTAGCCGGTGCAGCGAAGCCTGTTGTGTTTGCTTTATTACCAACAGGTCCTTATAAGCATCGTTTAGTTGTTGACTTACATGATAAAAGCTATCAATCGGCGCCCGCCGCGACAAACAGCACACCAGTTAAGAAAAGAGCAATTAACCAAGAGCGTGATATTGTGATTGCGATTGACGCGGGACACGGTGGTGAAGACCCAGGCTCAATAGGTCCATCTGGTACCTATGAAAAAGATATTACATTACAAATTGCTAAGCGACTCGAGCGTATGATTGACGCTGAACGAGGCATGATCTCGCGTATGGTACGCCGAGGCGATTATTTTGTGAATTTAAATACCCGTACTAGTCGAGCTCGCGAGAAAAAAGCAGATTTCTTTGTGTCAATTCATGCTGATGCGTTTACCAGTCCTCAGCCTAGTGGTGCATCAGTGTGGGTGCTATCACTGCGTCGTGCCAATTCAGAGATTGGTAAGTGGCTAGAGGATAAAGAAAAACATTCAGAGTTGCTCGGTGGCGCAGCCGGTGTGTTGAAAGACACAGCAAGCGAAAAGTATTTAGCCCAAGCACTGCTTGATATGTCAATGGATCACTCAATGAAAACAGGCTTTAGCGTTGCAGAAGAAGTGATGAATGAGCTAAAAAAAGTGGCTAAAATGCATAAGAAACGTCCTCAAGCAGCAAGCTTTGCTGTTCTTAAATCGCCAGATATCCCTTCTATTTTGGTAGAAACGGGGTTCATTTCTAACCCTAGAGAAGAGCGTTTATTAAAATCAGCTAATTATCAAGAGCGTCTAGCAGAAGCAATCTTTAAGTCTCTAAAAAGTTATTATCTACAAAATCCACCCGACGACTCATTATTTGCGAAGTTAAAAGCGCAATACCCTACCAAGCATAAAGTGAGGCCAGGAGAGTCATTAAGTATGTTAGCGAATCGTTATGGCACATCCGTTAATAAACTCAAAACGGTTAATAATTTAAAATCAAACACCTTGTTCATTGGTCAAGAGCTTGATATTCCGCAAAGTTAATCAATTTTTGTGTTAGGAAGATTATGAGTATTGAAATATTACCTGCACGATTGGCTAACCAAATTGCAGCAGGTGAAGTGGTGGAACGGCCCGCCTCGGTTGTCAAAGAGCTTGTAGAAAATAGTTTAGATGCGGGTGGCACACGAATTCAGATTGATATTGAACGAGGCGGCCATAAGCTCATACGCATTCGCGATAATGGTAGCGGCATCAGTAAAGACGAGTTAACTTTAGCTCTCTCACGCCATGCAACCAGCAAATTAAAGTCACTCGATGACCTTGAAAATATTTGCTCACTGGGTTTTCGAGGGGAAGCTTTGGCCTCAATAAGCTCGGTATCGCGATTAACGCTAAGTTCAAAACCAAAAGATCAAGAAGCAGCGTGGCAAGCCTTTGCTGAAGGGCGTGATATGGCTGTGCAAATAAAGCCAACAGCCCACCCAGATGGCACCACTATTGAAGTTAAAGATTTATTTTTTAACACCCCCGCACGACGCAAATTTCTGCGCACAGAAAAAACAGAGTTTTCACATATTGATGAGCTTATAAAGCGGATTGCATTGAGCCGGTTTGATGTCTCAATTACGTTAACGCATAACGGCAAAGTTGTGCGTCAATACCGTGCAAAGCCTAACCCAGAACAAGCAATTAGCCGTGTTGCACAAGTTGCCGGTAAAGTCTTTAGTGAACAAGGTTTGCATATTCAATCTGGTGAAGCAGGGTTAATGCTAAGAGGGTGGGTACTGCCTGTTGGTTCAAGCAATACGACTCAGTATACCTATGTGAATAACCGCATGATGCGCGACAAACTTATTTTGCATGCAATTCGCCAAGCATTTGAAGAAGTTGCAGGTTCTGAGGAACTACCTGGCTTTGTTATCTACATTGATATTGACCCACGTCAGGTCGATGTAAACGTGCACCCAGCCAAGCATGAAGTGCGCTTTCATCAAGGCCGTTTAGTGCATGACTTTATTTTGCAGGCAATAAAACAAGTTGTGGTGCCGCTGCAGCATGAAGCTGGTTTTACTGAGCACAATGACACGGCTTTTCAGCAGGCCCCGTTTGCAGAGTCGAGTCAGAGCAGCACGCAGTTAAGCTATACTGCATCAGTGCCTACAGAGCACTATGATTATCCTAAATCAGATTTACAGCCAACACGCTCAGCGAGTTACTCTGGCACAACAGGGCGTTCCGAAGGGGGTGTTAGTCGCGACAGCCAAGGGCGTAGTAAAACATCACATCAAGATGTCAATGCATTTTATCAAGGGATCAGTGAGCAACATGCTGCGCATTTTGATCAAGTACGGCCTGAGCCAAGCATTGCCACACCGGTTGTGGAGCAGACAAAACTTGCTAAGCTCATTCACGTACACCAAGGTGAATGCGTATTTAGTGAAGATAACCAACTATTTGCTGCGCATTTTAAGCATGCTTTAGCACTCGACTGGCAAGCGTACGTAGAGCAAGCAGGTAGCCTTGAGGGCAAAGCTTTGTTGTTACCTGTGCGAGTAAACACAAGTGCTGATGATATTAGTGCTTTAAATGCTCAGCAGTCGTGGTTTACCCTGCTAGGTTTTGATTTAGTGATTGAAAAGCAATTTGTGATGGTTAAAAAGCTTCCGCCTTGTGTCTATTTACTTGATGTTAGCAATGCTATTGAGCGGCTCATCATTGCTTGCAAAACCTCGCCAAGTTCCCTCGATGCATGGCTAAATTGGTTAGCTCAGCAAATTCCGACACGTTATTACACAAGCCAAGCCTTTATGGAGCAAGTTGCTCGGTTAGAAAATAATCCACAAACTATGCAACGTTTACGTCAAAAAGCGGTTAAAATAGAACTATCTCAGTTTTTAAACTAAGCAAGGTATTTAGGCTTGAATAACTTACCCGTGATTTTTTTAATGGGACCAACCGCTGCAGGGAAAACAGACTTAGCAATTTCGCTGTGTGAACATTTAAACACAGAAATAATCAGTGTAGATTCAGCGCTGGTGTACAAAGATATGAATATCGGTACAGCCAAGCCAGATGCTGATGAATTAGTACGAGCGCCTCATCATCTAATTGATATTATTGATCCTGCAGAAAGTTATTCAGTTGCTGATTTTCGTCGCGATGCGATTGAAAAGATTGATCTATTTCACAAGCAAGGTAAAGTACCTGTATTAGTTGGCGGTACAATGATGTACTTTAAGTCATTGATTGATGGTTTGTCGCCACTACCAGAGGCATCACCCGAAGTGCGGGCTGAACTCGAAAAGGAAGCAAAGCAGTTTGGTTGGCCACATTTGCACGCAGAGCTCGTTAAAATCGATCCTGAGGCTGCGAATAAAATGAGTGAAAATGATTCACAACGTATTAATCGTGCGCTCGAAGTTTTTCGTATAACTGGCAAAACAATGACAGAGCTACAAAAACAAAAGCAGCCAGCGCTTCCTTATACTTTTCATCAATTTGCTATCGCGCCTGCCGATCGCAGCGTTTTACACCAGCGAATTGAGAAAAGGTTTAAAATAATGCTTGAACAGGGGTTTGAAAATGAAGTTTCATCCCTATATAAACGTAAGGATTTACACCCAGATCTACCTTCGATTCGTTGCGTAGGTTATAGACAAATGTGGGATTACATTGCAGGCGAAATTGACTATGATGAAATGGTCTTTCGTGGTGTTGCTGCCACGCGCCAGCTTGCCAAGAGGCAGTTAACTTGGCTAAGAGGTTGGCCTGATGTTACATGGTTGGCCACGGGTGATGAAGAAAACTTGCAACGTGTAGTAAGTTCGCTAAGCTAGTAGTAGTTGAAAAATTTTTAGCTTTGTTAAATTAGTTCAGCTACTTAATTATAATAACACCTAGAACGAAGGAAAATAACATGGCAAAAGGCCAGTCGTTACAAGACCCATTTTTGAATGCGTTACGTCGTGAGCGCATTCCAGTATCAATCTTTTTGGTTAATGGCATTAAGTTACAGGGTAAAATCCAGTCATTTGACCAATTTGTTATTTTACTTGAAAACACCGTGAATCAAATGGTGTATAAACACGCTATTTCTACCGTAGTTCCAGCGCGTACTGTTAACTTCCAAGGTGCACAAGGAAGCGATGATTCAGAAGAGCAAGAGCCTGGAAATTTTTAAATTTAGGAGCGTAATGCTTGTTTGACCGTTATGAAGCCGGCGAACAGGCAGTTTTAGTTCATATCGACTTACCTAAAGAAGGGGATCGTGAAGATCTTCATGAATTAGAGTTGTTGGTATCTTCTGCTGGTGTTAGTAGTTTGGCGATTGTGCAAGGCAGTCGTCAAGCACCACATCCGAAACTTTTCGTCGGTACCGGAAAAGCAGAAGAGATCGCTGAAACTGTCAAAATCCACAATGCAGATGTCATCATTTTCAACCATCAACTAAGCCCGTCACAGGAACGTAACTTAGAGAGCGTTTGTCAGTGTCGTGTACTTGATCGTACGAGTTTGATCCTTGATATTTTTGCCCAGCGAGCGCGTACTCATGAAGGTAAACTTCAAGTTGAGTTGGCTCAGCTACGTCACATTTCAACACGCTTGATCCGTGGTTGGACTCACCTTGAGCGCCAAAAAGGTGGGATAGGTTTACGTGGTCCTGGTGAGACGCAGCTTGAAACCGATAGGCGACTTTTACGTGCAAGGATTAAGAATATTCGTGCACGTTTAGATAAGGTTGCTGTGCAACGTGAACAGGGGCGACGAGCGCGTACCCGTAATGAAATACCCACAGTCTCGTTAGTTGGTTACACTAACGCAGGCAAATCGACCCTGTTTAATCGAATAACAGATTCAGATGTGTATGCAGCTGACCAATTATTTGCAACACTTGATCCAACATTGCGTAAGTTAGATATTGGCGATGTAGGTCCGGTAATCCTCGCGGATACAGTTGGATTTATTCGTCACTTACCACATGATTTAGTGGCAGCTTTTAAAGCAACATTAACTGAAACCCGTGAAGCTGATTTACAGCTACATGTTATTGATGTAGCAGACCCGCGCCGTAAAGAGAATATTGAGCAAGTTCAGTCAGTTTTAAAAGAAATTGAAGCAGATGAAGTGCCGCAATTATTAGTGTATAACAAAATTGATGCGCTAGATGACGTTGCGCCACGTATAGATAGAAACGATGAAGGCCAACCGATTAGAGTGTGGTTATCTGCTCGAACGGGTGTGGGTTGTGAGTTATTGTCAGAGGCAATTAATGAGCTGCTAGCAAAGAAAATGCTGGCAGAGTCACTTAAATTACCTCCGCAGCATGGTCGTATTCGAGCTGCACTATTTAACCTAAATGCCGTTCATGAAGAGTGCTTTGATGAACATGGTAACTGGTTGCTTTCGGTTCGTTTACCGATGGCTGAGTGGAATCGTTTGAAAAAAGAAATGGGACAGGATCTCGATTCTTTTATAGTTACGGACTAAAAATCGTCAGCATTTGTTAATTTTAGTATGAGAAATGCTGTAGATTTGATAGATTTAACCCAATTCATTTAGATAACAATGGAGTATAGCTATGGCCTGGAATGAACCGGGTAATAATGGCAATGATAAAGATCCGTGGAATAACAAAGGCGGAAAAGATCAAGGCCCACCTGATTTAGACGAGGTACTGCGTAAATTCGGCAACAAGTTTGGCGGTTTATTTGGTGGTAACAAGCCAGGTAAAAACGGCGGCGGACTTGGTGGCGCAGGCATTTCTTTCATATTAATTATTGCCATCATCGTTTGGGCATTAAGTGGTATTTATACAGTTAAAGAAGCTGAGCGCGGTATTGTTTTACAATTTGGTCAGTTTAGTCGCATTGCAGAGCCAGGCTTACGTTGGAAAATGACGTTCATCGAACGTGTCATTCCGGTTGATATTGAGGCGGTACGCTCTTTATCTGCGAAAGGCTTTATGCTGACAGAAGATGAAAACGTCGTAAATGTAGAGTTTGAAGTGCAGTATCGTGTTATCGATCCTCACCTATATAAGTTCAGTGTAACGGATGCTGATCACAGCCTACAACAAGCGCTTGATAGCGCACTTCGTTATGTTATTGGTCATGTGAAAATGGACCAAGTATTAACAACAGGTCGTGAGGTCGTTCGTCAACAAACGTGGGATGAGCTAAACAAAATTATTGAGCCGTATAACCTCGGTATTATTGTCAGCGACGTGAACTTTAAGGACTCACGCCCACCAGGTGAAGTAAAAGATGCCTTTGATGATGCCATTGCAGCACAAGAAGATGAAGAACGTTTCATCCGTGAAGCAGAAGCTTATGCCCGTGAGATAGAGCCGCGTGCCCGTGGTCAAGTAACACGTATGACGCAAGAAGCTGAAGCATATCGCGAGCGCATTACACTAGAAGCGCAAGGTGAGGTAGCACGCTTTGAAAAGCTATTACCAGAATACCAAGCAGCTAAAGAAGTAACGCGTAAACGCTTGTACATCGATGCAATGGAAGAAGTACTTGGTAATAGCTCTAAAGTACTTGTTGATGTGAAAAACGGTAATAACATGATGTATTTACCTCTTGATAAAATTATGGAAAAGCAAGGCACCGCGACCCGTGTTGCACTGCCAAGTTCAAGTGATATCAAAGATTTGCGCAACAAGTTGAATACATCACGCAACAGTACGGTTAACTCGAGTAATGACCGTTTTGCAACTGATCGCTTTAATGAGGGGAGATAAGCAAAATGAAAAATTTTAGTTTAGTAATACTTGCCCTTGCGGTTGTTATGTCTTTTTCATCTATTTTTGTCGTACAAGAAGGTGAAAAGGCGATTGTATTGTTGTTCAGTAAAGTGCAGAAAGACAGTAATGACACAGCAGTAGTTTACGGCCCCGGCTTGAACTTTAAAGTGCCATTTTTCAGTCAAGTACGCCGTTTAGATGCACGTATCCAAACATTAGATGGTGCACCTGATCGTTTTGTTACAAGCGAGAAAAAAGACTTAATTGTTGATTCATACGTGAAATGGCGTATCAACGACTTTAGTGCATTTTACCTACGTGCTCGTGGTGATAAGCAGTATGCTGAAACGCTATTAAAGCAAAAGGTGAACAATGGTCTACGTACTAACTTTGGTTCTCGTACCATTAAAGAAATTGTTTCAGGTGAGCGTAGTGAGCTTATGGAAGAAGCGTTAGTACAAGCTTCTGAAAGTGCGCAAGAGTTAGGTATTGAAGTACTTGATGTGCGTGTTAAGCAAATTAACTTACCACAAGAAGTCAGTAGTTCAATCTTCCAACGTATGCGCGCAGAGCGTACTGCTGTGGCGAAAGAGCACCGCTCTGAAGGTCAAGAAAAAGCAGAAACAATTCGTGCTGAGGTTGATCGTCGCGTAACAGTTATGCTGGCAGATGCCGAGCGTAATGCGCGTACTGTACGCGGTCAAGGTGATGCAGAAGCGGCGGGTATCTATGCCAATGCTTATAACAAAGATGCTGAGTTCTTTGGTTTTGTGCGTAGTCTCGAAGCTTACAAGAAGACCTTTAAAGATAAGCAAGATGTTATGGTTATCTCTCCAGATAGTGATTTCTTTAATTACATGAAAGGGGCAAATGCCCAGTAATTAAACATCTGATGATGAAAGCCCTGCACTTTTGCAGGGCTTTTTTATTTCAGTTCTAAACTAATTTCTACGGGTTATAGATTTATAAGCCCCTGTTCTGGCTGTGGTTGTTTTAGTGAGTATGATGATAAAAAGCCGACCGCAGAAAAAATAAGCTAAACGGGGTGATCTTTCACCTCGTTTTCTGGTAAAATCTCGTCCTAATTTTTTCTAAGTGAATTTGCAATGGGTAAAAACGTTGTTGTACTAGGCACCCAATGGGGTGACGAAGGTAAGGGTAAGGTAGTTGACCTCCTTACAGACAAAGCATCTTTAGTAGTTCGTTATCAAGGTGGTCATAACGCAGGCCACACTCTGGTAATTAACGGTGAAAAGACGGTTTTACACCTTATTCCATCGGGTGTATTACGTGACAATGTTAAGTGTGTGATTGGTAATGGTGTTGTTTTATCACCAGAAGCGTTGATGAAAGAAATTGGCATGCTAGAAGAGCGTGGCGTGCCTGTGCGTGAGCGTTTATTAATTAGTGAAGCGTGTCCGCTTATTTTACCTTTCCACATTGCATTAGATTTAGCCCGTGAAAAAGCACGTGGCGATAAGCCAATTGGTACTACAGGTCGTGGTATTGGTCCAGCTTATGAAGATAAAGTAGCACGTCGTGGTTTACGTGTTGGCGATTTATTCAATCCTGAATTATTCGCGAGTAAATTAAAAGAAGTATTGGAATACCATAACTTCACGCTAGAGCATTACTACAAAGTAGAGCCAGTTGATTTCCAGAAGACATTTGATGATGCAATGGCTATTGCTGATATCTTAAAAGCAATGGTTGTTGATGTAACTGAGCTACTTGATCAAACGCGTTTAGCGGGCGACAACATCTTATTTGAAGGTGCGCAAGGTACATTGCTTGATATCGACCACGGTACTTACCCGTATGTAACATCATCAAACACAACGGCTGGTGGTGTAGCAACAGGTGCTGGTTTTGGTCCATTACACCTTGATTACGTACTAGGTATTATCAAAGCTTACACAACTCGTGTGGGTTCTGGTCCTTTCCCTACAGAGCTTTACGATGGTCTTGATAAGCAAGACTCAGTAGGTAAGCACTTAGGTGAGAAAGGCCATGAATTCGGTGCAACGACAGGTCGTTTACGCCGTACTGGTTGGTTAGACGCAGTGGCAATGCGCCGTGCGGTTCAAATCAACAGCATCTCAGGTTTCTGTTTAA
Organism: Pseudoalteromonas sp. L1; assembly: GCF_021728095.1. Lineage (NCBI taxonomy): Bacteria > Pseudomonadati > Pseudomonadota > Gammaproteobacteria > Alteromonadales > Pseudoalteromonadaceae > Pseudoalteromonas > Pseudoalteromonas sp. L1. The sequence continues at coordinate 346,904 of NZ_JAKKCT010000004.1, read as the reverse complement.
CTAAACTAGACGTTCTAGATGGTTTAGAAACTTTAAAAATCTGTACTGGTTACCAGTTAGAAGATGGCACAGTAACGAACGTTACGCCATTAGCTGCTGAAGGTTACGAGAAAGTAACGCCAGTATACGAAGAGATGCCAGGCTGGTCAGAAAACACAGTAGGTGTAACCTCAGTTGATGAGTTGCCTAAAGCGGCACTTGATTACATCAAGCGTATTGAAGAAATCACGGGTGTTCCAGTTGATATCATCTCTACTGGTCCTGATCGTGTAGAGACTATGGTATTACGCAACCCGTTTGCATAATCATCATAAATACTAAAAAAGCTGCTTCGGCAGCTTTTTTTGTGCCTAAAATTCACTCTGGAATGATATTTGTATATTATTTGCTAAGACTGACTTTATTTAAGTGATTTTGATGCGTGTTTTATTGCCCTTAACATTACTCTTTTCAAGCCTAAGTATGGCTGAAGAGCCTATTTCTGCGGTACCTCTGTATACAGAGAGCGAGCTAATTGGGCTTATTAATAAAAATACACATTTAGCACGTGTGAAGGCAGATGATTGCCAGTTAGTACAAGATATTGAAGCGCGAGCCAATAAAATGGCGCTACCATCGTATCAGTTCCTGTATGGCGATATGCTGGCCTATGCAGTCTGTGTTGATCGTAACGTAGAGCTGGGTGTGTATTATATGCGTCAAGCTGCTGAGCAAGGGTTAGCAGCCGCATTAGAACAACTTGGCCGCTATTATGATGTTGGGCGGTTGGTTCAGCAAGATAAAGCCATGGCCGTGACCTATTTGCGTGAAGCATCTGCACAAGGCAACTTAAAAGCACAAATGCGCTTAGTTAAGCTATTCAACCAAGGATATGGTAGCCCAAGAGACTATGAAGATGCCTATCGTTGGTTGTTTCACTCTATGGTTGCAGATAAAGCGCAGCATAAAAAAGTCGAGCAATTACTAGCAAAACTTGCGCAAAAAATGCCTGATAGTGTGGTTCGGCGCGCACGTTTACCTATGTAATTTAAACTGCTAAAAATAAGGCCAGCATATGCTGGCCTATTATTATTTATCTTCTTTTTTATCTTTATTTTTGCTCTGGTTAGGGTCTTTAAGAACCGATAACTTGGGTGGTTGTAAAGCAACGATGCGCTCACCTACTTGTGGTGTTTTCTCCATATTTGTAGTAAATGGTCTAATACGAACAGGAGAGTCGTCATCATCATCTTTTTCACCGTTTAAAATAAATAACGGAATAGCTTCACTATTAACTTCTTTATATTGCTCCCAGCTAAACTCATCTGAAATGCGTGTGGCACTCACTTTACCGCCTTTGGCAATTAGACTGCTTAAACGTGCATATGCGCCATTGTCACCAAATAGAATCTGGCGAGACAAAAATGTTGCGCTATCTTTGTTTGCTTTAGCGTGGTTAGTTGAAGAGCGAAGAGAAAATACATCCTTTTCATCTAGCAAATGCGAGAAATACTGCACACCCAATGCATTATGGTGACGGTTTGGTGAAAGTGCTAAAACACTACGAATGGTTGTTAAGGGTAAATAACGTTCGGCATGTTCAGACTGTGGATTACCATAGTAACAGGGCAGGCCATCCATACGCGCCATTTTACAGTTCTCCCATGCTGGATCAGAAAGATGCACAGGAATATTCTGTTCTTTCAGTCCACATGCTATGGCACGTGCAACATGGTTTGCACCAATAATTAAAATAGTATTTGGCGCGGGTTGACGCACTTTTAATAGTTTAGCCAGTGGTGTAGCTGTCAGGCTCTGCAGTACAACAGTGACGATGATTACCGTGAAAATCAGCGGCACGATTTTCTCTGCGTCTGCGATACCTGCTTCAACCATGCTCAGTGCAAACACTGAGCCCACAGCGGCTGCGACGATACCTCTTGGTGCTATCCATGAAAGTACAAGGCGAGACTTTAATGGTAGGTCTGAGCCGATAGTTGAAATAGCGATACATGCAGGGCGCGCGATAAATAGCACGATAGCTAAGAAAATAAACACATCACTGTGTAACATCATTAAGTCTGAAAGCTGTAAACGTGCTGCAAGTAATATAAATAACGATGAGATTAAGATCATCGATAAGTCTTCTTTAAACTCAAGCACGGAGTCTATTTCTAAGTCATCTTGATTGGCTAGCCAAATGCCAAATACAGTTACAGCCAATAATCCCGATTCATGACTGAGGTGATTTGATACAGTAAAGCTAATCAATACCAATGCCAAAATACCAAATTTATGTAACTCAAAAGGTAACCATTCACGGCGAATCAGTAAGGTTGTTAACCAACCTGCGACTACACCAATCGTTAAGCCAACCCCTAAGGTTTTAAACAAAGCAATAATTGTATGGCTGAATACTTCCCCTTGCCCAACAAGCATAACAGCTTCAAAGACAAGGACTGCGAATAAGGCTCCTATGGGGTCAATGACAATGCCTTCCCACCTGAGGATGCGGTCGATATCTTGGTTAGGGCGCATTGAATTAAGTAAAGGTGCGATAACTGTGGGTCCTGTAACAACAAGCACAGCCCCTAGTACTGCGGCGACTCGCCAATTAAGTTCTAAGATCCAATATGCGCTTAAACTAATAATAATACAGGTGGTTATCATGCCGATGGAGCAGAGATTTCGGACAACTTTTCCTATGCCTTTAAGTTCTTTAAAGTGCAATGTCAGCGAGCCTTCAAAGAGAATGACTGCAACACTCAACGAGACCACGGGGAACAATAAGTCACCCAGAAGGGCGTCGGGTTCAAGAACGCCACTGAAAGGTCCGAGTAATAAACCCGTTAGAAGTAAAAATAAAATAGCCGGTACACGAAACGCCCACGCTACCCACTGTGCTATTACAGAACACAAGGCGATCCCTGCTATATAAATTGCTGACATAGAATGAATTATCCTTTTAGCTTAAGCACCAACATCATAGATAATTGCTATTGATGACGATAAATTGTCGCTGACTTACAAATAAAATTGCTTACCTATTAAAGCTTACTCACCGCCATAGACACAAGAAAACTTATTACTCTAACTACGATTTTAGTCGTTATTAATACTTTTTGGGCTGTTATTGAAAACAAAACTGCCATAAGGTGATGAAAAATTATTAATAATAAAATGTATGCATTTAACTATTTGTTAAGTATGAACTATTTTCTATATTTATGGTAAGTATAAAATTAGTGATTAATATTTGCCCTTGATCTTTCACCTCTTTATACCGTATTATATTTCGTGTTCAAACAATTCGATATCTAAATGATTAACTTTACTTTTCATTAGTAATTAGAGTGTAGGCTCTAAGAAATCAGTTGTTTGCTTTATATATCGTGTTTTATACACTTTGTTTTCTAATTAAATAGAAATGAGCTGACGATTATTCAGTGCGTATTTATTACGAGTTGAATACAATAAAAGTTCATTATCTTATCAATGTTTAGCTCCCATCGTGGCGGCTAAATCTCGGTCATACAATCTACACCCTATCTGTCGGTGTACCAGATTGTATAGGCTCTATGTATGTTGTTATTAATAAAAGCCGCACACAGCTTTTTACAGCGATACATAAACAACACTTATCTTTTTTTATCAACTTATGGTTTATAACCGTTTGGTCTACTGACTGAATAAAAGTTGTGCTATATCTAAACGCAGTCCATGCGCGGACTAGTTGCGTGTGCAGATAAGTGTCTGTGACAAAGTGAGAATACTCAGCACGTTTAGTTTTTCTAAACGTGAGTCTTTTAATCAGCGGCTTTGATGACGCTGAACAGATAGTAAAATGGAAAAGTTGAACAGTTATGCAAAAGTTTAAATGGCGACGTATTGTACTTAAAGTTGGTAGCGCATTGATCGCACCGGAACAAGATGGGTGTCGTTCACGTTATTTATTGACCATTGCGCAGTTCATCGTTCGCTGTCGAGCACGAGGTATCGAAGTGATTTTAGTATCATCTGGTTCGGTGGCAGCAGGTTCGCACTTATTTCCTGAGCAAGAAACTCGCTCGGTAACGATGAAAAAGGCAATGGCAGCTGCCGGTCAAACAGAAATGATGGCTATGTGGGACCGTTTTTTCGACTTCCCTTCTGCGCAAATATTATTAACACACGGTGATTTACGAGACCGTGAGCGTTATACCAGCATTCGTGAAACGGTGTTCACTTTACTCGAACACGGTGTGCTGCCTATCATTAATGAAAATGATACGGTCACTACGGATGATTTAAAAGTAGGTGATAATGATAATTTATCAGCGATGGTTGCAGCAGCAGCAGATGCAGATGCTCTGATGATTTTTTCAGATGTTGATGGTCTTTATGACAAAAACCCGAACTTGCATGATGATGCTCTATTATTACCTGAAATAGAAAGTATCGATGAGTCAATCTATGCAATGGCAGGATGTGCAACCAGTGCAGTTGGTACAGGCGGTATGAAAACCAAGATTGAAGCTGCAGAGAAGGCGACATCGCACGGAATTACAACCTTTATTTTAAATGGTTTCAAAGAAGAAACCTTTAATCGCCTGCTTGAAGGTGACAACCCTGGCACTATTTTTATGCCTTATGAAAAACCAATGCAAGAAGCGGTGCATTGGATGACACACACTGCAAATGAGCAGGGCGAAGTTGTCGTTGAAGGCTCGTTTGATGAGTCTGACAGTCATGAGGATGGGTGTATTCGCAGTGATGAAATTGTTGCGGTGCACGGAGAATTTGGCGTAGGCGATACTATTTTAGTTCGTAGTGACGATGGTACACGTCTAGCAAAAGCAACAGCGAATTACAGTAGCTGTTTATTGAATTTTATTGCTGACAATGAGCAAAGTGAATTTAGCGAAAAAATGCAAGATTCAATCGGCCCCGTTGTTTCAGAGAAAGATATCGCATTATTGGAGAAGTCATGAGTTTAATTACGGATATTTCGAGTCAAGCTGCAAAAGCTGCAACCCAGTTAGCTTTGCTTGATACAGCCACTAAAAATCAAGTTTTAACTGAGATGGCACAGGCGTTACGCGAAAGCAAAGCTTTTATCATCAAAGAGAACGAAAGCGATTTAGCGGCAGCACGTGATAACAACCTTGCAGCATCAATGATTGACCGTTTAACGCTTAACGACGAGCGTATTGAAGCAATGGCTGAAGGCATCGAAGTAATTGTTAGCCTTGATGATCCTGTAGGTCAATTACGTGAAATCTCAGAGCGTCCAAATGGTATTAAGATCAGCAAGATGCGCGTACCACTTGGTGTTGTATGTATGATTTATGAAGCACGTCCAAATGTGACGGCTGATGCAGGTGCCCTATGCTTTAAATCTGGTAATGGTGTTATTTTACGTGGTGGTAAAGAAGCACTACGTAGCTCGCAAGCCATTGCGAGTGTGATGCATAAAGTACTTGAAAAGCATGGCTTGCCTGCTGCATTAATCTCAGTGATCCCAGATCCTGACCGTGGCTTATTAATGGAACTTATGCAGCAACGTGACACAATTGATTTAATCATCCCACGAGGTGGCGAAGGTCTAATTAACTTTGTAACTGAAAACAGTACCATTCCTGTTATTCAACACTTCAAAGGTGTGTGTCACCTTTATGTTGATAAAGAGGCTGATCTGAATGTAGCTATTAACTTGCTGTTAAATGGTAAAACTCAGCGCACTGGTGTGTGTAACGCATTAGAAGGCCTAGTTGTACATCAAGATATTGCTGATGAGTTTTTAAACCTGTGTGCTGTTGTGCTTCGTCAAGAAGGCGTGAAAGTAAATGCAGATGCAAAAGCGGCTGAATATTTTGACAACGCGACAGTGCTTGCTGATGATGAGTTTGGCGAAGAGTACTTAGACTTAGAAATCGCCATTAAGGTTGTGCCAGATTTTGCTGGAGCGATTGATCATATTGCTCAATTTGGTTCAAACCACACAGAAGTCATTTGTACTAAGGACCAAGCTGCAGCAGAGCTATTCCAGCGCAGTGTTGATGCGTCTGTTGTGATGGTTAATGCATCATCACGTTTTTCTGATGGTTCACAGTTAGGCTTAGGTGCTGAGATTGGTATTGCGACCACTAAGCTACATGCTTACGGTCCTATGGGGCTAGAGTCGCTTACAACTGAAAAATACTTAGTGAATGGCGAAGGTCAAATTCGTGAATAATCGCTAAAAAGTAACTACTTCTAAAAGCCGAGCTTTGCTCGGTTTTTTTATGTCTGATATAAAACGAAGACAATAATAAGACTAATTAAATAGCTTAGGTTAAGATGCTTTAAATTGATAATTTGGCAGATTGCCTAAAGAAGAGTAGGAAAGTGGTGGAGCTAAGCAGGATCGAACTGCTGACCTCCTGCGTGCAAGGCAGGCGCTCTCCCAGCTGAGCTATAGCCCCACATTCCTAAAATACAGGATGCTTAAGTCTTGCGTCTCAAGCGGGGTGAACTTTAATTATTTTTGTTTATTTGGTCAAGTGTTTTTTAAAAAATCATCGAATTTTTACCTAAGTCTTTTATTTTTGATAGACTAATGAGCATATATTGTTCAAGGCTTATCCAATAATGAAAAAAATAGCATGGCTTTTGGTTATTCTACTAACGGCTTGCGCCAGTCAAGACGACGCGCCTCCTTTCGAAATTAATAACAAACAGTTTTACGGCAAAAATGATGAACAAGGTAGCAAAATTTTTGCATACGTCGTGTCGGTGAAAGCACAAGGCAGGAAGCCACTAAACCTTGATAAGCCATTAACGCGAAGACAGTTTAAAGATTTTGCCGAGCAAGAGTATTTTGAAGAATCGAGCAGTTTAAAACTGATGCTTGAAGATCAAGCCGTTGAATTATTAAACCAAGAACTTAAGGCGCGAGAGTATTGCAACGATGAGCATATTATTGATGATGTGCTTTGGCGTGACTTAAGTGTACAACTACGAGGACGTTGTTTGTAAATGTATGCAGATAAAACCAAGCTTGCCGCTGCATTAGCTCAGTTAGATATTAACTATGATGTGATTGAGCACCCACCATTACATGGCAGTTTAGATGCTGACAAATTCATGGTTAATAGACCTGGCACGCGATTAAAGAATTTATTTTTGCGTGATAATGAAGGAAAACGCCATTTTTTAGTGATCACAGCGCATGACAAACAATTAGATTTAAAAGCAATAGCACAAATGCAGGGGCTTTCTCGTTTGGGTTTTGCATCCGATGAACGATTAGCGCGTTACTTAAAAGTGCCGCCTGGTTGTGTGTCCATGTTGGCACTGTTAAACGATAAACAAAATAATGTCACACTGTGGCTCGATCAAGAAGTGTGGTTTAACGAACTATTTCATTGCCATCCGTTTGAAAATACCGCGACATGGCTAATGAAAAAAGATGATTTAGAATTATTTTTCGAAAGCACTGGGCATCAAGCCCGTATTGTTTTCTTACCAGCTAAATAAACTAAGCTGAGGCCGACTAAACATACCAACAGCAATACCGCCATAAAGGCAACTTGGCCGTGATGTTGGTATACCAGCCCCGGCAGCAAAGAGCCTAAAGCACCGCCGCTGTAATAAAAAGAGACATATCCACCATTCGTTACACTGGCAGGTGCGCTGCTGATTTTATTTACTAAAGGCGCAGCACTTGAGTGGATCACAAACATTGCGCCACAAAAGCCAGTAAAAGCAATCACAAAAAGTAATAACTGTTGGCTCATCAATAGCACCATCGTCAGGCTATAAAATACAAATACCCAAGTTAGTAAGCGCCAAGGTGTTGATGATTTACGTAATAGCCAAGGTGTCGCTATAGATGCTAGTGCACCAAGCAAATAACCGCTATAAACAAGGCCAATATCTCGAGTATTCGTGATAGCGAAACTGTCTTGCAGGATAAATGGTAGGTAGTTTAGTAATGCTGCAAAGCAAAAAAACATACAAAACACCGCCCCGTAGAGCTTTAATACCAGCGGATCTTTTAATTGTTTTAGATACAATAGCGGTGATTTAGCTGCATGAATACTCGCGCCTTTGCTTGCTTTGGGAATGACGATTGCAAATATGATTAATCCTAACGCAATCACATAATAAAAACTTTGCCAGCTTAAAAAATCAGTAAATAAAGCGGCAAGCATACGACCAAAGTAACCACCGACAATCGTGCTGCCAATATAGAGCGTCATATTATGCTGTAGCTCATCGGCCTGATAAGTTACACCAATGTAGCTTGTCATGGCGGTGAGTGCTGCAGGTAGAGTAACCCCTTGAATAAAGCGTACCAATAGCAATAGCTCAAAGCTTGGTGCGTAGGTGAACGCAACGCAGCTTACAGCTAACACAAACATGGCAATCTTTAAAATTGTTAAGGGGTTTCGTTTAGCTAAAAACAAGCCATACACTAAAGGCGCAATGGCTAACGGCAGCATAGTCGCAGTCATTAAACTGCCAGCAGTGGCAGGTGATACAGAAAAATGGCTGGCAAATAATCCGAGTAAGGGTTGTGGGGCGTATAAAACAAAGAAAATAAATACAGAGCAAAGTAACAAATGTCGCAGCTGCATTTTTAGCTCCCTAAAGATAAAGCATAAGCTTATCGGGTATGGTTTTTTTTACAAGTTAAAAGGCGATTAAGATAATAAATATTGCGTTAAATCAAGGTGTCATGATTTCATCGCGTGTTAATCTCAAGGCGTTAAAGTAGATATCATGGAATCAAGTTGACTCAATACTGTTATTTGTTTGCATAGCTGATTAAAATAGCCTTAATTAGGCATTTTATTATTGGAATTTCGTTATGGGTTCATTACAAGATCAATTACTTAAGGCGGGGCTTACTACTTCGCATAAAGCTAAGGTAGCTAAAACTGAAAAGCGCAAACAGCAAAAGAAAAAAAAGAAAGGCGCCACCAGTAACCCCAGCGATTTACAAAAGCACATTGAGCAAACTAAACTCGAACAGCAAAAAAAAGCAGATGAGTTAAATAAAGCGCGTTTAGAAGAGCAGAAGCAGCGTGAACAAGTTGCACGCGTTAAGCAAATTTTAGAGCACCACAACCAAGATGAGATCCGTGGTGATCGCACTTTCAATTTTACGTACCAAAACAAAGTGAAAGAGTTGGACGTAAATGAAAAAACACAAAAAGCCCTTGCGGGTGGTCGCCTCGCGATTTGTGTTTTAGAAGGTCAGTTTTTTGTACTGGAAGATGAACCAGCACGAAAAGTCGCTGAAGTCAGCGAAGAATATATAGTGTTCCATGTTGAACCTGAAGATAAGCAAAAGGATGAAGATGATCCTTATGCTGATTTCGAAGTACCTGATGATTTAATCTGGTAAATACAGTTACTGTATAGGGTGTTTAAGTTGCGGTAACAATAATGTGTTTTTTTCGGGTGCAATATTCCTAAATCATGGTCTACACTAAAGAAAATGTTTTCTAACCCGTCACAAAGAGAAGATACAATGAGCAAGATAACTAAAATACTATGTGGGGCAAGCTTAGCAATGGCTGCTAGCTTTTCGTTTAACTCAATGGCAGCTGATGGTGCCACACTTTACACAGCAAAACTTTGCCAAACTTGCCATGGTGCAGAAGGTAAAGCACCAATTATGGCGCAATACCCTAAATTAAATGGCCAAAATAAAGAATATTTACTTGCACAAATGAAAGACATTAAGTCTGGTGCGCGTAGTAATGGTATGGCTGCAGCAATGAAAGCAATGGTTGCAAATGTATCTGAAGAAGAAATGTCAGCAATCGCAGACTACTTATCGCAAGTAAAATAATCTTCGTTTGTTATTTTTAAAGGCCACATCAATTGATGTGGCCTTTTTGTATCAGCTATTGATTATCATTAAATAGTTATTTAGACTTCTATACATCTATTTGTGCAGTGTCACATATACAAGGTTTTCCATGTTTGACTTACCAAAACTCGATTTAAAAAATAAAGTATCTGAACAAGAATGGCAGTTACGTGTCGATTTAGCGGCATGTTACCGCTTGGTGGAGCACTTTCGTTGGGGTGATCTAATTTATACTCACCTTTCGGCACGTTTACCAGGTACAGATCATTACTTAGTCAATGCCTTTGGTTTAAGTTTTGATGAAGTGACAGCATCCAACCTAGTTAAGGTTGATTTAGCCGGTAATATTCTTGATGACACGCCGTTTAAGATTAACCCTGCAGGTTTCACAATTCATAGTGCTATTCACGAAGTACGTGATGATGCTCACTGCGTTATTCATCTACACACAAAAGAAACCATTGCTGTGGCAACCCAAGAGAAAGGCCTGTTGCCACTAAGCCAGTATTCAATGTTTTCATTACCTTCATTGTCTTATCATGGCTACGAAGGCTTAGCGGTAAACAGTGACGAGAAAAAGCGTTTGCAAGATGATTTAGGCACCACCAATCACATGCTATTGGTTAACCACGGTGGCTTAACTGTTGGCCCAACAGTCGGTGATGCGTTTATGCGCTTTTATGATTTGCAGCGTGCCTGTGAAATTCAATTGGCGATTCAAGCCAGTGGTCAAACGGCAATCCCTGTACCACAACCTATTATCGATAATATTTATAATCAAGCGAATGTCGTGCACAGCGGCAGCACTGGTGGGCAGCTAGCTTGGCCGGCAATGCTGCGTAAAGCCTATCGTCTTGATCCTAGTTTTGCTCAGTAAGGAGTAACCATGAAAGTTAATCGCGTCGAAGTGTTCGATATTCATTGTCCAGACAGACCTGCTTGGACACCTGTTTTTGTGCGTATTCACACCGATGAAGGTATTAGCGGTGTGGGTGAAGCGGGTCTGGCTTATGATTTAGGTCATAGCGCAGCTGCGGCAATGATTAAAGAAATGGCTGATGCCTTTTTAATTGGTCATGACCCATTTCAAACAGAAAAACTATGGTCACGAATGTTACGCGAAAGCTTTTGGGGTTTAGGTGGCGGGCCTGTTGTGTATGCAGCAATGAGTGCCATTGATACCGCACTTTGGGATATTAAGGGTAAAGCGCTAGGTTTACCTGTTTACCAGTTACTAGGTGGTAAAGTTAACGATAAGCTTCGTACTTATGCATCGCAACTACAATTTGACTGGGATAGTGAATTCAAAGCACTTGTTCACCCACAGGAATACGCAGAAGCAGCACTAAAAGCCATGGCTGAAGGGTATGATGCGGTAAAAGTTGACCCAATCCAGTACGATAAAAACGGCAATACTTATTACGATCGCACTAACATTATTTCTCGCGCAGAAATGAAGCTATATCGCGCGCGTATGCAAGCTATTCGTGAAGCTGTAGGTGATGAAGTTGACATTATTTTTGAATGTCACAGCTTACCTGGCGCAACATCAGCAATTCAAATTGGTGAAATTGCTGAAGAGTTCGATTGCATGTATTACGAAGAGCCAGTGAACTACTTAAATCATTCATTACATGCAAAAGTTGCTGATAAAGTAGCGGTGCCAATTGCAGGTGGTGAACGTTTGTATAACCGCTGGGGTGTGCGCCCTTACTTAGAAGATCAAAGTATTGATGTATTACAGCCAGACTTAGGCTTGTGTGGTGGTTTTACTGAAACTAAAAAAGTGTGTGATTATGCTGATATCTTTGATGTGCGTATTCAAGCTCACGTGTGTGGCGGCCCAGTAGCAACAGCTGCTTCGTTACACCTAGAAACCGCTATTCCTAACTTTTTAATTCACGAACATCACACCTATGCGATTAAAAAGTGGAACCGTGAGCTATGTATTCAAGATCCACAACCTAAAAATGGCTTCTTCCAAGTATCAGAAGAGCCAGGGATCGGTATTGAGCTAAATGATGAAGTTGTTATGCGCTCACAGCGTGTTGAGATAAAGTAAAAGCGTTTAGGTAATGCCCCGTTAATCGGGGCATTACCTGATGACTTCGAGGCGATTGTTAATGTTTAAGATGGCTTCACATTCGGTCGTATCATTAAATGAAACGAGTACAGCTCTCTCTAGCCATGATTCGGGTTCAATAATTTCTCCCCATTTGACAGAACCAAAAGATAGATAAAACTTAAAAGGTGGCACAGGCCACATAAACGCTAAATTAGGTTGGGCATCAACTAAGAATAACCCTGAGCCCGAAAGCCCTATTCCAATACCTGCGGCTATTTGAGGTGATGTAGTTTTTGAGTTAGGTACTTCAGAATCACAGGTGATCGTTATTTGACCATTGTTGCTTTTTTCAAGTTTGCTAAAACAGTAACTTAACTGCTTTTTGTTGTATTGTAATCTCGTACATCCTTTTTCAGGCGGGTTAATGTCAAGGCATTGAGATGCAGCGGCGTTTATTTTAATGTTTTGACTTAATGATGAGAAACTAGGTTCCCTAACATCGCAAACAACACCTGGTTGTAAATGGCTTCCAGGTTGTGACCAAATAACATTGAAGATATCGCTCCATGAAAATCTTACCATTGTATTTGGTTCTGCATATTTGACCATCCATGCCAGTGTATAGAACGAACTATTCTGAGCTTGTTCTTCAGGCAACGTCATAAAGACACAAAAACTCGTTGCATTGCTGGAGTTATTTTTAACTTTTAAAGTATAGTTAGTCATTGCTCTGGCACACCTTCCTAAAAGATATTAAGCCCACTTAATTGTAAATAATTCTGCAATATTGATTGGACGTGTTTCAAGGTCACCCTCTGTCGTGATCTGAGTTTGAGTGCTCGCTGTAGGATTAACACCATAGGCAGGGGCTCCTTTTTCAGGATTAAGCATATTTACAGGCTTAAAAGTAATGGTATGTTGATGCTCTTTAAATATGTCGGGCTCTGTTGTACCCACTAGATCCCCCGTATTATTCGAATCACCTGACATTTTACGTTGTTTGGCATTTTTATCTCTACCTGCTGAGTTATCCCAAGCACGGCTGAAATATCCTCTAAAATCAGGTAATAAAGAGAACTCTCCTTGCTTGCCAAAGCGATAGTTTATGACCGAGTTTAGCCGTGTTTGATCACTGTTCAATGCAATTGGTATAGCACATAAAGGTAGTTCTTCCGCTGGTGCTTGTTCTGTTGCTACGTATTGTTTTCGCTCACCAATGACACCTGTAACAATGCAAGGCAGGCTAGCTAAAGCTATATAGCCCTTGTTTGCGAATATTTTTTTTACAGAAATAACGACAGACGGGGAAGAGCAAGAAAGTTCAACAAAAACAGTTTTCGCATCCATTGCAATATCTAATTCGGTAGATATATTGAGCTCTTGACTGTTTTGGACTGTATATGTTCTTTGGACATATGTAATACCGTCTGACAAGCAAAAATGAAGCTCGCCTTTTCCTTTAACATTTAACTGTGCCACACAGCTAATGTGTTCAGAACATAGGGTTTCTTTCCATCTTGGAAACTCGTGAATATTTTGTCGAAAGCGCATTGTGGCGTTTTCTTCTGTACTGGTAACGATTCGACAGCCGTTATTTTCTGAGCTAATTTGTGAACCACTGCCTGGATCACTGTATACCCAGCCATCGGGGTGGTTATACTTAATAGGTTGGGTATTTGTTTGATTACTAAAATAACGAAAATCGTGGTTATACACTAAATTTCTTTGTTGCATTGCAAATAATAAACTATCTATATCATAAGTATGTTGATTATCTAGAACAGCCATATCTGATTCCCTCCAATTAATGTGTGCGCCATCAAGCAGCGCACACAAATTAGCGTTAATTTAGTACTAAAACATTTTGGCTATTTAAGGTTGCGCTTTGCGTTAAAATTCCTTGATATGGAATTTCGAGGGCTCTGCCGCTGTTCATGATTGTTTGCGTATCTAAAATTTCGCCAGTTTTGAAGTTACCAGCAATAAGGTAATATTTAGGCTTGGGTGTCCATGTTAAATTCATATTTGGTTGCGTACTGACTAAAAAAGTACCCGCACCACTCATAGCAATACCGATCCCCGCAGCAGCTGATGGCGTGGTGTTTGAATTAGGTACTGTCTCGTCACAATTTGTAAAAATACTACCACTATTGCCTTTTACAGGAGAGCTCATGTTAAAGGCATCATTAACATTGTCGTAGCCTAAACTGACTGTATTCGCACCATCTAAATCAACTCGTTTTGATTGTGATGTTTTACAGATAACGCCAGGGCGAAGCTCTTGACCTGGTCTTGACCAAATTGCACTGTAGTCAATTTCCCAAGCAAATTCGGCAGTTGTTCCTTGATATGCGTACTTGCTAAACCAAGCTAATGTGAATACATTACCGCCAACATCTAATGATGGCTTTTCTTGGAAAATTGCAAATCGTGTTGGGTTAGTTGAGTCGTTTTTAACTGATAATTTATAAATAGACATCCTCGTTTCCTTTTAGTTGTGTTACATCGTGTAAGTAGGTGTGTACTTGGTATGTCAACCAAGTCACCAAAAGGTAGGTCTTCTATTTAGAGATTGTTATTACGAAGTATTACCAGCACTGTGTAATACTTTGTTATGGATTATTTCTCCCTAGTATCTAGATTGAGAAAGGAAGAGTGACTTCCTATCAATTTAGATTACAAAGGAGACAGTAATGAAATTAATTAATTCGGTTATCTATTGCAGCTTTATCAGCTGCCTATTTATTTCTGCGACTCAGGCGGCTGCAGACCCAAAATGTGATGTAACAGCACAATCTTTTGCTCATATTGAATTAAGGCATTGCACTGCAGGTGTACAAGCCAGTCAATTTTTACCTCAGTATTGTGCAACAATTAAAGATGCACAAAAATTTTGCGAACAAGTGCAAAATGCAACGAATAAATCACGAACGGTACAGCCTGATGGTCGTATTAGGTATGATGCTAACTTGGGGATAGTCGTTGGTACTCAGCAAGAGAAGTGCGCTCGCTTGATAATTAGACCAGATGGACAGGTCGTGACTCAGTTCCCTGAACTAAATGGTGCACCAGGAAACTGTTCTTAATGTTAATTTTGGAATAGATAATTATGAGAAAGGTCGTTCTATCATCTACAACATTAAATCTCGATGAGCCTGAATTTCAATGTTCTTTGACAGATGAACTTTGGCATGATGGTTATGAGTATGTAATGATGTTAGATGATGCTCCTATACTACAGCGATTTTGGAAGCATCAATATGGCCTAGAGGCTGAAAATCCGATACGAGTAAGTATGCTTAATCAGCTTACAGAAGAGCTTGATAAGTGTATTGCATGTTATCCTATGAATAAGTCGCTTGTGGCATTTAGCCTTGAATTTAAATCATTGATAAATAAAGCTGTAAGTTACAATTGTTCGCTACAAATAATAGCTCAGTAATCGACCAATGAATGGCTGTAGCTCAGCTCGTTGCCACAGCCATTTCTTAATTTTTAGGCTCTGTTGATTCACAATTCGGCCCCTTTACAATTGTAAAACACTTCCCTGCAAAACGAACTTTACCTCGTTTACGTTCAATCAAAACATCAGCAGAGAGTGTATTATTGAAAGATTCCATAAATTGTTTTCGCGCACGGTGGATCTGAATATTGACATGGCATTCATTAATACCAAGATCGCGTGCTAATTTCTTAACTGGTACCCAGCCCTGTACATCTTTCTCAAATTTATTTTCAATATCGGCCAGTTTATTGCGAGCCAGCAGCACGGTGAGATAGTGATGAGAGCGAACATCTAGGTCAAGTAATGTATTGTGTTGTCTTATTTTGAGTTCAGTTTGCTCTTCATCTAGGCTCAAGTTGAATATAAATTGAAGGTCATTAATAGGTGTTGGGCTTAAATTCAGAGTATTTTCTTGTGATGTCATTTCAGCTTGAAAAAACTGCCACAGCTGCTCTCCTATTGTTATTTGATGACCATCTTCTAAAGTAACTAATTGGTGAGTTTCAGTATTTTCATAGCACCAAGAGAGCCTATCAGGATCGTAAAAAATAACGGCTGTTGGGTGTTGGCTATCAGGTAAAAAATGATAACGTTCGAGCAAAATACAATGTGTGTTTGTGCCATTGATAGGTAGTAAAAGATCTCTGGGCGGATCGATAGAAGTTAATTGGTAATCTAAGTTATTTATTTCTGAAAAGCTTAGACGATCATTTAAGGCTAATGGGGAGTTGATTTGTTTATCAAGCCGTTTCCCGTTTAGCCAAATACCATTTTTGCTTAGATCACGAATATACCAGTGTGGCTCGACCCATTCTATTACAGCATGAATACGTGTCACTTCTGGGTAGTTTAATAATGTGTCAACAGAGTGGGCTAGCCGACCAAAGCGATGAAAGTCGCGCAGATAAAAGCTCACATCTGAGTTTAAACTAGCCAGTATAGCCATATAGCTCTCTTTTAGTCCTTGAATAGAAATATAACTTTATCATAGTGTGTACATTAATTTTGCATTTAATTAACATTGAATACTAAACTAATTATTTATATGTGATGGATCGAGTAGTTTGTGTTAGAGGATTACTATAAAAATATACAAGTATTGGCGCAAGGAGGGATGAGTACGATATACCTTGCAACGGATCGAGAGCTGAATAGGCAAGTCGTACTCAAAGTCATGAAATTAGCTGAAGACAATACTGAGCGAGCCATCAGTGAAGCAAAATTAATAGCGAGTTTTAATCACCCAAATATAGTGCAGCTTTATAAAATCATTCATCGAGACCAACAAGTTTTATTAGAAATGGAGTATGTTAAAGGGACTACGTTAGCTCATATAATGAAAGAGCAGAGGCTTACACTGACTGGAAAGCTAGAAATACTCATTCATATTAGTGATGGTTTAGCTGCAATTCATGATAAAGGCATATTACATCTCGATTTGAAACCGGCTAATGTGCTAGTTAGTAATGAAGACACAGTGAAAATAACTGATTTCGGTATCTCAAAAATCAAAGGAGTAGAAGCAACCGATATAACCAATGATTATGGCAGTTTAAACGCCATGTCGCCTGAGCAATTGAATAGTCAAACTATCGATTTTCGTAGTGATTTGTTTTCATTAGGGTTAATCGCTTATCAATTATTAACGGGCTATCATGCTTATTCAAAACAAGCCTCAAGCAGTACAGCGCAAGATTTAGCAAAACAAATCAAATCATTCCCTTGTTGCGCAAATTATGAACCGATCAAAGAGCTATCTGCTGATTTAGTGCCTTTACTAAAACAGTTATTAGCATTTAAAGTGGACAAACGTCCTGAAAGCGCTCGTGCCGTAGCATCTCAGTTTAGAGACGTTTTAGCCTCGCTTAGTTTCGACAGCTTGACCGTAGATGTTACAAGTTACAAAAATCATAACAACCTAAGCAAAAATTTTTTCAATAAAAGATTATCTCTTGTTGTGATTCTTTTTCTGTTATTAAGCGGTGGCAGTTGGTTCTGGTATTCATCTAAACCAATAGAAAGAATAGCTTTATTACCCGTAGAATTTATAGCAAATAGCCAAGTTACGGATGCACAAAAACGTTTACTCAGTCTTGGCGTCAAGGATGCAATAACCGAATATGTACTTGCTGATCGGAAGCTTGCTTTAATTGCGAGCAGGGAAGTTAAACAAACACAATTAATACTTGGTAAAGAAGCTGGCCTAAATGATTTAGCTGCTGCGCTTGGAGCTACTAAACTATTAATACCTTTATTAGACTGCAACCTTTTATCGTGTGATTTCACACTAAACGAACTAGATCAAAACGCCACAATGATAGGCACAACACGAAGTGCAACAGATAAAGAAAACTATCTAAATATTTATAACTCAACTCTATCTTCGATACAAAGCTTGCTTACTCCAAGCAGCTTGTCGAATAGAGAGCTGTTATTGTCAGATGAGTTTATCAGGCAATATGTGTCATTAGTTGCTCTGACTGCTAATGATTTAGGTAGCAGTCAAAAGCAACGCGCCATGGCTGAGTCTTTGTTGTTGCAACAGCCTGATTTTAAGCCTTTATATCCTTTATATCGAAAAATAGTTTTACGCCTTTATAAATCGTCAAAAAATGTAGAGCTCATAACAAAGTTACAATTTCAACTTGAACGATCGCCAACTTCATACCGTGAAAGCCCTGCTTATTTAGTTGATCTACTTGAAATATACCAGCATACGGGAGAGCACATTAAAGCTGAAAAAATTATTAGCAGAATTCAAAGTTCATCATTAGAGGAATACCAAAGAGAAATTATTTTGGCTATTTATTTTAAGCGTACAGGTCGCCTAGGAGAGTCTTTAAAGCACGCGAAGATGGCATATAAAATTAGACCCACTTTATTGGCAACCAGAAACCTTGCAATCGCGTACCTCACTTTGGGGAAACGTACTGACGCATTAAAATATTTAAAGGAAGTATTAAGTTATAACCCTGATGATGTTGTAACGCTCAAAACAGTCGCGGATGTATCTTTGTTATCTGGCGATTTGACGGCGGCAGAGGATAATTATCAAAAACTGATAGATTCGGGACAGCAAAGTGCCTCTATTTATAGTAATTACTCAATTGTTCTTTCTTTACAAAGTGAGCTTGTAAAAGCATTAAACCTTGCTGAAAAAGCCATGATGTTAGATACCAAAACAACCACCTTACAACTTAATTATGCTGATTTACTTTATTTGCAAGGCCGCTTTACAGAGGCCGAAAGCTTATACTTAAAAATTAGCGAGCAGCTTGGTTCTTCGCCGAAAAATGTTGCAGACCAGCTTGAAAAAGCGCAAGTGTTGATTCACCTAAATAGGAATCAACAAGCGATGAATCAGGTTGAACAGCTGTTAGCTGCTCAGCCCAATTTGGCTGAGGCATATTTTATCAAAGCAATGCTGCAAAGCTTATTGAATGAAAAATACTCAGCACTCGCATCGGTAGAGCAAAGTATAAATTTGGGATGGAGTCCAGTTTTTTACCGTCTACCTTGGTTTAAGGGGTTATGTTCTGAAAGTAAGTTAATGGGCTTAATAGGTAAAGAGCATTATTACTTTTTATGTTCTGTAAAAAATAACGCAGAGTAACCTCTGCGCTGGTGCTTTAAAGGGTTGGCTCCATATCTTCAATTATAACCCGTGGATCTTGTGAAAAATAACGCATAAGAGAGTTAGCGTCAGTGCTCTTTTTCGCAATTAATCGAAAATTAATTTCATAATTTGCACCTTGATCTAACTTGCCAGATACCGCTTTTTTTGGATTATCAGCTAATTGTTTACTCAATTCCGTTGATAAAGCGTGATGCGGTAAAATACTGGATATTGTGACAATTAATGATTTTCCATCGTTGGCAACAATACTATTGAGTTGGTAATTAAAGTTGTCTTTAGCATCTGAGAAATAGCTACCGTTTTCGGCAAAAGCCCACTCTGATTTGTTTGCAAGTTCGAAATAGAGATTCAAACTACCACCTGCAATAAGATCTTTGTAATTTACTTTAATTTCTTCTGCACTTGCTCCAGACTGAGAAGTGAGCTCCCATTGGCCATGGTCATTGGGAATAACAAAAAAGCTGAGATCATTCATGATATAAAGTCCTGTTTTGAAATTGAGGAGCTGCTTATTTATTTGATAAGCAGCTATTACTATAGGCTATCTAACAAGAACCCCAAATCGTGCCAGTCCATAACGGAGTGTTATTTGCGTATACCGTAGCTTTAATACCATTAAAGGGTGGAACACCTATGCGGAAACCACACGTTTGCATACATACTTTAACCGATGTACCGCTTGGAATGGGTAAACTAACTGAAAAGCAAATATTGCCGACCACTGGAAAGTTTACGCAAATTTTGCCATTTTCATAGCTTGCACCAACACATGCTGAAATCTGTGCGGCTAAAGTTGATGGATGAAACTCAAGAGGCTGATTAGATGCCGCTTCGTTTGTTGCTAGACTAACTGAATGATCTTGGGTTAGATCCGGCACTAGGCTATTGTTTTTATCACTGTCACACATGGTAAAATTCTCCTTGCTTAATTTTAAAGGTGGCAATAAGCAAAGGAACCTCTGAAAAGTTAATTTGCTTTTTGCCTGTTTGTGCAAGGAAAAGAATAGATAGATCTGTTTTAGGTTGTTATTACAGATTATTACGTGGCTGGTTTTTTATTAGATATCAATCAACTTCTTTACATTTTACCTGTGGTAGTAGCTCGGTAGCTTTACTATCTAAATGCCGGATAAAACATTGCTTATTTTTGATCAGCAGCTCAAAGCTGTCAGGTGTGTTATTAAACCCTTTATCTTGTGATTCATGTCCTTTCATATTACCTATTACCAACACGCTATTGTTTAAAAAAGCATCTTTATCGAGGATGATTGGCTTACTGTGCATTAGTCGGGAGATTCCCTGTGCTATGAGCTCACTTTGTGGTTCTGTAAGCTGTGCATGTTGGAGTTTTGGAGTGGGCTGCTGTGTTTGATGACTACAGCTATATAGGGCAAAAGATAAAACAAAACAGCTAAGTTGCAATTTCATAGGGGCTCCTAACGAGCAAGACTTCCTTTATGTATAGTTAGTCTTTAACTAATTTGATAGATATAACGGCTATTTTTGTTGCTGAGCTGTTGCCAAATGTGATGGGTATCACACAATGAAAAATAGTGCTCCCAACAACTGTTGTAGTCTACGTCAATTTGGCAAACAGGGAAATTACTGGCAAACATAATACGTTGCTCACCAAAGTAATTTAGTAAATTCTTAAGAAGCCATCGATGTGTGTCTTTACTCAATGAGCTAAATTCTAGTCCTGAAAATTTAATAGCAATATTACTGCAGCGGCTGAGTTTAATGATTGCTTCAAGCCATCTTTGCTCATCACTAATAAAGCCTAAATGATTAATCACTACACGTAATGAGGGAAGAGCCTGGCAGTATGTAATGAGCTGTTCGGTTACTGCATGGTTTTCAATTTCAAATTGGGCTTCAAACAGTAAGTTTTCGGCTGCTAGATAGGCAAGATTTTCAAGGCTATTTGGTGCACGTAATCGCCTTGCATCATCACCTTCGGTAATATCACGAATACCAACAAGCGTTGGTTGCCTAAGCTCAGTTATTGCGTTTATAAACTGGCTATCAGGGGCATCAATCTGACTATAGCTAATCGCTCTATAAGCAATATCTTTTAAATGTGTTGCAAGCCAATTAAGCTCATTCACTGGCGCTTGATTGTCAAAGCCAGCTTCAATATGTACGAGCGCTTCTAGCTCAAATGAACAGGCTGATTGCAGTTGCCCTACAGTAACAGGTGCTTTTATTTGTGTAAGGTTAGGCCACGCAGGGGGGCGTTCGCCTTGTAGCCAAGTGTATTGACCCTCGCTGAGGTTAAAAAAGTGCACATGGGGGTCAATAATTTTGTCGCTCATTGCGTGGTGTACCCACCATCAATGCTTTGTAAGCTGCCAGTAATAAAGCTCGCTTCAGGGCTTATTAAAAAGTTTATCAAAGCAGCTATTTCTTCAGGCTGCCCTAAACGGTTTAAAGGTTGCAATGCAGCTTCTTCGGCAACAATGTCAGCTTTATTAGCGCCGCTTCTTTGGCAGTAAGCATCAATCGCGTTATGAAATAATGGGGTTTCAATAGTGCCTGGGCAAACTGCATTTGCGCGAATATTAAACGCGGCATAATCCAGCGCAGTGGTTTTTGCCATTGATGCAAGTGCATGTTTTGTTAAGTTATAAGCAAACGAGTTTGGTTTGCCAATGATTGCCTGATCAGAGGCAACCAATACGATGCTGCCCCCTTGCTGGCTTTTCATGCTAGGTAATACAGCTTGAATTGCAGCATAGGCACCTTTCACATTGAGCGCAAACAGAGCATCAAACGTTGCTTCATCGGTGTTTTCAATGTTGGCACTTAAATGGCGACCTGCGTTTGATATTAATGCATCAACTCGGCCTGTTTCTGCAATTATTTCGTTAATCACAGATTTAACTTGCAGAGCATCACTGACATCACAGTGGCGATAGTTGCCCTCTGATGGCGTGATATCTAAGTTATAAACTGTGTATGCTTCGCGCTCTAAGCGCTCAACAACTGCTTTGCCTATGCCTTTACTGCCACCAGTGACAATTGCAACGTTTGTCATCATTTATCCTTAGTGGCTGTGGCCACAACCGCCTTCACCGTGCACGTGGCCGTGTGATAATTCTTCGGCTGTTGCTTGGCGAACATTGATCACTTCAACATCAAATGTCAGTGTTTTGCCAGCAAAAGGGTGGTTTAAGTCACAATCCGCATTAAAGCGACCTACTTTCACGATAGTCACTTGGTGGCGACCTTGGTTTGAATGCACGATTGCAGTCATACCTGGCTTCCACACTTTTGTGTTGCCTTGTAAGTGCTTAAGTGGGATGCGTTGGATTAGGTTATCAACGCGTTCGCCGTAAGACTCGCTAGGCTCAAGTGTTACGCTAAAGTTATCACCAGCTGCCTTACCTTCAAGGGCTTTTTCAAGACCTGGAAGCATGCCCTCAGTACCATGGATATATGAAAGTGGCTCACCATCTTTACTTGATTCGATTTGCTCGCCTGCTTCACTTAATGTGTAGTGAAACTCAACCGCTGAGTCTTTGCTGATTTGCATGTTTTTACTCTTTAGAATTTAAATATAAATGCCGATTTTACGCTAACCGCTTTGGCTGAGCAATCAAGGCTTTTTTAAAGAGCTTTCGATACCCGACAGTATCGTCTCGCTCGCTGGTGTATTATGTTTTGTGGGCTCGGCTTGTGGCAAATGTAATGTCAAAATCGTGCCTGGCTTTAATACGCTTGTTGCATTTAACTTATTCCACATCGCGACATCCTTGTGGGGGACATCATAGAGCCGGCTAATGCTCCAAATAGAGTCACCGGGTTTGACTTGGTAATCAACGGCAATAGTGGGGATTGTTGGTTCATTTTGCTCTAAGTAAGGACTAATTTTATAATCGACCAACAAGGACTTTTGTATTGTCTGTGGTTTATTTAAATGGAGCTGTTCACCAACTTTGATTAGGTTTGAGGCTTTATTATTTAATTTTTTCAGTGCCTCGACTGACATGCTAAAGCGTCGTGCAATACTGTATAAAGTATCGTCTTTTTGTACGGTGTATTGGCCTGCAAAGTTATTACGGAATAGTTTGCTCTGTAGTATAGTTTGCTGCTCCATTGGGAGTAATAAAGTATGTGGGCCATTCGGCGAACTTTGGTTTTTTAAGTAACCAGGGTTAAGTTTGTGCAATTGACTGCGGCCGATTCCTGATAGGTTTGCAATCACAGAAAACTCAAATTGTTGGCCAACATTAAATTCAGTTGTGAGTGGTTTATTTACCAGCTTTGGGCGCTTAAAGCCTTTTTCGGGATGCCTTACTAAGTAGCTGAGGGCTAATAATTTGGGTATATAATCTGCGGTTTCTTTTGGTAATGAGAGAGACCAGTAATCTGTTTTTTTTCCTCTTTTTTGATTGTCTTTAATGGCCTTCTTTACTCGACCCTCACCACTGTTATAGGCTGCTAATGCATGAAGCCAATTACCATTAAAGCGCTTGTGTAGGTAGCTTAAGTAAGCGAGTGCAGCATCGGTTGAAGCTAAAATATCTTGACGACCATCATACCATTGGTCGCTTTGCACACCGAAATGATAGGCCGTTGCGCCTACCAATTGCCATATTCCCACAGCATGTTCTGAAGAGCGAACTGTAGGTCTAAAATCACTTTCAACAAAGGGTAACAGTGCAAGCTCCATAGGGAGGTTCTGCTTTTCGACACGTTTAACAATGTGATAAAGATAAGGAGCGGCTCTACGGTTTACTGTTTCGAGATACTCAGGCTGTTTTAAATACCACTTTAAACGCGCAGTAGTCTGTTTATTGGTCTGAAAAACCAAAGAAAGATTATTTGCTATATGTTGCCATAGGTCATCAGAAGTTGGCTTAGAGGCTGGAATAGTTACTTTGGGTGACGGTAGCGCGGCAGTGGGTGAAGCATCTAATTGCTCACTGGTTTTTTCTTGATAGCTTAAGTTAGGCTCAAAGTGGTTAAAGATCTTTGGCTTATCATCTTGATTTTGTGGCGATTCTTTCTTAGTGGTTTGGCATCCTTGTAAACTAATAAATATGCACAGCAATAGAAAATATTTCAAACGTAATAGAGCCATATAATAAAATCCCTTTATTATTTTAGCGCTATTTTGAAGTTTTAGCCTGCTTTAGTCCAGCCTCAAGAAACATATTAAATGCACGTTCGCCAATTTCGTCGCTCTGATAGCTTTGTTTTATGGTTATAGGGAATGTTGTTATTAACTCTTCTACGGGGGCATTCGGCTGAGCTTTTACCTGCTCTTCAATCGTACTTAAAAATGCTATTGGTTTTGCAAGCATCGCGGGTGTGAGCTTTTCGCCATGGCCAGGTAAAATGGTTGTGATGGTTTTACTTTGCGCAAGCTGTGTGAGTGCGTTAAGCCATGGCACTAGTTGTCCATGACCTGGATAGGGCAGGCTATCAACCATATCGCCACCCAATAAGATTTGGCCATTATCAGCAAGTAAGGTTAAATCACCATATGTATGCGCATGATAGGGTTCAATGATAACTGGGTAATCGCCTAGATCAAGCTTGGTTTGTTCTGAGATGATAAGTGCGGGCTCTTTAAGCGATAACTCACGCCAGCGTAGCAAACGCTGTTTCGCAAGCGTTAACTTTTCTCGCCATGTATGTTGTTGTTCCTTAGGCAGATTAGCAAGGCGTTGGTAGCTAAGCTCAATACTTTTTTCATAGCTATCAAGCTTATCAGTAAACGCACGTTGTACATGTGCAAAGTTTTTTGCAACCTGTTGATGAACAACGAGCTTTGCTTTGGGAAATTGGGCTTGCAGTACGGCCATGCCAAGGAGGTGGTCGTCATGATAATGGCTGCCAACCAAATAACATAAAGGTGTTTTCAAGCGCTGCTTGAGGGTGCTGGCTAGTTGCTCTACCGCTGCAAAGTCGCCACTGGCATCGAACATTAACGCACACTCTTTTCCTTCGATAAGAACTTGGTTCGAATCGTAAAAGCGTAGCTTAGCTTGTTGCTCTAAAAATTGAATTTCTGGTGTAATGGTATGCCAAGTAACATTAGCATTCACGGTAAAACAGACAGAAAATAAAGCAGTTATAATTCCTTTTAGAAAAGCACGTGTACGCATTGTTAATTCGCTTGTTTATTATTCGAATGGAGAGTGTAAACAAAAAAAGCGCGAAATGCGCTTTTTTAAGGATCTAAATGTTGGCTTAGCTTATCGATTAATGAGTCATGCTGTTGCTCTTGTTTTGCTTGTTGCGATTTGACTTCGAGCAACTCATGACTTAAGTGCAACGCGGCCATTAATAAGGCTTTTTGTTCGTTACGAACAGCAGTGCGTTGCTTCATTTGTTCCACTAAGTCATTTAAATGTTGAGCTGCACCAACGAGCGCTTTTTCCTGCCCTTCAGGACAAGAAAACTCATGCTCTTTGCCTAGTAGCTCGACTGTGACACGCTGACTTTGTGGAGTGGCCATTAGCTAGCCTGATTAGCGCTTTGTAGCTTTTCAAGTAAGCCTGTTAATGTGCTGCTGGCATCCTTTTGCTTTTCTTCACTTTCAAGTACTTCAAGTTGTAGTGTTTCGTTTTCATCAAGTAACTTGGCGGTTTGATCTTTTAAGCTTTTAACTTCGCTTTCAAGTTCGCTATTTCGGTTAATTAGTTTGTCGATCAGTTGTTCGAGTTGGGAAAGAGTTTCGTTATTCATAAATGCGCTCATAAAACTGTGATTATTGTCATGCAAATGTAAAGGAAACTGTATCGATATGCCAGCATTTACGCCTGTTTTAGCGCATTTTTATTAAAAGTTAAGCTTCAATTCAGCCTCGGAGCATTTTTATTCATTTATGATTCACTCAGTGCTGAGTATTTAGGATCATTATCGGTTTATCGTGTACAATGAGGGCATCTATTTTTTGCGCACACTCGTATTTGGCGACTTATAAATATGCTTAGTTACCGACATTCTTTTCATGCAGGAAACCCTGCTGATGTAGTTAAACATTTAGTTTTAGCTGAAGTTCTTAAATATCAAACAATCAAAGATAAACCACTTGATTATATTGATACGCATTCTGGAGCTGGCTTTTTTGAACTTGCCGGAAGTGATGCACAAAAAACACAAGAGTATTTAGAAGGGATCGCTAAACTTTGGCAACATCGCAGTGAGCATAGCGCACTTAATGAGTATATCGAACTAATTAAGTCGTTTAATCAACAGGGGGATTTAGATTTCTACCCAGGCTCACCAAAAATAGCTGAACACTTCTTACGTCGCCAAGATAAAGGCTGGTTCTTTGAGTTACATCCACGTGATTTAGAACTATTGCAAAATAATATGCAAGGTAAGCGTTCTATTCGGGTACGTGGCGAGAACGGTTTTCAAGGGCTTGTGGGCTTATTGCCTCCTGCGTCACGTCGTGCTTGTGTATTAATTGATCCACCGTACGAAATTAAAGCTGACTACGACACGGTTGTTAATACTATTATTAAGGCTTACAAACGTTTTGCTACGGGTACGTATATGATCTGGTATCCGGTTGTTGATCGTGAACGTATCGATAGAATGGAAGCTGGTTTAATTGATTCTGGTGTGCGCAATATTCAGTTATTTGAATTAGCAACTGAAGCTGATACCGAAGTGCATGGTATGACGGCCTCTGGCATGATAGTCATTAATCCACCTTGGAAATTAAAGCAAACCATGGACGCTATCTTGCCTGAGCTAGTACAATTACTTGCACAAAACAGCGGTTTTTATCGCAGTGAACAACTGGTAGATGAATAACTTTATTCTAAACAAAAACGCCCAGTCTCTGCTGGGCGTTTTTGTTTGTAAACTAGTTCATATAGGTTGCAATAAACGTTGCCAATGGTTCATTGCTATCATCGAGTAAAATTAATTGCTCACCATTAATTGAAAACTGTGCTGTTGATGCCAGTAAGGCTGACATTGCAGCTTCGATATCCATTTGCTCCACACACATTTTTTTAGTGCTTGCAAGTGGGTTAAAGGTGAGAGTTTGCTCATTGATTTCATAGCTCCCAGAGAAACTATTACAACCTAAGAAGCCATGAGTTGAGCCATCATCTTTAAATTGAACAAAGGGCTCCTTTGTTTCAACGTTGAGCGCTTCACCAGCAATTGTCACTGCTTTCCAATAGGTATTGGTTAATGTCACATCTGGCTTTTTAGCGGATACTTTAGAGACGGTTACTTTGTATACATCGTCCATTGTGTTTTCTGAAAATGGGTTATTATGGGTCGTGCTTATGTAAAGTAATTTACCTTGGTTTTCTATGCGCGCACTGACGCTGTAGCGGTGACGATCGGCAATTTTACTTTCGTCATATTCTAGTGCCACGTTGTAAGGTGGAGCCCCATTTAATTGTACTTCTTGCTCACTGATCACATCTGCTTTTGCATCCATCTTTGATACATCGGCCAGCTGTACTTTTAGCACTGAGCCTGGTGGCAACATGCTACGGTCTAAATAAGTCACTTGGGTATTGAGTGTTTTCATTGTTGATTGCTCAGCTTGCGGCTCAGCTGAATCTTCACTACAACCGCTTAATACTAAGCTGCTGCCCAATATCATTAAGCTACACAGTGAGGCACGTTTAAAAGAGGAGAAGGTATCCGAAGCCATGATGTTTTCCTTGCGTTTGGAGGACTATCTGTTAAATAGCTTAAAATTCGCTGACTTAATCATAGCTTAATTATATAAAAAATGGGCATAAAGCCCATTTTATCACTCGTTATTTTTTAACGTATTTAGTTAATATGACAATACGTTGGCCATCTACGCGCCCTTCAATATGTTCAGGGTTACTGGTTAAGCCAATATTTCTAACCGCCGTGCCGCGTTTAGCGACCAAGCTACTGCCTTTAACATCAAGATCTTTAATAAGTGTGACTGTGTCACCTGCTTGAAGTACAACGCCGTTGCTATCAATATGTTTAATATCGTCATCTTCAGCAAGGGCTGTTTGCGCCCACTTTAGTGTGTCTTCTTCAAGGTAGATCATGTCTAATGCATCTTGAGCCCAGCCGTTATCTGCCGCTAGGCGTTTTAGCATGCGATAGGCCACAACTTGTACAGCGGGCGTTTGACTCCACATACTGTCGTTTAAGCAATGCCAATGATTTGCAGTAAGGTCGGCATTGTTTTCAATTTGATCTTTGCAGGTTTGGCAAACATAAATGCATTTATCAGAGTGAGCCTCTGTAACAGGTGGCACTTCGTACACAGATAAGTTATCTGTGGCAGTGCAAAGTTCACATTGGTTATTACTACGTTCAATAAGGGTTTGTTCAATGCTCATGGGAGGCTCTTTTCAGTTTGGAAGACTAATGCCAATTGCTTAGTTAAATGATCTATCTTAAAGCAAATCGCTAATAACAGCGTCCTAGTATAACAAAACCGCAGTTAAAGCGGAATAACCTTGTTTAGTGTAAGGGTATGGTTTTTGTGTACTTACTAATAATGGCGTCAATAGTGCCATCTTTTTTTAGACTGCGAATGGCGTCATTTATAACAGGCAGCATGGCTTGATGCTCTGATCTAAGCCTTATTTGTAAGTAGCCGTTTGAGTGACGTGCACCAAACGCAATCGAGGCATCCAATTGGTTTGCCCAGTACTTCGCACTAAGCTTGTCGATTATAATGACCTCTATTCTATTCATTTTTAACGCTTTTATTAGCTCTTTCTCTGAATGAAAGTCCACTCGTTTAAAGCGTTTATCATCATAATAGTAATAACCCAGTACGGTTCCGACAGGCTGTTTATTAAGGTGTCTTAACTGTTGCCAGTTTTGAATATTTTCCTCAAGGCTAACGAGGTATTCCTCAATTGCGAATAAGTTCTCAGAATAACGAAATAAATCACTTTTTTGCTCCTGCTCACTTAGCCACGCACGGCTGATAACATCAAAATCAATATTGCCTAAGTGAAGGTATTTAACCGTACGCTTAGCAGGCAGCTCTATGTGTTCAGCATCAATATTTGCGCGGGTAAGTATTTGAGCAATAACTTCAGGAAGAATACCCGGATTGCGTCTATTATCTATGTAATACGGGTAAAAATTTCCAGAGCCAGTGACATTATATTTTAACACAGGAAATTGCTCGGCATGGGCTGCCTGTTCAGAACTTAAATAGAATAAAAGTAAAAATAATGAGTACGTTAGTCGCAATGGGTTATATTAAAAGTTTGCCGTACACTGAGTGTGGTTGGATTTTTCTTATTTGGCAAGAAAACACCTTTCACTATACTAAGAACAGTTGTAGTGTTGATTTTTACAATTAAGCGGGATGTAAAATGTCAGAATTAAATATAGAAGGAAATAAGAGTCAAAGTGTGACTCAGTATATAGCTAGGCAACCGATATTTAATGCTGATAAAACTCTATATGCCTACGAGCTACTATACAGAGAGTCAACTGACAACGTATTTCCTCAAGGCACAAGCGATGGTCAAGCGACAGGGCGGTTGTTTTTTAATGCGCTCATGTTAATGGGGCTAGAGAAACTTACTGGCTTTCAACCTGCATTTATCAACTTGTCTACCGATGCAATATTGGATGATTTTCCAAAGCTATTGCAGCCTCAAAGTGCAGTCATCGAAATTGTTGAGCGTACAACGAGCATTCCTCACGTTGCTCAACGTGTAAAACAACTAAAAGATGAAGGCTACTTTTTTGCTTTGGATGATTATGACGGATGCGATAAATGGCAACCTATTTTGCCATTAATGGACTTTATTAAACTTGAAGTTGAACAGCCGCTCATTAAAACAAATATGATGATCAAAAAACTGAAACGTAGTTTCCCTAAAGCTAAAATTATTGTTGAGCGAATTGAAAATTACGAAGAGTTTGAGCAATTAAAAGCGGCAGGTTGTGACTTATTTCAAGGTTACTTTTTTGCTCGCCCCGAGTTATTAACGTATGGCAATGTTGAGCCTTCTAAAGTCGCAGTATTAGAACTTTTAAACTGTACGGCTCAACCGAATATAGACTTTGCTGCTGTACAAGAGCGTGTTGCAAAAGATTTGGGGCTGACTGCACGCATCTTAAAATTAGTGAATGCACGTTCAAGCAGTGCCCAGCAGACTATCAAATCTATTTCACAAGCTGTTATCTACTTGGGTGAAGACGCCATAAGACAATTTGTCCGCGTGCTTGCCTTGAGTGAACTGGGTAATGATAAACCCTCTGAGCTGACAAAGTTAGGGTTAATGCGTGCTAAATTTATTTCGTTAATGTTAGCACCTGGTGGAAAAGAGCTGGCAGAGCAAGGCTATTTGGTCGGCATGCTATCTGTTTTAGACGCTATTTTGGATATGGAGATTGACCTTGTTGCAAAAGAGTTTTCGTTAGGCTCTGAGTTGTCCAGTGCGCTGTTAAGCTTTAACGGTATGCTTGGCGGAACATTGAAACTCGTTAAAGCTGTAGAGGAAGAACATTGGCAGTCAGCAGATGAATTACTTGTGATGATTCGCCCCGCCTCAAAAATGGATGTTGTTTATGCAGCCATGTACGAATCAAGAGCCTATGCTGATGATGTATTTTCTACGCTCTCCTTAGTTACTGACTCGACTAGTTAAGTTAGTTATTATACCTAGCCTATTCATTTTTTTGGTTAGTTAAAATGCGTGTTATCTTCCCAGTTATCGCCATTATCGTTGCTTTAGCTTTGCTAATCCCAGGTGTAACTCAGCCAGTGTTGACTTTAGAAGGTAAAATAAACAAGTCGGAGCTGGCTAAAACAGGTATTGAAATGATTGCCGATGAAGGCGACAGAAATACTCGTAGTGTATTAATGATGGCATCAAGCATGTTAGGGCTTGATAAGCTTGAAGGTGAAATAGATGCCTACAAAAAAACACGCAGCATCTGGGGCACAGTGAGTGAGCTTGCCAACAATAAAAATTATTTGGTGGCAGCACTGATTGCTGTGTTCTCAATTGTTATCCCCACATTAAAATTATTGATGCAGTTAGTTTATTGCTTTTTACCCGCCACCAAGTTTAAGTGCGTACTTGGCCAACTAGT
Organism: Pseudoalteromonas sp. L1; assembly: GCF_021728095.1. NCBI lineage: Bacteria > Pseudomonadati > Pseudomonadota > Gammaproteobacteria > Alteromonadales > Pseudoalteromonadaceae > Pseudoalteromonas > Pseudoalteromonas sp. L1. The sequence continues at coordinate 315,826 of NZ_JAKKCT010000004.1, read as the reverse complement.
ACAAGGCTTAAGTAAATGGAGCATGGTTGATGTATTTGTGATTGCATTGATTGTGGCCTATCTAGCTGGTAATGCCGACGGGCAAATGGGTGAGCTGATAAGAATGCATGCCGAGCTGGGCGATGGATTTTGGTTTTTTACCGGCTATTGCCTGTTTGCTATTGCAGCAACTAGCAGCATAAAAATAGATAAACCCTTGTCGAGTGCGTAAATTTCGGGCTACAATTTGGGCAGTTAATTTTTAAGGTATGATGATGGCGCGACTTTCAAGCTACTTATTGATAGCTATGATGCTGCTCACTTTTGTGGGTCAGTCAGTTGCGTCTGTTGCTATGGTGTGTGATATGCCACATGCCAGCATGCAAATGGACCATCACGCAAATATGAGCGCTGACAGCGACATGAGTGATATGGATTGTTGCCATGAAGATATCATGGATAACAGCGATTGTGCGTGTCCGTTCAATGCCTGTACAGCTCACTCACTCCTTCCTCTAAATAGCTTAGTTGTTAGTTCAATTAAGCAATCTGAAAAAGTCACCGTGTTAGGCGTAAGCCAACTCAGCTTTCATATAAGCTCCTTATACCGCCCACCTATTACTGCTTAAGCAGGATAGGTCTGTCTAAAATTCAGCATCACGCTGCAAGAACACCTCATTCTGCACCCTAAATCTATTTTTTTACCATTATTTAAGATTTTTGGAGCATGTGATGATTCACAGCAAATTGATTAAGGCGCTTTCTCTAGGCGCAGTTTTGATAACCTCAAGTTTAGTGAAAGCAGAGCCTTTGGCACTCAATCAGGTGATTGATTATGCATTGACTCACGAGCCATGGTTGCAGGCAAATAAATACCAGCAACAGGCAATAGAAGCGCAAAGCATTGCTGCGGGTACCTTACCAGATCCGGTATTAACTGTTGGCCTAATGAACTTACCAACCGATGGCTTTGCCTTTGACCAAGAAGGTATGACGCAATTCAAAGTGGGCTTATCACAACAATTTAGTCGTGGTGATAGTCTTGCCCTACAGCAGCAAGCATTACAGCAATCGGCTGAGCAATACCCTTGGCTTAGAGCAGACCGCCAAGCTCAGGTTAAAGCCATTGTTAGCGAAGCATGGCTAAACGCTTATCGCGCACAAAAAAGCATTCAATTGATTAACCAAGATAAAGCATTATTCAATCAACTCATTGATATAACAGAAGCAAGCTATGCTAATACACTTGGTGCGACTCGCCAGCAAGATATTATTCGCGCTCAGTTAGAGCTAACACGTCTTGAAGATAAGCTGGTGATGCTAGAGCAGCAGTTTGATAGTGCCAAAAAGCGACTGGCGCAATGGCTACCTATTGACATGCTAAATGGTGCAGTGAGTGATGAAAGTACCAAAGTGACCGCATTAATGCCTTATCAAAAGCTCGCCCCATCGGGTGTCACTGAAGTGTTGATGGGCCACCCAGCAATTATTGCTATTGAACATGCACTACGTGCTAAAAACACCCAAGTGCAAGTGGCTAAAGAAGCCTACAAACCACAATTTGGTATGAACCTAGGCTATGGCTATCGTGACGATACACTTATGGGGGACTCTCGCGCTGACTTATTCTCAATTGGCGTTAGTGTTGATTTACCGCTATTTACCGACAACCGTCAAGATCAACAAGTGAATGCTGCAATTGCCAGTGCAGAGGCGGTAAAAACCAGCAAACTTATTACCTTACAAAAGTTGCAAGGTCAGTACTTCAAGGAGCTTAGCCAATTAAGCCGACTAGCCCAGCGCAAAGCACTGTATCAGCAACAGCTATTACCGCAAATGGCTGAGCAAGCCGAGGCGACTCTAAATGCATACACCAATGATGATGGCGACTTTTCAGAAGTGATGCGTGCTCGCATTAGCGAACTAAACGCAAAAATTGATGCGTTAAACATCGAAATCGATAAACAAATAACCCTCGCTCGCCTCAATTATTACGCAGCAGCAAAAGATAACCGCATAAATGCAGCACAAAGCCAAGGAGCTAGCAATGAATAACACAGTGAAATTAGTTGTCGCTTTGGCGGTAGGTGCAGCATTGGCAACGGCTGTAAATAAGTTTGCTGAGCCAGATCATGCACAAATGCCAAGCGCTGAGAAAAAACCATTATATTGGGTGGCGCCCATGGACAGCAATTACCGCCGTGATGAACCGGGGTTATCACCGATGGGTATGGAATTGGTCCCCGTTTATGAGGAGCAAAGTAGCGCTGAAGACAGCCCTGGTACTGTGAGAATCTCACCAGCAGTCGTTAATAACTTAGGGGTAAGGACTGCGCCTGTGCGTTTTAAATCATTGCAAACTACCGTTGATACGGTTGGTTATGTGCAATACGACCAAGACCAACTCGTGCATATTCACCCTCGTGTTGAAGGTTGGATAGAAACCTTATATGTCAAAGCCGCAGGTGACCAAGTTAAGCAAGGCGAGCCTCTTTATACATTATATTCTCCACAATTAGTAAACGCACAAGAAGAGCTATTGCTTGCCCTTAAACGTAACAACGCGGTGCTGATTCGTGCGGCAAAAGCACGTTTAGCCTCACTGAATGTTTCTGATGATTTTATTGCGCGATTAGAGCAAAGCCAAAAGGTTAGGCAAAACATTACCTTTTATGCCAAGCAAAGTGGTGTACTGGATGAGCTAAATATCCGCGAAGGTTTTTATGTGAAACCAGGCACAACCATGATGAGTATTGCTCATCTAGAAGAAGTGTGGGTTGAAGCTGAAGTTTTTGAGCGCCAAGCAGGGCTTATTCATAAAGGCTTGCCAGTGACTATGACACTCGATTACTTACCAGGACAACACTGGCAGGGTAAGGTCGATTATATTTATCCAACTCTTGATGAGAAAAACCGTACCCTGCGCGTGCGTTTGCGCTTTGCTAACCAAGATGGCTTATTAAAACCGAATATGTTCGCTGAAGTCAGCATTACCACCAAGCCAACTGAACCACAATTAGTGATAGCCAAAGAAGCGGTGATCCGCACCGGTAGCCAAGACCGTGTCGTGATTGATTTAGGCGAAGGGCGCTTTAAATCAGTTGCCGTGACGTTAGGTCGTAGTGACAATCATGATGTCGAAATTTTATCAGGCTTATTGAAAGACGATAACGTCGTGGTTTCAGCGCAGTTCTTAATAGACTCAGAATCAAGTAAGAGTTCTGACTTTATGCGTATGCAAGAACCGGATAGTGACAGCGCAATGGTAAATGGCGTGATCAACAGTATTGACCGCGAAGCCAGAACCGCTGTGATAAGTCGTGAGGCTATCCCTAAGTGGGGCCGCGAGGCTGCAACCATGGAGTTTCATTTTTCGCCGCGTATTGATATGTCTAGTTTACAAAGTGATGATGAAGTGCATTTTACCTTTAAGTTGGTGGACAGTGAGTTTGTAATTTTTGACATCATGACCCTAAGCCACCCTATGCAAGGAGAAATGCAATGATAGCAGCCGTGATCCGTTGGTCAGTCGGTAATCGCTTCTTTGTATTACTGCTGTCTTTAATGTTGGCAGGCTTTGGGATTTTTTCTTTAAAGAATACCCCAGTTGATGCCTTGCCTGACTTATCTGATGTACAGGTTATTGTAAAAACCTCTTACCCAGGACAAGCGCCACAAGTGGTGCAAGACCAAGTAACGTTTCCGATCACCACAGCGATGTTGTCGGTGCCTGGGGCTGAAACGGTAAGGGGCTTTTCGTTTTTTGGTGACTCTTATGTATACGTTATTTTTAACGAAGACACTGACCTTTATTGGGCCCGTAGTCGAGTGCAAGAGTATTTGAGTCAAGTAAGTGCTCGCTTACCTGATTCAGCGAGGCCTGAACTTGGCCCTGATGCAACAGGGGTGGGTTGGATTTACTTGTATGCGCTGGTGGATAAAACCGGTAAGCACGATATTAGCCAGCTACGAAGCCTGCAAGATTGGTTTTTAAAGTTTGAGCTGCAAACGGTGCCAGGTGTATCAGAAGTGGCGTCTGTTGGCGGCATGGTTAAGCAGTATCAGGTGAATGTCGACCCCGATAAATTGCGTGCTTATGGTATTCCGCTGAGTTTAATTCAAACAGCAATTAAGCAAGGTAACCAAGAGCGTGGTGCCTCTGTGGTCGAAATGGCTGAAGCCGAATACATGGTCTCGAGCACAGGCTATATTAAAAGCGTGGTTGATTTAGAAGCCATTCCGCTGGGTACTAATGCCAATGGTACGCCACTGCAATTACGCGATGTGGCTGATATAAAACTTGGGCCGCAAATGCGCCGTGGTATTGCCGAGCTTAACGGTGAGGGTGAAGTAACTGGTGGTGTGGTGGTGATGCGCTTTGGTGAAAACGCCGAAGCAACCATCAAACTAGTAAAAGAAAAACTAGAGTCGCTTAAAAAAGGCCTGCCAGAGGGCGTTGAAATCATCCCTGTGTACGACCGTTCAAACCTAATTACCCAAGCACTTGATAACTTAAGCTCAAAGTTAATTGAAGAATTAATCGTCGTGGCCTTAGTGTGTGTGGTGTTTTTATTCCATATACGCTCATCGATCGTAGCCATTATTACGCTGCCAATGGGTATTTTAACGGCTTTTGTGGTGATGTATTGGCAAGGTATAAACGCCAACATCATGTCGCTTGGCGGGATAGCGATTGCCATTGGTGCCATGACAGATGGTGCTATCGTGATGATAGAAAATATGCATAAGCATATGGAGAAAACCCCACTGACCGACGAAAACCGTTGGCAAGTGGTGATGGACTCAGCCGCAGAAGTCGGGCCCGCATTATTCTTTAGTTTATTAATTATCACAGTCAGCTTTATGCCGGTGTTTATTCTTGAAGCACAGGAAGGGCGCATGTTCTCGCCACTGGCTTACACAAAAACTTATGCCATGGCGGCCTCAGCAGGTCTAGCGATTACATTGGTGCCGGTATTAATGGGCTACTTTATTCGCGGTAAGGTTATTTCTGAGCAGAAAAACCCTGTAAATCGCTTATTGGTGGCAGCCTATAAACCCTTGTTAAATGCGGTGTTAAAAGCGCCGAAAACAACGCTGGTACTGGCCTTAGTTTTGGCTGCTATCGGCTTTTATCCAGTTAATAAAATTGGTAGTGAGTTTATTCCTCCCCTTGATGAGGGAGATTTAATGTATATGCCAACGACTTACCCAGGTATTTCCATTGGTAAGGCCCGTGAAATCTTACAGCAGACCGATAAGTTAATTGCCAGTGTGCCAGAGGTTGAATCAGTATTTGGTAAGGTAGGTCGTGCTGATACTGCGACAGATCCCGCGCCGCTCACCATGATCGAAACCTTTATTCAGTTAAAGCCAAAATCACAGTGGCGCGAGGGTATGACCACTGAAAAACTGAAAAAAGAGCTCGATAATCTGGTTAAGTTCCCGGGGCTCACTAATGCGTGGGTTATGCCAATCAAAACGCGAATCGACATGCTTGCCACTGGGATTAAAACGCCTGTGGGGATCAAAGTTGCAGGGCCAAAACTGAGTGAAATTCAAAAAATTGGTGAGCAAATTGAAGTCATCTTAAAAGATTTACCGGGTACGGCTTCGGTTTATTCAGAGCGTGTTGCTGGTGGTCGTTACATCAAAGTTGATATCAACCGTGAAAAGGCAGCGCGATACGGTTTGAACATTGCTGATGTGCAACAGGTTGTTGCCACTGCTATTGGTGGTATGAATGTGACTGAAACCGTTGAAGGGCAAGAGCGTTATCCAGTTAACTTGCGTTATCCGCAAGATTATCGCGACTCGCCTGAAGAGCTTAAGTTGTTACCGATTGTGACGCCAAACGGACAGCGTATCGCATTGGCCGACGTAGCCCATGTCTTTATCGAAGATGGCCCGCCGGGTATTAAAAGTGAAAATGCGCGTATCAATGGCTGGAGCTTAATTGATATTGAAGGCAGTGATATCGGCAGTTACGTTGGGCGTGCGCAACAAGCGCTGCATGAGCAACTCGAGCTACCTGCTGGTTACTCAATTACTTGGGCGGGGCAATACGAATATATGGAGCGCGCAAAAGCTAAACTCAGTTATGTATTGCCACTCACCTTGGCAATCATTGTGGTGCTGTTATACCTCAACTTTAGAAGTTTTATTGAGGTGGCAATGATCATGCTGACCTTACCGCTTGCGATGATAGGCGGTATTTGGCTGATGTACCTTGAAGGTTTTAACTTCTCTGTTGCCGTTGGAGTCGGCTTTATTGCGCTTGCGGGGGTTGCCGTTGAAATTGGCGTAATCATGCTGGTTTATCTCAACCAAGCTTATCAAGATGCCAAAGCGCAATCAGCACAGTTTACGGTTACAGAGCTGCGCCAAGCAATTATTAATGGTGCTGGCCTTCGGGTTAGGCCAGTGATGATGACAGTGGCAACCATTATCATAGGTTTACTGCCAGTACTTTATGGTACAGGAACGGGTAGCGAGGTGATGAGCCGAATAGCAGCGCCTATGGTCGGTGGTATGCTAAGTGCTGTTGTGTTAACGCTTTTAGTCTTGCCTGCGCTTTATTTTATATGGCGTAAACGACACCTATAAATTTTACAGTGGGTGTGTAACTTGTACGCTCTTCTTACTATAAGTTACATACCTTTATATTTAAGGTTTTGATATTAATTGAGTTTTTTGCTGGTGTGATTTATGCACAGTCTTATTAAATTGATTTTAGTAAGGAATGCACATGCAAGTTAAAACAATACAACAAGTTTATGATTGGACTGTGATGTTTCACACTCAGATGGCTGCGAATTTTCACAGTGTTAAAGATTTATTAGACGAGCATAATCAAATGCTGGTGGATTATTATCTGCAATATGAGAAAAAACTAGCAGAAGATCTCGTTGGCTTTAAAGCGATTACTGAAATTAATACCCTAGATACGTATTGCTATGAGTATTTTGCTGAAAATCCTGAGCTTATTACTTTTAAAGACATCAGTACTGATCAGCAAATAGATGAGAAAGCTATTCAAGTCTATTTAACCTCACAACACCAGAAGGTTACTGATCTATATGAATATTTAGTATCTCGTGCCGAGACCCCTGAAACGATTGAGAAGCTTGAGCGTTTACTTGAGTTAGAGCAACAAGGTTTAAAGCAAATGATGCAAAGCTCTAACCGTCATATGGATATGTAATCGATTAACCTATTAATCTGCTTAATGAAAATCGAGTAAAAAGCCGACCTTTTTGAGGTATTTTTGCTCTTGCTGTAAGTCAGCCAAAAGCAAGGTATGTTCTTTAAGCCAGTTAGTATTAAATTTTAAGAACATACTATTTTGCTTGGCTGTGATTTCAAGTTTAAAACCTTGATCGGTTGTGCGTTTTTGATTCAGTAGTACTGCTAAGCGCAAAATCACAATGAGCCGTAATATTTCATAATGCTGCATGGTATGCAGTGTAGGGAACTCGTCCAAACGAATTTTTTTACGGTAAAAGCGGATCATACAACTTAGTAGAATTTGTTGTTGCTGCGTAAAGCCAGGTAATTGGCTATTCGCTACGATATATGCACTGTGTTTATGTAATCCCGACGAATTAACCCCTAAGCCAATTTCATGTAATTGCGCAGCCCAATCCAGTAGATTTATGTAGTCAGGGTCGGTAAGTTGCCAAGCTTCTTTGACTTGTTCTAACAGCCACTTTGCGGTTGTCGATACGCGAATAGCGTGTTCTTTATCTATGGCGTTGCGCTCAGATAGGTTCGCTATGGTATTCGTGCGAATATCTCTATGGGCGAGCTTTTGCTGCATTTCATGAAGCAAGCCTTCACGAAGTGAAAAGTCGCTGTATTGCATCGTTTTTATCTTAAATAGCCTGAATATGGCAATTAAAATAGCTAAACCACCACAAATACTGACTTGTCGCTCAGCTGTGAGACCTTCAATGTGTAGTGCGGGTATTTGTTTAGCAGCAATGAACTGAGTTTTTAGCTCTAATAATCGTTCTAATGTAATTAGCTCTTGCTCGGTATTATTGGCATTAATCATGGCAAGGATAGATTTAATCGTGCCCGATGTACCCACCACGGACTGCCAGCCTGCCGATAAGTAGTTTGCAAATATCACTTCGAGTTCTTGTTCAGCACGAACCTCAGCTTTGGCAAAGCGCTTAGCGGTAATTTGCCCATCTGCAAAAAACTGCTTGGTATAGCTGACACAGCCCATATTTCGACTCGCCAGTAATGTGTGCTTAAAGTGTTTGCCAATGATGAGTTCGGTACTGCCGCCACCGATATCAATGACTAAGCGGTTATCATCGTGATGGATGTAATGAGCAACACCTTGATAAATTAAACGCGCTTCTTCTTGCCCTGATATTACTTCGATTGGATATGGAAACACTTTACTCGCTTGGGTTAGGAACGAATGAATATTTTTAGCACGGCGTAATGTGTAAGTGGCGGCTACTTTGACATTCTCAAGGGGGAAGTCCTGTAAGGTAGTGGCGAATTGATTAAGAATGGCCAGTGCACGTTCAATAGCTGCTTGGCTTAAGTGATTTTTATCATCTAAACCATCAGCTAAATAAACACGTTGCTTTTCTTTATGTAAGATTTGCAAAGAGCCATCAACCTCTCTTGCCACCACTAAATGAAAACTGTTTGAGCCTAAGTCAACGGCAGCAATAGAGGAATAATCATTCATTATTATAGTTACTTTCCCATTTTTTGAGGTGGTCATAAATAGCTATTTGCGAACGTATTTTCTTACGATTGCCACGGCGCACATAGCTGTTTTTTTGTTCGCTATCGATTATGCGCGCTTTAGTTCTATCTTTAAACTGTAGCTCAAGAATATCAATAATGAGCTGCTTTAATTTTGCATCATATATTGGTGTGGCCACTTCAACACGGTGGTCGAGGTTTCGGGTCATCCAATCGGCTGAGGAAATATAGACTTTCTCCTTGCCATTATTGTGAAACACCATTACCCGGGGATGCTCTAAGAAGCGGTCTACAATACTGATAATACGAATATTATCATTGCCACTAAGTGATGACGGAACTAAAGAGCACATGCCACGTACAATAATGCGTATCTTTACCCCACGCCTTGCGGCGAAATAAAGATGATCAACGAGTTCTTTATCGACAAGGTTATTGATTTTTAATGTAATTCGACCCGTTTTACCCTGCTCAGCATGAGTTATTTCTTTATTGATCAATGAGGTGATTGTTTCTCTGGCATTGACAGGTGAAATCATCAAGTGATCGAATTGGAATGGTTTGTAACTACTTTCAATAAACCTAAATACGCTGTCAGATTCTTCCGTTATGCCCTCATGCTTAGTAAACAAACTAAAGTCGGTATAAATTTTTGCGGTTTTTTCATGGAAGTTACCCGTACCAATGTGCGCGTATTTAACGATGTTATGCTTTTCTTTGCGATGAATGACGCATAATTTACTGTGTACTTTTAAAGCAGGGATACCAAAGATAACTTTAATACCTGCATTACTGAGCGTTTTCGCCCATTCGATATTATTTTGTTCATCAAAGCGCGCTTTGAGCTCTACCATTACCGTGACGTGTTTACCGTTTTTTGCTGCATTTATTAGCGTAGAAACAAGGCGAGACTGGCTGGCTACACGATAAATGTTGACCTTAATCTGTGTGACATCAGGGTCAAAAGCTGCTTGGCGCACAAACTCAAGTAAATGATTAAAGGTGTGATAGGGGTAATAAAGTAAAATATCTTGTTCTGAGATGGCATCAAACACACTCGAGTGATTAGTAAAAGCAGTGCTTTGTAATGCGGGCAGGGGCTTGTTTTCTAAATACTGACGGCCCACATTAGGAAAGGCGATAAAATCACGGAAGTTACGATATCGACCCCCTGGGATCAATGCATCATGTTGACTTATATTAAGGCGCTTTTTCATCACTTTAAGCATGTCATCAGGCATACTTTCGTCATAAACGAGGCGCACAGGCTCGGCAGAAATTCGCTGTTTCAGGCCTTTCGACATTTTGTCGAGTAAACCTTCTTCAAGCTCATCATCTAAGTTGTATTCAGCATCGCGGGTGAGTTTTATGGCGTAGCATTGAATATCATCAAAACTAAAAAAGCTGCTAAACACATCGCGAATGAAATAAGCGATGATGTCATCTAGCATCACAATGGTTTTGTGACGGCGTGTTTTTTCGGGTGGCAAAATAACAAAGCGAGACACGCGATCTGTGGGAACTTCTAGCATCGCGTAATGACTTTTTTGATTCGTCATTTCGACAAACAAATAGGTCATGGTGTCGTTTATTTGATCTGAGTAGTCTTTCTTTTCAGAGAGTAAAATCGGCAATATATATTGCAGCACATTGTCGTGAAAAAACTTTTTAAGCCAGGTTACGTGAAATTCAGATAGTTTTTCAGGGAGTTCTACGTGAATATTGTGCTCATTTAAATCATTTAAAATATCTTTATGAATCTGATTAAATTTTTTGCCAAGCTGTAGCACTTTGCTTTGGATCTGATGAAGTAAAATCTCATCTTCTTCAAAGTTCGCATCAGGAATTTTATTAAGTAAAATTCGCCGTTTCACATCCGCAACACGTACTCTGAAAAACTCATCCATGTTATTTGAATAAATGCCTAAAAAGCGCATGCGTTCAATAATTGGGTTGGATTTATCTTTTGCTTCTTGTAGCACGCGCTCATTAAAAGATAGCCAGCTCAGTTCTTTGGCGAAATAACTCATTGCTGGTGATGAGGAAGGGGTGGCATTCATCTGATTTCTCAAATATCTATTATTAAATAAAAGATAGAGGATACAGATGACACAAGTATGACAAGCGTGTCAGTTTTGTGACACGCTTAATCTAGCTTAAGTTGTAGAAGTGGTACTTGGTTTAAGCATCCTCAATATCAACAATCAAGTCAGTGGTAATTGACTCAAGCGCTGTTATTACTTCATCTTTGTTCATGCCTACAGGCAAGGCGACCGTTGCAACAGCACTAAAAATAGGGACTCCCCAGTTCGGTGCGCTCTGCTGTTTTGAGTTCAGATGTGTAATGTTTGCACCTTTATGGCGTATTACACTGGCGAGCTCTTGTACGATTCCAGGTCTATCGTTGCCTGTTATTACAAAATTAATTTGCTCCGTTGAGACCTCTGGAAGAATATCTGAACCACGCTCGATTCGCACTTCTAAATGAGGTAGACCGTGCAAAGCATCTTGTAGTTCTTGTAAATGCTCCTCTGGTACAGCAGCTTCGATAATGCCTGCAAAGTGACCTGCTAAATGACTTAAATTACTCGATAGCCAATTGCCGTGATGGCTTAAAATTGTGGCCGAAATATCTTCAACGAGCCCCGGTTTATCGGGACCAAGTATGGTGATTACTAACTGCTTCATGCTTAAATCTCTATAAAATGCCTCTGAAAAAAATGAAAAAGGAGGGAGGCTTTGGTTAAAATGATTCTTATTATTGAAAAATAAGTCATATTGAGTATTGATGCTGTTTGAGTATTTGTCCAATTTTTTTCATATAGTTATAAAAGATTAGTTATAACAAAATCTTAGTCAAAGACATTGAACTTTCTTATGGCACGATTTAAGCCATACTTTAAAAAGATGTTAACTCCCCAAATAAAGTCGTTTATTACACTCAATTATGACGTTTGTAACAATACTGTCATCTTGGTGAAATATAATCCGCCCAACGTTAAGATTTAAGGGTGTTTTGATGACTTCCAATCCGAGTAAACCGACCTTTCATACGGATAGAAGCCGTCTATTTAAAGACAGGTTTGCCAAATGGGGTATTTCCGCAGGTGGTGTAATGGTGCTGATAGCACTGTTACTTATTTTCTTTTACCTTCTTTATGTTGTTCAGCCTATTTTTGAGTCAGCAAAAGTGGAAACACGTAACAGTGTGAAGCTAACGAATGCGTCTCAAGTTGTAGGGTTGGGCATGGAGGAGCAAACCGAAGTTGCTTTCTTACTAGGTGAAACAGGTAATGTGGACTTTTACAATATTGAAAAAGACCACTTTGGTAAGAAGATCACCACTCTTAATACAGAATTACCAAGCGATGTGAGCAGTTTTGCAAGCTCAGCACCGTTTCAAGGTCAATACGCTTATGGTCTTGAAAATGGCTCTGTGGTTGTCGTAGCGCCAAAGTTTTTAGTCACGTTTCCGAATAATCAGCGCCAGTTAACACCGCGTTTAGATTATCCTTTAGGTGACATTGCCCTTGAGGTTGATGAGCAGGGTGCGGCGATTACTAAATTTGCATTTAGCCACTATGAAGATAAAACTGCGGTTGTTGCTTTAACGGCTGACAAGCGCGTTTTATTTAGCAGCTTTGTGGGTGAAGAAAATATGTTCACAGGCGAAGTTGAGTGGGTTGTTGAGCGTACTGAGCTTGATATTGAAGGACGTGTTGATGAGCTATTAATTTCGCCAGATACAACGCGTACATTCGTTCGCTCTGCAAATCAAATTTATGTTTACGATACGCGTTACCCTTCAGAGGTTGAGCAAATCCAATTGCTTGCTGCAAATGAAGAGAACGCAAATCTTGTTTCAACTCAGCTATTAGCTGGTGCTAACTCGTTAATGCTTGCTAATGATAATGGCGAAGTCTCACAGTGGTTTGAAGTAAATACAGAAGATGGCCGTGAATTTAAAAAGATTCGTGCTTTTGAAACCAGTAAACAGTCTAAGTTAAATATTTTTACTGAATTTTATCGTCGTACTTTCTTCACCGCAGGTGCTAACGGTGAGTTAGGTATTTATTACACCACAAGTGATGCAAAACTGTGGCAAGGTAAAGTAAGTGACGGCCCAATTCAAAACTTTGCAATTGCACCACGCTCAAATGCTGCGCTTATTTTAGCGGATGATGCATTAAAAGTTGTAGAAATCCACAATGAACACCCTGAGGTGACTTGGTCTGCACTATGGCAAGAAGTATGGTACGAAGGCTACCCAGAGCCAGGTTATATCTGGCAATCAACCTCTGCCAGTGATGATTTTGAATCTAAGTTTTCATTGGTACCCATTTCATTTGGTACGATTAAGGCAGCGTTATATGCCATGCTATTTGCCGTGCCAATTGCACTTTCTGCGGCAATTTATACAGCCTACTTTATGTCGAGCGAACTACGTAAAGTGGTTAAGCCGACGGTTGAAATCATGGAAGCACTACCAACGGTAATTCTTGGTTTCTTAGCTGGTCTTTGGTTGGCACCATTAATTGAAGAGCACTTACCAGCGATTATCGGTTTATTAATTCTTTTACCATTAGGGATTTTATTAACTGCTTTTGGTTGGAATAAGTTACCGAACTCAATTCGTCATCGCATTCCAGAAGGTTCACACTCTATTCTATTGATTCCAGTCGTGTTATTCATTGGCTGGTTATCATTTGCTATGAGCGGCACAATTGAACTTTGGATGTTTGATGGTAATGTGCGTCAATTTCTGACTAACGAATTAGGCATGACATTCGACCAACGAAATTCACTTGTTGTGGGGATCGCAATGGGCTTTGCTGTCATTCCGACTATTTTCTCTATTGCTGAAGATGCCGTATTCAGTGTGCCTAAGCACTTATCAAATGGCTCTTTAGCGCTTGGAGCTACGCAATGGCAAACCCTTGTTCGTGTTGTGTTATTGACAGCCAGCCCTGGTATTTTCTCGGCGGTGATGATGGGACTTGGTCGGGCGGTAGGCGAGACCATGATTGTACTGATGGCTACAGGTAATACACCAATTATGGATTGGAGTATTTTCCAAGGGATGAGAACCCTTGCAGCGAACATAGCAGTAGAAATGCCAGAATCTGAGGTAGGTAGTTCGCACTATCGAATTCTATTCTTAGCAGCGTTTGTATTATTCATATTCACATTTATTTTCAACACAGTGGCTGAGTTTGTACGTCAGCAACTGCGTGATAAATATAGTTCAATGTAGGTGGAGAGACACGACATGGTAAAGCAGTGGTTTAAGTCTGGTTCTCCTTGGATTTGGATGACCGGCGGTGCGGTTAGCATCAGTTTAATCTCGGTTCTTGGCTTATTAGCCATGATTGCTTGGAAAGGTTTAAGCTTTTTCTGGCCATCAGAAGTTGTGCAGCTTGAGTTACAGGGTTCTGTAGCCAAGCAAACGGTAATTGGTGAAATTTATGACCGTGAACTTGTTCCAAAATCTCGTATTGAAGCGACGGGCGTTGATTTATCTCATTACGAAAAAGACGAGTTAGAGCGATTATTAATTAAAACCGGTAACCGTGAGTACGTTGATCTGGATTTCCGTTGGGTATTGGAAACGGATATTCAATCGCGTACTGCACCTGCTGCATTAGCGGTATTTGAACGCAGTAAAAATGGTAATTTTTACGGTTATGTCGAGCAGGTTTTTAAAGATGGTGAAGTGATTACTGAAAATAAAGTTGAAGTACTTTATGAGCTTGTGGAGCGTGCAGTTGAGTTAAATGACCAAGCACTGGATCTACAAAATGGCGACATTGGTCACATTAACTATGAACTTGAGCGTTTACGTTTAAAAGAAAAAGCATACCAGCTTGATAATGAACTTACCGATGAGCGTGTCGCTGAGCTTGCACAAGCACGTGCTGAACTTCGTGCTGAGTATTCAGAACTTGAAAAGCAATTATTTGCACTACGTAAAGAAGCAAAACGTGATCAGGTTACAGTTAAAGACATGCGTGGTGAAGTGGTGACTTTACCTCTTTATCAGGTGCTTGATGTATGGTTCCCGAATGACATGGGTTTCTTTGCTAAGCTTGGTCATTACTTTGCGCAACTAGGTAAGTTTGTATCAGATGACCCACGTGAAGCGAACACGGAAGGGGGGGTATTCCCTGCCATTTTCGGTACTGTTTTTATGGTACTATTAATGGCTGTTATTGTGACACCATTTGGCGTTGTTGCTGCAATTTATTTACACGAATACGCTGCGAAAAATGCAGTAACTAAGATGATCCGTATCGCGGTAATCAACCTTGCGGGTGTACCATCAATTGTTTACGGTGTATTTGGTCTAGGCTTCTTCGTATACATGTTAGGTGGCAGTATTGACCAACTATTTTACCCAGAATCATCGCCAAGCCCTGTATTTGGTACACCGGGTGTAATTTGGTCTGCATTAACCTTAGCGATTTTAACGTTACCTGTTGTTATTGTCTCAACAGAAGAAGGTTTATCACGTATTCCTAGTACAGTACGACATGGCTCATTGGCTCTTGGCGCAACTAAAGCAGAGACGCTTTGGCGTATCATCATTCCAATGGCAAGCCCTGCGATTATGACAGGTTTAATCCTAGCGGTTGCACGTGCGGCCGGCGAAGTAGCACCACTCATGCTGGTAGGTGTTGTGAAGATGGCACCAACATTACCACTTGACGGTAACTTCCCATATGTACATTTAGATAGAAAATTTATGCACTTAGGTTTCCACATTTATGATGTTGGTTTCCAAAGCCCTAACGTAGAAGCGGCACGTCCGCTGGTATATGCGACGGCATTCTTACTGGTATCAGTAATTATCGCCCTGAATATCACTGCGATTGGTATTCGTAACCATTTACGCGAAAAGTTTAGAGCTCTTGAGCATTAATACAGAATTTTTATAGGTAGACAGAAATGATTACAGTTGCACCACAGGTAAACCAAGCAAAAAGCGCGGCAAAACTCGATTTAGATAATCTAACGGCTGAACAAAAAGCATTAGAGATTAAAAACTTAGATCTATACTACGGTGATAAGCAAGCGCTAAGTGGCGTAAATATGAATATTCCGAAAGGTCAAGTAACCGCGTTTATTGGGCCATCAGGTTGTGGTAAATCAACACTTTTACGTTGTATCAATCGAATGAATGATTTGGTTGATAGCTGTCGTATCGAAGGCGAAATTTTGCTTCAAGGCCATAATATCTATGACAAAAACGTCGATGTTGCAGCGCTTCGTAGAAATGTCGGAATGGTTTTCCAACGTCCGAATCCATTTCCAAAATCAATCTACGAAAATGTTGTTTATGGCCTACGCTTACAAGGTATCAAAGAAAAGCGTAAATTAGACGAAGTGGTTGAACAGTCTTTGCGCGGTGCAGCGTTGTGGGACGAAGTGAAAGACCGCTTACACGATAGTGCATTTGGTTTGTCTGGTGGTCAGCAACAACGTCTAGTTATTGCTCGCTCAATCGCTATTGAACCTGAAGTACTTCTTCTGGATGAGCCAACGTCAGCACTTGATCCAATTTCGACGTTAGTGATCGAAGAGCTAATTAATGATTTAAAGAGCAAGTTTACCGTTGTTATTGTTACTCATAACATGCAACAAGCTGCACGTGTATCTGATCAGACAGCGTTTATGTACATGGGTGAGCTGATTGAGTATTCAGATACCAACACGTTATTCACGACGCCAACTAAGAAGAAAACTGAAGACTACATCACTGGCCGTTACGGCTAGCAACTGCCTAGCTTAGTGAACGTCAACGAATTTATAGAGGTAGACAATGGAACATAACATTAATAAACACATTTCAGGTCGCTTTAATCAAGAGCTTGAGAATGTGCGCAACCATGTTTTAAACATGGGTGGTCTAGTTGAGCAGCAACTAAATAGCGCATTAGATGCAGTAAGCAATGGTGATGCAGAACTTGCGCAAAAAGTGCGTGAAAATGACTATAAAGTTAATGCGATGGAAGTGAACATTGATGAAGAGTGCACGCGTATTATTGCTCGTCGTCAGCCAGCTGCCAGTGATTTACGTTTAGTCATTGCCATAGCCAAAACCATTGCTGATTTAGAGCGTATTGGTGATGAAGCAGAACGGATTGCAAAAGTTGCTTTAGATTCATTCACTAAAGACCAGCAAGACTTATTAGTAAATATTGAAAATATGGGTCGTCTAGTATCAAAAATGCTTCACGATGTACTTGATGCATTTGCTCGTATGGATGTGCAATGTGCGTTTGAAGTACACAAAGAAGATGCCAAAGTTGACCGTGAATATGAAGCTATTACACGTCAAATTATGACATATATGATGGAAGACCCACGCTCAATCCCAAAAATTATGGATTTAGTATGGTCTGTACGTTCTTTAGAGCGTATTGGCGATCGTTGTCAAAACATTGCTGAATACATTATCTATTTTGTTAACGGCAAAGATATTCGTCATACATCTCAAGAGGATATAGAAAAGTCGCTGTAAATTATCCGCTACTTTTCAATATTTAACCGAGCGGCCCAGTGGCCGCTTTGTCTATTATTGGTTATGTAAGGCAGAAAAAGCGTTCACAATCGAACACAATGCTGTAAAATTCGAACCTGCCAAAGCATACTAATTTATTAAAGGGTCAGTTATGCCTACAAATGCATTTTTAGGGGTATTTGCTAAATCTCCTATTAAGCCTATGGAAGATCACATTAAGAAAGTACATCAAGCAAGTAAGGCCTTGATCCCTTTCTTTAATCACGTTTTTAAAGAAGAGTGGAAAGAAGCGGAAGAAATCCGTCTAAACATTCGTAATTTAGAGCGTGAAGCGGATGATATGAAACGTGATATTCGCCTTCAACTACCGCGTGGCTTATTTATGCCAGTCGAGCGTACCGATTTACTTGAACTTGTTACTCAACAAGACAAAATAGCGAATAAAGCGAAAGATATTGCAGGGCGTGTCGTTGGTCGAGAAATGACTATTCCTGCTGAAATTCAAGAAGATTTCCTTGCTTATGTTGTTCGCTGTGTTGATGCAACTAAACAGGCATCAAAAGCAATTAATGAGCTAGATGAGCTATTAGAAACGGGCTTTAAAGGTCGTGAAGTTACTTTAGTTGAAAAAATGCTCGTTGAGTTGGACGCAATTGAACAAGACACGGATGACATGCAAATTAAAATACGCCGTCAATTGCGCGCCGTCGAAAATGAACTTAACCCTATTGATGCAATGTTCTTATACAAGATCATTGAATGGGTTGGCGACTTAGCTGATATTGCTGAGCGCGTAGGTTCTCGTCTTGAGCTGATGTTAGCTCGATAATTTAAAATCAGTTCAAATACGAAAAATTAAAGGTTTCACACAATGGATATCATTGCAAATTACGGCACGTTTTTAGTTTTAATTGCCGCAGCAGTCGGTTTCTTCATGGCTTATGGTATTGGCGCGAATGATGTAGCTAATGCGATGGGTACATCAGTAGGTTCAAAAGCACTTACTATTAAACAAGCAATCATCATTGCCATGGTGTTTGAATTCGCAGGTGCTTATCTTGCCGGTGGTGAGGTAACCTCTACCATTCGTAAAGGTATTATCGACGCGGCGCCATTTGCAGACATACCTGAGCTTATGATTCTTGGTATGATCGCCGCATTATTTGCTGCTGGTAGCTGGTTATTGATTGCCTCTTTCCTTGGCTGGCCAGTATCGACTACTCACTCAATTATCGGTGCTATTATAGGCTTTGCGCTTGTTGCGGTAGGTAGCGAAGCAATTCAGTGGAATAAGGTAATGGGCATTGTAGGTAGTTGGATTGTCACGCCTGCAATTTCAGGCTTTATTGCTTACCTCATTTTCATGAGTGCGCAAAAGCTCATCTTTGATACCGATGCACCACTTAAAAATGCCAAGCGTTATGTGCCTGTATACATGGGTCTTGCGGGCTTCATTATGTCACTTGTTACAATCAAGAAAGGCTTGAAGCATATTGGTATTAACTTAGGTGCCGTTGAAGGCTATGCGCTTTCAATCGCCATTGCGGTCGTGGTTGGTATTATCGGTAAGTTTGCGATTTCGCGTCTTAAAATCGACCCTAAAGCTGACAAGAAAATGCAGTTCAACAACGTTGAGAAAGTGTTCGCAGTACTGATGGTACTAACAGCATGTTGTATGGCATTCGCACATGGTTCAAACGACGTTGCTAACGCGATTGGTCCACTTGCTGCTGTTGTTAATATTGTGGAGCACAACGGTGAAATCGCGAAGAAAGCGGCTATCGCATGGTGGATTTTACCGTTAGGCGGCTTAGGTATCGTTGCTGGTCTTGCTATTTTGGGTAAGAAAGTAATTAAAACAATTGGTGAAGGTATCACTCACTTAACACCAAGCCGTGGTTTTGCTGCTGAACTAGCTGCTGCTTCTACAGTTGTTATCGCTTCAGGTACGGGTTTACCTATCTCGACGACACAAACGCTGGTTGGTGCGGTATTAGGTGTTGGTATGGCACGTGGTATTGCGGCACTTAACATGGGTGTTGTAAGAAACATTGTAGTTTCTTGGGTAATTACATTGCCAGTTGGCGCAGCCCTTGCTATTGTTATTTTCTACGTACTGAGAACTGCCTTTGGGGTATAAAAAAGTACTAACAGACTTTTAGCTTGAAAAGATCTCAATGCCCTAGGTATTGGGGTCTTTTTATTTGCAGGTAGTAAAAAAGAGTATGAATAACTTACCAAGTATTAAACAACTACAGTATTTACTAGCAGTCCATCAATATCAGCATTTTGGTCGTGCTGCGAGCGCGTGTTTTATTGGCCAATCTACATTAAGTAGTGCTATTCAAAATCTAGAGGAAACTCTGGGTTGTCAGTTGATTGAGCGAGAAAATCGCAGCTTAATGTTCACGGCAATCGGTGAAGAGGTCGTCGAGAAAGCACGTAAAATCATTGATGATACTTTAAGTTTAAAAGAGCTAACGAAAAGCTTCCTCACCCCCTTAAGTGGCACGTTGACATTAGGGGTTATTCCTACCATTGCCAGTTTTATTGCAGCGCCTTTGTATCATTTCTGCAAGCAAACCTTT
This sequence comes from Pseudoalteromonas sp. L1, assembly GCF_021728095.1. Lineage (NCBI taxonomy): Bacteria > Pseudomonadati > Pseudomonadota > Gammaproteobacteria > Alteromonadales > Pseudoalteromonadaceae > Pseudoalteromonas > Pseudoalteromonas sp. L1. The sequence continues at coordinate 296,005 of NZ_JAKKCT010000004.1, read as the reverse complement.
ACCGAGTTAGAGTTAATTTTGGTTGAGGATACCAGCGATAAATTACTTGATAAGTTAGAGCATGGGCAAATTGATATGGCACTGCTCGCATTGCCGTACGATACTGAAAAATTTCACACCCAAGTGCTTGCCAAAGATCACTTCAGCTTAGTGCACCATAAAGATTACACGCCAGCTAATGGTGTTGAAGATTTTAATTTACTACCCGATGCCAGTGTCTTTTTATTAGAACGTGAGCATTGTATGACAGGCCATGCATTAAGTGCTTGCCATCTAAATCGCTCAAGCTGTATTAACCCGTTTGAGGCAGCAAGCTTACACACTTTACTTAGTATGGTAGAGCATCAACTTGGTGTTACCTTCTTACCACAAATGGCGATCAATGCGGGCATTTTAGATAAGAAAGAGATGGTCGCAACACCTTCACAAGCTGATGCCTATCGTGACATAGGTATTGTGTGGCGAAAAACCACTGGGCGTATTAGGGACTTCAGACTATTTAGTCAACAGTTGGAGTTATTTCTTAATAAGCAATGTAGCTTAGACGGTCAATGTAACGAATAATAAAGAACCCCAAATAAAGAACCCCAAATAAAAATTTGGGGTTTTTTATTATTTAAACAAACTATTTTTTTCCTTCCCTCGACTAACATAATAACAAAACCATTAAAGGCAGATCAGATGACGAGGCTAGTGTGTTTTTTCAATCACTTGAAACATTAATTGCCAAGGCGCAACAGGGCAATAAACGAGCGTGGTTGAAATTAGTCAAACAACACGAAACACAGGTATATAACTATTGCTTACGGATGTTAAGCCATCCTGATGATGCAATGGACTTGATGCAAGAAGTATTTATTTCTGTGTACAAGAGTTTACCGAGCTTTCGTGGTGAATCGAGTTTCAATACTTGGCTTTATCAAATCGTGCACAGGCGTAGTGTTGAATATTATCGCCGTCGTAAACTGCATCAAAGCTTGGATGGTGTGCCAGAAGAAAGTTGTGAGCATAGCGAATTAGAGACTAATCAATTGCAATACCAGCAGCATCATGAACTCAAAGAGATGATGAACAATTTACCCTGGGAGCAACGTTTGGTTGTGGAGTTAAAATTTTTTCAGCACTGTACATTCGAAGAGATAGCTGAGCAATTAGGTATTTCGACCAATACCGCTAAATCAAGACTATACAGTGCATTGGGCAAGTTAAAAGTGCATTTGGAGGCCGTAGATGGCTAATTTAGATTCATTATTTACCGCATGGTTAGAAGGTGAAAACCTGACAGACGAACAAATTGAATTGTTACAAGCCAATGCTGAGTATGCATTAATGATGAACAATGCAAGTAAGTGGCAACAGCAAAGCCAAGAGTATGAAACAGTACCCGTTCCTCACTGGGACAGAGAATCAAGCATGCCAAAAGTACAAAAATCGCATCTGTTTTTTGGTTCAGGGATGTGGGCGATGGCTGCCTCAATTGCATTATGTGCTTGGCTATTTATGAGCAATCCGCAACAAGGAAATCAGCAGTTACTTGAACAAGTGGCAAAGCAAACGAATTTGTTAGAGTCGCAGCAAAAGCAAATTGATCAGTTACAAAATATTTTAACGGCGCAAAACCAAGTACAGCAGCAACATATGTATCAACTAGCCAAAGAAGCAATCAAAACAGGGCGAATAGAGCGCCAAGAAGATATTGCCAGCGTGCTTGCGTATATCAAAACGCAGCGTGCTCAAGACCAAGCATATTTGCGTATGCAGTTGAATGATTTAGCAGAGCAAGTGGACGGCAGGCCATTGCCAACCGTTGCCAACAATGTGGAGTATTAAAATGTCAAAGAACATGATAACCAGCGCAGTGCTATTGTTATGTGGTATAGCAGTCAACCCTGTGTCTGCCCAAAGTACTGAAGAGTTAGATCGAATCCAGCGTGAAGTCGGGATCATGGAAAAAATCCTAACAGCGGCTCTAAAGCAGGATACAGATAACAAAGTCAGAAATGTCTCAGCAAGTTATTTACAGCACCAAGGTGTGGTATTTAGCTTTGACGTGCGAAGCCATTCTCGCTGGTCAAGTGTATTCGCATCCGTGCCCGATGCACCACTTCCGCCGCTGCCTGACATTGACTTTGAAGAGATCAGCGAAATTGAAGTATTAGGTGAACATGTACAAGTTATTAGCGATGCCGTTGTTGTTAAAACGCAAGAAGCCTATCAACACGCGATGGAGGTGATGCGTGAAAGCGCAGAGCGTGTGCGCGAAGTTGCAGAGCAAGAGCGTGATGTTAGTCGAGAAATTCGTGATCTTGAGCGTGAAAAACGTGACCTTGAGTTTGATCGCCGCCACGATAAAGATGCCAAAGAACAAGAGCTTGAACAGCGCAAAAAAGAGCTGCAAGCATCAATTAAGGAGCTGGAAAAACAGCAGCAAAAGTTGTCTTTACAGCAACAAGCAATGCGTAAAGAGTTAGCGGAAAAAAAACAAGCACGTATTACAGAGCAAAAACAGCAGTTGGCAGAGCTTACACAGCGGGTGGATAAAAGCTTGTCACTGACTTTATGTGATTACGGTAGTGGATTAAGAACCCTGCCGAATGATGAACATGTTAGTTTTATTATTCGTGGTATTAGCGAAAATAAGGGCGAACAAATTAAAGTGTTTAAAAAATCAGACATTAAAAAATGTGTGGTGGGTGATATTAAAGCAGATGCCTTACTTAATCGCGCAACTCAGTATGAGTTTTAAAGTGGTAAAAACCTTACTAACAAAAAGCAGCCTATAGTGGCTGCTTTTCATCCATTGTAAAAGGTTTTAAGTTAGGTAAGAAGAGTAAGTAAACCCATACAACCAGATTAAAGTAGGGCACTAGCCCTAAGCTTGTGAATACTTTAACTGGGTACCCCTTAAAAGTTGCATTACGGTAACATTGATAAGCTATCCCTAGGTTAATGATCAGCAACAAAACGATTAATTGTGTCATCACTTTCTCCTTTATACCGATAATACATGAACTTAACGATGTTAAGTTATTTTCAGTATGTATAATCTAATAATTAATGTCATGTTTTTTGGGTTGTATCACCATAAAAGCGTGACATTTTGTGTTGGTGTGAATTAATTATAGATGAGTATTATCAGGATGAAAGTTAAAAAACCAATAAAATTGTTTAAAAATGTATCAATTTTAGGTGCGCGTTTGCTAGCTAGTTGTTAGCTAAAAAGTTTATCCGTAGATATTCTTTCAAGCTCGCTATTAATTTTTTCAACAGGTACTGGACGGGCAATAAAGTAACCTTGCCCGTAATCGATGCCTATTTCTTTTAGTGCTAAAAATATTTCTTTATTTTCAACATATTCAGCAACTGAGCGCTTATCTAGAGAGCGGCTAATATCATTAATTGCTTTCACTAACGCTAAATCGATGGGGTCGTTGAGCATGTCACGTACAAATGATCCATCAATCTTAACATGCTGTGCGGGTAGTTGTTTAAGGTAGTTAAAGGTACTAAAACCTGTACCAAAATCATCAATAGAGAAATGACAGCCTAAACTATTAAGGCGTTCTATCATTGCTCTGGTTGCGGCTAGATTATTAATACTGGCTGATTCAGTGATCTCAAAAATAATACGCGTTGGCTCAACGTTGTATTCTGCTAAGCTTGATTCGATATGTGGTAATAAGCGCTCATCTAAAAATGATTGCGCCGATAAGTTAATGGCGATTTGATTCAGCTCAGGGTACTCGGCAACACTTTTAATTGCATTTTTAATAACGCACTGATCCATCAAATACGTATCATTAAGTAGCTCTAATGCTGGAATGAATTGATTAGGGTAAACCAGTTCATCATTCAGCTTTAAACGTAATAAGGTCTCAAAATAGGCTACATGGCTACGTTTAAAGTCCCATATTGGCTGATAATGAAGCTCAATTGAATCATGCTGCAGTGCTTGGCGAATACTATGTCCCCACTCTAAACCCGCTTGCAAGTTATTATGGCTGCTGTCTTCTTTTGAGTAGCAATGCACTAAATTTCGGCCTAGGCTTTTTGCTACATAAAGCGCAATATCAGCTTGTTTAAGGCACTCGCTTGGGTCGTTGTTTTGTGCAGTAATCTGCGTCAGACCAATTGAACAGCTAATTGAGTAAACATGTCCTTCAGAATGGAATTGATGCTTTTCAATCGCCATACAAATACTTTCTGCGACTAAGTGAGCATCGAGCAGGGTCGTATTTTTCAATATAACTGCAAATTCATCACCGCCAATACGGCACACTAAGTGCTCTTCGCTAATATTGGCTGTAAATAACTGAGCCACTTCTTTTAAAACAATATCACCTTGCTGATGACCTTTACTGTCATTGATGATTTTAAAGTGATCTAGGTCGATGTATATCAGTGCGTGCTCTACATCGTTATTGGTATATTTAGCTTGGCAAATACGTTGTAATTGCTGGTCAAAGTAGTAACGGTTATGCAGCTCAGTTAATGTATCATGTAGGGCTAAGTGGCGTAATTGTAACTCAGCTTGTTTGCGTTCATGAATATTATCTATCGTCGCCGTGATGGTGGCTGAGTTGCGGCTATTTTTGATCAGTTGCATACGGCACTCAACCCAAATAGCATTGCCATTTTTATGCTTAAGTTGTATTTCAACTTGCTGCTGTTGTGCGCCGCCATGCAAAATGCTTTGCACTGTATCTTGTAATTTGTGTTGGCACTCAGGTAGGCAAAAGTCAGCAAGCGACTTCGCTAAACTTGATTTTATACCGTAGCCAGTCAGGCTTTCCCATGCCGGGTTTATAAAGCGAATATGGCCTTGTTGATCAAACTCAAGCACAACAGTATTAAGGTGAAGCAAAATACGTTGGTGAGCTGAAAACAGTTCTTTATAACGGCTTTGGCTTTGACTTAATTGCTCCACTTTTTGAGCAAACTCAGCATAACTCACCATAAAGTCTTCACGTCGCGCTGCATGATCACACACTTTACTCAATAAAGACTGATCATAAGGCGCACGAATAAAATCAGTAACGCCAGAAAGTAACAACTGCTCCGCGTAATCCGCATCATTGTTATCAATGATGGTGACGATCGCCTGTTTTGGATTATGCTGCAAAATTTCACTAATTAACGTGCCAGCAGGATCAGACTGAGACTGAGTTGCATCAATCAACACAATTGCAAACTTTTGCTGTAAGTAAGTAGCAAGTGCTGTTTTTGTCGACGTTGTATGCGTCACTGCAAAGCTCAATTTAAGTTGCTCAGTAATGCTGTGCGCTTTGCTGTTATCAGTTTCGAGAAGTAATAAATTAAGCCGACTACTTTTTTCTAAATGAGTTGAAAGCACATTCGCTAACACTTGTGGCAGCATATCTTGGCGTTCAAATGGTAATACAGCATCAATACCGTAACTGCGAGCTGTGGTCTCAGCAATACGCTCACAATAAATCGGCGGCGTAAGTAAAATGGGGGTATTTTTCGGTGTTTTTAATAGCCCAGAGCGGATCATGCGAGAGAAGCGCCAACCGTCTATTTTTCCGACTTCAAGACCTGTAATTATAATATCCACAGGGTGAGTTTTGAGGATTTTTAACGCGTCTTGAGAGTCATTTACTTCAATAAACGAAAAGACGTTAAGTTTATTGAGTGTTGACTTAATTGTCTCACGTTCTGCAACGCTAGCGTTTAAAATTAGCAGTTTCAACTGCTTTGCCATGGCGCTACTACCTCTTAACTTAACCCATGTTTAATGAATAAGTTAGAATAATGACATTTTGTCTAATCTACAAGCAAACTTTACCTAAAATGGCTAATAAGCCTGTTAAAATTGCACGACTTTTACCCTAGGTCAATATGCGCTTGGGTTTGCTTGAGGTAGTGAGCGTATCAGAGTAAACTTGGCGCGTTTTTATTTATAAGAGATACACTCTATGCGCGTGGCCGACTTTAGCTTTGACCTTCCAGATGAATTAATTGCTCGTTTTCCGAAAGCGGACCGTACAAGCAGTCGTTTACTCACGCTTGATGGCCCATCCGGTCAAGTAGAGCACAAAGTATTTAGCGATATTTTATCGCTTGTTAATGAAAATGACCTATTGGTTTTTAATAACACCAAAGTGATCCCTGCGCGTATGTTTGGGCAAAAAGAGTCAGGTGGTAAGCTTGAAGTGTTGGTTGAGCGTGTACTCGACGAGCACCGTGTGCTTGCGCATGTGCGAGCTAGCAAATCGCCAAAACCAGGCTCAAAAATCATTCTTGAAGGTAAGGCAGAAGCAACCATGGTTGCACGTCATGGCGAGCTTTTTGAGCTTGAATTTGCCAAAGACGAAAATGTCCTTGATATCCTAAACGACATCGGCCACATGCCATTACCACCTTATATTGACCGCCCTGATAACGAGTCAGATCGTGAGCGCTACCAAACGGTTTATGGTGAAAAGCCTGGTGCTGTTGCCGCGCCTACTGCAGGCCTGCATTTTGATGACAAATTAATGGCCGCTTTAAAAGAGAAAGGCATTAATATGGCATTTGTGACCTTGCATGTCGGTGCGGGTACATTCCAGCCTGTGCGCGTTGACTCAGTTGATGAGCATGTAATGCACTCAGAGTACATTGAAGTACCTGATGATGTGGTTAAAGCGGTAGCCGAAACCAAAGCAAAAGGCGGTCGCGTCATTGCCGTAGGTACTACATCAGTACGCTCGTTAGAATCTGCTGCTAAAGTACATGGCGGTAAACTTGATACTTACTTTGGTGATACCGATATCTTTATCTACCCAGGTTATCAGTTCAATGTGGTTGATGCCATGGTAACAAATTTCCACTTGCCTGAATCAACGTTAATCATGCTAGTCAGTGCCTTTGCAGGCCAAGAGAACATAATGGGTGCTTACCATACGGCGATTAAAGAACAGTATCGTTTCTTTAGTTATGGCGATGCCATGTTCTTAACGCGCAAATAAGCGTTAGTCATCTTATCACCCCGTAAAAAGCCCAGCATTTCACTGGGTTTTTATTTTTAACCATTCTTACTAAGTTATGTGTTGATATGAAGCCTCAGTGCGACGCTGAATTCTGCATCGTGGGAAGAGTTTAGCTAGCGGGCTTTTTATTTTCGAATTTAGCCCAATTAATAGTAATAAACCTGCAAACAGGGTAGAATCGAGCGGTTAAATTATAGCTTGTTGGACTGTTTTTCCGACACTGAGGATAATATGAAATTTGAATTAGACCGCACTGACGGTAAAGCGCGCCGCGGCCGCTTGATTTTTGAGCGTGGTGTAGTAGAAACACCCGCATTTATGCCTGTAGGTACTTACGGCACTGTAAAAGGTATGACGCCTGACGAAGTGAAAGATACTGGCGCGCAAATCTGCCTAGGTAACACTTTCCACTTAATGCTGCGTCCTGGCACAGAAATCATTAAGCAACACGGTGACTTACACGATTTTATGAATTGGGATCGCCCAATCCTAACTGATTCAGGCGGTTTCCAAGTATTCAGCTTAGGCGCAATGCGCAAAATCACCGAAGAAGGCGTGATGTTTAGCTCACCAGTAAATGGTGAAAAAATCATGCTTTCGCCAGAAAAAGCGATGCAAGTTCAGCGCGATTTAGGCTCTGACATCGTGATGATTTTTGACGAATGTACGCCATACCCTGCCACTGAAAAAGAAGCAAAAGATTCGATGGAGTTATCACTTCGTTGGGCTAAACGCTCAAAAGAAGGCCATGGTGATAACCCTGCTGCGCTATTTGGTATTATTCAAGGTGGTATGTACCCTGAGCTTCGTGCACAATCACAAAAAGGCCTAGAAGAAATCGGCTTTGATGGTTATGCATTAGGTGGTTTATCGGTCGGTGAGCCGAAAAACGAGATGATCAATATTCTTGATCACTGCGCGTACAAAATGCCTGAAGACAAGCCTCGTTACTTAATGGGCGTTGGTAAACCGGAAGACTTAGTTGAAGCGGTTCGCCGTGGTATCGACATGTTTGACTGTGTAATGCCTACGCGTAATGCCCGTAACGGCCACTTATTCGTTACTGGCGGCATTGTTAAAATCCGTAATGCCGTACATAAAACAGACACCGGTCCATTGGATCCTGAGTGTGATTGTCATACATGTAAAAACTATTCACGTGCATACTTGCATCATCTTGATAAATGTAATGAAATCTTAGGCGCACGACTAAACACGATTCATAACTTACGTTATTATCAGCGCGTGATGGAAGGCTTACGTAATGCCATCAGTAATGGCAAACTAGACGAATTTGTTGCAGATTTTTATGCACGCCGCGGCCAAGAAGTGCCAGAGCTTGCAGATACATCAGATTAAATTTTTAGAAAAATTAAAGAGGAAGAGAAATGAGTTTATTCATCTCAAACGCCCACGCAAGTGCGGCAGGTGCAGCACCAGCAGGTGGTGGCATGGAAATGCTAATCATGCTAGGTATTTTTGGTTTGGTATTTTATTTCTTAATCTACCGTCCACAAGCTAAGCGTGTAAAAGAGCATAAAGCCCTAATGAGTGCGATGGCGAAAGGCGACGAAGTACTCACGCAAGGTGGCTTAGTGGGTAAGATTACTAAAATCGCTGATGATAAAGACTTCATCGTGATTTCATTAAACGATCAAGCTGAAGTAACAGTACAAAAATCAGCTGTTTCTTCAGTATTGCCAAAAGGCACTATGAAGTCGCTATAACAATAAAAATAAGGACTCACACGTGTTAAACAAGTTTCCATTATGGAAGTATTTACTTGTTCTTGTAGTGTTAGTCGTTGGTATTTTATATGCCTCACCTAACTTGTATGGCCGTGATCCGGCCATACAAGTATCAGGCACTAAAGGTACTGATGCTGACCTCAGCGTACTCGACAAAGTAAATGCGACCCTCAAAGAACATAACGTTACTGTTAAATCAAGCAAACTTGAAGACGGACAGATCCTCGTTCGTTTTAAGAATGTTGAAGAGCAACTAAAAGCGCAAGACCTACTGCGTGATTCCCTTAGTGAAGATTACATCTCAGCAATCAATATGGCACCAGCTCAACCTGAGTGGTTAAAAGCATTGGGCGGTAACCCAATGAAGCTAGGCCTAGATTTAAGCGGTGGTGTTCACTTTACTATGGAAATCGACATGGCGACGGCGGTTGATACTCAGCTTGAGCAAATGGAACAAGATTTTAAAAGTGACTTGCGCGAAGAAAAGCTACGTTATCGCACCATTCGCCGCGTAGCAAATAGCGATCGTGTCCGAGTTGAAATGCGTAACGAAGAAGACAAAGATGCGGCAGAACGTTTCTTATCAACCCGTTACCCACTGAATGTTTATATTGATGATAGCAGCAGTGATAACGCTTTTTACGCCAGTATGAGCGAACAAAAGCTTAAAGAAATTCGTGACTACGCTATCAAGCAAAACGAAACAATCATTCGTAATCGTATTAACCAAATCGGTGTTGCAGAGCCTAACGTACAGCGCCAAGGTGCTGAGCGTATTATCGTGCAATTACCAGGGGTTCAAGATACAGCCCGTGCAAAAGAAATTCTGGGTGCAACAGCAACACTAGAATTCCGTGAAGTAGACGAAAATGCAGATGCAAGTGCCGCTATGCAAGGTCGTGTACCGCCAGGCACAGAAGTGATTATGGCACGTGAAGGTTATCCTGTAGTGCTGAAAAAACGCATCATCCTTGAAGGTAGCCATATCACGGGCGCGCAATCAGGTATGGATGAATATCAGCGTCCACAAGTAAGCATTAGCTTAGATAGTAAAGGCGGCGCAAAAATGAATGCCTTCACTAAGCGTGCTATCGGCAAACGCATGGCAACGGTATTCATTGAATACAAGCCATCAGGTAAAACAGACGAAAATGGTAAAGCACTGCCACCAATTAAAGTGGAAGAAGTCATTAACGTGGCAACGATTCAAGCCCGTCTTGACCGTTCATTCCGTATTACTGGTATCGATAACCCTGCTGAAGCACATAACTTAAGCCTATTACTTCGTGCCGGTGCTTTAGTTGCGCCAATTCAAATCGTTGAAGAGCGCACAGTAGGTCCAAGCTTAGGTCAAGAGAATATCGAAGCGGGTATGACTGCGGTTGCACTTGGCTTTGCGTTCGTACTTGTGTTTATGCTTGCTTACTACAAAGGCTTTGGCATGGTCGCTAATATTGCCCTAGGTGCTAACTTAGTGCTAATTGTGGGTGTTATGTCATTAATACCAGGTGCAGCGTTAACGCTACCGGGTATTGCAGGTATTGTACTGACAGTCGGTATGGCGGTTGATGCCAACGTACTGATCTTTGAACGTATTCGTGAAGAACTTGCTGATGGCCGTAGCCCGCAACAAGCCGTTCATTTTGGTTACGACAGCGCATTTAGCACCATTTTCGATGCTAATATCACAACACTTATTGCTGCAGTGATCCTGTTTGCAGTGGGTACCGGCCCAATTGCTGGTTTCGCAGTAACACTTGCGATTGGTATTATCACCTCTATGTTTACAGCCATTGTTGGTACCCGTGCGGTCATCAACTTATTCATTGGCGGTAAGCGTATTGATAAGTTGTCGATTTAGGAGTCAGCATGCAAATTTTAAAACTAGGTGGTAAAACACTGCCGTTTATGAAGTTACGTAAGTTTGCCATGACAGTGTCGACTTTGTTGATCTTGGCTTCTTTCGTTTCGTTTTTTACTAAAGGCTTGAACTTTGGTCTCGACTTCACTGGCGGTACTGCGGTTGAAGTGGGTTTTGCACAGCCTGCCGATCTGAAAAAAGTGCGTGAAGCCATTACTGAAAGTGGCTTTGAAGACTTTTCGGTACAGCTGTTTGGCTCAAGTAAAGAGATTTTAGTACGTCTTGCACCACAAGGTGATGGCGTAAAAGCTGAAGTGATTGGTAATCAAATCATTACGGCTTTAAAGCAAACAGATTCAAGCGTTGAAATGCGCCGTATCGAGTTTGTTGGTCCAAGCGTAGGCGAAGACTTAAAAGAGCAGGGTGGCCTTGCCATGTTAACTGCGCTTATTTGTATCTTGATTTACGTTGCGTTTCGATTTGAATGGCGTTTTGCGGTAGGTGCGGTATCTGCACTTTTACACGATGTTATCATCACGTTAGGCTTATTCTCAGTGCTTGGTCTTGAGTTTGACTTAACGATTCTTGCGGCAATTTTGGCGGTAATTGGTTACTCACTTAACGACACCATCGTTGTATCTGACCGTATCCGCGAAAACTTCCGTAAAGTACGTGTTGATGACACGATTGAAATTATCGATATTTCATTAACGCAAACTCTAAACCGTACATTAGTTACATCAATCACCACGATCTTAGTATTGATTGCGTTGTTCGTATGGGGTGGTCAAACGATTCACGGTTTTGCGACAGCATTACTATTTGGTGTGTTCATCGGTACTTACTCTTCTGTATACGTTGCTTCAGCAGTAGCGATTGCAATGGGTGTAAGCAAAGAAGACCTAATTCCAGAAGTAATTGAAAAAGAAGGTGCGGATCTCGATCCTATGCCTTAACAAGCCTAGCTTGATAAGAACCGCCCTGTTGGGCGGTTTTTTATTGGGAGAAATTTATGAAACATCTCTTAATGAGTCTATGTATTATCTACTTATTGAGTGCCTGTAAAGACCAGCAAGAGCAGCAATCAACAGCAACTCAACAATCACAAGAGGCGATTGCACAGCAACCACTAACAGCCTATGAAGGCTTAGCATGGAAAGTGTTAACTAGCCTGCAAGCCGAGTCGGATCAATTAATGGTTAAAGAAGCTATCGATAGCTTGATACACTCATCTGAGTCGCTATTTTTAGCAATGAAAACACAGCTACCAGAATGTGAAGCTAGTTTGTTAGTAATGGCTGATTATGTGTCTAAGATGAAAGCGACAAAGGCGGCACAGTCGAAGCCGATGGAGCTTACACCTACGTTACCTGATTTTACAGAGCCTCGCTGTTACCATGCGCAACAATTACTACTCAATTCTTTAGCTGTTTTTGCTATTGCTGAACAGGCCGCAATAACTGAACAAGACTACCATCAAGCTAAGTTAAAAATGATTGATAGTATTGCGCGTATTAAACAACTTAATTGAATAATCATCATGATGATAAGTTAAGTTGCCATAAAATTGTCATACAGAATTGCTACTTTAATCGCCTACTTTTAAAACAGACGCTAGGTGAAAGGTGAGTGAGCCACTACAGCGAATTTTAGATAACAATGAAATAAAAACCCTATTTCAGCCTATCTTTGATATTTCTAATCAGCATATCTTGGGTTATGAAGCCCTTAGCCGCGGTCCAAAAGGCTCTGAATTAGAAATGCCTAGCGCTTTGTTTCGCGAAGCAATTGCATGCAATAAAATTTCAGAGTTAGAGCTCTTGTGTCGAAGTAAGGCGATAGAAAACTTCGTTAAATTAAACTTACAAGGTAAGCTCTTTTTAAACGTAAGCCCAAAGACTCTACTCGACCCGTGCCACCCTAAAGGAGAAACATTGCATCTTGTTAAGCACTTTGGTTTGGCGGCGAATCGCGTTGTGATTGAAGTCACTGAGCAAGAAAAAGTGGAAGATGGCTTTTTACTACTAAAGACCATTGCTCATTATCGTGAACTTGGTTTTTCTATCGCTATTGATGATTTAGGTGCAGGTTATTCAGGTCTAAAGCAGTGGTCAGAATTGTGTCCTGATTTTGTAAAAATAGATCGCTACTTTATTGATCACTGCGACCAGAGCGTGGTGAAAAAAGAGTTTCTTAAATCAATTATTGTGCTTGCCAAAGCAACGAATACGCAAGTTATCGCTGAGGGAATCGAGCGGGCAGAGGAGTTACGTTTGCTTGAGGGGTTGGGTATTCAACATGCACAAGGTTTTTTACTGGAAAGACCAAGCTTGCAGCCCAGCTATCAAATTAATATTCAGTGCTTAGCGCACTTAGAGTCACCTGATAATTCGAGTAGTTTTGAGCAATCGATGGCTATTGGCTGGTTAGCTGTGGAATATGCCAGTATCGAAACAACCACACGCTGCAAAGATGCGCATAGTCTTTTTGAGCAAGATAAGTCGCTTACAAGTCTTGCTGTTCTTGAACACAACATTCCCGTTGGATTACTACACCGAGACCAACTAACAGAAGTATTCGCCGCACCTTATGGGCATGCACTTTATGATAAACAACCAGTGACATCCTTGATGGATAAACAACCTCTGGTAGTTGACGAAAATGAGTTACTGGATACGGTAAGTCAGCAAATTACCGAGTTTGAATTTGATATTCGTCGACACATAGTAATCACCCGAAATGGCGAATACTTAGGTTTAGCGCCACTGCGTAATATCTTAAAACACATTACTGAAGAAAAAATCCGCCATGCTCAACATGCAAACCCACTGACTATGCTGCCGGGCAATGTCGCTATTAACGAAGCGATTGAGCTGAGACTTCGCAATAATTATCCGTTCTCACTCGCGTACGTTGATTTAAACCACTTTAAACAATTCAATGACCTATACGGTTATGCCAGCGGTGATAGTGTGATTAAATTATTGGCAGAGGTTATTGTTGATGCATCTAGTCTCAGTAAAGGGTTTGTTGGCCACATAGGGGGGGATGACTTTATGGTGGTGTTTGATAAAGAGGATGCACAGACTGTTTGTCACAACATAATTACTTTATTTGAGCAAAAATCGCGTGCCTTTTTCACCCCAGAACATATTGCACAGGGCGGTTATTGGGCAAGCAACCGAGAAGGTAAAAAGCAGTTTGTTCCCTTACTTACACTTTCGATAGGCCTTGTGAAGCCCGATTTAGAGCTTTGTATCAATAGCCATCAAGTTGCTGCATTGGCAACTGATGCAAAAAAAGAAGCTAAACGTTATCAAACAAGTCATTTGTTTGTCTGTAAACGCAGTCGTCCTGCACCTGCGGTCGTGAGGCTCAGCAGTGTGAGTGATGAAACAGCACATATTGGATTATGAATTAATTTTAAGTTGGGCTAATTTCACTTGTACCATTTACAGGCTAGGTGTAGCTTAAAAAAAACACAATGATAAAAATAATAATGAAGCAATTAACAGCCGTAGCCTTTGTATTAATCACACTAATGTGCAGCCCAACTGTGTATGCCGATACCGTTGTTAATTTAGCAGTTGAACAACGTCCTCTGTATAAACGTGATGATTACCTTAATGAGCTGTTACTGAAAGCCTTAGAGGCTGCTCAATTCCCTGTTAAGATAAACAAAGTGTTGGTTCACCCCCATCAGCAACGAACCTTGCTAAGGCTTGATGCTAATCAAGCTGATATCTACTGGAGTATGACCAGCCCAGAGCGTGAGCAACTAGCCATTGCCGTGCCAGTCCCTTTATTCAAAGGGTATATTGGTAAGCGGGCATTACTGACAAAGCGGTCATTTTTACCTCGTTTTACCCAGCTTAAAAATAAGCGTGACCTAGCTCAGTTAACTGCTATACAGGGGCATGACTGGCCTGATACAAAAATTTTAGCTCAAAATGGTCTATCGGTTAGGCCATTAGCTAATTATCAAGCCATGTTTAGTTTAGTTATTGCAGGGCGCGTTGACTATTTTCCTCGCTCTTTCATAGAAGTTATGTCTGAGCTTGAGCAGATAAATGACGAGCGATTAGTGATTGTTCCCGATGTTTATATTAGTTACCCAACTGCATTTTATTTCTTTGTCAGTCATCGTAAGCCAGCGTTAGCGAAAGCGTTGCTTAAAGGACTACAAACGATGCAAGCATCGGGAGAGTTTGATGAAATGTTTAATCGATACTTTGCTGAAGGCTTAGCGAGCTTGCCATTTAAAGAAGGTAATACGATTGAAATTGCATTGGAAAATGAGTACTTTCAGCCACAAAAAAAGGAGCCTTAGCTCCTTTTTTAGATTACAACCGCTGTTAGCGAAGTAGTGATTCAGTTAATACTGGGCGAATTTCACGAATGATCGCTTGTGTTAACTTAGGTGCACCACAGATGATGTTGCCGCTTTGGTTGTAGTTAATACCACCTGCGAAATCAACAACCATACCGCCAGCTTCTTTTACTAAAAGCTCGCCCGCTGCTGTGTCCCATGGCTTAAGGCCAATTTCAAAGAAACCATCAACGCGACCCGCTGCAACATAAGCCATATCTAATGCAGCAGAGCCTGCGCGGCGAATATCAGCAGTGTGTACGAAAAGTGCTTTAAACGCTTCTGAGTATGCGTCTAAGTGATGTTTTTGCTTGAATGGGAAACCAGTCGCAAGGATAGAACCTGCTAACTCGTTAGTTTTAGTGACGCGTAAACGCTTGCTGTTAAGCTGTGCGCCTTGACCACGTGATGCTGTGAATAATTCACCACGAATTGGATCATAGATCACGGCTTGGTCTAAACGACCTTTAACTTTAAGTGCAATTGATACTGCGAAATGAGGAATACCCTTGATGAAGTTTGTTGTGCCATCAAGAGGGTCTACAATCCATTGGTAATCTGCATCTTTACCTTTGTGCTCACCAAGTTCTTCACCTACGATAGTGTGATCTGGGTAAGATTTTAAAATAGTGTCACGAATTGCGGCTTCAGCTTCTTTATCGATGTTAGTCACTAAGTCGTTAGTGCCTTTTTGTTGTACATCAACTTTTGATAAATCTTCGCTTGCACGAAGTAAAATTTTGCCTGCGTTACGCGCAGCGCGAACCGCAATGTTTAACATTGGATGCATAGCATTACCTTTGGGTTGTAAAAGAACGAATATATTTAAGCCGGCGTATTCTAGCGGTTTTTACTGCAAAGTAAACAACAAAGCAGAAATAGTTTTGGTTGTTTTTTGTACTGAGCTGATTTTAAATTAAATTTCGACCTTATAAATTTTAACAGCGAAAAACTTTTAGCGCAGTTTAGTGCTCCAATTCAACCCGATTTATCTCCAATAAAAGTGATAAACCGCAAACATGATCTACGATCAATTATGATTGACTGCACGATCTATATAGCCTCCAGAATTGCTTTCGTGCTAGAATTCGCGCAATTTTTGACATTCAGTAAGTAACAACGCAATGACACTTGATGATATTCGTATCGTATTAGTTAACACATCTCATTCTGGTAATATTGGCTCAGCAGCACGAGCGATGAAAACGATGGGTTTATCAAATTTATATCTTGTTGATCCTGCTTGTGAAATCGATAGTCATGCGAGTGCGCTTGCAGCGGGTGCAACCGATGTGCTCGGCAAAGCGGTGGTTGTTGATACCCTTGCCGATGCCATTGCTGATTGTTCTCTAACAATTGGTACTAGCGCGCGTTCGCGTACCTTATCATGGCCTATGGTAGAGCCGCGTGAATGCGGTGAAAAGCTCGTAGCAGAGGCTGTAAATGGCCCAGTTGCACTTGTGTTTGGTCGTGAGAATAGTGGTTTAACTAACGAAGAACTACAACAGTGTAATTACCATGTATGTATTCCTGCAAACCCTGAATATAGCTCACTCAACCTAGCGATGGCTGTACAAACGCTATGCTATGAAACACGCATGGCTTACTTGAATACACAGCCAAAAGCACAAGAAGAAGATGAAGCAACCTACCCAAGTGCTAAACAAACTGAGTTGTTTTACGAGCATCTAGAACAAACATTGAATGACACCGGCTTTATCATTAAACAACACCCAGGTTTAGTGATGACCAAATTACGTCGTCTGTTTAATCGCGCACGTCCTGAAGAAGCCGAGATGAATATTTTGCGCGGTATTCTTACCTCAATTAATAAGTCTATAAAATAATCACTGGTTATAAGTATAATACTTGACTAAATTACTCAGGTAATTACAATAACACCTAGTACTTGACTAATTTTGTCGGGTATTCGGTTTTATCAATGGTGAACATCTATTTTTATCAGATGATAATACTTGACTATTTTGGTCTGGTAATTAAAATTTGCACACCTTAGCGTGCAGTAACATCGGGGGCTCCATGAAGTTAACATCAAAAGGCAGATACGCAGTAACCGCCATGTTGGATGTTGCACTCCATACAAATGTGGGTGCAGTGCCCCTGGCCGATATATCAGAACGACAAGAGATTTCCTTATCATATTTAGAACAACTATTTGCCAGACTCAGAAAAAATGGCTTAGTGAGTTCAGTGCGTGGCCCCGGTGGCGGATATTTATTAGGGCGTGACGCAGATAAAATTTCTGTTGGTGATGTTATTAATGCTGTTGATGAATCTGTTGATGCAACTCGTTGTCACGGTGCAACGGGTGGCTGCCAAAGCGGCATGCGCTGTTTGACCCATACCTTGTGGTCTGATTTGAGCGCACGTATCGAAGAGTTTTTAAATAGTATTACCCTTGCTGAATTGGTTGAGAAATCAGACGTAAAAGAAGTCGCATCTCGCCAAGATAACAGCATCAATAATGCAATTAAGCAACTGGAAAACATTCAAGTAAGCTGTCAACTGTAGCTTGACGAAAGCGGAGAGAGAAATGAAGTTACCGATTTATTTAGATTACGCAGCAACCACGCCTGTTGATGAACGTGTGGCAAAAGAAATGATGCAATGCCTGACTATGGACGGTAATTTTGGTAACCCTGCATCACGCTCACACCGTTTTGGTTGGCAAGCTGAAGAAGCGGTTGATCAAGCGCGTACAGATATTGCTGATCTAATTAATGCTGATCCACGCGAAATCGTGTTTACCTCTGGCGCAACAGAATCAAATAACCTCGCTATTAAAGGTGCTGCGCAATTCTACAAAAAGAAAGGTAAGCACGTTATTACGGTTAAAACAGAACATAAAGCTGTTATCGATACATGTCGTGAACTTGAGCGTCAAGGGTTTGAAGTAACCTACATGGACGTTGAAGAAAACGGCCTTCTAGACCTTAAAAAGCTTGAAGAAACAATGCGTGATGACACAGTACTTGTAAGCGTAATGCACGTAAATAACGAGCTAGGTGTTATCCAAGATATCGCGACAATCGGCGAAATGTGCCGTGAGCGCAAAATTATGTTCCACGTAGATGCTGCACAAAGCGCAGGTAAAGTACTTATCGACGTGCAACAGTTAAAAGTAGATTTCATGTCGTTCTCTGGCCACAAAGTATATGGCCCGAAAGGTGTTGGCGCACTTTATGTTCGTCGTAAGCCACGTGCTCGTTTAGAAGCACAAATGCACGGTGGTGGTCATGAGCGTGGTATGCGTTCAGGCACTCTGGCTACGCACCAGTTAGTGGGTATGGGTGCGGCATTTAGAATCGCGAAAGAAGATTTCGAAAAAGATCATGCACATATCAGCGCACTACGTAAGCGTTTGATTGATGGCATCATGGCTGATATGGACGAAGTTTACTTCAATGGTGAACCAAGCCAGTCAGTGCCAGGTATTGTAAATATCAGCTTCAATTTTGTTGAGGGTGAGTCGTTATTAATGGCTGTTAAAGACATTGCTGTTTCATCAGGTTCAGCCTGTACCTCAGCAAGCTTAGAGCCTTCTTATGTACTACGTGCATTAGGCCGTAATGACGAGTTAGCACACAGCTCAATTCGTTTCAGCATTGGCCGCTTTACGACTGAAGAAGAGATTGATTACACCGTTGAACTAATCAAAAACTCGATCGGCCGTTTACGTGAGATGTCTCCTCTATGGGAAATGCATCAAGAAGGTATTGATTTAGATTCAGTTGAGTGGGCGCATCACTAAGTAGTGATGAACCGCCGCTAGCAGGTAGTGAGGATAGTATTATGGCTTATAGTGATAAAGTAATCGATCATGTTGAAAATCCGCGTAACGTGGGTGTATTAGACAAAAATGATCCGTCAGTAGCAACAGGCATGGTGGGTGCACCAGCGTGTGGTGACGTAATGAAATTGCAAATCAAGGTATCACCAGAAGGTGTTATTGAAGATGCAAAATTTAAAACATATGGTTGTGGTAGTGCAATCGCTTCTTCTTCACTTGTAACTGAGTGGGTCAAAGGCAAAACCTTAGACGAAGCGGCAACAATCAAAAACACTGATATCAGTGCTGAGCTTGAGTTACCGCCAGTGAAAATTCACTGTTCGATTTTAGCGGAAGACGCAATTCAAGCAGCAATTGCTGACTACAAAAGCAAACAAGCGAAGTAAGAGATAATTTCATGGCAGTGACATTGACAGATGCGGCAGCAAACCGCGTAGAATCATTTTTAGCAAATCGCGGCAAAGGCATTGGCCTACGCGTTGGCATTAAAACGACGGGCTGTTCAGGTCTTGCTTATGTTCTTGAGTTTGTTGACGACTTAGCAGAAGGCGACGAAATTTTTGAAAGCCGTGGTGTAAAAGTAATCGTTGATGCGAAAAGCTTAGTGTACATTGATGGCACTGAACTTGATTACACCAAAGAAGGTTTGAATGAAGGGTTTAAGTTTAATAACCCGAATCAAGCTGATGAGTGTGGATGTGGCGAAAGCTTCACGGTTTAAGCTCAAAAAATTTTCCTCGCTTGAAGCCCTGCCTATGTAGGGCTTTGTTATTTCCTGTTCACCTAGTTGGATAATGTAATGCGTTACTTTGAATTATTTGCAATTCCAGTTGATTACAATATTGATTTAGCGACGATAAATAAACACTACCTTGAGCTGCAACGTGCAGTTCACCCTGATCGCCATGCCAGTTCAAGCAGCCGCGATAAGTTACTTGCTGTGCAAAATGCAGCTGAAATCAATGATGCGTTACAAACTTTAAAACACCCCGTGAAGCGTGCAGAGTACATGTTGAGTGAGCTAGGTGTTGATATTCGTGCTGAACAGCAAACCTTACAAGACCCACATTTCTTAATGCAGCAAATGGAACTTCGCGAAGAACTCGAAGAGCTTGAAAATGCCGCAGATCCTGATGCAGCCATCGCGCAGTTTGAAACGCAAATTAAGCAGTTAGACAAGCAATATAGTCGTGAACTTGCTGAGCAATTAGCCAGCAATAATGAACAACAATGGCAAGCAGCTGCGGATAATATTCGTAAATTAAAGTTCGTTTATAAATTGCAAGATGAACTTGAGCGCATTGAAGACAGTTTATTTGATGATTAATTATTAGTTGTATAAAGCAGCTATTTAAGAGTTTAAAAAGAGCATTATGGCATTATTGCAAATTGCTGAGCCGGGGCAGAGCGCGGCACCACACGAGCACAAATTAGCAGTCGGTATTGACCTTGGTACGACTAACTCGTTAGTTGCTACAGTGCAAAGCGGCGAAGCCCGCACACTGACTGATTTAGCAGGCAATGCGATGCTACCATCGGTTGTGCAATACCAAGCAGATAGCATCGTGGTGGGTGAACGAGCGGCGGCAGCTGCCACTCAAGACCCTGCTAATACTTTGATCTCAGTGAAGCGTTTCTTAGGTAAAACGCAGGCTGAAATCGAAAAAAGCTATGGTCAACTGCCGTATCAATTTTGTGAGCATGATGGCTCGTTAGCAATCAGCACCGTTGCGGGCGCAATTAGCCCAGTCACTGCATCGAGTGAAATTTTAAAAGCCTTGAAACTTCGCGCAGAAGACAGCTTTGCAGGCCAAGATATTTTAGGTGCGGTTATTACTGTGCCAGCGTATTTTGATGATGCACAGCGCCAAAGCACCAAAGACGCTGCTGAGCTTGCTGGCATCAACGTATTACGTTTACTAAACGAGCCAACGGCTGCGGCTGTTGCTTATGGCCTTGATTCAGGCCAAGAAGGCATTATTGCTGTTTATGATTTAGGTGGCGGTACGTTTGATATCTCTATTTTACGCCTGCACCAAGGTGTATTCGAGGTGCTTGCTACAGGCGGTGATTCGAGCCTGGGTGGTGATGATTTTGACTCGCTATTGGTAGATTACTTCAAAAAACAAACCGGTGTGAGCGAGCTTTCTGCATCGGTACTGCGTTTATTTATTAATAAAGCAAAAGCCTGTAAAGAAGCACTAAGCCAATACCAAACAGTCAATGTTGGTTTAGAGTTTGATGGTCAAAGCCACAAGGTTGAAGTAACCCGCGAAACCTTTGATGAACTAGCACTTGATCTTGTGAAGAAAACACTGCGTTCTTGTCGCCGTGCAGTAAAAGATGCGGGTATCGAAAACGAAGAAGTACTGCAAGTGGTAATGGTTGGCGGCTCGACACGTATGCCAATTGTACGCTCTCAAGTTGCGGCATTTTTTGATAAAGAGCCACTGACTTCAATCGACCCTGATCGCGTAGTAGCACTTGGTGCGGCACTGCAAGCAGATGTACTGGTTGGCAATAAGCCAGATTCAGACATGCTGCTATTAGACGTATTACCACTGTCATTGGGTCTTGAGACCATGGGTGGCTTGGTTGAGAAAATCATTCCACGTAATACCACTATACCTGTAGCACGTGCACAAGAGTTCACCACGTTTAAAGATGGTCAAACGGCGATGTCACTGCATGTACTACAAGGTGAGCGTGAGCTAGTTGATGATTGCCGCTCGCTGGCAAAATTCAGCTTAAAAGGTATTCCGGCCATGGCCGCAGGTGCTGCGCATATTCGCGTAACCTTTAAAGTTGATGCAGATGGCTTGTTAAGCGTATCGGCAATGGAAAAATCAACCGGTGTGCAAGCTGAAATCCAAGTAAAACCATCATTTGGTTTATCGGATGACCAAGTTGCGAACATGCTAAAAGACTCAATGAGTAATGCCAAAGATGACATGCAAGCGCGTATGCTTAAAGAGCAACAAGTTGAAGCGTTACGCGTTGTTGAAGCACTAGAAGCATCACTGGCAACTGACAGTGCATTACTTGATGAACAAGAATTAGCTGCGTTAAAAGCAGAAATTGCTAAACTTGTTGCGGTACGCGAAAGCGCAACAACACCGGCAGAAATTAAAGCAGCAATTGAAGCTGTCGACAATGCAAGTAGCGAATTTGCTGCGCGTAGAATGGATGCATCAATCAAAAAAGCGCTGCAAGGGCAGTCAGTAGACGAAGTTTAACGAGGTAAGGTATGCCACAAATTATTTTTCTTCCACACGAAGAGTTATGCCCAGAAGGCGCTGCAATTGAAGCTCCTACAGGCGAAACCGTATTAGATGTTGCGCTTAAAAATGGTATTAGTATTCCGCATGCCTGTGAAAAGTCATGCGCGTGTACAACATGCCACTTAATTATTCGTGAAGGCTTTGATTCTTTAGATGAAAGTGATGAGCTAGAAGACGACATGTTAGATAAAGCATGGGGTCTTGAGCCTGAGTCTCGTCTTGGTTGCCAAGCAATTATTAAAGACGAAGATCTGGT
This sequence comes from Pseudoalteromonas sp. L1, assembly GCF_021728095.1. Taxonomy (NCBI): domain Bacteria; kingdom Pseudomonadati; phylum Pseudomonadota; class Gammaproteobacteria; order Alteromonadales; family Pseudoalteromonadaceae; genus Pseudoalteromonas; species Pseudoalteromonas sp. L1. Next base: position 273,690 of record NZ_JAKKCT010000004.1, on the reverse strand, counting down.
AGTTGAAATTCCAAAGTATAATCTCAATATCGTTAATGAAGAGCATTAATTCTTAACGGCTTTGAATACCTAAAAACCGCTGTAGTTGCTTGGTCTACAGCGGTTTTTTGTTTTTTGCGGTCCGCTTTACTAGGAGGTTTTATGTCTGATTTAGTTTTTTCTGATTCGTTTATCGATGGTGACTTTTATTCTACGAGCCAGCGTTTTAGTGTAGATAACCCTGCAACCGGACAAGCAATTACCGATGTGTCTGATATTGATGAAGCTGGGGTTGAGCTGGCCATTAAACGTGCTGACGAGGCATTTAGCAAGCTAAAACAAACAACGGCGACTGAGCGTAGTGAAACGTTGCGTCGCTGGTATGAGTTGGTTATTGAGCACAAACAGCAACTTGCTGAGCTGATGACCAAAGAGCAAGGTAAACCTTTAAAAGAAGCATTAGGTGAGGTTGAATACGGTGCAGGCTTTATTAAGTGGTTTAGTGAAGAAGCAAAGCGTAGTTACGGCGACAACATACCAGCTACAGACGGCCAACATCGTCTATCAACCATAAAGCAGCCAATCGGTGTCGTTGCAGGCATTACACCGTGGAACTTCCCAATCGCCATGATCACTCGTAAGGTTGCCCCTGCATATGCAGCGGGTTGTAGTTTCGTGATTAAACCTTCTGAGCATACCCCTTTATGTGCAATTGCTTTGGCTTACCTTGCCGATAAAGCAGGGTTTGTAAAAGGGGCATTAAATGTGGTGGTCTCGGAGAATGCTAAAATGGTTGGCGAGATCATGACCGGGTCTGAGCGTGTACGTAAGTTCACATTTACAGGTTCAACCGGTGTAGGTAAGCAGTTACTTTCACAGTGCGCATCTACAATTAAGAACACATCGATGGAACTTGGTGGTAATGCACCGTTTATTATTTTTGAAAATGCCGATTTAGATGAAGCAGTTGCTGGCCTTATGGGGGCTAAGTTTAGAAACGCAGGGCAAACCTGTGTTGCTGCTAACCGAATTTTTGTTCAGCGCTCGGTACTAGAGACGGTGCTTGAAAAACTCACAGACAAAGTAGCTGAGTTAAAAGTTGGCAATGGCTTTGATGACGGGGTGGATATTGGCCCATTAATTTATCCTAAAGCAAAAGAGAAAGTACAAACGCTTGTGCAAGATGCGGTTGATAAAGGGGCGTCATTAATTGGTGATAACAGCGAACTTGAAGGCAGCTTCCAAGCGCCATTAATTTTAACTGATGTGACACCACAGATGGATATCTACCATGATGAAGTGTTTGGCCCTGTAGTCAGCATAATTGCTTTTGATGATGAACAAGAAGTCTTGCAGCTTGCTAACGATGTGCCGTATGGTTTAGCTGCGTATTTTTACAGTGAAAATATCAAGCAAGTTTATCGCGTAAGCGAAGCACTTGAATACGGCATGATTGGTATTAACGAAGGCCTCATTTCAAACCCCGTAGCGCCATTTGGTGGTGTAAAGCAATCTGGCTTAGGCCGTGAAGGTGGTCATCAAGGATTAGATGAGTACCTTGAAGAAAAGTATCTTTGCATTAAGGTCTAATCTCACGTGAAATAAATTTCACGCCTACCCCCGTAGGCGTCATGCTTGCATGGCGCGTTTTAAAGGTTTTGCAACATGCATCTTCGCGTGAAATAAATTTCACGCCTACCACCGTAGGCGTCATGCTTGTATGGTGCGTTTAAATCTTCACGCGAAACAAGTTCCACGTCGACATCGTCCCGTTTATTTCCGATAAAATGATAGCGCTGTCATTTTAGTTTTTATATGATAGGTATGAATAATAAACAAAAATGACAAGTAATACGGAAAAAATACCGTAAACTCAGGGCATAAACGAGGAGAAAGTAATGGGTTTTAAAAAGTCTGCACTCGCTGCAATGATAATGGCAGCGCCTATAATGGCAAACGCGGCACTCACACAGTCGCAGGTAAATCAGTTTGCTAAAGATACCGAGTTACTGTTTTCAGTTGAAGATAACTTTCGTAATAGAGACGCGGGCTTTTTAGGAAAAATCACCCTTAACAACCGCTCTGATGTTGCGTTACCTGCAGGTGAAAGTGATTGGCAACTTTATATCCATTCGGTTCGTAAAATTTCAACAGAGCATGTCGCAGGTCTTAATATTGAACATATTAATGGTGACTTACATCGTCTTGTGCCAACCCGTTCATTTAAAGGGTTAGCGGCAGGGGAAAGTTTAGATATTCCTTTCGATGCGCAAGTGTGGATTGTTGCATACAGTGATTTTATGCCACGTGCATTTTTTGTAGCAGGTAAGAGTAAGCCAGCCATCTTTGCTAATACAGACACTGAGGACTTTAAAGAGTTTGTTACGCCGTTCACTCGTGATAACCAACTATACCGTTACAACGAACCAAAAGATTTATCTGTTTTGGCAACGGCAAAAGTGCGTTTTGAAAGAAACAAGGAAGATAAAGTCGAAGTAAGTAAAGACAATGCATTAAAACGAATCATTCCAAAACCACAAAAAGTTGATTTTAACCGTGGCACAACAACACTAAACAGTGATTGGCAAATTAGTTACCAAGGCCAGCTTAAACATGAAGTTATGGTCTTCATGCAAGACCTGCAAGATGACTATGGAATTAGTTTAAAAGCTCAACCTGACCATATAAGCCTTGGCAAAGAAAAAATCATTCGCCTAAACGTTGATCCTTCTTTAAATACAGGTAAAGCAGAGAGTTACACACTGGAAATTGACGATGATGTCATTAATATCGTAGGCAGTGATAATGCTGGCGTATTTTATGCGATGCAAAGTGTATTAAACTTAATTCCAGCAGGCAGTAAAGACTCTGCAAATTTACCACGTCTTGAATTAGAAGATGCTCCGCGTTATGGCTGGCGTGGCATGCATTACGACAACGGTCGTAACTATCATGGCAAAGAAGCCATGTTCAAACTTGTTGAGCAAATGGCTCGCTATAAAATGAATAAGCTACATTGGCACTTTTCAGAAGATGAAGGTTGGCGTCTTGAGATCCCAGGCTTACCTGAACTTACCGATGTTGGCGGCTATCGCTGTTTTGATTTAGAAGAGCGCGAGTGTTTATTAACGCAACTTGGTACGGGGCCATTTAAATCAGGCTCAGGTAATGGTTACTTAAAACGTGATGAATTTGTTGAGCTATTAAAATTTGCCAAAGATCGTCATGTTCAAATTATCCCAGAAGTTGAAGGGCCAGGTCATGCGCGTGCCTCAATTAAAGCAATGGAAGCGCGATACCACAACCTGCTTGAAGAAGCTGAAAAAACAGCTAAAAATAACATCAAGTCACAGTCAGCTAATAAGGAAATTCAAAAAGTAGATATTGGCCCTGCAACACAATATTTATTGACCGATCCTAAAGACACCTCTGTGTACATGACAGTTCAAAATTACAAAGATAACTCGATGAATGTATGTATGGATTCAACCTACGCATTCTTAGATAAAGTGACCTATGAACTACAGCAGATGTACCGCGAAGCAGGTGTGCAGCTAAAAAATCTACACATAGGTGGTGATGAAGTGGGGGCTGGTTCGTGGATTGGCTCGCCGATTTGTCAGGCGCTGTTTGCTGATCCTAATAATGGTGTTGCAGGCCCTGCAGATTTAAAACCCTATTTTACTCAGCGTGTTGCGACCTTACTTGAGAAACGTGGCATCTCTCCTGGTATATGGGAAGATGGCATCATGTATGACCGTGAAAACTCGTTTAAGCGTGATGAGTTTCCAAATAAAACCTTTACCGTTAATACGTGGGACAACATCTGGGAGTGGGGTGTTGCAGATAGAGCGTATCGCTTAGCTAATGCCGGTTACCAAGTAGTGCTATCGCATGGTACGCATTTGTATTTTGATCACCCGTACGAGGCAAACCCTGAAGAGCGTGGTTATTACTGGGCAACCCGTTACACCGACACCAAAAAAGCGTTCAACTACATGCCAGATGATGTGTATGCCAATGCTGATTATACACGCACTCGCGAGCCAATTGTTAATCTAGAGGCGTTAGTTGGTCGCCCGTTACCTAAGCTTGAAAAACCTGAGAATATTTTAGGTATGCAGGGTCAAGTTTGGTCAGAAACAATCCGTACCGAAGAGCAAGTGCTAGCGATGATCTTCCCACGTATTTTATCGGTTGCAGAGCGTGCATGGCACAAAGCTGATTGGGAAGGGCAAAGCGTTGATAGCAAAAAACAAGCAAAAGATTGGGCGGAGTTTTCAAGTGCCGTTGGCTTAAAAGAGCTTGAAAAACTAGCTCAAGGTGGCATTAATTTACACTTGCCTGTGCCAGGTGGAGTGATTGAAAATGGTAAGCTGTATGCCAACAGCGCCTTTGCTTATTTGAGCATTGAGTACAGCCTAGATAACGGCCAAAGCTGGCAGTCTTATGCTGAGCCAGTAAAGGTTGATAGCAAGGAAAAAATAGCTCTGCGTACTCGCTTAAATGAGCAGCAAACCAGTCGCGTTACTTTTGTTGGAGAGTAATGTTTAAGGTATTTCGCGCGAAATAAATTCGCGCCTACGTGGTGTGTTTTTAACGGTTGCAGAGTGTGGCATCTTCGCGCGAAATAAATTCGCGCCTACGTGGTGTGTTTTAGCGGTTGCTAAGTGTGGCACCTTTGCGCGAAATAAATTCGCGCCTACTCGGTGTGTTTTAGCGGTTTCACAATGTGTACCTTTGCGTGAGTTAAGCTCATATCTAAAAGAAATATGTCAGCGCTGTCATTTTTGTTGCGATAGTGTTATAAATATTTAATATCAAATTTATATAATTAATCTAAATGAGCAGCATCGCAGGGCCAATGCATGCTGTGATTGGGAAACGTTATGTCAGAAACGAATAAACAAAGCAGCTTAGTGCCAATGGCAATAGTTGCGACACTGTTTTTTATTTTAGGCTTTGCCACATGGTTAAATGGCTCGTTAATGCCGTTTTTACAACAAATTTTACAGCTTTCACCGTTTCAGGCATCACTGATAATTTTCTCATTTTATATTGCAGTAACATTTACAGCGATCCCATCGGCGATGATCATTCGAAAAGTGGGCTATAAAAATGGCATGGCGCTGGGAATGGCAACCATGATGGTAGCAGGGTTATTGTTTATTCCTGCGGCTAAAACGCAAGTGTTTGCACTGTTTTTATTTGCTCAACTTGTTATGGGCGCGGGTCAAACTTTGCTACAAACAGCCGTTAATCCATACGTAGTGAGAATTGGACCAGAAGAGTCCGCGGCAGCACGCGTGAGTGTCATGGGGATACTCAACAAAGGAGCTGGGGTTATTGCACCGATTGTTTTTACCGCGCTGATTTTAAGTGATTTTACGGGGTTTGTTGGTAAAGAATTAACGCAGTCTGATATTGATGCCATGGCAAATGGTTTAATACTCCCTTATTTAGGAATGGCGATTTTTATTGGTGTACTCGGTTTTGCCGTCACTAAAATGCCATTACCAGAGCTAATCGACGATGCTGATGAGCAAAAACCAGGGCAAGTAAAGGAGGCGCTGAGCCACCCAAGCCTTGCGCTAGGGATTGTTGCATTATTCGTTTATGTAGCTGTTGAAGTAATTGCTGGCGATACAATTGGCAGCTTCGCACTTTCATTAGGTGTTGAAAAGTATAGTGTTATGACTTCATACACTATGGGTTGTATGGTATTGGGTTACTTTTTAGGAATTTTATTAATTCCACGCATATTGTCGCAGCAAGCTGCACTAACAATTTCTGCGATTTTGGGTTGTGCGCTTACAATAGCAATTGTTACAGTAAGCAATGAGTCTGTTTTTATTTCAACATTACTAGGCCTAAAATCGGTACTTCCTGATACCTTATTACTCATCGCTGTGCTAGGCTTTGCTAATGCGATTGTTTGGCCAGCAGTGTGGCCGTTAGCATTATCAGGTTTAGGCAAACTAACGAGTGTAGGCTCGGGCTTACTTGTGATGGGCATAGCCGGTGGTGCATTTGGCCCGTTATTTTGGGGTTTGGCAAGTGGCGGAGTTAAAAGCGCTGATGCCCAACAGGCAGCCTATATTGTGATGTTGCCTTGTTATTTATTTATCCTTTTCTATGCTTTAAAAGGGCATAAAATGAAAAGTTGGAAGTAATAATAAGCTTAAGGTTAAGTTATACAAACACTAACCTTGAGCTGTGAAAAGCATTTCTAGTAAATAGAAATAATCCCGTGTGTAATGCCACCGAAAGGTGGCATTTTTTTGTCAAAGCTAAATGGTACGAAAATTGATGTAAAACTGCTGTACGGAAATAAGATACTTTTACTTGTTTTTTAACGACTTTTTTCGTTTTCATCCCTTCATTTTTATGATCCAAGGCCAATAATTCCAAGATTATCTCCGGCTTAGTCAACTTAGCCAAATAGCTATTTATCAAATCAAGTCTTTGTTCCTCAAACATTATCCAAGCTTATTAAAAAAGCAAGGTGCTTACTAAATGAATGGAAGGGATGGAAATCAGGGGAACGCATTGAGATGAGTACTTGTGGATATTATGCTTTGCTGGCTAACACGCTAAGGAATACCCAGCCATTTTACCTAATTAAAAATTTAGATGAATTTAAAACGCCATCGAATATGGTAATATTCGCAAATACAGCAGATAAGCAAAATGGTATAGGCAATAGAGTCTTTATCAAGTAGCTATAAGTAAAAGCTTTAGAGCAGGGTAAGCTCTAGAGCCCCTAAAAGGATTAAAATGAGATATTTAGTAACAGGTGCAGCTGGTTTTATAGGCTCTGCGGTTATACGCCATATCATTGAAAACACAAAAGACTCCGCTATTAATGTTGATAAACTGACTTATGCAGGTAATTTAGAGTCATTGAAATCGGTTGATTCGAGTGAGCGTTATACTTTTGAGCAGGTAGATATCTGTGACCGTGAAGAACTTGATCGCATTTTTAGGCAATATCAACCAGATGCTGTGATGCACTTGGCTGCGGAAAGTCATGTTGATCGTTCAATTACAGGCCCTGCAGAGTTTATTCAAACAAATATAATCGGCACCTATAATTTACTTGAAGCTGCTCGTCAGTACTGGAATACATTAGAAGGTAATGTTAAAGAAAAATTTAGATTTCATCATATTTCGACAGATGAAGTGTATGGTGATCTGCCACACCCAGCAGACCTTGCTCTGGAAGAAAATGAGCAGCAACCTCAGAGTTTGCCATTATTTACAGAGCAAACAGCTTATGCACCAAGTAGCCCATACTCTGCAAGTAAAGCATCGAGTGATCATTTAGTAAGAGCTTGGGCTCGTACCTATAACTTTCCAACAATCGTCACCAATTGTTCAAATAATTACGGCCCTTATCATTTTCCTGAAAAGCTTATTCCATTAGTGATATTAAATGCTTTAGAGGGGAAAGAGCTGCCGATTTATGGCAAAGGTGATCAGATCCGTGATTGGTTATATGTAGAAGATCATGCCCGTGCCTTATATAAAGTGGTGACAGAAGGAAAAGTCGGAGAAACTTACAATATTGGCGGGCATAATGAAATGCAGAATATAGAAGTCGTAAAAATGATTTGCGATCTTTTAGATGAGTTAGCGCCAATTAAACATAAAGAGCTGAAATCGAAAGAGGGTGAATTATTAACTACATATTCTTCACTTATAAAGCATGTAAATGACCGCCCAGGTCACGATAGACGTTACGCTATAGACTCAACCAAAATGAGCAAAGAGCTTAATTGGAAGCCACTTGAAACATTCGAAACGGGCCTTAGAAAAACAGTACTGTGGTACTTAAATAACCTCGACTGGTGTCAAAATGTGCAAGATGGTTCCTACCAACGAGAACGCCTTGGTGAAATAAATCTCAACAAAACGGAGCAATAATATGAAAGGGATTATTCTAGCTGGGGGGTCTGGCACACGCCTATATCCCTTAACTCGTGGTGTTTCCAAACAATTACTGCCTTTATATGATAAACCGATGGTTTATTACCCATTATCTACTTTAATGTTGGCTGGAATTAAAGATATTTTAATTATAACCACGCCAGAAGACCTTCAGAGTTTTCAGCGAATTTTAGGTGATGGCTCAGATTTTGGTATTCAACTAGAGTATGCAGTACAGCCTAATCCTGAAGGGCTTGCCCAAGCATTCATTATCGGTGAAGAGTTCATTGGTAACAGTTCTGTGTGTTTGGTTTTAGGTGATAATATCTTTTATGGTCAAGGTTTCCCTAAAACATTAGCAAGTGCAAGTCACCGTGAAAGTGGTGCAACTGTATTTGGTTATCATGTTAAGGATCCGGAACGTTTTGGAGTCGTTGAGTTTGATGAGAACTTAAAAGCTATTTCTATTGAAGAAAAACCAGCTAAACCGAAATCTAATTTTGCCGTTACAGGGTTATATTTTTACGATAATTCAGTCGTTGAGAAAGCTAAAAAAGTAAAGCCCTCATTACGAGGAGAGTTAGAAATAACCAGTATTAACCAGATGTATTTAGAAGAAGGTACACTGCATGTCGAGCTATTAGGTCGAGGCTTTGCTTGGCTCGATACGGGAACACATGAAAGTCTTCATGAAGCCTCTAATTTTGTACAGACAATTCAACATGTCCAAGGGCTTAAAATTGCCTGTTTAGAAGAAATCGCATGGCGTAATAATTGGTTAACGGCAGAACAAATACTTGCGCTGGCGGAGCCGATGAAAAAAAATGAGTATGGTAAGTACCTTGTACAATTAGTCAGTAATTAAGTTCATGCACGACAAGAAAAAAATTAAAAGTGGTTTTATTTGGAGTGCATTAGATAGTTTAGGCACACAAGCAATAGCTTTAGCTACAAGCTTAGTTCTGGCTAATATCTTAGGTCCGGCAGTATTTGGCTTAATTGCCATGCTAACGATATTTATTGCGGTTGCTAATGTGTTTATTAATAGCGGGTTCAACGCTGCATTGATACGAAAGACAGACAGAGATGAGTCTGATTTTGCGACTACTTTCTATTTCAGTCTTGGTGTATCCATAGGCTGTTACCTATTACTATTTTTCTGCGCCCCTTATATTGCCCAATTCTATCAGCAACCAGAGCTAACTACACTAACCAGAGTTATTGCACTCGTTGTCGTGATTAATACTTTTTCGGCAATTCCCATTGTCAAACTCAGTGTAAGCTTAAACTTTAAAACGCAAGCTAAGTGCAATTTCATTGCACTTACTTGTAGCAGTCTATTAGCATTGGCTTTGGCTTATTTTGATCATGGTGTGTGGGCGTTAGTGGCTCAACAACTAGCATTAGCAATCATCAATGTATTGATGCTAAATATTTTGGTGCCTTGGAGGCCTAAGCGCAAGTTTTCTAAAGAATCCTTTAAAAATCTATTTGGTTTTGGTTCAAAGCTACTCTTATCTGGCCTGTTAGATACTATTTACAATAATATTTATAGTCTAATTATCGGTAAGCAGTTTACAGCCGTTCAGCTTGGTTTATTCAATCAAGCGAATAGGCTGTCTAGTTTACCTGCGGTTACTTTGACAGGGGTAATTCAAAAAGTTACTTTTCCTATGTTAAGTGCGATACAGCACGATACGAAGAAACTTGATGCATCGTACTTATTAACTTTGCAATTTGCTGCAGTAGTCATATTCCCAGTTATGTTTGGTTTATGCATTATTGCCAAGCCGTTGATTGAGATCTTATTAGGGCAAGAATGGCAGGGTACCGCAGAGCTTGTCAGTATCATTACAATGGCGTTAGTGCTTTATCCAATTCATGCTATTAATTTAAACATGTTACAAGTGAAGGGACGTTCTGACCTCTTCTTAAAATTAGAAATAATTAAGAAGATAACGATTACCTTAATACTTGTTGTGACGGTACCTATGGGTATTAAAGCAATGTGTATAGGTATGGTTGTCAGCTCTTATTTGGCATTATTTATCAATACTTATTACACAGGTAAGCTTTCGAGCTTAACGGCTTATAAGCAGCTGATAGCCTTGCTTCCGATTGCGCTTATTACCGCTTTTTCGGCCTTTTTGGGATATAGCGTTGGTATGAACTTCAGCAGCAATATTATTCAAATTATCACTATGTTAGGTGTTGCTCTAGGAAGCTATATTCTAATTCTAATTCTGATGCAGCGATCATTGCTTATTGCCTTAAAAAACACATTAAAAAATTAACCCTATATGGAGTCATTATAAATGATTGCCTTAAACAACCCTGTTAAACCTAACTTAAAAAAGCTCCAAAAATTACTCGAAAAAATAAATGATAATAGTTGGTTCACTAATTTTGGACCTATGCATAAAGAATTAACTGAAAAGTTAGAGGATTATTTATGTGTAGAAAACCTTTTACTGACAAATAATGGTACGTCAGCACTTCAAATCGCAGGTAGGGCACTTAACAGCCACTCTCTAATCTCAACACCATTTAGCTTTGTAGCTACTGTTAGCGCGTTTAAATGGCAGAAAGATGAAGTGGCATTTGCGGATATTGACTCAAGTAGTTTAAATATTTGCCCAGATGCAATTAAAGCTGCTTACGAACAAGGCTGTAAAGCTGATACTTTAGTTGCCACACATGTGTATGGAAACCCGTGTGATGTTCTTAAATTAAAAGATCTTGGCGAACAAAAAGACTTTAAAATTATTTATGATGCCGCGCATGCTTTTGGTGTGAAAATCAATGAACAATCAATTTTAAAGTATGGGGATGCGAGTACATTGAGTTTCCATGCAACCAAAGTTTTTCATACGGTTGAAGGTGGAGCTGTTATTTTTAAAGATAAAGACAGCTATGAAAGAGCTGAGCGACTCATTAATTTTGGATCTAACCCAAGTGATTCGAACCATGTTGGCATAAATGCAAAAATGAATGAGTATCAAGCAGCTGTTGGTTTGGTTAACCTTGAAGAAATAGATGATGTGCTTGACCATAGAGCTGAGTTATTTCATGCATACAGGCAAGGTTTAAAGGATGTAGTTAAGTTACCTACTTGGCACCCAGAAGCAAATGCTAATGGTGCTTATATGCCAATCTTGTTAGACAGTGAGAAACAGCTAAAGAAAGTGACTCAAGCGTTAGAAGAAAATAATATTCAAAGCCGCAATTACTTTGCTCCTTCATTAGACCGAATCTTTGTAGATGAACACAATTATGGAACGTCCAATAGCTTAAAAGCATCAGAAAGTATCTTGTGTTTGCCTTTACATGCGCATTTAAAACTACACGATATTGCAACCGTTATCGAAAATGTAAAAAAAGGATTGTAGAAAATATGGCTTTTTATACACAAATTGAATTAGAAGCTTTGGGATTCAGGCATGTAGGTAAGAATGTCAAATTGTCAAAATTAGCATCTATTTACAATGCGGCAAACATAGAAATTGGCGATAACAGTAGAATCGACGACTTCTGCGTTTTATCAGCGGGAAAAGAGGGAATTAGTATAGGTAAGTACGTGCATATTGCTGTTTATACATCATTAATAGGTGCAGGAAGAATTACGATGGAGGACTATACATGTCTGTCATCAAGGTGTTCAGTATACTCTAGTAATGATGACTATTCAGGCGAATATATGACGAACCCAACGGTTCCAAGTCAATATACCAATGTTAGTCATGCACCGGTTACAATCAAAAAGCATAGTTTAATTGGAGCTGGAAGCATTATTTTGCCAGGGGTGATAATTGAAGAGTGCGTTGCAGTTGGTTCTCTATCTTTGGTCAATAAATCTCTTGAGGCTGGTTTTGTATATGCAGGGCAACCTGCTAAAAAAATCAAGCAACGCAGCAGAAATTGTGAAACGCTGGAAAATGAATTATGTTCGAAAAACTAGTCGCACCTTGCGAGAAAGAGGTTACTAAACACTGGTTATATGCTGATCAAGTTTTCACTTCGATTATTTGCACAACATTTAATCAAGAATGCTATATCCGCGATACAATTGAAGGTTTTCTAGCTCAAGTTACAGAGTATCGGTTTGAGATTATTATTCACGATGATCTCTCTACTGATAACACGCGGGCTATCATCCAAGAGTACCAGCAAAAATACCCATCAATAATTAAACTCATACTACAAGATGTAAATCAGTTTTCGATCAACATTAACTTGCCCTTCAAACATTCGTTAGCAATTGCGCAAGGAGAATATGTTGCCCTTTGTGAAGGGGATGATTTTTGGGTGGATAGTAGTAAGTTGCAGAGGCAGATTCTGGCACTTAAAAAACATAACGATCTGAACCTATGTGTACACAATGCATACATTATAAACTCTGAAGAGGAGCCACACTCTTCATACCAGTTTCCTACACGAAAAGAAGCTACTCATATCATTGATTATGCTGAAATATACAAAGTACACTCACAATTTTGCCCAACAGCATCAATGTTTATAAGAAAAAGTGTCTTGGATAACCTACCTAGCTTTTTTTATGATGCGCCAATCGGAGACTTTTTCCTGGAGGCTTTCTCTGGAATTAATGGAGTTGTTTATCTACATGAAAAAATGAGTGTCTACAGACGTGAAAGTCAGAACTCTTGGTCTTCTGAAACAGTAAATAATACCGTGAAATTAAAAAAGCATAACTTACGCATGATAGAGTCTCTCGATAAACTAGAGCGTTACCTTGAGCCTGAATATTCTCGTAATGTAAAAATAAGAAAACAATACATATTTGGCCAATTGTGTACTCAAAGCGTGTTGCAAAATAAATATTTAGAGTCAGTAAAATACTTTAATAAATATCGTGCACAAGGCGCTGCTTTTAAATCACTGCTAAGTTTACTGTATCGTTGTTCTAAAACGCTATTTATGAGACGTGCATTTTAGATATTACAGCTTCAACAAAAACTAACCTGCAGCGAAAAGGCTACTTAGTATCTATTAAGTAGCCTGAAAATGACATTATATTTATTATTAGGGCTTAGAGCTTATTTTTAGGGGGAGAGCTTTTAATCTTATTGCTACAAAAACGCTACTTGCAAATAGGGAATTTTGTCGACACTGCGCACTTCAAAGGAGTTTAAAAAGTAAGTGAAGTTTAATTTGATAAATAAGAATATTTATAGAGGAAAAAGTGGGGCGACTGATGGGGCTTGAACCCACGACAACCGGAATCACAATCCGGGGCTCTACCAACTGAGCTACAGCCGCCACTGAGATACACCTCGATTGGTGTGGCGCGCATATTACATAATTAATATCACCTTGTGAAGTCCTAAATAGAAAAAACTATAAAAAAGTTTCTTTGCTCGGAAAATTCAGAAATGGCTATTTAGTCAGTTGGTGTTCAGTTTTGCGGATTAGACTCTCGGCTTCTGCAATAGAGCAATCACTCATTTTTTAATCTGTCTGTAATTTAATGATTTTTTAATCAAAGATCATATATAATTTGTACAGCGTTATGCTAAAAATGAACTTCAGGAGAGAACATGGATACTATAATGAACTGGATCAATGAGAATTCAGGTTTAATCATACATTACGCCATTCAGGGTGTGTTGGCGCTAATTATTTTCCTTATCGGTGGCCGTATCGCAAAATTTTGTGAAGGGTTAACTGAAAAAGCTTTCGACAAGAAAAAAGTCGATAAAGCGGTAGGTTCATTTGTAGCAAGCATTGTGTATGCGATCGTATTTGCTGCAACAATCCTAATGGCACTTTCGCAATTAGGTATTGAAACAACATCATTCATCGCTATTTTAGGTGCGGCTGGTTTAGCGGTTGGTTTAGCACTACAAGGTTCATTATCTAACTTCGCATCAGGTGTACTGATCATTTTACTTCGTCCTTTCAAATCAGGTGACTACGTTGAAGCAGGTGGTAAAGCGGGTACAGTTAAAAAGATTGAGATCTTCTCTACAGAGTTACGCACGCCTGATAACAAAGTGATTATCATGCCAAACTCAAAAATCATGGGCGATGCCATTATTAACTACTCACGCGAATCAACACGTCGTATCGATCTAGTGATTGGTGTTGGCTATGATGCAGATCTAAAAGAAGCAAAAGCAGTGCTAAAATCAGTGCTTGATAAAGAAGAACGTTTACTTAAAGACCCTGCTTATACAGTTGCTGTGTCTGAACTTGCTGATTCAAGTGTTAATTTTGTTGTGCGTCCATGGGTCAACTCGTCTGATTACTGGCCAACGTACTTTGATCTAGTAGAAAACATTAAGATCGCATTAGATGATGCAGACATCACTATCCCATTCCCGCAAATGGATGTTCATTTGCATAAAGAAGACGCAAGCGTCAAATAAAAAGCAGTAAAGGTTATTTTTTAATGAAATTAAAAGCTTTATCAATTCTAGTTGCAGCCTCAGCTGCAACTAGCGCATTCGCAGCTGACGAAACGAAAACGTGGGATGTAACCAGCGAATTGGGTGCAATTATCACTAGCGGTAATACTGAAACAACCACATTAAAAGGCGGTATAAAGGTATTACACAATCTTGAAAGCTGGAATAACGAATATAAACTTGACGGTCTTTATAAAGAAGATGAAGTTGAGAATGATGCGGGCGAAAAAGAAACGCAGCGTACTAATGAAAAGTACTCATTCTCTGCGCAAGGTAACTATAAATTAAACGAAAAGCACTCACACTTATTCATCTACGGCTCGCACGTATCTGATTATTTTGGTGCATATCGTAACGAAACAGTTATCTCAGCAGGTTACGGTTTACGTTTAATCGACCGTTCAGACATGTGGCTGAACGCTGAAATTGGTCCAGGTTATAAATACTTCCAATACCCTGATGACAGCACTGAAATGGATGACAACGGTAATTCACTTGCCGGTGAGCGCGAAGGTGAAGTCATTGCGTTAGGTAAAGTTGATTACAACTGGCAAATTTCAGAAAGCGCACGTTTTACTCAGCTTGTATCTGTGGAATACGGTGATACAAATACCAAAACACGCTCTGAATCAGCTATTTTGGCGAAAATCAACGGCTCTCTACAAATGAAAGTGGCGTATAACATCACTCATAACTCAGATGTAGCAGACGACAAAGAAAATACCGACACAGAAACATCATTAACGTTAGTTTATAGTTTCTAAGCGCTTTAATTTAAGATTGAATGGGTAAACTTGTTTACCCATTTTTTTTGCTTAAAAAATGATGTAGTATGCGGCGGTTAATCTTTATTTTCTTAGAAGGGAAACTTTGTGAAGTTTTTTAGGCTTGTAATCGCTCTTTTTATATCGCTTTTATTTATAACAGAAGCGCACTCCGTCACTCCGACCAAGCAGCAAATTGAACAATTTAAAAAGCTACCTAAATCACAGCAAGAAGCTATAGCAAAGAAATATGGCTTGGATATAAGCATGCTGGATTCTACCAACAAGGATGGCGAATCGCTTGACGATGAGAATAACAGCTCAGTGATGCCAAGAGATTTATTCGGTGAGAAAAAAGATAATAAAGAAGAACTCACGGATGAAGAAAAATTCAAGCCTCAACCTGATGAACTTAAGCCTTTTGGTTATGAGTTGTTTTCAGGAGAGCCTACAACATTCGCGCCAACAGAGAGCGCACTGGTACCAGACACCTATATTGTAGGTTCTGGTGACACATTAACGGTTAACCTATTTGGTAAAGAAGCATCAACTGAAGAGGCAACGATTGACCGTGAAGGGCGCTTAACGGTTGGTTCGCTTAAGCCTGTGACTGTCGCAGGTATGCAGTATGCTGATGTAGTTCAGTTAATTAAAGCAAAAGTTCAGCAAGAAATGATTGGTGCAGAAGCATTTGTATCAATGGGTAAAACACGCTCTATTCGAATCATGGTGTTAGGTGAATCTTATAAACCAGGCGCTTACACGGTTCCTTCACTTGCTTCGATTACCCATGCTCTGTTTGTTAGTGGTGGTATTTCAGAAATTGGTTCGTTACGTAACATACAGCTAAAAAGAGCGGGCAAAACGGTCACTACTCTTGACTTATACAACCTACTTATTAAAGGTGATAGCAGTAACGATGTAATCTTAAAGCCTGGCGATGTGGTATTTATTCCGCCTGTAGGTATGCAAGTAACGGTTGATGGTGAAGTACGTCGTCCTGCTATTTTTGAATTAAAAGAAGGCGAGTCTAGTCAAGATCTTATTGCCATGGCAGGTGGTTTTAGTGCCGCTGCGTTCCCTCAAAAATCAGTAGTAGAACGTTATACAGGTCATAGCTCAAAAACTGTATTGCAATTAAACCTATTCGACAAAAACGCCTATACACCAAAAAATGGTGACACGGTAAAAGTGCCTTCATCAAGCCAAGAGCTAGACGATGCGGTGACTCTAATTGGTGCAGTTTCTCATCCTGGTAACTATTCATGGCATGAAGGTAAAACGGTTAGCCAGTTATTTAACTCGCTTAAATCTGATTTACTGCCAATTGCGGATTACGATTACTCACTCATTGTACGTGAAATTAATGTTCGTGGTGATATTGAAGTCCATCAGTTTTCTCTTTTAGATGCAGTAAATGGTAAGCAAGATTTAGAGCTTAAGCCGCGTGATATCGTTGTGGTATTTAGCCGTTTTCAATCAATTGAAAGTGAAGAAAATGCTTTAAACACAATGGCACTTACTAAAGAGCAGTTAAAGCAGCAAGAAAAAATCAGATTATGGGATGAATATGAAGAGCGTAAGTTTTATGAGTTCATCGATTTAGGCTCGTCATTCGATAAAGACTTAGCACTCAGTGTCGCTGAAGAAGAAGAGGAAGAAGTTTTATCAATTACAGAAATGCTCACAAACAAAGATGAGTTAGAAGATGATGAGTATGCTGTATTTAGCCGTAAGAAATTACTAAAACCAATTTTAGCCAAGTTAAATCAACAAGCAACTAAAGACAGTGGCTTGCAGATTATTGGTGTGCGTGGTGAAGTATTTTACGAAGGTGTGTATCCGATGCCTGTTAATGCGGACGTACATGATGCGATTGCAGCTGCTGGTGGCTTAAAAGAGTCTGCTTTTTTACAAAATGCTGAGGTAACGCGATTCGCAGAAAACTCAGACTTACAGCATATTAGTATTGATTTATCGACCTTAAATACAAAACAAGGCACAGAGCATTTTGCTTTAGAAAGTAAAGATACAATCAATGTTTACCCAATTCCTAATTGGCAGCAAGACAGAAAAATTAATATTCTTGGCGAAGTTAAATTCCCAGGGATTTACAGCATTGCAAAAGGTGAAAGCTTATCGAGCGTAATCAAGCGTGCTGGTGGCTTTACTGATTTTTCTTTCCCTGAAGGGGCGGTATTTACCCGTGAAGCAATCAGACTACAACAACAGCAGCAATTAAATAAAATATCAGAAGACCTACGTCGTGATATTGCGTCTAAAAGTTTCAATAACTCAATTACTGATGCATCACTTTCTTATCAAGATATGGACAGCTTGATTAAAGACTTAGCTAAAGTGAAAGCGGTTGGCCGACTGGTTATCGATTTACCAGCCATTGCCAGCGGTAAACGTGATTTACAAGTTGAAGACAGCGATGTGTTGTATGTTCCTTCAAAACGTAACAGTGTTGATGTTGTTGGTGAAGTAAACTTCTCAGGTTCGCATTTATATCAAAATGAACTGAGTTTAGATGATTACCTAACACGCAGTGGTGGATTAAAACCGCGTGCTGATGAAGACCGCATCTACATTATAAAAGCCAGTGGCCTAGTAGAAGTACCAAACCGAGGTTCTTGGTTTGCGGTTAATAACGAATTTGAGCTATCACCTGGGGATACAATTGTTGTACCTCTTGATACCGATTACATTGATAACTTAACTCTTTGGAGTTCAGCAACACAAATTATGTATCAAATGGGTGTAGCGGTTGCCGCAATTAGCTCATTAGGTAACTAGACTATTTGATGAAAGCTTATGTAATCAAATTACTTAAACGTGTAATAGAGCAACTTCAAGTTGCTCTATTACCTTTATGCAGTAAATCCCCAATACTGTCTGGCTTGTATTTTACTTTTTTCTCGCGAGATTTTTTTTACGAGCACCAAGCAATACTTAAAGCTCGTCTTGCATATAACAATCAACAAGGCATGCATGGTAAATCAAGTGCCTTATTAAGACGCAATATACACCGCTTAGAAAAGGGGCTCATAATGCAGCCTAGGCGTAGTGTATTTGCACTCGATTATTTAACAGAGACATTAACGGCTTACCAACTTGCAGTAACCCAATCAAATGTAGAACAGTCAGAATTGCAATGGGCAACGGATGTTCTCAGCGAGTATTTTTCTGTTGTAGATAAACAGCATTTAACTATCGCAAAAAATTATGCTGTATTTCAGCAGCTATCTACGGCATATAGCGGTTTGAAAAAGCCGTACGCTTACCAACAAAAAGAGCCACACCAAGTTAGCTATGAGCAGTTTTTAGCGTTAACCAAGTTTCGTACCTCTGTACGTTGGTTTGAGCAAAAGCAAGTTGAGCTAGAAAAAATTGAAAAAGCACTCGCTGCTGCACTGCAAGCGCCGAGCGCGTGTAATAGGCAGCCTTTCGAATTTTATTCTATTACAGAACAACCTTTGCTTAATAAACTGGCTAACTTACCAGGTGGGACGGCAGGGTTCGCAGACAATATTCCACATTTGATCGCCGTCGTTGGAGATTTATCGTATTATCCATTTTCGCGAGATCGGCATGTGATATATATAGATGGCTCGCTTGCATCCATGCAGTTTATGCTAGCACTTGAAACTTTAGGGTTGAGTAGTTGTCCTATCAACTGGCCTGAACTTATCACTTTAGATAAACGAGTCGCTAAGTTACTTGACTTACCGCAGTACAAGCGAGTTGTGATGTTCATTGCTGTAGGCTATCCCGCCAATTCAGGAATGATACCTTATTCAGATAAAAAGCAAGCGAAAGATATTTTAAAGCAGCTTTAATGCTTGAAAATTCGTTATATCGACAGCTATTTTCCTGCTTGATATACTCAAGCAAATTTAAATTTAAGGAGTTTTCATGAAAAAAAATAAAGGTTTCAGTTTAATGGAACTAATGATAGTGCTTATCATTCTTGGGCTATTAGGTTCTTTGGTTGCTCCTAAATTATTCTCAAAAGTAAGCTCATCGAAAATTAAAACTGCGGTTGCACAAATGCAGATGTTTGAAACAGCTATCGACACATATCGTTTAGATATGGGCACCGTGCCACCAACATTACAAGCATTACGTAGAAGCGAATCGGCAAGTTGGGATGGTCCTTACCTACCAAAAGACATTCCGCTAGACCCGTGGGGCAAAGAATATATTTATAAAGTACCGGGTGAAAACGGTGCACCTTATACCATTATGAGTTATGGCCTAGATGGACAACCTGGTGGTGAAGGTGAAAACGAGGATGTGATTCATAAATGATCGATCTTAGCCAATTACTTGCTGAGCAATTTAAAGTATCTGCCGCTGACATAGACAAAGCAAAGTCATATCAAAGTAGATACGATGGTAGGCTAGAGCAAATTTTAGTTAATATGGGCTGTTTAACTGAAGATGATTTAGCCCCTTTGTACAGTAAGTTATTAGGCTATCCGCTGTTTTCTGTCGATGACTACCCTAATTGGCAACTTCCTGAAGGGGTTGATGTAACACTACTTCAATCGCTCAAGGAACTAGATTGCGTATTACTTGAGGCGGGTGATGTATGGACTTTGGCCTGTAAGGACCCGCTTTCGTTATCGCTGGCACAGTTTATTCAGCAGCATGATGTCGATGTCAACATACTCGTTGCAACTGAGTCACAGCTACAAACCTTTTTTTACGAGATTCAAAGTACCTCAGAAAATAATATTGAGGATGATGAACTCACCGGTGATGAAGAGGCCAGATTAAGAGAGCTTGCTTCAGAAGCACCAACAGTAAACCTGTTAAACTCATTGATCACCAAAGCGCTGGCAAGAGGCGCGTCAGATATGCACCTTGAACCGCATCAAGGGCGCTTTCGTGTGCGCTACCGAATAGACGGTGTGTTACATGAAGTGGATAAACTTGCGCCTAAAATGCAGTTACCAATCACAACGCGTCTAAAGATATTGTCAGGCATGGATATCGCAGAAAAGCGTCGTCCTCAAGATGGTAAAATAGAACTGCGTATCGCTAACCAAGAGCTTGATATACGTGTTTCCGCTTTACCGCTCAACGATGGTGAAAGTATTGTTTTACGTTTCTTATTAAAAGACTCAATTCGCTATGATATGTCGGTACTTGGTTTGTCTAATGATACACAAAATCTTATTCAGCAAGACCTACGTAAAACAACAGGGGTTATCTTGCTTACGGGCCCCACGGGTTCAGGTAAAACCACAACCCTTTACACGTTCTTAAATGAACTTAACCGCCCTGATGTCAAAATTATCACGCTTGAAGACCCAGTGGAGTACCAACTAGAAGGCGTAAACCAAGTACAAGTTAATAACGATATAGGGTTTAACTTTGCTGCGGGTTTACGTTCAATAGTACGTCAAGATCCAGACATTATCATGGTCGGTGAAATACGTGACGCAGAAACCGCTCGTATCGCTTTGCAGTCAGCATTAACAGGGCACTTAGTTTTTAGTACCGTGCACACCAATGACGCAGCAAGTGCTTACACCCGTTTGCTCGATTTAGGTGTTGAAGAGTTTTTACTTAATGCGGCGCTGGTGTCTGTTGTTGCTCAGCGTTTGGCTAGGCGCCTATGTCAGCACTGTGCGACACCTTTAGAAGATACCAGCGAATTACTTGCCCAGTATCCGTTAGAACAAGTTGCTAAAAATGCCGCAATCAGTGAATTAAACATCAAGCAAGCTGTTGGCTGCGAACATTGTAATCACACCGGCTTTAAAGGCCGAATTGCGATTAACGAATATTTGCGATGCGATGACGAAATAAAACAACTGCCTAAAAATGATCAATTTATTTCTAAAGCACAAGCCCATAATGCGCAATTGAAGCGCCGTAACCTGATGCAAGATGGTTTGTATAAAGTGGTTACTGGCGTGACCACCATAGATGAAGTATTGCGGGTAGCAGGCTAATGGAATTTGAATATAAAGCCATTGATAACCAAGGGGCGCGGCATCAAGGTGTCGTCAATGCTGCCAGCCAAGCAGAGGCACAAAAAAAACTCCTCGCAGATGGTTTAAATGCATTATCTATTAAGCCTATAGCCAGTGCTTCGAGCATCAGTGGCTTATTTTCACAAAAAGTAAGCCTTGATCAGCTAGAGTTTTTTACTAGCGAGTTGGCGCTTTTGCTAGAAAGTGGCATACGTGTTGACCGCGGTATCGATATCATTAAAAAAGCAAATGGTCACCCAGCGTTAACACGGCTATTGAGTCAAATCTCGGCTTCTTTAAAAAAGGGCTCGTCACTGAGCGAAGCCTTTTCAGAGCATGAGCATTTATTTGGCCCTTTATATATCAGCTTACTGAAAATAGGTGAAACCTCGGGTAACTTACCAGAGGTGCTTAATCGCCTATCAAACGATTTGAAGTTTCAAAAAGACCTTCGCACACAAATTAGTACCGCGTTAACGTATCCAAGCGTTATCTTTTTTGTGTGTATTATGGCGGTTTACTTTGTGCTTACCTTCATTGTGCCAAAAATGTCGGGTATTTTTACCGACCTTAGCCAAGCGCCTTGGTACACACAAATGATCATCAATGTGAGTAACTTTTTTGTTGATTACCAAGTGATTATTATTGGCTCTGTGGTGGCCGCAATTATGGGATTGTCATATGGTTTAAAGCGGCCTGAGGTAAAAAACTGGTTTTACATAAAAATCTCGCGCTTACCAGGCATTGGCAGCGTAATTTTAACAGCAGAACGTATTCGCTTTTCGCAATCTATGGCGATGATGCTAGAGGCTGGCCTACAACTAGATACCACCTTAGAGCTCACTGCAAATACCTTAAAACACCCAGAACTGAAACGTGATGCAAAACTAGCGTTAAAACAATTAAAAACCGGTAAGCAACTGAGCCAAGTATTAGAGAAAACACGTATTTTTCCTGACTTTTTCTTATCTATTATTAAAGTGGGTGAAGAGACAGGCCGACTACCTAGAGTGTTTTCTGAGGTTGCACAGCGCAGTAAAGCCGAACTTGAAAGTGTGATCAAAAAGCTGACGACTATGCTTGAGCCCATCATGCTTATTTTTATGGGGGGCTTTGTAGGTGGCATCGTCATAACAATGTTAATGAGTATGGTCTCTATTAATGATGTCCCATTCTAAAAAAGCCGCTGGCTTCTCACTTATTGAGCTAATGGTTGTGATGGCAATCATGGCGATTGTTATGGGTTTGACCGGCGGGTTAGTCACCAAGGCGGTTGATCAACAAACGCGCCAAGTTGAATTGCAAAAAGTGAGGCAACTATTTAAACGCCTCAGTTATCAAGCTTACTACTCTGGTTTTCCTATTAATGTTCGTATGCAAGGCAGTGAGATCACGATTACAGTTAATCAGCAAGTATCAAGCATGCAATTTGAGCAATTAGTGTTTTCACCTAACGACTACCTAGTTGCGACTAACTCATTAGTGACCCCAAATAGCTATAAAATACTGCGCGCAGACACAATTCAAGAATACAAACTCGAGAGTATGTTTACCCCTTATGAAAACTAACCAAGGCTTCACCTTAATTGAAGTGCTCATAGCTGCGGTTATATTATTCTCATCGCTGGCAATAACAGCACAACTTTACAGTGCTAGCAGCTTATCTGCCGAAAAAGCAGCAAACACAGCTCA
The DNA here is from genome assembly GCF_021728095.1 of Pseudoalteromonas sp. L1. Classification (NCBI taxonomy): domain Bacteria; kingdom Pseudomonadati; phylum Pseudomonadota; class Gammaproteobacteria; order Alteromonadales; family Pseudoalteromonadaceae; genus Pseudoalteromonas; species Pseudoalteromonas sp. L1. The sequence goes on along the minus strand of NZ_JAKKCT010000004.1, from coordinate 250,911 downwards.
GTATTATCAAAGTGCTGAGCTTGTTATAACGAATATAAAGTCGCAGCTTAGAGAGCGTTATCAAACCACAAAACAAAAAGAGTACAGTGGTGTAACACAAGCTTTCGGTTTCGAATTTGAATGGCAGGCAACAACACAAACAATGATAACCCCGCCAATGGAAGTCGATGAAGACTTTCCGCCTGATGCTCGTTTTCCTATCTTTCTAGTTGAAGTAGAAGCACCAAAGTCTGGGCGCTCTTTTCAATTTAGGGTGGTTGCATGGTAAAGCAAAAAGGCTTTTCACTCATTGAGCTTATGATCGCCACAGCGCTGTTGTCTATGGTTATGTTTACAGGTTACTTTGCATACAGCCTATATACAGACAAATGGCAAAAGCGAGCGGACCATTTTTGGCAGCTTAACCAAAGTGCACTCGGTACAGAGGCAATTATAAGAACATTAGAAGCGGCAAGTGTGTATATTGTTCGCGATCAAAAAGAGCAATTTTCAATATTATTTGCAGGCCAGCAAACTGAAATCACACTTGTCACCAACACAGGCTTATTTTCGAATGAAACTGCGCTTATTAATATTAAAGCAATTGACCAAGATAACGGACTACAAAGCTTACTTTATAGTGAAATGCCTTTAAACAACACATTGTTGTTAAACTACCCAATAGAAGAAAACTGGCAGTACCAACATATCTTAGTAAACGACATTGCGAAGATAAATTTCCAGTTTTACGGCTGGGAAACCTTACAAAATGCCGTTGCTGGTAACCTTGATAGTGCTGAGCTATCAATTGGAGAAACGCGTGTTAAAAGGCGTTGGTATACAGAGCATAACCTCCCTAACAACAGGCTTTTGCCTAATAAGTTAGCGCTGTTTTTTGAAAATGAACAACAGCAAGTTACTCACATACAGGTTGATTTGATTAACGTTTCGTACCTTGACCTAGTTAGACATTTAAGGCTGGACGTTTAATATGAAAGCTCAGACAGGTATTGCACTTATACAAGTCCTTATTATTTCCTTTATTTTGGCCTTATTAGGGATTTTTATTAATCAGTCGATACAACAGCAAGTCAAAGTAACGCAGCAAATTCAAAACAAGTTTGCAATGCGTTTGGAGCTCGAAGAGGCCGAAACTCAGCTATTTTCAGCCTTATTAGCCCATAAAAAATACCAAGACACTAATAGTAATAACCAACTAGTTAAAAATTGGAACTTCTATGGTGAAGAGTTTAGATTAAGCGATTCAATATTTATAAGCTTAATGGACATGAAATCATTATTTAGTTTGAATATTTCAAGTCCTGATCTGATCAAAAATTTGTTAGTTCAACTCAATGTTGAAGAAAACACAGCACAAACCTTTGTAAGCTCGTTGACTGATTGGAAAGACGAAAACGATGTAAGTCGTGTCAATGGTGCTGAGGCCAGCTTCTATAAGCAGCAAGGTAAACGTTATGTTCCCCGTAATGGTTATTTACAAAGCGTAAATGAAGCGGCTCTTATTCGAGGCGCTGAGCAAATACCGAAAGAATACTTTGCACGCTATTTCTCAACAGAAATGGTGACAGGTTTTAACCCAATTAACGCACCAGAGGCTATTTTAAAAGCGATAATAAAGGATGGATCGACAGCCAATAAAGTGTTGAAACGCAGAGCAGCAGGAACACTAACCAGTTATGACTTTTATTTGCTAACAGGAATTGAAGAAGGTGAGTTTATAAATTTTGTCACAGGCAGCAAAATAAGAGTACAATTACGTGTTGTTTTAAATGGTGCGCAGTTGAGCAAGCAATATATTTTAGATGCTACTCCACGTTCTTACATAAAACCTATGGTGTTCTCTCAAGTTAGCTGGAATAAATCGTGAAATTAAATCAACTTACAAAATCAAGATTATTAAACACGCAGCTTAAAAATACTTTAGGCTATCTCGCTAATGGGGGAATAACCCCTATTTATGAGGACTGCACTCACTTTAAGCCGTTTTTTGTAGTGGTTGCTAGAAAGCACTACAGCATCACTCGTAAAAGTTACCCTGCGCTCAACATGACAGAGCTAAAGGCATTACTGAAAATAAATCAGCAACAATACAGTGATGTAAAGCCGTTAGTTGAAATAAAGCCCAACAAAGAAATTGATGGTTTTGATGTAACAACAATCGTATTTGATCAAGAGTGTGCAACCCTTGCTACAGGAAGCAAAGTGCTGATCCCTGAAACGGCTATTCTATCTAAGCAAAGCACGGCAGAAAAACAGCTTTTTGAGCTTAATACGCCACAAGGTGTATTGTTTTTTAGTCGTTCAGGCACAAGTACTCATAGTGCCTATTGTAAGGGACTCATTCAAAATATAGCGGCATATAAACACAGTATTGGTCTTGCTGATGACATAAAGCCAACAATTATTAGTCAATCCGCTTATTTTCAATTTTTGGCTGAGCAATTTAATGCATTAGCCATTGCTGATTTAGCTAAAGTAAGTGTATTTAATTACCAGCATAAAATTAAAAGTACGCAGCTACATGCCCTATACTGGGGGCCACTCATTAGTGTTACCTTGTACTTTGCTGTTATGGCTGGATGGCAGTGGTTAAGTATTAATGCCACGAAGCAAGCAATTGAAAATCAAGCTGATAATGCTAACCAGCTATTATCACAAAAGCAGCAACTTGATGATTTGAACAATAAAGTTACCTTACTAGAAACACAGGTTAAACAAAATCCTGCCGTTTTTTCAGACTGGGATATAGTCCACAGCGCATTAAGTACAGGCATGTTAATAGACAAGTTTTCATCACGCCAAGGAGTGATCACATTAAGTGGTGAATCTAAAAGCGCGAATACGACAATCGCTGCAATTGCTAAGTTATCTCAGGTTGATAGCGCCATTTTTAAATCAGGTGTGCGCAAGTACAGAGGTTCTGAAAAGTTTGAAATTGAGATAACCTTGCATACAGATGTACCTGCAGGAGCAAAAGCGAATGGCTGAACTTATAAAATATAAGCATTATTTAATTGTCACCGCTGCTTTAATTTTTGGTTTATATATTACCGAACCATTAATGCTAGCCTACGATGAGCTTAAACAAACGAATACGCTTAATCAAAAGCGTGAAACTAAATTAACAGCCTTACTTTCTGAGCAGCAAGTACTCGCTGAGCAACTAGCGTTAGCCGAGCAAAATAAATCGAAATTACAAGCTCTTATGTTTAATAAACCCTCGGAGAGCGACTTTAAACTCACGGCTCAAACACTTTTGGAGTCAACCTTAGAGCCTGTAAATTGTTCAATAGAGCGGGTTGCGTGGCGAGGCGAAACACCAATAAATGAAAACATTAGCCAGTGGCGACTCAGTGTGCGCTTTAACGGTGATGCATTATGTGTTGTAAAGGCCACTAAAAAGCTGGAATCATTAACGCCGTTAATACGCTTTGCAGAATATAATTTTACCAGCCGAGAGTGGAATGGAAGTACAACACAGTCATTAACGGGTGATATTGATCTTATTATGTGGAATAACCGTCAAGTGCTCCAACCACAAGAACAGGAGCCAGCAGCATGAATTGGATAATCGCAGCCATCTCTGTTATGAGTGTCATGTTTTTTGCTGTTCCTGAATTGCTTGACTCAAGCACAGAGCAATCCAGTAATAGTACTGATATTACAGCATTAACTATTTCTGAGTCAGCATTAAAGCAAGATTCACCGTCGTTATTATTAACTCAATTGCAAAACGAAGCAGACAGCATAAAACGCCAGCAACTGGCTGAGCAAAAGCAAGCCGAGAGCAAAAATAAAAAAACAGCGGCTGAAAATGAACTCGTATTCGGCGATCAGGTTTTTCACTTGTTAGGTATTTTTAACCAGCAGAACAAAGTGTTTGTGATTATAAAAAATGACCAACAGCAGTTAGTAAAAGCCACATTAGGTGATACACTGGGCGGCAATGTAAAGTTAATTGCTGTAACAAATAACACCATTACCCTTGCAAACGAAACACAAACAAAAGAATTTAAACTTTTTCAACGGCAGTCTCATGAACAATCACCTTCATAAATCAAGCGCATTACTTTTTGCTATTTTATTTTTTAGCACTGGCTGTGCTTCATTAATTGATCCGACTAGCAGTACGCGTGCAGAAAAAGTCGATGTAGCAAACTCTTTCTTAAAAGAAGATACACAGTTGCAAACAGGCGATGAAGTACCGAACGCTTCTGAACAAGACGATGAAGAAAAAAACACTTTCACGCGACTTAACCGCATTGACGAAAATGCTAGCGTAAAGCTCGAAATTGATTTGTCGCGCCAGTTTTCAAACCAAGCCAGTTATCAGGTGTCGGTCAATGAGCTACCGTTAAACGATTTTATTCACTACACCCTAGGTGAGTTATTACAGGTTTCTTATTACATTGAGCCGTCTGTTAAGTCAGCTAAAACACCTATCACGTTAGAGCTAAAAGAAAAAGTATCGGCAAAGCGTTTGTTTCAGTTGTTTCAAGAAATACTCTCACAAAATGGGGTGAATATTACCCTAAATGACGACGTGTTTTATGTATTTCCTGAACCCAAAAAAGGCAATAAGTCAGATGTTGCTTATGGCTTTGGCCGCACCCCAGAGTCTGTTCCTAATGTGTCAGGTACTATCATTCAAGTTGTACCAATGAAATACGGTGTGTCGGTTAGCATGCGAACCATGTTTTCAGCATTAGTAGATGCGCGTATTTCGGTTGATCAAGAGCAAAACACACTAGAAATACAAGGCAAAAGAACACAAGTGTTAAGAGCCTTATCGCTCGTTGAGCTTATAGATACGCCTGCGCTTGGTAATAAAGCAACGGCATTACTTAGTTTTAATTACATTGACTCTACAACCTTTATCGAAAAAGTGACTGAGCTACTTGAGCAAGAAGGAATTGCAACAAGCTCGTCAAGAGGTAACTCAGCAACCTTGAAGTTTGTACCCCTTGAGCACTTAGGTAAAATTGTTGTATTCGCGACTGCGAATGAAATACTTGACCGTGTTGAGTATTGGGCCAACCAGCTTGATAAACCAGCCACAGGGGCTGAGCAAAGCTTTTATATTTACCACCCTAAATATGCGCGGGCTTCTGACTTAGGGCAAAGCCTAGCATCGTTATTAGGGGGCACTTTTAAAGGTAAGAAAACAGCTGAAAAAGCAAGTACCGATGCGCCAACACCTGATAATGCATCAACTCAAGCGTCTGAAAATACTGTGAGTAGTATTGAAGGCGATGGTATTCGCTTGGTTGTGGATGAGCGCGCTAATGCCCTTATTTTTTACTCGACAGGGCAATATTACCAAGAGCTACAACCTATAATTCGCCAGCTCGATATAATGCCTAAGCAAGTGATGATGGAAGTGGTGATTGCTGAGGTCAAGCTCACCGGCAGTTTTTCTAAAGGTGTGCAGTATGCAATAGAAAGTGGCGAAGCCACAGGCCGAAAAGAAAGCTTTAGCTTTAACACTGATGGTGAAGGGGCATTTAATTACTCGATTGTTGGTTTACCGGGCAATATAAGCGTGAACTTATCGCAAACAGATGGCCTTGTGAATGTGCTTTCGCGCCCAACGCTGCTGGTACGTGATGGCGTAGCTGCCAATATTAGCGTGGGTGATGACATACCAACCGTTGGTAGCACCACCACAGACCCAATTAGTGGTGACCGCCAAACCACAGAGGTGGAATACCGTAAAACCGGTGTTGATTTAACGGTAACGCCAACCATTAATGCCCAAGGGACGGTGATTATGACGATTAAACAGAATATTTCTAACGTGTCGCCAGATGGTAGTGGGGCAGGAAATAACCCGTCTATTTTTGAGCGTACCTTAAGCACTGAGGTGGTGGCAGGTAACGGCCAAACAGTGATGCTGGGCGGCTTAATTAGTGAGAATAAATCAAACGGTGCCTCATCAGTGCCATTTTTTGGTGACCTACCTGTGCTTGGCCACTTATTTAGAACAGACAGCAGTAGCTCAGATAAAACCGAGTTAGTGATATTGGTTACCCCTAAAATTGTTCAAAATGCAGAAGACTGGCAACGGGTAAAAGACAGCTTTATTAAAGGCTTAGAAAACATTACCTTTTAATTGCTGTAAATCGCTAAAGTACTGTGAGTAGAGTGACGATATAAATACTAAGGTGCCGTTTGAGTGTTACGCTAAACGGCCTCACTTTTTTATTAGAGTGGTTGTAAGCTTTTTGTGCTAAAGGTTGTTTTACAATTGCTACCAAATAGTTAAATTCGAATTTTAGTTGTGTAATTGCTCTAATTGTGCAAAAAAAGTGCTAAATAGCTGTAAGAATGGTAAAATTGTATAAATAATCACTTGAAAAGATGTGCCTTAAAAGATAACTTTAGGTTGTTCAGTCAAAGTTAAGTTACGTAATAAAAAAGCGGTAATAAAACGACAACTGTGCGTACTAAACAACATTACATAAAACTGTAATGTAGGCTTGTTATAAGGAGCGTGTTTGCTTTAAATCAAAAATGATTTAATAATGCATGCCAGTAACAATTTTATACTTGGGTTAGTTATTCGTTATATGCAATAATCAATTGTAAATAACAGGTGAGTGTTAGGTAGGTTTGTTGTAAAAAGTATTAAAAGCTGTTTATAGCAAGCAAAATTCATATTAAAAGTAGTTTAAATTGTGAACAAAGTTGCAATTTAGCTGTAATTACTTGACATCTCTATAATAAGCCCTTAAATTTGCATTGATCTGGCAAACCTCCAGCCGGAACAATAAAAAATCTTGGTGTATTGCCTTCATTAACAATATGCCAGTTTCATGAAACTAGGAGAATGGAAATAATGAAACTATTCAAAAAAGCACTACTAGCTACGGCTGTATTTGGTGCAATGGGTGCACAAGCTGCTTCTGTATCTAGCGATCCAATCAAGCTATCTTCAGAAGGTATTGCTGCAGGTTTAACAGCTACAAATGTAACTTTACCAATCGATATCGTGATCAATGCTGCAACTCCTGCTGCATCAACTATCACTTTAACTTTTGATGATAACGTTGATCTTTCTGAACTAGAAGCTCTACAAGGTGCTGCAACTTCAGTTCCAGTTTACAATGATATCAACACTGGTCGTGGTTATGTTGACTTCGCTGGTGATGCTGATACTACTCTAGATGAAGGTGTTGCTTTCAACTATGGTACTGGTTCATTCACTTTTGACCGTTTCTCAGTTGATGCTGATGCAGGTACAATCACTTTTGATGTTAACCTAGGTAACGCGATCACTGCAGACTCTGCTTTCCGTGTAACTTTCGATAGCACTGGTGCAATCCTAGCTAACGATGGTATCGAGGTTTCTGGTGGTTCATCAGTAACTTACTCTTCTGTTGATAGCAATGACGTTGCTTTAGAAACAGGTTCTGGTGTAATCGCTATCGAAGAATCACAATTCGCTTTCGCAGTTGCTAAAGGTTTTGACGGTCGTATCGAACGTGTAACTCAACAAGAGTTCTCTCGCAATGGTGACGACGCAACTAATGCAACAATCGACACTCTAGCGTTCACTTTCTCTTCAAATGAATCGCTTGAAGCTGCTCTAGCTACTACTGATTTAGCAGTAGAGTTCGCTGGTGATTTCGATAACGGTGCTACTGTAGCTGCTGACCAACTTGAAGACGGTGACTTAGCTGTTGCTGCTGCTGGTGCAATGACTGTTGCAGCTGACTTCTCTTCAATTGATTTCGCTTTAGGTGCAGCTCCTGCAGTAGTTACTGGTGCTAAAAATACTTACACAGTAACTTTCACTGGTAATACAGGTGCAGCTGGTACACCATCAGCAATCGTTATTCCTCAAACAGGTAATATCGAAGCTAAAGCTACAGTTTCTGCTACAGCAGGCGGTGCAGCAATCACTCCATTAGTAATTGCTTCTGACGTTGACGCTGGTTCTTGGGCTCTTGATGCAACTGTAATCAACATCCCTTACTTCCCAGTAGGTTTTGAAGGTCTTTCAACTTCTGTACACTTTGCAAACGAGTCAGCTAACGATGCAGACGTAATCGTAACTGCAATCGACCAAGCTGGTAACGAGTACGATGGTACTCTTGCTGACCTAGCTGGTGATACAGTAACTAAAGTATCTCAAGTAGCTATCATGGAAGCTCTAGGTGCTCCTGCTGGTTCTAAGTTAAGCGTTACTTTCAACATCGACGCTAACGAAGGCGATGTTAATGCATACGCATTCAGCAACGCTGGTACTGGTCGTCAAGCACTAGTAACTTCACAAGAAAAAGGTATCAAGTAATTAATATTACTTAATCTTTTTTGAAAAACCCAGCTTAGGCTGGGTTTTTTATTTTTAAGTACTTTTTAGCACTTAAAAACAATCAAAAAAGCCTCTCTGATTTTTTCCTATCATACTTGCCCACAGACGCAGTTATTAATATGATGGCGACTTCTTAGCATGAGGTATAAGCCTCTAAACTACCTTAAGGATAATGACACGATGTACAAAGCACTCTTATTTACCGCTTCTTTATTGGTTTCAGGTGTGGCGGTTGCAAATGACAGCGCATGCCAATTTGATATTAAGTTTTCTTCATTACCTAAAGTTAATTCACAAACGGTGAACGCCTCACCGACGGTTAAGGTCGATATAAAACAATACCTTGCAACTAAGGTAGTAAAAGGTGCAGAAATAGCTTCAAATGTGATGTGTCAGCACTTAACAGGGCATGCTTACACCGGTTCAGAGCAAGAGTGGGCGGGGTTTATTGATAACGGTATAAAGGGCTTATTACGAGCTGGTGTGACTGATGTACAGTTTACGAAAGTCGGTACTAATGATGCTGTGTATAACGGTGAACTTGCCAATATAGAATATATTTTTACCGGTGATAATGGCGGTAATAAGCAAGTTATTCATAACCTTGCATTACTAGATAAGAAAAATAACCAAGTAATTACCATTTCTGTTAGTGGTAATGAAAAAGTCAGTGATGAAATTAAAAGCGAATACACTCAACTGGTAAATTCATTTAGCCTTTAATGCTTTTTTGTAGACGATTTTAACTTTTCTAAAATCGTCTACTTCTCGCTTTTACTCTTCACCTCTACTCACCCTCACCTCTACGTATGCTGATTTTAAAGCGTACTGTACTTGTCTTTTGCGCGTAGGTAGTTTTCGGTTTCAAATCGGCATAAATGCTGTATTTGTTGGTTAATGTGCGGTTCATTTAAATAATTTTGCAGTGTGTCTTTCACACTTTGCTTTTGCTTATCTAAATGGCTTTCGGTTGTATTATGACTGCCAATGTTAATCTGCTTACCTGTTAACGTGTGTATCTGAGAAGAAAACCCATCCAGATTATCTAAAAAACTCACCACGCTGTATTTTTCAAGGTTATCACTGAACTCACTTTGCATTGTTTTAGCATCGTGCTCATCCCTAGCAAAGCGGCCAGCAATACACATACTGGTAACATTGGCCATTTGCCAACCCCTGCGGTGCTGCAAAATGGTGTCGACCTCTGCTGTGAGGTTATCGTAGTTTAAGTTGTTAGGTGCCATCATTGGCAATGAGTTGGTCAGTTTGTTGTATAGGTAGTTCGACTTGAATCGGCTTACTGGCTCACGCAGCACAGTCACAAAGTGATACTGATTGGCAAACTGATTAAGTAATTGTTTGTTTGTTGTTACATGGCCACTTATATAGGGCCAGTCTTGTGCAAGGTGGTATGCAAGCAAGCCAGTTAATTGTTTAGCATGGTGATCGCTAAACTCACTAATACTATCTAGATCAGTAATTTCGCGGTTCATACCTGCTAGGCTCATGGCAATGGCACCTTCGCGACTAAAGCGAGGTTGACCTGCAATAGCAAATTGCTCGCGCATGGCTAAATCAATAGAAATACCTCCCGATTTAGGTACGTGTACAAAGCAGATTGGTTTTGCGTGGTTATGGCTGTTTTTAGCAATACGCCTAAAGGCAACGTCGTAACCAAGTCGGTTAATTATTTTTTTTACTGTGCTTTTCATACTGTACTTTTAAATCGTGAATGAGGTTTATCAAAATTGGCACAGAGTGTAACACAGCTTGGTGCAATACTTTTGCGTACTCCCGAGTTTTTGCGTTAATAAACAAAAAGCCATAGCTTGCAACCATATAAGCAATAATTGTTGCCCATGCAGCCCCTAAGCCTTGGTATTTAGGTATGAGTAATAAGTTGAGTAAAATATTTACAACAGCCCCTAAAAGGTTAGAGAGCAGGCTGTATTTATAAAGTTTTTCAAGAATAAGCCATTTAGATAACACAGCTCGCTGAAAAACAAACAAACTTGCAAAAATATGAACACTAAGAATAGCGGCACTGCTTGTGTATGCTGAGCCATAAATCAGTGCAATGATGTTGTCAGCAAAAAACCAAGTCGCTAAGCTTAAAATAATGGCAGAGCAGGTTAGCACTAGGATCAATCGCTGTAGTAACTGTTGATACAGGGTAGGGTGTTTAAAACGACAATGGCTAAGTTGTGTTGTATAAACATTGGCTATTAATACTGGAAACACATACCAAAATTCAGATAACTTAGCCGCTGCGGCATAGAAAGCCACTGCTTCTGTGTTAACTAGGTTAGCAAGCATTATCTGATCTATTTTTAAATAGATAACGGCTGCAACGCCTGAAAATAACAGCCATTTTCCTTTTTGATAAAGCGCAAGGTAAGTTTGCTTTTTGGGTTGTAGTTTATAAACCTGATGATGCTTTTGGCTGGTATACATAATGTAGTAACACACGCCGATCAGTACGGTCTCAAGCCCTTGTAAAAAAATAAGTGTTGTTAAATCAGCTGCATTAATAATAGCGATGAGTTTTGCAATATTAATAAGTGTTATGGTTACAAGGCGTAGCTTTACCAACTGAGATACTTGCTTTTTAGCTATATAGAAAAATTCCAGCACATATAAAAATGTGAAACCTTGCATAGCGACTAACATGATTATCAGCCCTGCTTGCTGATGATCTAAATTAAAGGCGTATAAGCACACTAAGGTAGTAATCGCTAACGAGACAATGGCACCCAATAAGCGAATAAGTAAGGCAGACTTTATATAGTAGTGGCTGTTTGCAGGGTATTTTACGATGTATTTAGTAATAATATTATTAAGCCCCATGACTGCCAATGGGCTGAAAATGGCAGCAAACGAAACTATGTAAGAAAACTCGCCAAATAAGTCAGGGCCAGCTAGCCGTGCTAATAAAATATTGTTTATAAAGCCAAGGCCAAGTAGCACAACTTTTTCGATGATAAGCAGTAGTGAGTTTTTAACGTTTGAGCTCATTTTAGGTGTTTTATTGCCTATTTGAACGGGTAGTTTATCGTAAATCAAAGAAATTGCACGGAATGCTTGAATGACTGTAGATTGCTGTATATTCTTACTCGCTTTGCGTTTTCATTCAGTTTGGGTTGCTTGTGTTAGTTGAAATTAAGGGTGTTCAATTTGTTAATAAGGGTGCGGAGTTGATGCTTGCATCGATTATTGCGCAGTTAAATAAAGCGTTACCAAATGCTGAAATTTGTTTAGTGCATAATGCTAACTCACCTTATGTAAAACGAGCAAAAGTAGGTGCATACCAAAAGATCAACCTGTGCAAAAATATTCTTGACCTTAATTGGCTATTTTATTGTGTTCCGTCTTCAATACGTCGTTATTTTAAAAATCGCTTTGGTATTGTCACTGAAGCGGATGTTGATGTGATTTTAGATGCGTCAGGTTTTAGTTATGGCGACCAATGGTCTGATCTCGTTTTAAGACAAGTGGCAAGTGTTGTTAAACGCACTCAGTCTCGCTCAAAGCATTATATTTTTATGCCGCAATCGTTAGGGCCTTTCTCGCGCGATGAAAATAAAAAGTATGCGAAGATCGCGTTTTCTAATGCAAGCCTTGTGTTTGCAAGAGAGCAGCCTTCGTATGAGCACATTGTAGAGCTTGTGGGTGAATCAACTAATATTAAGCAAGCTCCTGATTTTACCAATTTATTTGTACCAACAGCCAAGCCTGAATACGACATATACCAGGATCATGTTATTTTGATCCCTAACTCAAAAATGCTCAGTAAAAGAAATAAAAACACATGGTGGCGAGAGAACTATGTCACAACCTTGGCTCACTTGGCTAACCAAGCTATTAAAAAAGGGGAGAAGGTGATTATTCTCAATCACAGTGGGGCAGATGACGCACCGCTGTGCCATGAAATTAATAGCTTGTTAGACACGCCTTGCGAAGTGGTTGAGCCAGCAGATGCTGAGTCAGTCAAAGCATTAATTGCCAGAGGCAAACTTATTATTTGCTCACGCTTTCACGGTTGTGTGAGTGCGCTTTCTCAGGCTATTCCATGTATTGCAACTGGCTGGAGCCACAAGTATCAAGAGCTTTTTAGAGAGTACGGCTCTGAGGAAACGCTGCTCCCTGCCAATGTTTCACCAGCGAGTTTAGATGCTTTACTCAATACGTGTTTGAACGAAAACACTGAAAGAAAGTCTCAGCTAGAAAATTACGCGATGAAGTATAAGCAGCAAAGTAAAGACATGTGGCAAACGCTGCTGTCTACCATACAGTAACTGTTTTTTGGCTCACGATTAAAAGTTGCGCTAACTGACGGGGGAAGTCAGCTTTAATTCAGTTCTTAATTGTATGATTACATGTTAGTAACGAAGTTTTACAGTTTGTTTTTATGTTTGCTTGTAAGGTAATTGTAATTCTTATATTATTTTCGGCCTTTGTCTCGTTCGTAACTATAAAAGGTACGGTTTATATGTGTGGGTCAAAGTTTAGTTTTTAGTTTTATAACTTATAGGTACTAATCGGTAGCTAAAGTTAGGTTTTTAGTAAAACAAGGGTTACAGCTGTTAAAACGTTTATGTCTTTTTATTTGTAATCATCTATAATGATAGGCGTTTTGATGATGTTTCGGGGTACTTCATGTTGATTAAGGTTTATTTTCTGTGATTTTAACAACTATTGCACTTTTTATGTGCTCGTTTTTGAGCCTTTTTGTATTTCGAAAATTTGCCATTTATATAAATCTTGTTGATCAGCCAAATATGCGTAAACATCATAACGGCCCTGTCCCTTTAGTGGGTGGCTTGGCTGTTTTTGTTGTTGTATTCAGTTATTTAGTTATCTACCCCGATTCAATCTCTTCCACTTTTATTTATTTGTTTTGCGCCAGTATATTATTAGTAATAGGTGTTTTTGACGACTTATACGATATTAGTTTCCGATTAAGGTTATTAGTACAAGCGTTTATTTCAACCATGATGATGGTGTTTGGCGAGTTGGTTTTTACCAATGCAGGACAAATCTTCGGTGGCTTTGATTTAGAGTTGTCGTATTTTAGTTATCTCGTTACCGTTGTTGTGGTAGTGGGGGCAATTAATGCTTACAACATGGTGGATGGAATCGATGGTTTATTAGGTGCATTAGCGACTATTACGTTTGCTTCGCTCGGTCTGTTATTTTATTTCAATGGTCAAATCCAGCTAGCTGTATTCTGCATGGTTGTTGTTGCAGCGACGATTCCTTATATATTAATGAATTTAGGTATTCCTTTAGGTCAGCGCTTTAAAATATTTATGGGCGACGCTGGCAGTACGGTGATAGGTTTTAGCGTTGTTTGGCTTTTACTCGAAGGTTCGCAGTCAGAAAGCGCAGCCTTTAACCCTGTTACAGGGCTGTGGATTGCGGCTATTCCAATTATGGATGCGATTTCTACCATTATTCGCAGAATCAAAAAAGGCCAGTCTCCATTTAAGCCAGACCGAGAGCACTTACACCATATTCTACAAAGATTAGGGGTTGGCCCTAAGATGACCTTGTTTGTTATTTCTATGCTAGGTTGTTGTTTTGCGTTAGTGGGTATTTTAGCCCAGTTAAACTCTGTTCCTGACTACTACATGTTTTACGGCTTTATCTTCTGTTTAATCGTATATCATCAAGTTATGGTTAACATATGGCGATTAACAGTACGTGCTCGCCGATTTTTTGGTATTTCAAAAAAGCAGCCAGAGGGAAAGGCTCATAAAGTTAAGCAATAGCTTTGTTATTGCTTCTGTATTAGTGAACAACCTAGGTAATGCTAAGTAAATTAATAAGGCAGACTGGAACGCTGATCAGCGGAAATTTATCTGCGTCTGTCCTTAACTTCTTCTCTGTCGCCATCTCGTTGAAAGCATTAGGTGTTGAGTCTTTTGGAGAGGTGACTCTACTTCAAGCTTACATATTGGTTTTAAGTCTGTGTTTTAATCCGCAAGCATGGCAGGGCGTTATTCGCTACTTTTATCTTGAAAAAGATAAAGCATCTCTTATTGTGTTAACCCTCAAGTATGATCTGATATGTGCCCTCATCGGGACTCTAATTGCGATATGCTTTGCACAAACCTATGCAGAGAGCTTCAACTTGCAGCATCACACTGAATTATTGCAGTGGTGCTCAGTATATATCCTACTTAATCAAACTAGCGTTGCTATAGGTGTTTTGCGTTATCAGGAACGCTACAACGTTTTGGCGATGCAGGCAATCGTTAGCGCTGTGTTGTTTTTTCTGTGCGCATTATTAGGGTACTGGAAAAGCTTTGGTGTCGGTTTTTTTGTAACGGCGTACCTTCTGACTTTAGGTGTGGGGGTTATTTATATACAATGCCACAGCAGTCGGTATGTTGCTTCATTGATAAAAAGCCAGAGTGATTGCAACTTACTGTCTAATGATAAGAAAAAAGAATTTAACCGTTTTAATTTGACTGTACACATGACCTCGTTGGCCGATATTCCAGTCAAGCAATTAGACACTATTTTAGTGGGTGCTGTTGTCTCCGTCGGTGCCGCTGGTGCTTATCGTGTTATTAAGCAAATAGCCACTATCTCAACAAGGTTAACCAGTCCTTTAAATCAGGTTTTATACCCAGAGGTTAATGTCTATTTAGCTGAAAAAGCATATGACAAAGTCAAAAAGATAATGTCAAAAATAGTGCTGTTACTATTGTTACCTTCTCTTGCATTTGTTGCTGTTGCAAGTATGACATTTGATTACTGGGTTGTGACTCTTTTTTCTGCAGAGTTGTTGGTTTACAAGTGGCATATTGTGGTATTTATGATTGTTCATGCAGTATCAGCTGCATTGACTCCTATACATCCTGTTTTTCTGGCTTTAGGTTATGTTAAGAGTTTATTACTGATTACGCTTTTTTCTAATCTGGTTTTATGTTTAGGGATCCTAGTTCTAGGGGCGAAAATTGAACTTTGGGGAGTGCTTTTTGCTATCTTCGCTCAATATTTATTGACTATAGCATGCAAGCTCCCTGTAATTTTAAGTAGATTAAGAAAGGAAAAGAATGAGGGTTCTACATTACATACCTAATTTTTCAATGAGTACGGAAACATTTATTTATGATCAAGTTACAGCGTTGGAAAAAGCGGGGATAGAATCTGCGGTAGTGACAGCTAAAAGAGTCAATGAACAAAGCCGTCCTTTTGAACTTGTCTACTTTTGCCCAATTAAAACGGTTATTAATGAGCGCTTTACACAAGCATTTGCCCTAAGGCTACAGTTGCTGCCATATATGATTGACTACAAACGTTGGCAAGAAGTGATTGACGAGTTTAAGCCAGATGTTGTTCATTGCCACACTGGTAATGGGGTGAAGACATGGATGCACGTAAGTGAAAAACTGAACCTCAACATACCAACATTGGCATCATTGCATGGCTCTGATGTAAATAGTGAGCCTTTAATTAGGGCTAAATACAGGGCTGTACTTAAAAAAGCTGGCAGCAAAGATTTTATAAAGTGGACTGTTCCTTCAGAGTTTTTAAAACGTAAAACAGTCGAAAATCTGGATGTTCCGAGAGAAAAAATTACAGTTGTGCATAACTCTTTTAATTCTATGTTTTTGTCAACAAAGCAGGAAAAGAGTTTTGATACTTTGAATATTGTCTCGGTTGGACGCTTAATTAATTGTAAAGGTCATGAATTTTTGATTCGTGCATTGGCTGTTTTACATAAAGACTACCCTAATGCGACCCTCACCCTTATTGGTGGTGGCGAGCTTAAGGAGCATTTACAGGGCTTAACTGACCAGTTAGCTTTAACTAAGCATGTGAAATTTATCGATATGGTGAGTCATCAAGCATTACCAGATCTTCTTTCATCGTATAATGTTTATGCGCAGCCGTCGATTCGAGATGATGTTACATTTCAAGAAGAGTCTTTTGGTGTAGCAGCACTAGAGGCAATGGCATCGGGTTTAGCAACGGTTGTTTCAGAGTGTGGTGGTTTAACTGAGCTGGCTTCATTGGTCGATACACCTGCAGTGAAGGTGGTGCCTCAAAGAGATCCTGAGTCATTGGCAGGGGCAATAGCTGAGTTATATAAAAATGAAGCGAGTTTAACCCTTGCGCAAAGACATAAATTAGCTGAGCTATTTTCAATAGACATGAATACAGCAAGTATTAAAAGACTTTACAGCGAGTTAACTCAGTAGTTCAGAACGTTAAACCGTACTTTTCAAAAAAAGTACGGAGTTACTTTTTTAGGAGCTTACTTGTTAACTCATCCGCGAGGAAAAAAGAGTCTTTGCTGTAGGGAACAGGCTCATACGCGATGATATCTTCTATATGACCTTCTATAAGGCTTACATCATGGCAAACCAAGGCATAGTTGTTTCTTTCGATATATAGGGCTAAATCTGATTGGTGTTTATCGACTCTGTCAAAATTTGGCACGACAATAATTTTTTTGTTGAGCTCTAATAGTTCAAAAACAGTGCCAGCCCCCGCGTGTGTAATAACAATATCTGCATCGGCAAGCACGCTTGAAAACTCATTTGAACGAGCGAAAGAGTTGCCATTTTGAGGCTTGTATTCTCCCGTGCCTATCTGAAAAGTAAATGAGAACGCGGTCAATTTTGTAGCGGCTTGGTCTACCGCACGAATTAAAGAATCAAATGATGATGAGCCTACAGTGACAAGGATTTTCATAAGCGTCCACAATATTTTGCATTTTTATAGAGGGTAAGTTGCTCTTTATTTTGCACCCAAAATTCACTGCATATTTTCGACATCCATTTACCAGTGAAAGAGCGTGTATAAAAGCGACAAAACGTCTCGATGAAAATGACGTTTTTACCCATAGCTCTTAGAATGATAGAAGGAATAATAGCCATACCTGGTCCGGTTGAAACGATCCCCGTCACTTGGTATTTATGACAAATCTTTAGCGTAATAACGGTAGAGCGAAAGAGTCCAACCATTGCCATTAACAATGACTTTAAACGATTCTCTTTGTGACGAACATCACCTAGTTTGAAATGTGTTACTCGTGAACATAGTGGAGAT
Source organism: Pseudoalteromonas sp. L1 (assembly GCF_021728095.1). Lineage (NCBI taxonomy): Bacteria > Pseudomonadati > Pseudomonadota > Gammaproteobacteria > Alteromonadales > Pseudoalteromonadaceae > Pseudoalteromonas > Pseudoalteromonas sp. L1. Next base: position 233,528 of record NZ_JAKKCT010000004.1, on the reverse strand, counting down.
GGCCCTAAAGATATAAACTTAAGTTCTGACTCTTTAATGTGTTTATATAGTAAGCTCATCTCTTTTTTGTGCCCACCTTCCCCATATGCGAGAATAACGACTGGTTGTTTTGACATGCTTATTGATTTCTATTCGATTTTAGGTTCATTTTTGTAATCGGTTCTTATGGCTATAAAGTCGGGGGACAAAAGATAAGAAACACACATGCTTTATGATAACGAATTCAAAAAACATTTCCTAGCAGCAATTACTTAACGCTAGTTTTATCAGCATTTTTAAGTGAAATATTCGCGGGCGTAACTAAAGTTTTTAAATCTATTTTAATCATACCTTCATTTGCTATAATGCCTGACTTTTAGTAGTCAGTTGGTTGAGAAACTCCATGGAAAGTAAAGGTATAAACTTAACATTTTCTAAGTTAATGAAGTATAAATGGGTAGTTGTAATTGGTACTCTACTTTCGGCAGCATTGTCTGTATATGTGGCTATGCAGCAACCAAATAAATACACAGCAAAAGTCTACTTGGTCCCATCTAATGCTAAGGAAGGCGGTGGTCTTAATAAATTAGCTGGTCAATTTGGTGGTCTTGCAAGTATGGCGGGGATATCGCTTGGTGGTTCTGAGGCTGACGAAGTTGAAACAGCAATTGAATTTATGAGAAGCAGAGGCTTTATTCAACCGTTTATAGAAAAAAGGAACTTACTACCAGAGTTACTTGCTCTAAAGGGGTGGGACCAAAGCACTGACACCTATATTTATAATCCTGAAGTTTACGATGCTGAGCAAAAAAAGTGGGTAAGAACTCCGCCTCCTGGTAAAGATGTTGAGCCTTCGCCGTGGGATGGTTATATTCCTCTACTGGGCAGCTTCGATGTACTTTATATGAAAAAAAAGGGTGTCGTTCAGCTAGAGGTGACTGCGCTTTCACCAGAGCTATCAGTTAATATTACTAACTGGTTAATTGAAGATATTAATGCCTTTTGGCGTGACAAAGACCGCAATGAAGCTGAAGAGGCTATTAATTACCTACAAGAGAAAGCTGCGGAAACTAATGTCGCTGAGTTGCGCTCTTTATTCTACGAACTTATTGCGGATCAAACTCGCTCAAAGTTATTGTCTACGGTCGGCGATTTTCACCTAGTAAAACCTTTATCTCCGGTTATTTATCCTGAAGAGAAGTCGGGCCCTTCTCGCGCTCTTATTTGCTTAGGAATAACATTTTTTGGAGGCCTTGTTTCTCTAATTGTTGCATTTATTCTTGCGTTAAGAAAAAAGGCTTAAAAGCAATGACGACAGAACATGTTAAGCCTTGTGTGTTGCTCACGAGTAATCAATATAAACCTAATATTGGTGGAATTGAGAACTCGCTTTATCACTTAGCACAAGAATACCTTCTGCTGGGCTATGAAGTTGTTATTGTAGCCAGTGATCTCAACCCAGAAAATAAAGAATTACCTGAAGTCGAAATAGAAGAGGGTGTGACTATTTATCGCTACTGTTTCGGACGCAGCAGAGGTTTAGGGCGAGTGTTAAAGCAGACTTATAATGCTGTTAAGCTTTATAAAAAAGTTTTACAGCGTCACTCACCGTTATTAACTATTTGTCGTTTTCACTTTAATGTTCTGTATTTAAAAGCCCTAAAATATAAAAATATTGTTTATTTAGTGCCTGGGGTTGTTGCTAACGAAACAAAAGCCAGCTACAGAGCTAATGATAATAAGCTACTAAAGCTAAAAGGGCACCTATCATTTTTTTTGCATAAAACTGTGCAACGTATGGCATTTAATAGCGCTGATAAATTATTTGTTTTCAGCGAAAACATGCAGCAGCAAATCCGAAATATTAACCGCTCTAAAGCAATGAATATTTGTAAGCCAGGCGTTAGTTTGTCTCGATTTAGTTTGGCGACACAAACTGAAAAATCTCAGCTAAAAAAAGAGCTAGGTTTACCAGAGCAAAGCAAGGCTTTTTTATGTATAGGACGCTTTGTGAAAGCAAAGGGGTTTGATACTGCAATTGAAGCTTTAAAGCTTTTAAACGACAACAATGCGTCGCTTTGGCTACTAGGTGAAGGCGCTGAAGAGGCTGAATTACGCGCACTTTCTGAACGGTTAAATGTTAGTGATAGAGTGATCTTTTTAGGTCGCCAAAGTTGCCCTGAAAATTATTATAAAGCAGCTGACTTTTTCATTATGTCTTCAACATATGAGCCCTTAGGGCAAACCATTTTAGAAGCGTTATCGTCAGGCTTACCTATTATAGGTGCGAAATCGAGCAGCAACGTAGTTACTGCGACGAGTGAGATTTTGGAGCCTTCAAACAATATATTGGTCGATGAGTATTCTGCCTCTGCCTTTGCCAGAGGAATGACGAGCTTAATGGCTTTACCTGAGACGCAGTATGCTCAGTTACAATATGAAAATAGAGAACTTGCAGAGCAAAAATTCAGCTGGCGTGTGCTTGCTAAGGAGTTAGCAGGTGATTTCTAAGTTATTCTATTATTTATTAAAAATCATTAGTAGAGTCGTTAGTTCTGATAAATTACAGACTAAAATTGATCGCTTAGGCTATGCATTGAGTATCCAAAAATACACCAGACAAGGTGCTCAGATTGGAGAAAATACACTTATTATTGATACTAAACTCTCGTCTTCATCTAAAGGAGACCGTTTTTATATCGGTAAAGATTGCACTATTACCGGAGCTACACTTTTAGGTCACGATGCTTCTCCTACATTGTTTTTAAAGGAACTGGTGGTTCACAAAGATAGCTATAGGAAAGGATCTCGGCGCTCTTACCGAAAAGCAATTACCATCGGCGATAATGTTTTCATCGGTTGGGGGAGCATTATTTTACCTGGGGTCACTATTGGAAGTAACACTATCATTGGTGCAGGAAGTGTTGTCACAAAAGATATTCCTGATGGAGTGGTTGCGGCTGGAAACCCTGCTAAAGTTGTCAAGTCTACAGACGACTACGTTACAGCTTATAGAGAAACCCTTAAAAAAGAGCCCGGTAATTTCTGATGTTAAAGCTCTTTTTTTCTAACGATGATGGGCCTTCATATGCGGATAAGCTATGCGTATTTATGATGAGCCTTTATCTACTTGCTGATGTTGCTTCTGGATTTACTGTTCTTCAGTTAGGGGTGGATTTAAAGCTGTCACTGCTATACAAATTACCATTAACTGGATTGGTGCTGTTACTCGTACTGAAACTTGATCCAAGGTATTTTATTTTCTTATGCCTTTTATTAGCGATACTGCTCATGGGGCCGGTATTTCAATTACTCTCATACGCTGATACTTTCTTTTTTATTACTGACTTCTCAAACGTGTATAAAATCCTCATGCCAATGTCTATTTTTATTTATTTTGGCCTGTTGGCTGCGCGTTGGGGGTTGTTTACTAGAAAATGGCTCGAAAGAATATTAATTAGTAATTTTGCTATCCTGTGTTTTAACTTATTTTTAGGGGCGTTAGGTTTTGGTCGCTCAAGTTATCAATTAAGAGATGGTGAAACGGCAGGTTCTAATGGTTTTATATATGCGGCAAATGAATTAGGTGCGACCATGGTCGTGCTTTTCTCTTTCATGCTTCATATGTGTTGGAACTATAAGCGTAAGTGGTACATTGTATTTTCTTTATTTACTGTGCTTTGTGGCTTACTTGTCGCCACTAAAACTGCCATGCTCGCTGCTGTAAGTCTTGTGTTTATTGTGCCTATTCTCAATGAAAGAGAGAGGCTGTTTAAAATGACTAAGCTGAAATTATATATTCTTGTACCTATGTTCTGTGCTATAGCGGTCATTGTATATGTAATTAACGATTTACTCATGGCTTTAGGCTTGTACGACAGACTCATGTGGGTATTGAGCCAAAAAGGCGTTTTAGGAATAATTCTATCTGGCAGAGATGAATTTGCACAAGAATTGTTAGTTGTTTACGTTAATTACCTAGAATTTTGGCAGCAACTTATTGGGGTCGGAACTGCGGGAATCGCTGAGTTTATCCCTATAAAATACTCTGCAGAAATTGATGCGATCGATGTATTAGTTTACTTTGGATTCACTGGCTTATTTGTATGTTTTTCCTTTTACTTTTTTACCTTTATTAAAGCCTTAAAGCAGTGTGTTAGGCCTGAATCTATTTATAGTCCTGCGGTGTTGGCTGGTACTCTTATCCTGCTATTTTTATCGCAGCTGAGTGGCCATGTTTGGATTTCTGGCACGTTAGGGATTTCACTCGGTTGTTTTGTATCGTTATTATGGGTAGACACGGAAAGTAGGAGTAACTCATGACATCATGCCAACCTCTCGTGAGTGTTTGGATACCAACCTACAACCGACTTTCACTTCTCAAAAGAGCTGTTGAGTCGGTAAAAAAGCAAACTTATAAAAACATAGAAATATTTATCGTTGATAATGGCTCTACAGATGGGACTGTTGAGTACTTAAAACAGTTAGCTGGCGAGAATGAAAATATTCGCTTTCACTGTTTTGGCGAAAATGAGGGCGCATGTCGTGCTCGCAACTATGCAATTCAACATTCTCAAGGTGAGTATGTGACAGGCCTTGATGATGATGATGAATTTTTACCAACCAGAATCGCAGACTTAGTTGAGGCATTTGAAGAGAAATATGCCTTTGTTTGTAGCGGCTATATTTGGGATTACGGTCAAACTCAACGACCTATCTTAAATTCAGATATGATCATTGATATAGATGCTCAGCTGAACTTCAATCAAGCGTCTAATCAAGTTCTTACTAGGAGAGCGCGCTTAATAGAGGCAGGATTATTTGATGAGTCAGTTGTGTCATCTCAGGATTGGGAACTGTGGACTCGAATGATTTTGAAATTTGGTGCTGCGAAACGAATAAGTACTCCTTCATATATAGTGCATACTGCTCATGACAAACCCAGAATTACGGATAATCAAAAGAATCGCTCTGTAGGGTTCCAACAATTTTACGATCGGTATGGTCATTTAATGTCAAAAAGAAACAAAAAGTGTTTTGATTTTTTGGTTTATTACAGTAGCGGTCAAAAAGTAAGTCTGCTAACTGTATTTAAATACTTTACTCCTCCTATTGCTGGGAAGTTACTGAGAGCATGGCTGGCTTCGTTATTTCCTAGACTTGCTAAAAAGAGATTAGAGCGTTTTAGAAAGGTTCAAAAATGAGTAAGATTTGTTTTATTGCAAACCTTTTTCCATCAAAAAAAGACCCTTCATTTGGTAGCTTTGTGGGTAAAAATTATCTACAGCTTCAGACACAAGGGAATCATATTGTAAGTAAAGTCGTTATTGATCACCGTGCTTCAGGTTTTGCAAAGCTTATCTGCTATATAAAATTCATTGCAAGCGGGATGTATGCGATAAGTAAGCGGAATTATGACTTCATTTATTTTCATTACTTAACATATTCGACCCTTTGCCTTATTCCTTTTCTATTGGTTGGAAAGCCGAAGTACGTAGTAAATATTCATGGTGATGATCTTGTTGGTAATACAACTATCCATAAAGTAATGGGATTTGCGTCTAAGTTAATATTAAAAAAAAGTACTGCAGTCGTTGTTCCATCATCCTATTTCAAAGATAAACTTCTTGAGCTACATCCTTGGTATGATAAGGAGAAAATTATTGTATCTCCGTCTGGTGGTGTGGATTTTGATATATTTAAACCAACCATCAGCCCTTCACCATCTTTTTTTACTTTAGGGTATGTCTCTCGAATAGATGAAGGGAAAGGGTGGCAAGAATTGCTAGAAGCCTTAGTGTTAATTAGACAGTCTCACCCTCATTTGATTAGTAAACTAAGGTTGAATATCTATGGCACAGGCGCAGAGGTTGACGAACTAGTAAACACAATAGCCAACAGTGACTTATCTTCGTTGGTTACATACTATGGGGCATTAGAGCCAAATCAATTAGTTGATAAGTATAGTGAAATGGATGCATTTATTTTTCCAACTCACAGAGAAAGTTTTGGTTTAGTGGCCGTAGAAGCTCTTGCATGTGGAACACCCGTTTTAGCATCCAATATCAGCCCAGTGAATGACATAGTCATACCTAGTAAAAACGGTTTACTGTTTGATGTAAAAGATAAAAACTCTATTGCCGATACAATCGTCGAATTACTAGAAATGGCACCTCAAGACTATGAATTACTGAGCTCATTTGCTCGTCAATCGGTATGTAACTATCGTTCAACTGAAGTCGCGCAGCATTTAGAAAATGAACTTAAAAAGCGATTATTACCCTAGGAAAGTTTAATGAAAATCACTATTGTTGGAACTGGTTATGTAGGCTTATCAAATGCAATGCTACTTGCTCAGCATAACCAAGTTATTGCACTGGATATTATTGAAGAAAAAGTTGAGTTGCTTAATTCTGGTAAGTCGCCAATTATCGATACAGAAATCGAAGCATTCTTGACGAATAAAGATTTACAGTTTTCGGCAACCACAGATAAGCACTTAGCATTGAAAGATGCTGAATTTGTGATTATTGCAACACCCACTGATTACGACCCTGATACTAACTATTTTAATACGGGTTCAGTTGAAGCGGTTATTAATGATGTTTTAGCTATCAATCCCGATGCAACGATGGTGATTAAATCTACGGTTCCAGTTGGCTTTACTAAAGCAATAAAAGAGCAGGTGAATAGCGACAATATCATTTTTTCTCCAGAGTTTCTGCGTGAAGGTAAAGCGCTTTACGATAACTTGCACCCATCGCGTATTATCGTTGGTGAGAAAAGTGAGCGTGCAAAGGTATTTGCTGAGCTATTAACCCAAGGGGCAGAAAAAGAACATATTGATATTTTGTTTACTGACTCAACGGAAGCCGAAGCGATTAAGCTTTTTTCAAATACCTATTTAGCAATGCGTGTAGCCTATTTTAATGAGCTGGATAGTTATGCCCAAAGTCATGACCTTGATGCTAAGCAAATAATTCAAGGTGTTGGTTTAGATCCGCGTATTGGCTCTCATTATAATAACCCTTCGTTTGGGTATGGCGGATATTGCTTACCAAAAGATACCAAGCAATTACTAGCAAACTATAAAGATGTGCCGAATAATATGATTCGAGCAATTGTTGATGCAAACTCGACAAGAAAGGACTTTATTGCCGAATCAATTATTAAACAAAACCCTAAAGTCGTAGGGATTTATAGGCTGGTCATGAAGTCCGGATCTGACAACTTTAGGGCTTCAGCTGTGCAAGGCATTATGAAGCGCATTAAAGCAAAAGGCATTGAGGTTATTATTTATGAGCCTAGCCTACAAGAGAGTGAGTTCTTTAATTCAGAAGTCGTAAAAACAATTGATGAACTCAAATCACGCGCCGATATTATTATTTCTAATCGAAATACCGATGAATTGGCTGATGTAGCTGAAAAAGTGTACACACGCGATTTGTTCGGTAGTGATTAGTTATTTATTACCATAATTAAATGTTAACCAAGTCTTTTATCTTTAGGTGAGAGGCTTGGTTAATTCAATAGTATGGTTTTATTTTGCGCTATATTTCCCCACGTTTTTTTCAACACAAAAAGTGTCATTATTTATTGTTAACATGAAGAATATTAATAATAAATTACCTTAGGTTTGATATAATGTTCCCCTTTTGAGTGGTATAATTGTTCCCTCGTTACGGCAAATAAACGCTTTTCGTAAACGCATTATTTTAGTCACAATTTAGTACTTTATTGAGTTGAGCGCGTAACAATAAATGATTGATTATGTCGCACCCTGTTTTTACTCATTAAGTCATAAAATAAAAAATAGTGGGTATTAAATTAGCCTAGCGACTTAGCCTAAAAGGGCATGAGCCTCAAAGGGTTACCATATTTGATGAAGTGAGCGAAGTTTTGCCTCGCTTGTATGAGTAGTAAAAGTGATGATTTGTTCATATTCGAGCAAGCTTTACACTGCTAACTTAGTTATAAATTTGAGTTAATATTTAAAAAAGGACTTAATATGAAAGCTGTTATCCCTGTTGCGGGTCTTGGAACTCGTATGCTTCCAATGACCAAAGCCATTCCAAAGGAAATGTTGCCGCTTGTCGATAAACCTCTTATTCAATACATTGTTGATGAATGTGTAGCGGCAGGCATTAAAGAGATTGTGCTTGTAACACATAGCTCTAAAAATGCCATTGAAAACCACTTTGATACCAGCTTTGAGCTCGAAGCGACACTCGAAAAGCGTGTTAAACGCACTTTACTAGAAGAAGTACGCTCTATTTGTCCTGATGATGTGACGATTATGCATGTGCGTCAAGGCGAAGCAAAAGGGCTTGGTCATGCGGTATTGTGTGCGAAGCCTATCGTAGGTGATGATGACTTTGTTGTTGTGCTACCTGACGTCATTCTTGATAGCTATACCGCTGATCAAAAAACAGAAAATATTGCAGCTATGATCAAACGCTTCAAAGAAGTCAGAGCAAGCCAAATCATGCTTGAGCCTGTTGCAGCTGAAGATGTTAGTAAATATGGTATTGCTGATATTGGTGGAGTGACGATTAAAGCTGGCGAAAGCGCACCGATCAAAACAATGGTAGAAAAGCCAAAAACTGAAGAAGCGCCATCGAATCTTGCGGTTGTTGGTCGTTATGTATTGTCTAAAGCTATTTGGCCTATCCTAGCAAAAACCTCGGCAGGGGCTGGTGGCGAAATTCAATTAACAGATGCAATCGATGCATTAATGGAAGCTGAAATAGTCGAAGCGTTCCACATGAGTGGCCGTTCGCACGACTGTGGTGACAAGCTAGGCTATTTAAAAGCAATCATCGAATACGGTATGCGTGATGAAAAGCTAGGTGCTGAGTTTTCAGAGTTTGTTGCACAAGCAGTTGCACCACAGCCAGCTCATTTAAAAGCGGTTTAATACTGTTTGCTGGTTTAGAGTACACAGAACGCCTGCATTAATGCAGGCGTTTTTGTTTCTAATCGTTATTGACTAAATTAGATACAAGTAGTCGCGATTTTATGTCGCGCAAGTCAAATGCAGCCAGCCTAATCCTAATCGCGACTTTATGTCGCGCAACAACCTTAATTATTGATTTCTAAAATCGCTTTAAGGGTATGCTCTTTATCAAGAATATCGCGATACAGTGCAAACTGATTACGAGCCCGCTCTAAATTGTGGTTCGCATGTTTAGTGGCAAAGTAATTATCACCATCAATAAAGTCAGTCAAAAAGCGTAAGCCAATCATAAACGTCATGACTTTGGTGCCTAGCCAAAAGCTTTGTTTTTCGGCATCGGTGATCACATTTTGCAGCGGTTCAACATAGCCTTTTACAATTGCTGCGAAAATTTCTTCACGCACGCGAACATTATTTAAGTTAGTTGAATCCTCTTGCTCAGGTGAACAGAATGTACGTACCATATCGCCAAAATCAAACAGCCAATAGCCAGGCATACAGGTATCAAGATCGATCACCGCTTTCGCACTGTCTGACTTTGTGCAAAACAGCATATTGTTGATTTTGGTATCATTATGGCAAGGTCTTAAAGGAATGGTGCCTTCAAGCGCTTTTAGTTCTGCAACGAGGCTTTGCTGTTCTAAGCAAAAATCAACATCGTCTTGGCATAGTGCAGTTCTGTTCAGTGGGTTTTGCTCTAGCACTTTTTTGAAGGCATCAAATCGCATTTCTAGGTTATGAAAGTTAGGAATAACATGGTGTAACTGTTCAGCCTGAAAATCTTGCAGAGCAAGGGCGAATTGACCAAATGCATTGGCCGCAGTTTGTGCTTGCGAGATGCTGGCTACAACATCTTCACTATAACTGCCGCCAATAAATTCGAGTGCGCGCCATACTCCTTGGTCATATTCAACCAAAAAGTCATTTTCAATAGTGGGTACGTGACGAATAATATCTAAATCATACTCACCATTATTATTTTTCTTAGTTAAGTGCTGTTCTATTAAACGTGCATTCTCAACGAGCTTCTCAGGGGCTGGAAATACATCCGTATTTAACTTTTGTACCACCAAGGCCTGATCATCTGTTTTAAGTAGCATGGTTGTGTTTATATGACCATTTCCAATTGGCTTTAAGCTAATATTGGCGTCGTTTAGGCCATAGCACTGAGATAAATGCTCAGCTACAGGGTTTGACTTCATTGAGAGTTCACTCTTCATTTTTGATTGCACTGGGGCGATGACTGCTATTTCTTCCGTGATATAATTCATAAAGCTTTTTCGAAACCTTTTCTAGCTCTGATTTGTAAGTCACACCATACCAAGGTGATTGTGCTTTATAGACAATGACAGATTGATGTTTACCTTGGATGGCGGCTTGGATTTGGTCGGGCAAATAATACTCTTTTGTGACACCGTTGTCATTACTTTCTAGGAACTCAAAAAAGCCGCTTTCTAAGTAATTGAACACATCGGGAGTTATTCCCCAAAAGCTCATGGAGCCTAGTGAGTCATCTGTCATCGCCACTCTTTTACCTTGCGGCGTATCGCCGTAGAGAGTGGCATTTTCGCGTTCAATATTTAAGTATTCGATCACATTAGTGAGTTGCTGTTGTTCATCTACCTCACATAGCCCACGGTTAACTCCCCCTTCATCTGACAGAGTTTGGCTAATAGGATAACCAACCATGGCCCATTGCGTGCTGTGCTTAAAGTGCTCAGCAACTATTTCAAACGAAGTATCGCCATAATAGTCATCAGCGGTGATCACAATTGCAGGGTTATGTACATAAGGCTTTGCACAAAGCAGTGCATGCCCAGTTCCCCATGGCTTGATGCGATCTGCAGCTAGGTGGCTGAACTTATCGGGTAACGCATCAATACTTTGCTCAACTAATACAACATCGAGGTCATCAGGAAGCCGAGGTAAGATTGTGGCCTCAAGTTCAGCACGAATTTTTTGATTAATAATGATCACAACTTGGCTAACACCCACTTTGACTGCATCGGCGATACTTAGCTCCATGATTGTGCGACCAAGAGTTGGAATTTCAGCGATTTGTTTATTTCCGCCAAAGCGACTACCTAAGCCACCAGCTAATACAACTAAAGTGAGAGAATGTTGTGCCATTATATCTATTAAATAAAAAACAAAATCTGAGTCTATCAGAAACAAGCAAAACGTAGGAGGCGTTTTAATATTGAATCGTTTATTTACGGTTGGAGCCATTCTGTGGGCATTATTTTAGCGAGTAATGTTTACTCGCATCCCCTTTACCTCAATGGTATATTGTCATTTGTGGTATTACATTGTTTAAGTAGAGTGGGCGATGGCAAAAGATAGGTATGCGCCTAAAGCGCTGGGCGATATTATGGCAGGGCTCAATAGCCGGCTTGCGTCCTATGCAGGCAAGGCGCAAGGGCTATCGAGTCAACAAGCTATACTGAATGACTTTTTAGGCGAAACATTATCAAAAAAATGCCGAGTGAGTAATTATCGTGACGGCACTTTGATGATTGAGGCGGTCTCTGCCCCGATTGCGCTGCGCTTAAATTATTTAAAAATGGACATGCTTTCGCACTTTCGAAAGGCAGGCATGGCTGAACTCGGACAAATTAAAATTACTGCTAACCCACAAGCAACCCAGCGTTTGTCAGCGAAATCAGAACAAGATAAAAAACCAGTTACAAAACGTCAAATGAGCGAGCAAACAGCCGATTACCTAAGCGCTATCGCCGCAGATGCACCACCGTCGTTAAAAGCGAAGTTAGAGCGTTTAGCGCAACATGGTCGTAAGAAGTAACGTGTAGGCGTGAAATTTATTTCACACGAGGGCTGCGGTTTACTTGAATTCAAAGTGTGCCTCGCAAGCATAGGGCCCGCAGATTCGCCTTTTTTCTTTCCTGATCTTGATTTTATTTCGATTGTCGCCATATCTACTCAGTGATTTAATTTTTACGCATTAGATCAAAGATTACGGCTAATTTTTAAATTTTCTTGCTGAAAATCCATATCTTCACACACAGAAGGTTTGATGTTGCGCAGACTCTGGTATGATAGCGCACGAAATAAGCTGTGTTTTAAACAGCGTACTGATAAATTGTTAATTAATATGCCCTACATCATGAGCATAAGCGCATATTAATTATCAATTAAAGAAAGTGGGTTAGCTAACGACTAGCTAACAAAGAATATATTGTAACGGTTTTATCATGATATCTAATTTATTTACCAAGATTTTTGGTAGTCGCAATGACCGCACTATTAAAAACCTAAGAAAGACGGTCGCACTGATCAATGCGCTTGAAACGCAATTAGAAGGGCTTTCTGATGAAGATCTAAAAGCAAAAACAGCAGAATTTAGAGAGCGTTACGATAACGGACAAAGCCTAGATGATATCTTACCAGAAGCATTTGCTGTGGTACGTGAAGCATCTAAGCGTGTAAACGGCATGCGTCACTTCGACGTACAGCTACTTGGTGGTATGGTTTTACATCAAGGTCGCATCGCAGAGATGCGTACCGGTGAAGGTAAAACACTAACAGCAACATTACCTGCCTACCTTCGCGGTTTAACAGGTAAAGGTGTTCACGTAATTACCGTGAATGACTACCTTGCAAAACGTGACGCGGAAACTAACCGCCCATTATTTGAATTCTTAGGCCTAACAGTGGGCTGTAACGTACCAGGTATGATGCCACAGCAAAAGAAAATCGCTTATGCTGCTGATATCACTTACGGTACTAATAACGAATTTGGCTTTGATTATCTTCGCGATAACATGGCATTTAGCATCGAAGAGCGTGTACAACGCCCACTTTACTATGCGGTAGTGGATGAGGTGGATTCAATCCTAATCGATGAAGCGCGTACGCCGCTAATTATCTCAGGCCCAGCTGAAGACAGCTCTGAGCTTTACATCGAAATCAATAAAATTGTGCCAGAACTTGAGCTACAAGAAAAAGAAGATGAAGAAGGCGTTGAAGGTGACGGCGACTTCACTATCGATGAAAAATCGAAGCAAGTTCACTTAACTGAACGTGGTCAAATTAAAGTAGAAGAACTATTGATTGAGCGAGGCTTAATTCAAGAAGGTGATTCACTTTACTCAGCTTCAAGCATCACATTATTAAGTCATGTATATGCGGCACTTCGTGCTCACAAGCTATATCAAAAAGACGTTGATTACGTTGTTAAAGAAAACGAAGTTATCATCGTTGATGAGCACACTGGTCGTACAATGGAAGGTCGTCGTTGGTCTGAAGGCTTACACCAAGCTGTTGAAGCGAAAGAAGGTGTACGCATTCAAAACGAAAACCAAACATTGGCATCAATCACATTCCAAAACTACTTCCGTTTATACGAAACACTAGCGGGTATGACAGGTACAGCAGACACAGAAGCGTTTGAGTTCCAGTCTATCTATGGTCTAGATACAGTAGTAATGCCTACGAACAAGCCGATGATCCGTGATGATCGTGCTGATCTTGTGTACTTAACACAAGAAGAAAAGTACGAAGCAATCCTTGCTGATATCAAAGATTGTCAAGAGCGCGGTCAACCGGTACTTGTGGGTACTATTTCTATCGAAAGTTCTGAGTACTTATCGCAATTCTTACGTAAAGAAAAAATTAAGCACAACGTACTTAATGCGAAATTCCATGCGCAAGAAGCAGACATCGTTGCTGACGCGGGCTTACCTGGCACAGTAACCATTGCAACTAACATGGCCGGTCGTGGTACCGATATCGTGTTAGGTGGTAACTGGCAAAGTGAGGTTGAAAAGCTTGAAGAGCCAACTGATGAGCAAATCAAAGCGATTAAAGAAGCGTGGCAAAAACGTCACGACGCGGTAATCGAAGCGGGTGGCTTACATATCATTGGTACTGAGCGTCACGAATCTCGCCGTATCGATAACCAGTTACGTGGCCGTTCGGGTCGTCAAGGTGATGCGGGTTCAAGTCGTTTCTACTTATCAATGGACGACGCGTTAATGCGTATCTTTGCTGGTGAGCGCATGACGAACATGATGCGTAAGCTAGGTATGCAACGCGGCGAAGCGATTGAGCACCCTTGGGTTAACCGTGCAATCGAAAACGCACAACGCAAAGTTGAAGCGCGTAACTTCGATGTTCGTAAGCAATTACTTGAATACGATGATGTAGCAAACGATCAACGTCGTGTTGTTTACTCACAACGTAATGAGCTACTTGAAGAAGGCGATATTTCAGAAACTATCACTGCAATTCGCGGCGATGTGCTAAACGGTACGATTGACCAATATATTGCACCACAAAGTCTAGCTGAAATGTGGGATATTCCAGGCCTTGAAGAGCGCTTAAAGCAGGATTTCTTAATCGAGCTACCTATTGCACAATGGTTAGCTGATGATAATAAACTGTACGAAGAAAAACTTCGTGAGCGCATTGAAGAAGCGGTTGAGCAAACATATAAGCAAAAAGAAGAGATGGTAGGTGAGTCTGTCCTACGTCAATTCGAAAAAGCAATTATGCTACAAAGCCTAGACCAACACTGGAAAGATCACTTGGCAGCGATGGATCACCTTCGTCAAGGTATTCACTTACGTGGCTATGCACAGAAGAATCCGAAGCAAGAATATAAGCGTGAGTCGTTCGAGTTATTCTCTGAAATGCTTGAGAACTTAAAAGTCGACGTTGTCGGTATTTTGAGTAAAGTACAAGTTCGCGCTGAAGAAGATGTTGAGAAAGTTGAAGAGCAACATCGTAAGAGCGAAAATGCACCGCGTGAATACCAGCACGAAGAGGCAGAGCACCTTGGTGGCGAAACACCACAAGATGCTGTGGTTAGCCATCGTGCAGAACCAAAAGTCGGTCGTAATGAACCGTGTCCTTGTGGTTCAGGTCAAAAATTCAAACAGTGTTGCGGTAAATTAAAGTAACCTAAGCATTGAGATAAAAAGCGACGCTTGCGTCGCTTTTTTTATGATTGAGGAAATATAAAATGACTAAAAAAATAGTGCATGTTGCAGTCGGCGTTATTTATAAAGATCAGCAGCTATTTATCTGTAAACGTCCAGATGACAAACACCAAGGCGGCTTGTGGGAATTCCCCGGCGGTAAGGTAGAGCAGGGCGAAAGCGTATTTACAGCGCTACAGCGCGAGTTACTAGAAGAAGTAAATCTAACCGTTAATGGCAGTGAAGAGCTAATCGTGATCGAACATGACTACGGCGATAAATGCGTACGCTTAGATGTGCATATTGTTGACGACTTCACAGGCACTGCTCATGGCGCTGAGGGGCAACAAGGTAAGTGGGTAGCAATTAATGAACTTGATACTTATGCTTTTCCTGCTGCCAATGTAGAAATAGTCGAAAAGATAAAGCAAAAATATGCGCTTTAAATCTAGATGAAGGCGCGAAGTTTCCTTCGCGCAAAGATTATAGTTTGTGCTATGTTGAAAACGCGCCCTGCAAGCTATTGTCCGCTTGGTGGTGTGTAATTCCCTCTTTCTCTATCAAAAGTCCTGAGATAAAATAAAATTACACTAAATAGCGTATGATAAATATATTCTAATATTATATGCCTTACTTGTTTACGGTATCATAGCTTCTCTATTCAGTGTTTTTTGACCTACACTTTTGTTTTTTGTCAGCGTTTAGTGCTGAACCTCTTTTTTAAGGTTAACAATGAAATATTTAGTCACCGGAGCCGCGGGTTTTATTGGTGCTGCGACGTGCCAAAGACTATTGACCGCAGGGCATGATGTTATAGGTATCGATAATTTAAATGATTATTACGATGTTAACTTAAAACTGGCTCGATTGGCTCAATTTGAATCTCATGAGCGCTTTTCTTTTAAAAAGCTTGATATAGCGAATCGCGTTGAAATGGCTGAGTTATTCGAAGTAGGAAAGTTTGAACGCGTTATTCACTTGGCTGCTCAAGCTGGTGTACGTTATTCGATTGAAAACCCTGATTCATACGCTGATTCAAACTTAGTTGGACACTTAAATATTTTAGAGGGATGTCGCCATAACAAGGTAGCACATTTAGTGTATGCGTCTTCTAGTTCTGTATATGGTTTAAATGAAAAAACACCATTTGAAACAAAAGATAGCGTTGATCATCCTGTGTCATTTTATGCGGCAACTAAAAAGGCGAATGAGTTAATGGCGCATAGTTACTCGCATTTATATGATTTACCCACCACAGGGTTACGCTTTTTCACTGTGTACGGCCCATGGGGTCGCCCAGATATGGCGCCTTTTATTTTTACTAAAAAGATGCTTGCAGGTGAAGCGATAGATATCAATAACAATGGCGATATGTGGCGCGATTTTACTTATATTGATGATATCGTTGAGGGCGTTATTAGGGCGGCAGATGCTATTCCACAGCGTGATGAACACTGGCGAGTAGAAACGGGGTCACCTTCGACAAGTTCTGCTCCGTACCGTGTTTATAACATTGGTCATGGTAGCCCTATAAATCTAATGAAGTTTATTGAAGCAATCGAGTCTGAGCTGGGTATTGAAGCAAAGAAAAACTTCCGAGAAATGCAACCGGGTGATGTTTATAAAACGTTTGCAGATACCCAAGACTTATTTGCTGCAACAGGTTACAAACCAGCTATTGGTTTAGAAGAGGGTGTAACAAAGTTGGTTACTTGGTATAAATCATTTTATAGCTAAACTATAAAGCCCAAATACAATAGATGATTGAGCTTCGACCTGCGGATGTTTGTAAGGTAACTATTATCTTTATTTAAGTAATTGCGACCTTACAAAATAAGCGTCTATTTGTTTCCCACTATCGCTTAAATATGCGACTCATCGCTTTTGATAAGAATTGTTACATATTCGATTTTATTGTTTTGCTTGAGAGGTTTATGATGGACAAAGCGAAAGACTGCCTATTCGTAGTATTTCGAAGATACCTCTAACTATACGATAAGTACGGGAACCTCATGAAAAAAGTAACACTTACCGCGGCAAGTATTGCACTTGCGCTCGGTCTTGTTGGTTGTGGTGAAAAAGAACAAGAAACTAAAGCACCAGCAACTGCTGCCGTCACTGAAGCAAAAGCGCCTTTAAATTCAGGTATTGAACTGGCGAACATGGATAAGTCTGTTCGCGCACAAGATGACTTTTACTATCATGTAAACGGTGAATGGTTAGAAAAAACAGATATTCCAGGTGATAAATCAAACTACGGTTCATTTACTCAGCTTTATGATGATTCGCAAAAAGCGATGAAAGAAGTACTCGAAAAAGCGGCGGCAAATACCAATGTTAAGCCAGGTTCTGATGAAGCAAAACTCGCTGCATTCTATAACAGTTACATGGATGAAGCTGCTCGTGAAGCGGCAGGCATCAAGCCATTATCACCAGTACTTGAAAGCGTTGATGCTGTAAAGAGCAAGTCCGATCTTGTTGCTTTAATGGCTGAACTTCGTATTAAAGGCGGTAACTTGCCGTTTGGTTGGTACGTAAATAACGACGCAAAAAACTCTAGCGAAAACGCGATGTATGTTTATCAGTCTGGCTTAGGTTTACCCGATCGCGACTACTACCTAAAAGATGATGAAAAATTCACAAAAATTCGTGAAGCTTATCAAGCATACGTAACTGCTATCTTAAGCAAAGCGGGTGTCGCTGATGCAGAATCTGCGGCTAAAGCTATTATTGATCTTGAAACACGTATTGCTGATGCACAGTGGAGCCGAGTAGAAAGTCGTGATGCAACTAAATCTTACAACAAGATGAGCGTTGCAGATGCCAACAAACTTACTGGTGACTTTGATTTTGCTGCTTACCTTGATGCGTCAGGCATCAAGACTGAAGATGTCATTGTTCGCCAACCTAGTTACCTAGAAAAATTTGCAGGTATCTATAGCGATACAGACTTAGCAACTTGGCAGAACTATCTTAAGTTCCACTTTGTTAGTAATTATTCTGCGTTATTAGATAAAGAGCTCGTTGATCTTAACTTTAATTTCTACAGCACAACACTTCGTGGTGTGACAGAGCAATCACCACTTTGGAAAAAAGCCGTTGATGCATCAAACGGTGTGTTAGGTGAAATGCTGGGTAAAGTGTACGTTAAAGACAACTTCCCACCTGAAGCGAAAGCACGCATGGAAGAGTTGGTTGATAACGTAATCAAAGGTTACGCCGTTGCGATTGAAAACCTTGAATGGATGAGCCCAGAAACAAAAATTGCTGCTAAAGCAAAACTTGATAAGTTCACACCAAAAATCGGTTACCCAGATAAGTGGAGAGACTACTCAGCACTTGAAATGAAAGGTGATGACTTAGTGGGTAACTACATTCGCCATAGCGAGTGGGAATTTGCAGATATGACTGCAAAACTAGGTAAGCCTGTTGATCGTTCTGAGTGGCACATGACACCGCAAACAGTAAACGCTTACTACAACCCTGTGAACAATGAAATTGTATTCCCTGCGGCTATTTTACAACCACCATTCTTTAACTTAGAAGCAGATGATGCTGTTAACTATGGTGCAATTGGTGCGGTAATTGGTCACGAGCTAGGTCATGGTTTTGATGACCAAGGTGCGAAGTACGATGGTGACGGTAACTTACGTAACTGGTGGAGCGAATCAGACCTTGAACAGTTTGAAGAGCGCACCGGCCAGTTAGTTGCTCAGTACAATGAATATAAGCCATTTGAAGATGCTAGCGTAAATGGTGAGCTTACACTTGGTGAAAACATTGGTGACTTAGGCGGTCTAACAGTTGCCTATACTGCTTATCAATTATCACTGGGTGATGAAAAAGCGCCTATCATTGATGGTTACACAGGTGATCAGCGTTTCTTTATGGGATGGTCACAAATTTGGCGTCGTAAATACCGTGACGAAGAGTTACGTAACCGCCTAATGACAGATCCACATTCACCAAGCCATTACCGTGTAATCGGTATTCTTTCAAACATGCCAGAGTTCTATCAGGCGTTTGATGTAAAAGAAGGCGACAAGATGTATATCAAACCAGAAGATCGCGTAAAAATCTGGTAATTGATTATTGATTTAAAAAAGCTCTGAGTGAACGCTCAGAGCCTTTTTTGTATATGTTTTATTTTTCAGGAAGCATTTCAACGCAGGAATGGCTGTAAAAATCCGTACCATTTACATCAAGCGGCTTTCAGTTTATTAAAATAATTTAAACCATAATCGCATCTTTCAGATACTGGAATAATTCTTTGTAACTCTTAGCTGGTTTTTCTGCTTTTACTTCTTTGGCAGCGCCGCGCACTAACTGGCGCATTTTTTGGCGCTCAAGTGCTGGATATTGCTCAATAGTTGGATTAATTAAGTCGTCACCTTGCTTGATTAAATCATCTCGAAGCTTTTCGATTTTATTCATTAATACATCAGCTTGGTTATTTTTGTTCAGCATGATGTCGATCATGGCCTGAATTTCGTCCACGTTTTCTGTGGTACGTAATACTTTTGCGATGTAGTTTAAGTTACGGCGGTAAGCATCACTTTTATCACTGACCTTATCAGAAACAACTAACGCTTCTTTTAAATCGTGATTGAGCGGTAAACGATCACGTTGCTTTTTCGGCATTTTTGCGATTTCAGCACCCAGACCATGATATTGCATGGCTTCACGTTTTAATTCGCTTTTTGATACGTAAATAATTTCTTCTTCGATAAGTGGCTTTTTCTTCTTCGCCATAAGGATGCTCATTCAGTAAACTTAACTATTCGCTATTATACGTCATTTAGTTAATGATTAATATTAGCTGATGCACGTCTCGCAGTGTGTTAGCATTCGTTACACTATAAAAAATAGCAGAACCTAGGACACACAAGATGAAAGATCCTATTTATCAACACATTTCTGAAGTTAAAGACGCGGTCAGCGAAGTACTCGAACATGCAAAAAAGCTCGGTGCAACAGCAGCAGAAGCGGCGATGTCGAGCACGTCAGGTTTGTCTGTCAGTACACGCATGGGCGAAGTTGAAACAATAGAGTTTAACCAAGACGGTGGCTTAGGTATCAGTGTTTATGTGGGTAATAACAAAGGCTCTGCTTCAACGGCCGACTTAAACCCTAAAACATTACGTACAGTGGTCGAAAAAGCCATTGATATCGCAAAATTTACTTCTGACGATCCATACAATGGAATCGCTGATAAAGAGCTACTTGAGTTTGCGCCGCTCGATTTAGATTTATACCACCCGTGGGAGGTAAGCCCAGAGCAAGGTATTGAACTTTGTCATCAAGCAGAACAGGCGGCACTAAACGCCGATGAGCGTATTGTAAATTCAGACGGTGCAAGTTTTTCTTCTCACCAAGGTTTACGTGTTTATGGTAACAGCCATGGCATGATTGCAGGTTACCCGCGTACGCGTCATAGCATTAGCACTATGGTGATTGGTAAAGAAGGCGAGCAAATGCAGCGCGATTCTGCCTATACCGTAGCGCGCCATAAAGATGATTTAAATGACGCTGCAAAAGTGGGTCTAGAAGCAGCAACAGAAACCTTGGCTAAACTTAATAGCCAAAAGCTCGGTACCATGAAAGTGCCTGTTATTTTTAGAGCGGATATTGCCAATTCATTATTCGGCCATTTAGTGTCGGCGATTGGCGGTGGTGCGCTTTATCGTAAATCGAGTTTCTTGCTTGATAGTTTAGGAACTAAAGTATTTAGCAATTGTGTGAATATCTCTGAGCGCCCGCATTTATTAAAAGGTTTAGCATCTTCGCCGTTTGATGTTGAAGGTTTAAAAACCGTCGATCGTGAAATTATTCAAGGCGGTGAGCTGCAAACTTACCTGTTAGCAAGCTATGCAGCGCGTAAACTATCGATGGCACCAACGGGTCATGCTGGTGGTATTCATAACTGGCTAGTTGAACAAACCCATGCCGATTTGAAAGCGCTATTAAAAACCATGGGCACAGGCTTATTGGTAACTGAACTTATGGGTCAAGGTGTGAACACGGTGACTGGTGATTACTCACGTGGCGCAGCGGGTTTCTGGGTTGAGAATGGTGAAATCCAATATCCTGTAAGTGAAATCACAATTGCTGGTAACTTAAAAGATATGTTTAAAGCGGTCGTTGGCTTAGGTGGTGACATTGAGCGTCGTGGCGGTATTCAAACAGGCTCTGTATTAATTGAACAAATGCAGGTTGCGGGTAGTTAATTCATCAATAACTAATCATTTTTTAAGAGCCTCACTTTAGTGGGGCTTTTTTATTTGAAAAAACGCTTTACCTAAACTTAACTTGAGGTTTTATCTTGATGGCAGTTTAAAAATAAAAAGGAAAACTACCATGTATTTAGAACACGTAAACCTTGTTGTTAGTAATGTTGATGCCATGCTGCACTTTTATAAAGTCGCATTCCCGCACTGGCGTGTGCGTAGTCAAGGTGACAGCACATGGTCTGGAAAACCACGCAAATGGCTGCACTTTGGTGATGATTACCAATACCTTGCATTAAGTGATAACGGTGAAGATGAAAATCGTGATTTAGCGGGTCATCAAGTTGGCCTTGCCCATTTTGCTTATGTAACAAACGACATTAATGCCGTCATTGAACGTCTTGTTTCAGCCGGTTATGAAATTGATAAACACGGCCCAGAAAATCCATACCGTAAAAATGTTTATTTTATCGACCCCGCAGGTTTTGAAGTGGAGTTTGTAGAATATTTCAGTGATATTCCAAGTGAAAGGAATAATGATCTTTGATCTCGCCGTGAAATTCATTTCGCGCGGTAGTTGTAGCAGCAGGTTTACCACGCGTCATTTGTTACCTATTGCGCGATGTAAAATCGCGCCTACAAAGGTGGTTTCGGTTTGATAAAAGCGTGAAATTTATTTCGTGTGGTGGTTGTAGGTGCAGGTTTACCCTGCGTCATTTGTTCCTATTGCGCGATGTAAAATCGCGCCTACAATATCTCGCAACTTTTACTGCACCTTGTTCATTTCTTTCCAACTGGCTTTCAGGCTATTGGCAAAGCTGATGAACTTTTCTTTCATGGTACGCTTTACTTTGATCTCTACTGAGCCTAGCCATACGTTACCTTCAATGGTAATGGTTGGGCCCTGACCTTTATTTAGAGCGACTGACTTGTTTTCTACGCTGCCAATAACGCTAAACAGTTTAGATACCACATTGACATGTTCAGGCACGTAGATTTCGTCGTTACCTAAAATACAGTTTACGTAAATAGTGACATGCTGATGCTGGAAAATCGCTTCGCTAAAGTCGAGTTCGATTGAGCCTAAGCAGTTTGTGAGGTGAATTTCTTTTGGCACAAGCCACTGGCCGCTACGCTCATTTGAACCAAGAATACTGCGTAGTTGTAAGTTTTCGTTGTCACTGCTATGGCTGTAGTGAGGTTTAAATTGCGCATGCTTATGCGATTTGTAATCTGTATCAGCTTTTAGCGCTAAGTCAGCAACAAGCTCAACAAGTACTTCATTGCACGTGGCTGCCATTGCTTGATCTAGTCGGCGTTCAAATGCTTCAGCTGAAATAACTGCATGACTGTAGTTATAAATGAGTTGGTCAATGACTTCTTCTCTTACTTGATCGATTGGACGATCTTCGAGTTTAACGGCCATGGTAGTTCCCTGTTGTGATTATAAAGTGATTCTTCTGTTATTCGATATAAAGCAAAGCTTAGGCCAAATTTTATTTATATAAAAATCAAGTTGTTGTGTTTTTTGGCTTATTAGCAACTTCGTTAAATTAACCATAGATTAATGTTATCTGCAATTAATTGGTTATTTTTGCAACATTGTGAACTTATTACCGAGCAGCCTGTAAATTGTTACCGAGGAGAATATGTGTCTTGAATAGATTGAAGTGTAACCTATTGATATTAAGGTGATAAATAGTTGGCATCAAAGTCGCATTAAGTAATGTGTCTTTAATCAAAAGGAGAAAGATTATGAATACATTCAACAAGTCTATGATTGCCGCGTTAGTTATTGGTGCTACTAGCATGTCAGCTCAGGCAAGCAGCTGGGAAAATGAAAGTAAAGACGCTTGGATTGATGGTAAGGCAGAAACTGTTCTTTTAATGAACACAAATCTAAACAACTTTGACATCAACACAGATGTAAAAAATGGCAAGGTTGTACTAACTGGTAAAGTGAATAGTGAGCTTGATAAAGAGTTAGCAGAAGAGCTGGTATTAAGCTTAGATGGCGTAACTGATGTTGAAAACAAGCTTACAGTCGTAAAAGACATGAAAGCTAAGCACGCCAAAAAAGAGAAAGGTGATTCAGCTGAAAGTGATCTAACAGATGCAAAAATCAGCACTGTGATTACAACTCGCTTCCTATTTAATTCTGAAGTAGGTGGTACTGATATCGATGTAGATACTGATAAAGGTGTTGTAACCCTTAAAGGTACCGTTGAATCAGAAGCTGAAAAACAGCTTGCAGTAAGCATTGCAGAAAATGCTGAAGATGTTCGCAAAGTAATCGATGAATTAACGATTGTTGCTGAATAATAAGTAATTAATGAAAGCCCAGCTTTGGCTGGGTTTTTATTTTGTTTTCAAGGAGTGAATCATGGACTTAATTCGCATTATATTGTCAGTTTTAATTCCCCCTTTAGGTGTATTTTTACAGGTAGGTTTAGGTGCACAATTCTGGATTAATATTCTTTTAACCTTATTAGGGTACATTCCAGGCTTGATTCATGCTGTGTATATCATTGCTAAACGATAATTGCACACAAGGATGACTTAGGAGCACAGCATGGAAAAGCTGTAGGAATAACGGATTATAAACCGCAAGGAGTTACATAATGGAAAACGTAGCAAAGCATAATGGAAAGCAAGGAAGTAACAAGGCGTTATGGACAAGCGCACAATGGCAACGCTTTATGGAAAAAGTGAACGGATAATTGCTAAGGAGCGGCAAGTGGTAAGGAACCTAAAATGGATGAAGCTAGCGTAAGGAGGTGACTATATGGAACAAGTACAAACGCAATCAAAACAAGGAATGGACAAACAAGGAGCTGCTTTATGGAATCAGCAGCAGTGGCAAGACTTTATGGATCATGCGAAAGCAGTTGCGCCGCAGGTAACAGGGAAGGCTGACGATAAAAACCCGATATTATCTTCAGGTGATATCGGGTTTTTAATCACATCAGCAATTTATCTTTATAACTTAAACTGATTAACCGTTTTATTTAACGAGACTGCTAACTCATTCAAATCACGGGCTTCATCAGCCAATTCATGAGCATGATCTGCCGTGCTATTCACTAAATGGTTAATAGCCGCAAGGCTGTTATTGATATCTTCTGCGACTACCGTTTGTTGCTCCGTTGAAGTCGCAATTTGATGACTTTGATCTTGCACATTTGTCACTGATTGTGCGATGTCTTGCAGTGCTGTAAGCACAATTTGTGTTTGTTCAACAGAACCTTCAGCGCGCTCTTGTCCTTGTTGCATCATCGTTGATGCTTGCTGAGCAATCTGTTGCAATCGGCTGATCATATTACGAATATCATCAGTTGACTCTTGCGTTCTGCTTGCCAATGAACGAACCTCATCAGCAACCACAGCAAAACCTCGACCTTGCTCGCCTGCACGCGCTGCTTCAATGGCAGCATTAAGAGCCAGTAAATTAGTTTGTTCTGCAATAGAGTTGATCACATCGATGACGGCACCAATATTGCCACTTTCTTGCTCAAGACCAGCAACGACTTTAGACGCTTCACCAATGTGACTTGCTAATGCGGTCATGACTGACTGAGCCTGTGTAGAACGTTTTGTGCCATCAACAGTAATGGTTTGTACTTGTTCAGCAGCATTATTGGTATTTTGTGCATTGCGCGAAATTTCGAGTACTGTTGAGGCCATTTCAGTGACTGCTGCACTAACACTGTCTACCTGTTGTTTCTCTTGTTGAATTTCATCATTGGTTTTTTGTGACACTGTTTTTAGCTGTGAAGCTGCTTGGCTTAACTGCTCCGCTTGCGCTGCAGTATTGAGCATCATTGCACGCAATTTATCGATAAAGGTGTTCATATGCAGGGCTAATTGACCCACTTCATCGTGACTTTTTATATCAATTTTTTGTGTTAGGTCGCCATCTCCTGAGGCGATATCACGCATAATATAAGTTAGCTTAGTCAATGGTTTGGTGATCATTTGCGTAGCCCAAAAGATCATTGCAATGATAATCGCGAGAATAATGATCACTGATGTTGTGGTTGTCATTACGGCATCATTGACAGGCTCATCAATCATGCTGGTTGGAATTAAAATACCTACATACCAATCAAGATAAGGGGTTTCTAATTCAAGGCGATTGAAGACAACGTAATACTCTTCTCCTTTAAAAGTGATGAAGCTACTACCGTCTTTTTTACTTTTCATAACACGATTTAATTCGCTAAAGCCTGATGTATCGTTAAATTGTTTCTCCAGCGCTTCTAGGCCTTCTTTGCCATTTGGGCTTTCGTCGGTAATTGATAGTTTGTGACCTGTTCGTTTTGAAAGGTGCACAACTTTTTGGTTGCCATCAAGTAAAAAACCAAATCCTTGACCGTTGAAACGAATATTCTCGACCATGTCGTTAATATTGTTGAGCTGTAAGTCGACACCACCAAAACCAATGAGTTTATTTTGGTTATACACTGGTTGTTGTACAACCGCCGATGCGTTGCCTGTGGTTAAGTCAACGGAAATAGGGCCGACATAGAGCTTGTTTATTGCTAACGCGTCTTGCCACCAACCACGTTTATAAGCGTAATAGGGGTCACCATTAAAGTGTGTAGTACGCTCATTTTCTTTAAAGTATTCACCGGTGGTTGCTGAGGCAAAAAAAGCAGATAGAATGTTGTCATCATTACCACTGATGCGTACAAAGTCTTGATTGATGCTGTCGTACCCAGGTTGGTTATCAAGTGGTTGATCACGCTCAGTCCAATTTTCAAACCAATTCACTAAATGTGGGTTAGTAATAAAAGTTTCAACAACTTTACCATAGCGAGCAAAGTAACCTTGCATTGAAAGTCGCTCACTTTGTAGATAACTGTCAGCTTCTCGCTGAATTGCTTGTCGTGATAAGTCAGCAATGTGACTAACAAAAAAGCTCGACGCGATGATAAGTAGTACACTGATCGTCCCACCGATGAGAAGTAATATTTTTTTACGTAAAGAGAGGTTGTTTAACATAGGTGCACGTGTTTTTATTATTAGCTAGAGTAATCTATCTAATCATATTTGCACCCAAATCGCTACAAGGCAAAGTAAAGTTTGTTAATAAAATAATACATAACACAAGGGGATGTCACCAAGTGATTGTTAATGATAATAAATTAGTGGTACTAGGCGCTGGCTGGCTAGGGGAAGCACTTTGTCTTAAGGCAAAGGAGTTAGGTTGGCAGGTGCAAGGCACAAGAAGAGAGGTCAAGCATGACTATGACTTTCAACGCCAATTGATATTACAACCAAGTGGATTGAAGCATACTGTCTCTTTAAAGGACGCGTGGTGGGTATGTGCTATTCCACCTAAAAGTCGTGATAGTCAAAGTGATTACCTAGCAACGCTTTCTGCTAGTTTAGAGTTAGCTAAATCGCTGCAATGCCGTGGGGTTATTTTATGTTCTTCAACGGGTGTGTATAACAACGCTGATAATACATATACAGAGCAAAGTACTATTGAATGTTCATCACCTCGCCAACAGCTTTTGTATGATGCCGAACAATGCGTGCTACAAGCGGGCGGTAAAGTATTGCGGCTGGCAGGGCTAGTTGGGCCAAACCGTGAACCAGGGCGGTTTGTTGCAGGTAAGGAGCTTAAGAGTTCAAGCCAACAACTCGTCAATATGGTGCATCGAGACGATGTTATTCATGCTATTTTCAAGTTGATTGAAGGTTGGTCAGATGCATCTGCAATCTATAATGTAGTCAATCCTGCTCACCCAACAAAAGTTGATTATTACCAGCAAAAGTGTGCCGAGCAGGGTAGCTCTGAGCCAAGTTTTACCAGCGATGAGGCCAAGATGCGAATCATTGATGGCTCGGCAATTGAGTCTTTAGGCTTTCAATATCAGTGGCCAATTTAAGCGGTTATTTTTTAAAGGTTAAATGCCCTCCCAGTCTATATTTACTGCCTGGGGAGACTAAGCGTGCAAAGCTTACGATCCCCTCAGAGCACCAAGTTCGACGAATAACCTGCAGGCAAGGCTCTTCATTATAGAGGTTGAGCCACTGACACATTTCATTATTTGGCATGATTGCTTCAACTGTATGTCTTGCTTCTGTTAGCGGGGCTGCACTTGAAAGGTATTCGTGGGGAGTCAGGGTGTGAAAGTTCTGTTGCAAATAATCTTTAGCCAGCTTTGGATTGACGAAACGCTCTTCAACTTGTAATGGTTGCTCATTTTCATTGTGGACAATAACACTTCGATAAACATGACTATCAATATCAACACTCAATGCTATAGCAATAGGCGCAACGGCTTGTATTGATTCCATTACTAAAATTGTACAGCTGTATTGGCCATTTCGAGCTCGAACTTCGTCGGCAATATTTTTTATCTCAAGGAGAGAAGACTGTGATTTTAAACTGGCAACAAAGGTTCCGAGCCCTTGGCTACGAGTTAGAATGCCAGCATCTGTCAGTTCACTCAGTGCCCGTCTTGCAGTCATTCTACTTACCTTGAATTGATTGGTTAATTCATTCTCTGATGGCACACGATCGTTTTCTTGCCATTGGCCGGAACGAATATTATCAACTATAAATTGCTTTATCTGTGCGAATTTAGTGATGCTCATTGAAGGCGATGTATAAAGTTAATAGTATGTTACAAGGTGGCATAATTATCTTGTATATACAAGGTGACTTGATAAACTTTACGTCTATTTTAGTTATCTGCTTTGAGCATAGCTAAGTCAGGGCACTGCAAAATTCAGTATAGGTGAAAAATGCACACAATGAATAATAATGAGTCACACTGGGATCTACTAATTACAGATGCCAATATTGCTACAATGAACCCTGCTATTGATGCACCCTATGGTGCTATCGAAAATGGCGCTATTGCTGTTAAAGATGGGAAGATTGCCTGGTTAGGGAAACAAGCTGAGCTACCAAAGTTTGATGCATTAGCTACCCCAACCGTGTCAGCGAAAGGGCAATGGCTTACACCCGGTTTAATTGATTGTCATACTC
Source organism: Pseudoalteromonas sp. L1 (assembly GCF_021728095.1). Taxonomy (NCBI): domain Bacteria; kingdom Pseudomonadati; phylum Pseudomonadota; class Gammaproteobacteria; order Alteromonadales; family Pseudoalteromonadaceae; genus Pseudoalteromonas; species Pseudoalteromonas sp. L1. The sequence goes on along the minus strand of NZ_JAKKCT010000004.1, from coordinate 205,421 downwards.
ACCTTGTTTTTGCTGGAAGCCGTGCCGAAGAGTTTGAACAACGACTTCAAGGTGTCAGTTATGAGCAAATAGCTGCAAATGGCGGGGGGATTGCAAGTACTGTTCGCGCTACGCGTGAAGCTGATCATGAAACATTATTTGTTGCAGCAAAAGAGCGTTTAAATGCGCTGTTTTCAGAAGGGGTGACAACGGTTGAAATTAAATCAGGCTATGGTCTTGATTGTGAAAACGAAATTAAACTTCTCGAAGTTGCGCGCTTATTAGGTGAAAACCATCCGGTTGATGTGAAAACGACCTTTTTAGGCGCTCATGCATTACCTTTAGAATATAAAGGTCGTAGTGATGAATATATCGATCTTGTGTGTGGTGAGATGTTAGAGCGGGTCGTCCAAGCCAACTTGGCTGATGCGGTCGACGCATTTTGTGAGAATGTCGGGTTTAGTAATGAGCAAACACGGCGTGTATTTGAAGCCGCGAAGAAATATAACTTACCTGTAAAATTGCATGCTGAGCAGTTATCAAATCAGCATGGTGCAGAGCTTGTCGCTGAATTTAATGGTTTATCAGCCGATCATATCGAGCATCTTGATGAAGCTGGCATTCAGGCTATGGCAAAAGCGGGTACCGCAGCTGTATTATTACCGGGTGCTTTTTACTTCTTAAGAGAAACAAAATATCCGCCGATAGAGCTGCTACAGCAGTACCAAGTGCCCATTGCTATTTCTACTGACTTTAACCCAGGTACTTCGCCACTGTGTTCGTTGCATTTGATGATGAATATGGCATGTACTATTTTCCGTATGACTCCAGAGCAAGCATTAGCTGGGGTGACTCGAAACGCCGCAGGTGCATTGGGTCTTGATGATCGTGGCGTCTTAAAAGTGGGTGCTCGTGCTGATATTGCCCACTGGCAAATATCTCATCCTGCACAATTAAGTTATCAGTTTGGTGTAAATAAACTGTCAAATCTGTGGATTTTGGGTAGACTAAATTAGATAGAGCTTTTACACAGTTTGGATTACATGTCATTGATTGCTAGTTTAACAAGTGCCAGTACAAGTCTTCTCTTTGTGAGTGGAGATGTCATTGCTGTGTTTTTGGCAGGTGCACTGTTTATGGCTATGGTATGTGCGCTGTGTGTGACTCAAAATCCTATTTTACGACTCAGCCTAGTGGTCAATGGTATGCTAGGCCTTGCTATCCTGAGTTTAAGTGAGCCTTGGCTGATTTTGCTTTTGGCGATCAGTTTTTGCTTCCATCTTTGGCAGGCATTCAGAACCACTAATTGGTTAGCCATTATTATAAGTGTCACAGCAGCATTGTGTTTTGCGGTGTTGTTTTCTGCCCATTTATTACTGGATGTTGCTTTTTATTGGCTCGTATCTGCGGTAATAATTCTGACTGTGTCGGGCTTTTTCAACTACGAAGAAGCCAACGAAGAGGAAGAAGTTCCTTCTGTATTAACTCATCATAATGATATGGATAAAACGCCTCTAAGCGACTTGCCTGATCGTAAAGCGTTGCAAGATGGCTTTTTACACTTTCGACAGCAACACCCGAATAATTGCGCTTTAGTGGTGATACGTTTAGAAGGCTTTGAAAGTGTAAATCAGCATATAGGTCGTGATTTTGGAGACTTGTTGCTTGCGCAATCAGCCAGCCGTATAAAACATCAACTTGAATCAGATTCTGTACTGAGTGTCGCGGCCCCTTCAGGACTTCATGAAAAGCTTGTTCATTTAGGTGGATTAAATTTTGCGTTTATTTGTTCACTTGAAGAGCAGCAACATCATCATGAGCAATTAATTAATAAAATTAGGCAAGTAACCTTAAAGCCATTTAATGTGGCAAATTGCACCATTGAAGTGAAAGTTAGAGCCAGCTACGTTAGTTGTGATAACCCAGAACATAGTTTTGATAATTTGCTCTCGTTTGCCAATCTTGCGCTTGATTCCAACCCGAATAAGGCTATTGTGCCTTACCATGCAAATATGATGGTTGAACAGCTTGAACAACAAGCACGACTGCGCGAGTTGTCTAACCTTGATTTTGCCAGCGAATTAGAGCTGTATTTTCAACCGATTATTCGTAATAGTGATGAGCACATAGAGTTTTTAGAGTTGTTATTGCGATGGCAGCACCCAAAGCAAGGTATTTTGGCTGCTAATAAGTTCATTGATGATATACGTGTTGCAGGCCTTGGTTATCCTGTCGCTGCGTATGTAATAGAGCGAGCAGCAGAGCTTGCGATGGCGCTGAGAATGGAAGGGATTGAGCTTCCTCTAAGTATTAATGTGTTTGGCCCCGAAATGCTCAATGAAGAGTTTATTGAATTTGTCGATCGTATTTTCAGTGAACACCGCTTAGAAGTGGGTGACTTGATCATTGAATGTCCACTTGATTTGTTTATGAATCTTGATGATCAAGGCAAAGCGATGATAGCCAGATTAAATAGTATTGGTATCAAATTATGCGTAGATGGGTTTGGTGATACCCCTATTTTACTTTCAAAACTGCCAAACTTAAATGTGGAGTACATAAAAGTAGCTCCGTCGCTTACTGCTGACTTCGCTCATCAAAGCCAAGTGCGTAGCTTGGTATCTGGTATGGTTGATATGCACAACCAAAACAATGCAAAAGTAATATGCGAAGGGGTCGAAACTCAAGAGCACCTTAAGTTTGTTAAGTCGCTCAATGCCTATGCGGCTCAAGGATATTATTTTAGCTATCCGTTGAGTAGTGTAGGGATGATGTCTTGGTTAAAGCAGTGGCGCTTAGAGCATCAATGATTATAGCTGTGGGTTTACCCCACGTTGCTTATTACGTGATATAAATTGCGCGATATAAAATCGCGCCTACAATCTTAACCTCGAACTAACCTGCTTCCCTGGCTTGTAAGTAAGCGTTCACAAGGGCGGTGATGATTTGGCCAGCATCGTTCATTCCTGCTTCTAAACCAACCGGATGTTGTGAGGGCGCACCTTCGCATAAGTGTAAGTAATGCGCATTGCTGTTGCTTGCTGCTACATGTACAAAGTGTTCTGCATCTGCGACACTAAACCCGCAGTTTGTATAAGCACTCACAGGCATTAGTGAAATACTGTCGAGATCGACTTCAACTCCTAATGGCGCTTTACTTAAACGTGCTGTCGCTTGTTTGCATGCAGTTGATAGGTCAATAGTACGGCGTACTTGAATATCTTGATAACTATCAAAGGTGAAGTGAGCGCTTTTGAGTGCATCAAGTATCGCTTGATTATTTTTAAACTCATGTAAGCCTATGACGTGATAATCAGCGAGATGATTTTCTTCAAAGGCATACCTAAAGCCATTGCCGCTGTGACGACCTTCGCATTCTCTAAAATCTGCATGAGGGTCAAGGTTTATAGCATGAACGGGTTTATTATACTGTTTACTTAAGGCTCGCAAAATTCCTAAGCAGTTGTTGTGCCCACCGCCAATGACGATAGGTTCTAAACCCGCAGCGAAGATCATTGCAAGCACGTGCTCAACGCGGGTATCTATTTCTGCACAAAGCTGGCGTAGCTTAGCCAATTCGTCATTGTTTTTATTATCAAGGTGTGTGGCTTGTTGGTGTAAGTCATCAAGCGCCACTTCGCCTAGTAGCAATACGCGCTCATGATTTAAAAACTGGTTATGTGATTGATTTAGGAAGCGTTTTAAAAAGGCAGACCATGCTTGGTGTGAGCCACCATTACCTAAATTTGCCCGTGGGCCAATATCTTCACATACTCCAATCAATACATAGCGAATCCCGAAGTGTTTCGCATCAATTAAAGCTTGTTGGGCGTTAACATGGGTATCAAGTAAAGACAGTGCTTGCCATGCTTTTTGTTCATTTAAGCGGCGTGTACATAAATGTTCTACAGCCGCTCGTTCATAAATTTTAAGGTAATCAGTCACCGAGTTTAGTCTTCTTCTATTACTTCTAACTCTAATTCTTCGGCAGATAAAAGAATGCCAGTGCTGTCTGCATAGATAAAGTCGTCATCAAAAAACGAAACCCCTGCGAAGTTAACACCAATGCCGTCTTCGCCGGCACCTTCGCTATCAGCTGCTACGGGAATTGAAGCAATCGCTTGAACACCTAAGTCGAGTTCTTCTAACTCATCAACATGACGAATTGCACCGTAAACGATGATACCTTGCCAATTATTTTCTAATGCGATCTCAGCCAGCTCAATATCGATTAATGCACGGCGAGTAGAGCCGCCACCATCAACGAGTAGAACACTATCAGTTCCATCTGTTGATAAAATTTCGCGGATCAGCTCATTGTTTTCAAAGCATTTAACAGTTTTTACTCGACCACTAAAGCTTGAGCGTCCACCAAAATTAATAAACATTGGTTCGAGCACATCAACCACATCTGCAAAGTGGTCGCATAAATCCGAAGTGCTGTAATCCATTTTTTCATCCTCTAAAGAGACTGTCTGTTTAGTATTCAGTATACCTTGATACAACTCAATAACAACGACTTAATGTGGGTTTATTGGTTTAAATCAAAGGATTTTGTGCACCGCAACATTAGTGTCTCAAAAGCGTCACCTAATTGTTATTTTTAACGCCTAAGCTGAGATGAGTATAAAAATTAGGCGCAAAGTATGACAAGGAGCTCACCATGGCAAACAACATACTTACAAGGTTAGCAAAGGTTGATGAGCAGCTGTTTTTGAGTGTCTTCAATGACGCTTCGCCAAATTGGGTGAAAAAGTCAGCAATCGGTTTATCAAAGACGGGAGATGGCGGGTTATATGTGGTGTTGTTCATTGCTCTTTGGTGGTTTACAGAGCAATTACACTTTCAGCAACTTGCACAGTGTCTATTATTGGGTTTTGCAATAGAACGGCCTATCTATTTCTTAGCAAAAAAACGGATTGCAAGGGTGCGTCCATGTGATTGCTTAGTCAAAAGTGCTTATTTGATCCCGAGTGACCAGTTTAGTTTACCGTCAGGGCATAGTGCAGGAGCATTTGTCGTGGCCACAATATTGGCTATTTATTTTCCTGAGCTTGCATTTGTCTGTTTTATGTGGGCATCAGGTGTAGCCATATCAAGAGTGGTAATTGGAGTACATTATCCTGCCGATGTATTGATAGGAGCGGCGATGGGGTCGTGTTGTGCAATGTTAGCTGTAATGGTGGTGGAATATCTATGAGAATTTTATATGGTATCCAAGGGACGGGAAATGGTCATATCACACGCGCTCGTGTCATGGCAACGACCTTTAGTACATTGGGTGTTGAGGTAGACTATGTGTTTTCTGGTCGAAGTGAGCTTGATTACTTTGATATGGACGATTTTGCCGACTACAGAACATTTCGGGGTTTATCGTTTAATAGTAAATCAGGGCAGGTTGATAGCCTAAAAACCCTAAAGAATGCACGCCCTTTACAGTTATTAAAAGATATTAAAAACTTAGACTTGCGCCGCTATGATTTAGTGTTCAATGACTTTGAACCTATTACAGCGTGGGCTGCCAGACAGCAAGGAATACCTGTGGTAGGTATGAGCCATCAAGCTGCATTTTTATCAGATAAAGTGCCTATGTTTGGTCGGGCTTTCTTGCGGCGTGCACTTATACGTAATTATGCACCAGCGAATGTTTATCTAGGTGTGCACTGGCAACCTTATGCTGAGAATATTATTCCGCCATTTATTGCAAACCATCACCATGACAACCCTGTAATGGTCGAAAACAAAGTACTTGTATATTTACCATTTGAAAACCTAGACAGTGTTGTTGATTATTTAAAGGATTTCCCTGAACGTGAGTTCTATTGCTATCACCCCGATGCCAAGGATAGCTCAATAGGCAATATTCATTTGCGTGCGCCATCAAGAGTCGGCTTTTTAAATGATTTAGCCAATGCGGGTGGCGTTATCGGTAATGCGGGGTTTGAGCTTGCTAGTGAAGCCTTACAATTAGGTAAAAAGCTACTCTTAAAGCCACTTGGCAAACAATTCGAGCAAGGTATCAATGCACAAACGTTATTAGCGATGGGAGCTGCACATGTCATGAGCTACTTGAATCCAAATGCAATGGATGACTGGCTTCAATCCCCTCAAAATAAAAAACTGAATTTTCCGAGTGATCCAGCTCCATTAGTCGACTGGTTGCAGAAAAAACAATGGCAACAGCTAGATAAGTTGCATCATCATTTATGGCAACAGGTTGATCTGGGACAAAAAATCATTGTATAAGCGTTTTTTATAGCGGAAAATGCATGCAAAATTTAGCTGCTTTCAATAATTTAGCTATACTCTAAAATGCATATTTCGATGGGGCACTTTGAATGAATGTATTACAAAACTTAACTATAAAGCGTCGTTTACAGTTAAATGCGCTGGTTGTTGGTCTTGCAATGGTTGTGATGCTGTGTGTAATTATCTTTGAGTCGCGCATGATGCTCAAGCTCAATGAAACAATTCAAAATGCTGAAGAGCTCGATATTCACGAGCTCGCTATGCGTAAGCACGAGAAAAACTTCCTATTTTACAAAGATGTAGATAGCCTTGAGTTATTCGAAAAAGAATATGGTTTTTTAAAAACCAAAATGGCACGCCTTGATGAGTTACTTGCTGATTTATCAATGGATGCAAGTAAACTAAATGAATTTAGAGGGCTTGCGAAAAGCTACTATGAAGATTTTCAGACAGTTGTTGTGCTGCAAAAGAAAATCGGTCTACACCCTAAAGATGCGCTTTATGGTGACTTACGAGGGGCTGTTCATCAGGTCGAAACGTTATTAAGTGAGCGCGAAAATTTTCATTTGTTAACGCTCATGTTGCAGCTGCGCCGTGCAGAAAAAGACTTTATGTTACGCTTTGATTTAAAATACTTAAGCAAGTTTGATGACCTGGTTGAAACATTCAAAGCAGAGATCAGAAACTCACGATTCGACGCCAGTTATGAAAGTCAGTTACTGAGCTTACTAACCACCTATCAAACAAAGTTTAAAGCATTAGTCGATGCGCAGGTGGCACTTGGCCTTGATTTAGAGTCAGGCGCATTAGGTGAAATGAAGGCCAGTGTTGAGAAAAGTGATGCTATTGTCTCTGAACTCACTAGTGACACCAAAGCGTTTGTAGAATCAAGCGCAGCGCAAGCACAGTTCATTGCCGTTATGGTATTTATTATTGCCAGTATTGTGGTTATGGCATTGGTTTACTTTACCAGTCGTTCGATTATTCAGCCAATTGAGCGTGTTTACCACACGATTAATGAAATTCGCCGCAGCAATGACTTAAGTATGGCGATTGCTCAGTCAGGTAAAGACGAAATTACCACCATGTCTATGGATTTCAATAGCTTGATTGGTGATTTTAAAAAGCTAATTTATGAGGTCAATACTGCACTAGGAACGCTAAATGTTGCTACTGAGCATTTATCAGAAACAACCGCTGCGACTAGTTCGGGTATGCAAGAGCAGTTACACGAAGCAGATATGGTTGCCACAGCAGCAACCGAAATGCAGGCAACAATTCAAGATATTTCTCATAACACTGAAGCAGCAGCCAAAAAAGCAGAGTCAACCAACTTAAGTGCTCAGCAAGGTCGCTCTGAAGTTGAATCAACCGTGGTGCAAATTAACCACCTGTCTGAGTCATTAGGTAATGCATCGAATGTTGTATCTCAACTTGAAAAAGATGCCGAAACGATTGGCTCAGTACTTGATGTAATTCGTGGTATTGCAGAGCAAACCAACTTACTTGCTCTGAATGCGGCAATTGAAGCTGCTCGCGCTGGTGAGCAAGGGCGTGGCTTCGCTGTGGTTGCTGACGAAGTACGTTCACTGGCACAGCGCACGCAAGATTCAACGCAAGAGATTGAGAGTATTATCTCCACTCTACAAGGGCGTACTCAAGAAGTGGTGAGCATTATGCAGGAGTGCCGTGCACAAGGTGGCGAGAGTGCAGATCAAGCCAGCAAAGCGGGTGAGTTACTGCGTTCGATTACCGAAGATGTGCAAACTATTATGGAAATGAGTACACACATTGCAACGGCAATCGATGAGCAAAGCCAAGTAGCCTCTGAGGTTAACAAGAATGTGGTTCGCATTCGTGATATAGCTCAAGAAGCGTCAGGCCATGCGGCAACCAATGCGCAAACCAGCGAAGAAGTATCTGAGCAAGCGCGTGTGCTTTATCAAGCAATTGATAAGTTTAAAGTTTAATACATTTTCTGGAGATAAAATAAAAGCGCGTTGACAGGTCGTCATCGCGCTTTTTGATTTTTGATAGCCTCTACTAAGGCACAAATTTAATAGGCACGCTGTCTTTGTTAGCTTCGTGCTCTGTGACTCGCGTTTGGTATTTGTGCCAAAGTTCATCATGATTGGCTTGTAAGTCTGCTAAGTAATGCCAGCTGTATAAACCGCTATTATGATTATCACTAAATACTAAGCGCAGAGCATAATGGCCAACCGGCTCAATCTTACTAATCGCTACTTGCTGTTTATCAAGCACCAGTTTCATAGGTTCGTTGCCATGACCTTGTACTTCTGCTGAAGGCGAGTGAACACGCAAAAATTCAGCATTAAATCGCGCAATAGAGTCATCATCAAAATGAACATCTAAGACTTTACTTACAGTGTGGTAATGAACTTTAGTGACTTCTTTCATGTCAGCCTCGAATAGACGATTTATAAACTAAAAAGCCTCCAGTTGGAGGCTTTTGATTATAACGCTAATTTGTTGATTAAAGAATGAAGCGGCTTAAGTCTTCATCTTCAACAAGTGCACCTAAGTGCTGCTCAACATAGCTTGCATCGATTGTCAGTTTTGAGCCTGCTTTTTCAGATGCATCAAATGAAATTTCTTCCATTAGTTTTTCCATCACAGTGTGCAGACGACGAGCACCAATGTTTTCGGTTTTCTCGTTAACTTGCCACGCTGCTTTAGCAATACGCTCAATTGCGTCATCAGTAAACTCAACATCAACTTGTTCTGTTTTTAACAGTTCACGTTGCTGCTCAGTGAGCGATGCGTGAGGTTCGGTTAGAATACGTTTGAAGTCATCTGCTGATAGTGCTTCAAGTTCAACACGAATAGGTAAACGGCCTTGAAGTTCAGGGATCATATCTGATGGTTTAGACATCTGGAATGCGCCTGAAGCAATAAATAACATGTGATCAGTTTTCACCATGCCGTGCTTAGTGCTTACTGTTGAGCCTTCGATGAGTGGTAGTAAGTCGCGTTGTACACCTTCACGACTTACATCAGGGCCAGATGCTTCACCACGTTTACAGATTTTATCAATCTCATCGATAAACACGATACCGTTTTGTTCAACTGCGAAAATAGCCTGCTCTTTTAACTCTTCAGGGTTAACAAGTTTTGCTGCTTCTTCTTCAACTAGTAGCTTAAACGCTTCTTTAATTTTTAGCTTACGCTTGCTGCGCTTATCGCCACCCATATTTTGGAACATGCTCTGTAGCTGGTTGGTCATTTCTTCCATACCAGGAGGAGCCATGATCTCAACATTAGGCTGTGCTTGTGCAACATCGATATCAATTTCTTTATCGTCTAGCTGACCTTCACGTAATTTTTTACGGAAAGATTGACGAGTTGAAGAGTTCTCTTCGGTTTTTGACTCACCAAAGGTATCGCGTGCTGGTGGCAATAAAGCATCTAAAATACGCTCTTCTGCCGCTTCTTCAGCGCGATGTTTGAATTTCTTAGTTTGCTGTTCACGTGTCATTTTAATCGAAATATCAACTAAGTCACGGATGATAGTCTCAACTTCTTTACCAACATAGCCCACTTCGGTGAACTTAGTTGCTTCCACTTTAATGAAAGGGGCATTAGCAAGTTTTGCAAGGCGACGAGCAATTTCAGTTTTACCCACACCTGTAGGACCAATCATTAAAATATTTTTTGGTGTTACCTCTGCACGTAAATCATCGCTCAGTTGCATACGGCGCCAGCGGTTACGTAGCGCGATTGAAACTGCTTTTTTAGCTTTTGCTTGGCCAATAATATGTTGATCAAGCTCGTGAACGATTTCTCTTGGCGTCATCTCAGACATAGCAGTTCCTATTACAATTCTTCAATGGTTTGATAGTTATTCGTAAATACGCAGATATTACCTGCAATTGTCAGGCTTTTTTCGACGATTTCACGAGCACTTAAATCGGTATTTTCCAGTAGTGCAGTGGCTGCTGATTGTGCAAAGTTACCACCGCTGCCAATGGCAATAAGGTCATTTTCAGGCTGCACCACATCGCCATTACCAGTGATAATTAATGAGGCGGTTTCGTCTGCGACTGCAAGCAGAGCTTCAAGCTTTCTAAGGGCGCGATCACTACGCCAGTCTTTAGCCATCTCAACGGCAGCCTTGGTGAGGTTGCCTTGGTGCATTTCTAATTTGCTTTCAAAACGTTCGAATAGGGTGAAGGCATCAGCAGTACCGCCAGCAAATCCAGCGATTACTTTGCCATTATAAAGGCGTCGAACTTTACGGGCGTTGCCCTTCATTACGGTATTACCAAGTGAAACTTGGCCATCGCCACCAATAACGACCTTGTCGTCGCGGCGTACACTTACAATAGTGGTCATGTTTTTCCTCATCTTCGAGCGGCAAAGCCGCTCGTAAAAAGCGATTGATGAGGTGTTTATATGGGTGAATGAACTAAAATCAAGTCCAAAGCCAAATACCGCAGCCCATTATTTTGATGCGTTTCAGTTTATTTTTGTCACTTTCTGCTTGGCGTTTGGTTTTATAGGGCCCTAAGCGCACTTTGTACCATACGCCATTACTTCCTTCGACGCGCTTAGCTTCTGCAACAAGGCCTGCAAATGCTATTTTTGCTTTGAGGGTTTGTGCTTGTTCAAGTGTTCTAAACGAGCCACATTGCATAACGTATGGGCCTTTTTGTTCAAGTTCTTTTACTTCAACTTGAACTTCATGCTCTTTTATTTCTTTTATAAACTCAGGCGGTTTAGGTTTTGGAATCACCTTTTCTTCCGCTTTAGTCGGATTGGCTTGCTGCTCAACAAGTGCAGGGTCAGCATTGTGCTTTATGTACCACAAGCCATAGCCAAAGCAGCCCACAAGAATAATAGCAATTAGGACTAAAACAACTGGAAAGGGTTTTTTAGTGGGTGCCTGCTTTTTATTATTTCGATTCGATGGTTTTTTATTTATGTAATCGTGTTGTGCCATGATTCTCTATTGGCCTTTAAATCATATCTATAGGATCAACGTCTAAGCTCCACCGCACCTTTTGCGCAAGTTTACTGGTACTAATATAGTCAACCATTTGCGCTAAATACTGGTGTAATTGGGAACGCTCCTGCGCTTGAATATGTAATTGGAACCGATACTTACCCGCCACACGTTCCAGTGGCGCGGGGATCGGGCCGAGCAATTGTATACCAGATACACTCTGTACAGGAACCAAATCAGTTAAAAAATCCATAACTTGGTTTATGTTATGCCCTTCAGCACGCATAATCGCCATATTCGTAATGGGGGGAAGCTGAGCATCTTCTCGCTCGGTCAGGGCGTAACGAGCAAAGTCGTGGTAGCCATTATTAACGAGATCTTGCAGTAGCGGGTGCTCAGGAAAGTGAGTTTGCAATAACACTTGCCCAGGCTCACCACTACGTCCAGCACGGCCTGCTACTTGTGTTACAAGTTGCGCTAAATGCTCAGTGGCACGAAAATCACATGAATAGAGGCCACTATCCACGTCTAAAATCAGTACCAAGCTAACATCGGCAAAATGGTGGCCTTTTGCCAACATTTGCGTCCCAACTAAAATACGAGCGCCACCTTGGTTGATGTCATCGAGGGCTTTTTCTAGGCTACCTTTACGGCGTGTTGAATCACGATCGATACGGCTAATGGGAATATCGGGAAAGGTTTGCGTTAAAAACTCTTCGATTTGCTCAGTGCCTTTGCCGTTTGGGAAGATCTGCGTGCTGCCACAATCAGGACACTGATGAGGCACGCTATGCTGTTCACCACAGTGGTGACAAATCATTTGGCCAATGGCTTTATGAAATGTTGCGCTGGTACTGCAACGTGAGCACTCACTTAGCCAGCCGCATTCATGGCATATAAGTGTAGGTGAAAAACCACGGCGATTTAAAAATACCATTACTTGCTTGCCACGCTGTAAATGCTGGCGCATATAAGCAAGACTGGCATGAGCGATACCGGCTTGTTCTGGCTGGCCTTTCATATCCAATAGTTGAAACTGATTATCGGTGCTGGTTTGTGCTCGCTGTGTTAGACTAAGTAGCTGATATTTATTAGTAATCGCCTTATGCAAGGTTTCTAAGGCAGGTGTCGCGCTGCCGAGTACTAGTGGAATATTATGTTGAAAGGCTCTGTAAGCGGCAAGATCTCGTGCATGGTAGCGTAGTGTATCTTGCTGTTTAAATGAGCTGTCATGCTCTTCATCAACAATGATCATGCCTAGTGATGAAAAAGGTAAAAATATACTCGAACGTGTGCCGATAACTATCGCACAACTGCCTTTTTCACAAAAGCGCCATGTTTGTAGGCGCTCGTTATCAGTGAGTGCCGAATGCCATAGCATAATGGGCGTATCTGGAAAGCGACGACGAAAACGATTGACGGTTTGTGGGGTTAGACCTATTTCAGGAACCAAAACCAAAGCTTGTTGGCCTTTTTTTAATACTTCTTCAAGGCACTGTAAGTAAACTTCTGTTTTGCCGCTGCCAGTCACACCTTCGAGTAAAAAGCTTGCAAATCCATGCGCTTGGTTAATGGTAGTACAAGCGACAGCTTGTTCTTTATTGAGAGTCGGTTTTTTGCCCACTGTGGGTGCGTGTTGCTGCCATTGATTGTCATGCTCAATAAATTGTTTGATTAGCGCTTTCTCAAGTAGGCTATCAATTGTTTTCTTATTAAAACCGAGCGCTTTTAATTCGGTTAACGAAGACTTACCCGACTGCGCAAGTTGTTTTAATAAGTTGAGTTGCGTTTTCGCTCGTAAAGAGGGGAGCTTTGCCCCTTTTTCGGTCAACTCAACCATATTAATGCTGGTTTTATCAGGGCATTCACCTTGTCTTAATGCTGCTGGCAGCGCGGTATGTATGGTCTCACCCAAAGGGTAGCAGTAGTAGCGAGCTGTAAACTTTAATAGCTCTAAATGACGTTTGGAAAAAATAGGGGCTTCGTCAATCACCTCTATGATGGCTTTTATCTTCTCTTTAGGGATGTCAGTACTTGTTTTCGTGGCAAGTATGACTGCTACTTTTTTTTGTGGACCGAATGGCACAAGAACACGCATGCCCGGCTGCAATTCAGTGTTATGCAACAGCGGTTCAACTTTATAATCGAAGGTACGCGGTAAAGGGACTTTTATGGCAACTTCTACAAAGTGCATGGTGGCTCAACGAAAACAAGAACAGACAGATAATGTACTAAAAATAGTCGTAAAAACCTACCAACAAATGCTAAACCAAGCACCGTCTGTTTATTTTTTTAGCGAAAGATGCATTTAAAGCTTGTCGCAGAGCGTATTGGCCTATAAAATACGCGGCCTATTAATTGTATTAACGACGTATGGTGCCAGACTACGGGTTTGGAGAGCGATGCGGCCTTAACTAGAGGTTCCCTATGAAAGAAGGTATTCACCCTAAGTACGAAGCTATCACTGCAACTTGTTCATGTGGTAACAAATTCGAAACTAGCTCTACTTTATGTAAAGACATCCACTTAGACGTATGTTCTGAGTGTCACCCGTTTTACACTGGTAAGCAAAAGATTTTAGACACTGGCGGCCGTGTTGATCGTTTCAACAAGCGCTTCGGTGCACTTAGCAGCAAGAAGTAATATCTGCTGTTTTGTTAAAAAAAGCACCTTAGGGTGCTTTTTTTATACCTGATATTTATAAAGCATGATGTTAGACGTTATGCTGAACCTGTTATTTTCACTCACTTCCTATATAGCTATTTTTGCTTGTTATGCTCATTATGTCGCTAATTTTGCAGACAAAGTGCAATCCCTTCGCTATATTCTTAGATGTATAAATGATTCTAAAAGTTATAAAAAGTAATAAATTTAAATAACTTTGTAAGTAAATGCTGGTAATGTCGTCGAAATGGTTGTTTGGAACTAATTTCGGCTATTTGCAGTGTTCGTGCATATAAAATACAAAAACAGGTGCTTAAAAGGTCATAAATAGGTGAATTTTTATGTCTGATTAATCGCAACTATGCACAGAAGTTGTGGGTAAATCCTTTAAAATTAAGCGATATAGCATATAACAGGATAGACCTGATAATACTTGGAATTTTTATACATTACAGGTATCGTACTGATGCAAGCTCTCTCACTTTTTAACTTTTTTGCAGGATACTATCGCGTTATGTCAGATTTCCGTGAACAAGCATTACATTACCACGCTCACCCCGTTCCAGGTAAAATTAGTGTTGAATTAACCAAGCCGGCCGAAACGGTTAACGATCTCGCTTTAGCTTATAGCCCAGGTGTGGCTGAACCGGTTCGTGAAATCGCTGCTGACCCAGCAAATGCTTACAAATATACTGGTAAAGGTAACATGGTTGCGGTTATTTCAAACGGTACCGCAATTTTAGGTTTAGGTAACCTAGGCCCTCTTGCATCAAAACCTGTCATGGAAGGTAAAGCCTTATTATTCAAACGTTTTGCTGGCCTTGATTCAATTGATATTGAAGTAAAACATCGCACTACAGAAGATTTCATCAATACGGTTGCAAACATCGCTGATACGTTTGGCGGCATCAACCTAGAAGATATTAAAGCACCAGAGTGTTTTGAAATTGAAAAAGCGCTTATCGAGCGCTGCGATATTCCAGTTTTCCACGATGACCAACATGGTACAGCTATTGTTACTGCTGCCGGTATGCTTAATGCCCTTGAAGTACAAGGCAAAGATATCGAAGATGCCATTATCGTATGTTTAGGTGCTGGTGCGGCAGCTGTTGCTTGTATGGAGCTGTTAATTAAGTGTGGTGCATTACGTGAGCATATCTATATGCTTGACCGTAAAGGTGTGATCCATACTCGCCGCGATGATTTAAACGAATATAAGCAGTTATTTGCTAACAACACTGATAAACGTACATTACAAGACGTTATTGCTGATGCGGATGTCTTTGTAGGTGTATCTGGGCCAGATCTATTGACGGCGGATGACTTAAAGCTAATGGCAGACAAACCAGTTGTGTTTGCGTGTTCAAACCCAGATCCTGAGATTGCTCCAGAAGTTGCACACAGTGCGCGCAATGATTTAATTATGGCAACGGGTCGTTCAGATTTTCCTAACCAAGTAAATAACGTGCTTTGTTTCCCGTTTATTTTCCGTGGTGCGCTTGATGTGCGTGCAACGGCAATTAATGATGAAATGAAAATTGCAGCTGTACATGCTATTCGTGGTATTGCCAAAGAGCCAGTACCAAGCGAAGTATTAAAAGCGGCTGGCGTTGAATCACTTGAGTTTGGTGCCGAGTATATCATTCCGAAACCAATGGACCCGCGTTTATTACCACGTATCGCACGTGCTGTTGCAGAAGCGGCAGTTGAATCGGGCGTTGCGCAAATTGAAATGCCAGAAGATTACATGCGTTAAGTTTAATTAAGCGAACTAGTTTAACGCGAATAAAAAACTCAGCCTTTGCTGAGTTTTTTTATGCTTGTGAATCGGCGTTTATCCGATGGCTTATTCAGAATCAAGTACAGGGATATCTAATCCCATTTCTAGCATGATCTTTTTAACTTCTTCAGGGACTTTTTCAGGGTTGTCTTTGCGTAAGTCGTCATCATTTGGTAATGGCTGACCTGTAAAAGCATGTAGAAAGGCTTCGCATAGAAGTTCACTGTTTGTCGCGTGTCGCAGATTATTGATCTGACGACGTGTGCGTTCATCTGTTAATACTTTTAGTACATTGAGCGGAATTGATACGGTAATTTTTTTAACTTGTTCTGATTTTTTACCGTGTTCTGCGTATGGGTGAATGTATTCACCGTTCCATTTAGCCATAAGTTATTTCGTTGCCTCGGTTATAAGTAGCTTACGCCTTTTTCACAGCGCAAAGATGCGGAAATTTTATCTCTTTAAAAAAGATAGTCAAATACTAGTTATTTAGCCATCTAGTAGTGTAAATGTATAAACTTCCATGTGTGAGTCACAAATGCTTTGACTTCTTATAATTGATCATCTAACCTTTTAGACGTCTAAACATCCAATCAATGAATAGGTGATGAAATGAGTGAAAAAAATAAAGCGACGATAGCTGTTCGTCA
Organism: Pseudoalteromonas sp. L1; assembly: GCF_021728095.1. Classification (NCBI taxonomy): domain Bacteria; kingdom Pseudomonadati; phylum Pseudomonadota; class Gammaproteobacteria; order Alteromonadales; family Pseudoalteromonadaceae; genus Pseudoalteromonas; species Pseudoalteromonas sp. L1. Next base: position 189,136 of record NZ_JAKKCT010000004.1, on the reverse strand, counting down.
TGGTATCGAAGCTGATAAACATCATGGTGCTGTCGTTCCACCTATCTATTTATCAACCACCTATTCATTTGCTGATTTTGATACTAAACGTCAATATGACTACGGACGCAGTGGTAATCCAAATCGAGATATCTTAGCTGAAACATTGGCTGAACTTGAAGGTGGTGCAAAAGGTATTATTACTGCAACAGGTATGTCAGCTGTGCATTTAGCGACGCAGCTATTAAACAGTGACGATACTTTAGTGATCCCACATGACTGTTATGGCGGTAGTTACCGTTTGTTCACGTCATTAGAAAAACGTGGTTTATTGAAGTTAAAGGTGTTGGATTTAACTAAAGCTGACAATCATCAAGAAATTTTAGCAATCAAACCAAAGCTTATCTGGATAGAGACACCCAGTAATCCAATTTTGCGTTTAACTGATATAAAAGCAATCACTTCGGTTGCTAAGCAATGTGGCGCCTTAGTTGCTGCTGATAATACGTTCTTATCACCAGCACTACAAAATCCAATTCAGTTTGGTGTAGATATCGTCGTACATTCAACGACTAAGTATATTAATGGTCACTCAGATGTAGTGGGTGGTGCAGTGATTGCTGCAACACAAGAGCTTGGTGATGAACTCGCTTGGTGGGCAAATAACATTGGTATCACAGGTGCACCATTTGACAGTTATTTAACCCTTCGTGGTTTACGAACATTAAATGTGCGTTTAAAACAACATCAAGAGAATGCGTTTGCAATCGCTCAGTATTTAGAAAATTCGCCTTTTGTTAGTCAGGTTTATTACCCAGGTCTTGCTTCTCACCCTCAGCATGAGCTCGCTAAAGCACAGCAACGTGGCTTTGGTGGCATGGTGAGCTTTGATATTAAAGGTGATATTAACGACGCTGCTGCGTTTTTAACAAGCTTAAAAGAGTTTAGTCTTGCAGAGTCATTAGGTGGAGTTGAGAGTCTTATTTGTCATCCCGCAACAATGACTCATGCTGGCATGGAACCTAAAGCACGCCTTGAGGCAGGTGTGGGCGATACACTCATTCGTATTTCTGTCGGTATTGAAGATATTAACGACCTAATTGCTGATCTTGAGCGTGTTTTCAATCAAGTTAAACCAGGCGAAGGCTTACAAGCGAGCCAACCTAAAGGTGCTCAAGTACAGTCAACTAGTCAGCAAAATACATCGTTTAAGTTAACGCCTGCACATACGGCATTGTGGTAGAAGAAATGGTTAATATTGTTCATAAATTTGGTGGTTCGAGCCTAAGCTCGGCCGAGCGGTATCAAGCAGTTGCGAACATTGTGTTGGCGAACACTGAGCAAGGCGATTGTGTTGTTGTATCAGCCTCTGGGAAAACGACAGACACACTTGTAAAGCTCTGGCAGAGCTATCAACAAAATGATAATCAAGCTGTGAGTGATATTTTATTGCTTATTGATAATAATCAGCGTGCACTAATCGAGCAGCTATTAGTGTCGCAGAGTAAGCAGCATGCATTAGCTAAACTAAAAGATGAATTAGCATCACTGACAGAGTTAATTGCCCAGCAACAATTACAAGAAGCACCTTTACTTGCTCATGGTGAAGTTTGGTCTGCTCGATTACTTGCAGCCTATTTAAATCAACTCGGTTTAGAATCTAAAGATGTTGATGCAAGACAACTCTTTACTTTGCATGATGGTCAATTGTTACATCAAAAAAATCAGCAAAGTTGCAGTGAGTTAATCAGCCATAACCAGATCAATGTTGTAACAGGGTTTATTGCCGCTGATTGCCAAGGCAATACCGTAACGCTAGGGCGAAATGGCAGTGACTACAGTGCCACACTACTGGCTAGTTATACCTTTGCAAAGCAGGTATCAATTTGGACTGATACACAAGGTGTATTTAGTACAGATCCTCGCAAAGTTAAAAATGCTGTTAAATATAACAAGGTATGCCGCGAACAAGCGAATTTGTTAGCCCGCTTAGGTAACCCTGTATTGCATGCTAAGACATTGTCGCCGCTAAAAGGTAGCGACATTAAACTCGTTGTAAGAAGCAGCTTTGACTGTGAGGCAAGCCCAACAGAGGTTGTAAAAGAGGGGTACAGTAAAGCTAAACGTTTTATTACGACCCTTGATAACATTGACTTACTTCGTGTTGATAAATTAAGTAGTGGCGAAGTGGGTGAGTTGAGCCAGTTGATTCAGCATAGCCTGCATCACTTTGTGAAAGCCGGCGATACGTATCTATTAGTGCCAGGCTCGTGTACACATCAAGTTGTAAGTTACCTTGCAGGGCGTGCCAATATTGTTGAGTCAAATTTAAGTGGTTGTGCAGTGGTAGCGCCAAGCAGTGATATTAGCTCACTCGCAGAGCAAACAACGGCGTTATTAAAAGAGCAAAGTATCAACACACGCTTTGTACAGCAAGATGAAAACTACGTGTTAGTTTTAAAAGACCAAGCGATTGATAGTGACGTGTTGACCTTACTACACGACAAGTTAATTAATAAAGGCCAAGAGTTGGCTGTGATTGTTGCTGGGCTGGGTAATGTGGGAGAGGTATTCCTGACACAACTACAAGCGCAGCTAAAACGCCTTTCAGAGCACTATGAAGTGAAAGTGGTCGCTTTACTTCGCTCTAAGCAAATGCTGTTTAGTGCTAGTGGTTTAAACACTGAGATGTGGCAAGAGCAGTGGCAAAATGAAGCGCAAAACTACGAAAAAGAAGAGCTACTAACACGTATTAGTGAACTTGATTATGAGCACAAAGTGATCGTAGATATCACAGCTAGTGAAGCGTTTAGCCTCTTATACCCTGATTTTGTTGAGCTTAACTGCCACCTGATCAGTGCTAATAAATATGCTGGTACTGCAGCTAATAGTTGGTATCAAAACTTACGCACTAATTTAGCTGAGCGTAATTTATTATGGCGTTATAACACCAGTGTTGGTGCAGGTTTGCCTATCAACTTTGCACTTGCTGATCTGCAAAACAGTGGTGATAAAATTAACCGTATTGAAGGCGTTTTTTCGGGTACTCTGTCGTGGTTATGCAGCAGTTATGATGGCAGCGTGCCGTTTTCTGATTTAGTCCTACAAGCGCAGCAAATGGGTTATACAGAGCCTGATCCTCGTGAAGATTTATCGGGTCGAGATATGCAACGTAAGCTGCTTATTTTAGCACGTGATCTCGGTCTTGATTTAGAGCTTGATGATATCGCTTTAACTCCATTAATGCCTGAAGAGTTGGCTGCGGGTAGCTGGCAAGATTTCTTAGCAAATAAGCATTTACTTGATGAATTTATGACGGCAAAAGCTGAACAAGCACAAGTCGAAAATAAACTTGTTCGCTATACCGGTGCGATTACCATTACTAATGGTAAAGTGAAGGCTGAAGTTGGCCTAGTTAATGTCGCAAAAGACGATGTGCTGGCAAGCCTTAAGCCCGGTGACAATATCTTTGTTATTAACTCACAGTGGTATACCGATAACGCTTTGGTAATCCAAGGCCCTGGTGCAGGAAAAGAAGTGACTGCGGCAGGCGTTCATTCTGATTTGTATTGGTTGGTAAACAACCTAAAATAAACCTTGTTTATCGTGTAATAAAAAAACCGTCAAATGAAGTGACCCCCAATAGTTGGACATTCCAATTACTGGGGGTCTTTTTATTACACTCAATTAGCTAAAATAGCTCTTCTTCTGTTGAAAGATTTTCTTCGAATATATCCGTTGGCTGATCGAGTACATATTTTGTAGGTGCTGTGCCCTTAATAAAGTACTCAAAGCGGCTGGTATAATCATTTTTATGACTAAGCAAGCCCGTTGCTAAGTCAATACGAACAGACACCAGTCCTTCAGGTAACTCAATAGGTGCCTCAGGCATGCCATCGAGCGCGACACGCATAAAATCAACCCAAGCTGGTTGAGCCGTTTTAGCACCTGATTCTGCCCCCGATATTTGTGATTTATCTAGATTATTATTGTAGGTTGAACGGCCGAGTGGGTTACCAGGATTATCGAAGCCAACCCACACTGAGGTCATCACGTTACGGTTAAAGCCACTAAACCAAGTATCAACAGAGTCATTGGTTGTACCGGTTTTACCCGAAAGATCACGGCGCTCGAGTGCTTGAGCTCGCCAGCCTGTACCACTCCAGCCCGTTTTGTGGGTCCAACTACCGCCACCCCAAACTGCGCTATGCATCGCTTGTGAAATTAAGAAAGCATTTTGCTTTGAAATGATACGCGGTGCACAACGCGGCGCAGTATCCGATTGTACTGAATTTACCTGGTCACTGTCGGCTGTATAACTAGTAAATGATGCTGGCTCAGGCGTGTCACACGCAAGCTCTGGCTGTGTTTTAAATATCGTATTGCCAGAAGAGTCCTGTATTTCAGTAATAAAATACGGGGTGATAAGGTGTCCACCATTTGCAAAGCTACTCATCCCTCTTGCCAGTTCAAGCGGTGTGATTGAAGCACTACCTAATGCAAGGGATTCACTGCGATTAATATCGCTATTCAAAAAGCCAAATTTAAGTAGGTGGTCTGCGGTGCGTTGTAAGCCAACACCGCGTAGTAATCTTACAGAGATCACGTTTTTAGATTGTGCAAGGGCGCGGCGGATACGAATAGGACCGTTATACACCGCAGGGCTGTTCTTTGGACGCCATGCAACACCTTGACTTTTATCCCACTGATTTATTGGCGCATCATTTAAAATAGATGCCAATGTGTAGCCATTTTCTAGTGCCGCAGAATAGATAAACGGCTTAATATTTGAACCCACTTGACGTTTTGCTTGAACAGCACGGTTGTATTGACTTTGCTCAAAGCTGTAGCCCCCAACGATAGCCTTAATACGGCCATCTTGTGGGTCGAGCGATACGAGGGCACTTGATGCCTCTGGTATTTGGCTCAAAATGTAGCTGTCATCAGCGTTTTTACGAAGCCATATCTGTGCACCAGCTGTGAGGATTTCAGCAGCTGTTTTTGGCGGAAAGCTCTGTCTATAGCGGGTGATATATTTTCGCGCCCATTTTAAGCCATCCCATTCAACCGTTACCTGTTCACCATTTTTAAGCAATACTTGAATTGATTGTTCTGCAACTTGTGTAACGACACCCGTTAATAGTGGACCAAACTCTTTGACGTCTTTTAGCTTTTCTAAAATCGCGTCTTTATTAAGTGGACTTTCTGTTTCACTATCCCATAGTTGAGCTGTTGCACCTCGAAAGCCATGGCGCATATCATAGGCATGGAGGTTATTGACTAAAGCATCTTGTGCGGCCTGCTGTATCTCAGAGTCGATACTTGTAAATACCCTAAAGCCAGTATTGTAAGCGCGTTCATGACCAAAACGCGCGACCATTTCTGCACGTACCATTTCAGAAATATAGGGCGCGTATACATCAATTTCAGCACCGTGAAACTTAGCCGTGATTGGTGCGCTGGTTGCTTCATCATACTGTGCTTGTGTAATGTATTTTTCTGTATACATACGGCCAAGCACTACGTTTCGGCGTGCTTTAGCACGTACAGGGTTTCTGATAGGGTTTAAAGCAGAAGGGGCTTTTGGTAAGCCTGCAATCATCGCCATTTGCGCAAGGGTTAACTCGTTTAGGTCTTTGCCATAATAAACTTGAGCGGCGGCACCGATACCAAAAGCGCGATTTCCAAGCTCAATTTTATTTAAGTACAGCTCAAGAATTTCATCTTTACTAAGAATACTTTCAATATGCAGGGCGATAAAGATCTCTTTGACCTTACGAATATACGCTTTTTCTCGAGTTAAGAAAAAGTTACGAGCTAACTGCATAGTTATAGTGCTTGCGCCTTGTTTCTTTTCACCTGTGGAAATGAGTACAATGGCAGAACGAACAATACCAATAGGATCAATTCCTATATGTTCGTAAAAACGGTTGTCTTCAGTTGCTAAGATCGCATCAATGAGTGGTTGTGGTATTTGATCTATCGTGACGGGAATACGTCGTTTTTCACCAAATTGATTAATCAATAAGCCGTCCCGAGAAAAAACCTGCATAGGTGTCTGTAACTGAACGTCTTTTAATACCTGAACGCTAGGAATGTCAGGTTTAACGTAATAGTATAGACCGACTAAAGTAATAAGGCCTAAAAACGAGCAGATGATAATAAATTGTAAAGTTCTCTTTAATAAAATCACTTATATTTTCCCTAAATAGACTCCCAATTAGAATCGGAGACTGCTAGTATATATTGATTAAAAAATGAATAATATTTTTTCAGAAAAAAATTATAACTTGTTTATTATTAAAACAAAGGCCAAGTTGCAAACATGTTAAGTCAGCTATTTAAAAAGCCTTCATCTATGATGGTAGGGATCGACATTGGATCGCATTGTATCAAAGCGGTGTTGTTGCAGAAAACAGACGCAGGTTTGCGACTTGAGGCTTTAGCGATAGAACCTATGCCCAAAGGTGCAATATCTGAACGATCAATTCAAGATATTGAAGCAATTGGCAATGTGATTACTAAATTAAAAAAGAAACTACCCAAATCAGTTCAGTCCGCGGCCGTAGCCGTGTCTGGACAAACCGTGATCACGAAAGTCATTTTTATGGATGTATCATTAACTGATGCTGAATTAGAGTCACAAATAGCCATCGAAGCAGATAGCCTTATCCCTTATCCCCTTGATGAAGTGAATATTGATTTTGAAAAACTTTCAATCAATGAGGCTGATCCAAGCAAAGTGAATGTTTTACTTTCTGCTGCGCGAACTGAAAGTGTCGAGGCACGAGTGAGTGCGCTTGAAACAGCTAATCTAAAAGCAAAAGTTGTTGATGTTGAAAGCTACGCATTGAGCCGTGCTATGGACATCTACTATCAGCAGCTACCAAGTGATGCCTTTAACAAGTGTGTAGCCGTCGTTGATATTGGCGCCGTATTGATGTTGGTGAGTGTTGTTCAAGCCGGTGAAACGATATATACCCGTGACCAAGTATTTGGTGGCGACCAGTATACTAATAGCATTGTTGGCTACTACAACAAGAGCTTTGATGAAGCCGAAATTGGTAAAACAACCGGTGATTTACCCCCTAATTACACCTTTGAGGTACTTGCACCATTTCAAACATCGCTATTACAGCAAGTAAGGCGTGCAGTGCAAATGTTCTTAACAACCAGTGGTAAAGATCAGGTCGATTATATTGTTTTAACCGGTGGAACTGCCATGATAGATGGATTAGATCGTCTTTTGATTGAAGAATTAGGGATCCATGCAGTGGTTGCAGAACCTTTTGCTAATATTGAGATAGCCCCAAAAATAGATCGTAACGTTTTACAACGTCATCGTACGCAATTTGCAATAGCGACAGGGTTAGCATTAAGGAGCTTTTCATCATGCCACATATAAATCTGCTACCTTGGCGTGAACAGCAACGAAAAGAGTCACAAAATAAATTCGTCACTATTTTGTTTGCTGTTGTGGTGATCTGCTTTTTGAGTATGTACATCCTGAGCTCTTTTTATAGCGGCCTGCGCGAAGGGCAAAATATTAAAAATGATTTTTTGAATACAGAAATAGCATTACTGAATCAACGTATTCGCGAAATTAACGAGTTGGATAAAAAGAAAGAAAGCTTACAACAACGCATGCGCTTAATCGAAGAGTTACAAAGCAGTCGCAACCTAGGTACGCAAATTATGGACGAAGTTGCGAAAATAGTGCCTGCGGGAGTGTACTTAACTAAATTAGAGCGCCGTGGTAACAGTATTCATGTTGTTGGTCGTAGCGAGTCAAATAACCGTTTATCAACCATGCTACGCCAAGTTCAAGGCTCTTATTTACTTGAACGACCTATCATGCAAGGCATTGTTGCAGGTGAACAAACATCAAGACTACTGAGTGACTTTAATATGGAATTTTATGTTAAGCCATTTGATAAGATAGGCGAGGCGCGCAATGAACCTTGATATCAAATCGTTAACAGAAATAGATTGGAATGAAATAGAGCTCGAAAACATGGGCGATTGGCCTATCGCCGTTAAAGTTCTGTGTTGTAGCTTTGTTGCAGCTATTGTACTTTACTTTAGTTACAGCTTATTGGTGTCTGATGAAATAGCGAGTTATCAAGCCGCTGTTGAGAAAGAAACCCAATTGCGCACCACCTATAAGCAAAAGTACGCTATAGCGAGTAATTTAGAACTATATCGTCAACAAATGATTGATATGGAAGAAAAGTTCTCGCAGCTATTGAAGCGCTTACCGACCTCAAATGAAACCCCCGGATTACTCGATGACTTATCTTATGTGGGAACAACCAGCGGTCTTACATTCTTGAAAATTGGTTGGTTACCTGAAATAGAAAAAGAATTTTATACTGAGTTACCAATAAAAATAGAGGTTGTGGGTACTTATCATGAGTTTGGTGATTTTGTTGGTAAAGTCGCACAGCTTCCTCGTATTGTGAGCCTTCATGATTTTACTATTCAAACCTTAGGGAATGATGAGTTAACGTTTAGTGTTGTTGCTAAAACATACCGTTATGAAGGAGGGACTAAAAAGTGAAACAGCTCCCCTTAGTAATCATGATGAGTTTATTGCTCAGCGCATGTAACGATGATACCTCTGAGCAAAAAGAGTTTATTGATCAGGTTAAAGCAAGTACAACGCCGAAGGTCGAGCCGATTCCACAAATGGCGAATTTTGAGTATTTTGAATACAGTGCGGGTAAAATGCGCAGCCCCTTTGTAGCGCCTAAGCCGGAAATTATTCAAAATAATCTCGTGCAGGTAAAAAACTGCTTACATCCCGATCCTGATCGTGTTCGCCAGCCACTAGAAAAATACCCACTTGATAACTTATCAATGAAAGGAACAATTGGCCGAAGTGGCCAAACATGGGCACTGATCAAAGCGGCTGATGAAACTCTTTATCGGGTTACTGTTGGTAATTATCTTGGTTTGTATCATGGCGAAATAAAAGAAGTGCATGACAATTATATACAATTATTAGAATTAATCCCTGATGGGGCTGGTTGTTGGAAAGAGCGTCTGACAAAACTAGAAATGTTAGAGGCAAATACAAATGGTGCAAGTTAATCGTATGAAAAGTAAAAACAAAATGCATAAAGCAACGACTTGGTTAAATGATATGCATAAATATATATTAGCTGCATTAGCGTTTTTTATGGCGCAAGCTGCTGTAGCCGCTCCACTATTATATGACATACGTTATAACCCATTAATGAAAGGCGAAACACAGTTACAACTCGTCTTTGATGAAGCACTCACCTTTGAGCCTAAAGTGCAGGTGTATAACTCGCCAGCTCGTATTGAGATGCTATTCAGTGACGTAGGTGTTGATAACAATGTACGCGATGTGGCCGTTAACCAAGCGGGTATAAAGCATGTTACAAGCACAATGACTTCAGAAGGTCTAAAAGTGACGGTATCTTTAGAGCGTTTGAAAATTTATAAAACAACCGCTAAAGATAACATAGTCAGCTTGCACGTTTCGGACAACCCAATAACATCTGACGAAGCAGATCCTCTTTCTGCAAAGAATAATTATATCAATACAATTCAGTCGATAGATTTCCGCCGTGGTGAAAAGGGTGAAGGGCGTGTACTTGTATTTTTGCAAGATACACAAGCTGCCATTGATGTTCACGAAAGTGGTGGGAAAATTGTCGCGGAGTTTCACCACACAGATATTTTAGATGATCTTCTTTATCAATTAGATGTACTTGATTTTGGCACTGTGGTTAGCTCAATCGAAACCTTTAAAGAAGGTAATATGAGCCGTGTTGTCATTGAGCCCAATGCTGCGTTTAAATTTACTCACCAACAAATAGAAAATATTTTTACCCTCACTGTTGAGAAAGATGATTCACAGCGAGCTTACCTTGATGGTGGTATAGAGTATCAAGGTCGACCAATGACCTTAAACTTCCAAGATATTCCGGTTCGCGCCGTTTTGCAGATTATTGCTGGATATAATGAGTTTAACTTAGTGACCAGTGACTCTGTAACAGGAAACATTACATTACGCTTAGAAGGTGTGCCATGGGACCAAGCGCTAGATGTTGTGTTGAAAGTCAAAGGTCTAGACAAACGTATGGATGGCACTATTTTAATGGTTGCGCCATCTGAAGAACTTGCTGCCCGAGAAGCAAAAGAATTAAAAGCAAAACAACAAGTCGAAGATTTAGAGCCTCTATACAGCGAGTATATTCGACTTAATTATGCAAAAGCCGAAGAGTTTGCGGACTTACTAAAAACCGACACCAATAGTATTATTTCTGCGCGTGGTAGTGTGTCAGTTGATAAACGTACTAACACATTGCTAATCAAAGATACCGCAAAGAGTATTGAAAGTGTTCGTCGTATGGTTGAAACCTTAGATATTCCGGTAAAGCAAGTGGTGATTGAGTCACGTATGGTAACAGTACGTGACAATGTTCAAGAGGACTTAGGCGTTCGTTGGGGCTTTAGTGATCAACAAGGGAGTGATGGGATTGCTGGCACATTAGAAGGTGCAGAGACGATTTCGAATGGGGTTATTCCTAATTTATCTGACCGACTCAATGTAAATTTACCAATCTCAAACCCTGCGGGAAGCATTGGTATGCATGTAGCAAAACTTGCAAATGGCACCTTAATTGATTTGGAGCTGACAGCGCTTGAGGAAGAAAATAAAGGTGAAATTATTGCAAGTCCTCGTATTACAACAGCAAACCAGCAAAAAGCGCGCATAGAACAAGGTACTGAGATCCCTTATGTTGAAGCGGCATCAAGTGGTGCAACAACGGTGAGCTTTAAAAAAGCAGTATTAAGCTTAGAAGTAACACCGCACATCACGCCAGATAACAAAGTCATCTTAGATCTTGTGATTACACAAGATACACGTGGTGACACTGTTCAGACACCAACAGGACCTGCTGTAGCGATTGATACCCAACAGATTCAAACACAAGTGTTAGTTGAAAATGGACAGACGGTTGTGCTTGGCGGTATTTTCCAACAGCAAATCGTCAATTCAACAAAGAAAGTTCCCCTATTGGGTGATATTCCGTACTTAGGTGTTTTATTTAGAAGCACCAGTGAATTTAATGAAAAAAGAGAGTTGTTGATCTTCGTAACACCAAAAATTCAAATCGATTAGGTGATTTTTTCTTAATCAACGAGCAATTAACCTGTTTAATTGCTCGTTATATGGCTTTTTATGTTAATTGACTTGAAATACCCAATCAATTACTGAGATAATCCCCTCCTTAATTTTGGGGCCAGGTCGTTAGGCGGGGTTTTATTTCAAATTTTAGAGTTCGTTTGTACTAAAAAGATATGGCTGAGAAACGTAATATATTTCTAGTGGGCCCTATGGGGGCTGGCAAAAGCACAATTGGTCGTCACATTGCTGACCAATTACACCTTGAATTTTTCGATTCAGATCAAGAGATCGAGCGTCGTACTGGAGCAGATATTGCTTGGGTATTCGATCTTGAGGGTGAAGAGGGCTTTCGACTTCGTGAAGAAACTGTTATTTCAGACTTAACTGAGATGCAAGGTATCGTTCTTGCAACCGGTGGTGGTTCTGTGATCAGTAAAGAAGTACGTAATAAGCTTTCTGCTCGTGGTATTGTTGTATACCTTGAAACACCGATCGAAAAGCAAGTTGCACGCACGCAGCGCGACAAGCGTCGTCCATTATTGCAAACAGAAGAAGCACCGCGCGATGTATTAGAGCGCTTAGCTGAAGAACGCGAACCGCTATACAAAGAAGTCGCTGATTTTGTTGTCCGCACTGATGAACAAAGCGCAAAAGTTGTTGCTAATCAAATCATCGAGAAATTAGATTTTTAAAAACCAAGAATAAAAGGAAACTAGCGATGCTTGAATTAACTGTTAATTTGGACGAGCGAAGTTATCCTATTTATATTGGTCAATCTGCACTTCAATACGAAGGTCGACTCCGTGAACATATCGGTGATTGTCGACCTGTTATTATCACCAACGACACTATTGCACCTTTATATTTAGATGATGTAATGAGGTCGTTGGCTGATCTTAATCCGCTCTCTTTTATTATTCCTGATGGTGAACAATATAAGTCACTAGAGTGGTTTGAAAAGATTTCAGCATTTTTACTTGAGCATAACTGTGGCCGAGACACCTGCTTAATCGCTTTGGGTGGTGGTGTGGTTGGCGACTTAACGGGCTTTGTGGCTGCGTGTTACCAACGTGGCGTGCCGTTTATACAAGTACCAACAACCTTACTATCACAGGTCGATTCCTCGGTGGGTGGTAAAACAGCGGTAAATCATCCGTTAGGTAAGAACATGATTGGCGCTTTCTATCAGCCACAAGCGGTGTTCATTGATACTAAATCTTTGCATACGTTGCCTGAGCGTGAGTTTGCAGCAGGTATGGCCGAAGTCATTAAGTACGGGCTGATCTACGATACAGAATTATTTGCTTACCTTGAGCAAAATATTGCCAACCTTAAAGCACTCGATGAGCAAACATTACAACACGTGATTTACCGTTGCTGCGAAATAAAAGCGCTTATTGTTGCTGAAGATGAAAAAGAAGCGGGCTTGCGTGCATTATTGAACCTAGGTCATACGTTTGGTCATGCGATTGAAGCACAGATGGGTTATGGTAATTGGCTACACGGTGAAGCGGTTGCAGCTGGTATGGTATTGGCGGCAAGGCTAGCACACAAGCGTAATGATTTATCACAACAAGAGGTTGAACGTATTGAAGCGGTTATTGCTCAATACGATTTACCTGTGGAAGCGCCAGATGATATGACTTGCGAGCAGTTTCTTGCTCATATGCGCAAAGACAAGAAAAATAAAAAAGGCACTATTCGCTTTATTCTTCCTACAAAATTTGGTCAATGTGCGCTGGTTAGTGATGTAACTGATCAGCAGGTTTGTGATTTACTTATACGCTGATGCAATCGCAAATATTGCCTAGCCGTGCTGCGCTAGTTGATCGAATCGCCCTGCAGTTTGAATATGGGCAAAACCTAATATGTTTATTAGGTCCTTCTGGTTTAGGGAAAAGTTATCTATTAGAAACTTTTATTACCGATAAGTACCTTGAGTTTAATAAAGCTTTTGTACAACTTAACGGTAAAATGACGGATCAGCAATTCGTTACTGATTTACTCGAACAGAATTTTCGCAACCCGCTTATCGATCACTCATTAACACTTTCAGAGAACTTTTATCAGCTCTATAAGCAGCAGCCATGTGGCGATTGTTTATGGGTCATCGATGGTGGTCGTCACTTATCAGAAGAGCTCGTTCAGCAGCTTGAACTTATCGCAAAGCAAAGCCCCAGTACCCTCTATATCCTAATTGCCTCGCAATCGGTAGGGCAGTTTACACAAGCCGTTGAAATTCATCTTGAAGCTCTCAATATGAGTGAGAGCAAACAATTGATGCGTTGGTTTTTTCCTAACTTGCCAGTTGAAGAAGATCCTGTTTTTCGCACTTTTGTTGAAGAAGCTAAGGGCAATCCGGCTCTTTTATTGGCTTGGCAGCCACAAGAACATACCGCTGATATTCGTGAACCAGAAAAAAGTTATAAATTACTCTACTTACTCTTATTACTGCTAACAACCATGCTGCTGATAATTGGCTTTTTATACAAGGCCGATATGACCGAGTGGTGGAAAGAACATTATCAACAAGATACAACAGCAAAGGTTGCCACTGCGCTACCAGCTGAAAAAATCATAGCACCAAGTGATAAAGCTCTTGAAAAAGCACCTATTGAAACCACTCAGCAACAAAGTAATGAGCAAGAACAACCCGTTGCTACGCTATCGCATGAAAATAACGTATCAGCAATTGTTGATAGTCTAGCTATTCCTGCACCTGCTGAACCTCAAGAAACGACTGAAAGTGATGATATCGCCACTGATTTAGTCGATGTATCTGCAGAGCAAGATAAGCTAACAGAGCCCACTGATGTCGCAACGTTAACAGGAAATGCCTGGTACTTAGCTGAACCTGATGGGCGCTTTGTTATTCAATTACTGGCAGTGACTAAACAAGAGATTACCGATAAGTTTATTACAGAAAATAACTTACAGGATACAGTTCATATATACCAAGCACTACGTAATGGTACACGTTGGTGGATTGTTACTTCCGGCAGTTATGAAACCTTAGGTGACGCAAAAAAGGCTGCTTTACAGCTTTCTGATAATGTGCGTAAAAATCAGCCTTTTTACAAAAAAATAAGTAAAATTAAGCAAGAAATCGCCTCACTAGATCAGTAAAATAAAACAGATTAGTGTAGAATCGCGCAACACTGAATTGAAGTTAAGAGCAGATGCAGCAAAAGACCAGAGCCTTCCTTAAGTGGGCAGGTGGAAAATACAGCTTAGTAGAAGATATTCATGCCCGTTTAAAAAAAGCGAGCGCGAGCGCTGATACCTTAGTTGAACCTTTTGTTGGTGCAGGTTCTGTTTTCTTAAATACAGATTTCAAGCATTACATTCTTAATGATATCAATGCAGACCTTATCAACCTATATACCGAACTAAAACGCACTCCGGATGAGTTTATTAGTGATGCGAAAAAACTATTCGTTGAATTAAATAATCATCCAGAAGCCTATTATGAGTACCGTGTTCAGTTTAATCAAAGTAATGATGTGTATGAGCGTGCTATTTTATTCTTATACATGAACCGCCACGGCTACAATGGCTTATGTCGCTACAACCTCAAAGGCATTTTTAATGTGCCTTTTGGGAAATATAAGCGCCCATATTTTCCTGAAAAAGAAATGAACTTTTTTGCGCAAAAGGCACAGCAAGCAACCTTTACTTGCTTAGGTTATAACGAAGTATTTAAGCTCATTCCTGAAAATGCGGTTGTTTATTGCGATCCACCTTATGTGCCTTTGAGTAAAACGGCCTCGTTTACCTCGTATGCGAAAGGGGGCTTTAATTTAGATGATCAAGCTAACCTTGCAAACCTGGCAGAGCAAACGGCATTTGAAAATAACACCCCTGTGCTTATCTCAAACCACGATACAGTGTGGACTCGGAAAATATACAGCCAAGCAGCACTTGATGAGATTCAGGTGAAACGCACAATTAGCCCAAAAGGTGGCTCGCGGAATAAGGTAAATGAGTTGATGGCTATGTATTTAGTACCAAAGAAACGGTGAAATAAATAGCCGCTACGAATAAGCTAAATAACACAAGAGCAATAGCAATGATCGTGCTTAATGAATGCTCTTTGAAATCGGCCTGACGTTTATTTTCTGATTGCACACCAAAAAAAGCAGCGAAAACACTTTGTAACGCGCTAAAAAACTTACTCATTGGGCTTAAAATTTTGAGCCTAAACTACTAACTTTCTTTGATTCTTCACTACTTGTTAGTAATTCTAGTAAATCTAAATAATGGAATTGTGCGCTGCGGCTATCACCTGTAAGCCAAGAAAACCAACCTGTTTCTTGTTCGGCTTGCATACATTGATTAGCACTTGAAGAAAGGCCTGTTGTGTTACATTGACAATTTGATGCAGTTAATAAAAAGTCGTCATTCTCAGTTGAAAGCGAATGTGCAAAAGCAGCAACAGTCAGTGCGGACGCGATTAAGATCCCAGTTTTAAAAGCACGCATGGTAATAACCTTAGTTTATGTTATTTAAACAAGCATACCTAACAATTGCTCAAATAACAAACTTAATTAGTGCTGAATTTAAGGAAAAATTAATAAAATTAGTGTCTTGAGGTAAGCTTTATGTTTGATTTTTGTGTGTCAAAATCTAACTATGCGAATAAATTAAATAATTTATTACTCATACTTAAGTTTAGTTAGCTTAATGGGCTCGTTCATAGTGTTTATTTACCTCACAAAGAGCGCGGTGTTTTAATCGGCTAGCTATTGGGTTACATTATGCGCTCTTCTTGCAGTCGCAAATTATGATGGAATTTCTCATGTTGGAAACATTACAAAAGTATTTAATAGCCCCGTCTATACTCTCGGCCGATTTTGCTCGCTTAGGTGAAGATGTTGATCGTGTACTCGCAAGTGGCGCTGATGTTGTACATTTTGATGTAATGGATAACCACTATGTGCCAAACCTAACTTTTGGCCCGATGATTTGTAAAGCGCTGCGTGACTACGGCGTGACGGCACCGATTGATGTACACCTCATGGTAAAACCAGTCGATCGTATTATCCCAGACTTTGCAGAAGCAGGCGCTTCAATTATTAGTTTTCATCCTGAAGCCAGTGAACATATTGATCGCACCTTGCAGCTCATAAAAGACAGTGGCTGCCAAGCTGGTTTGGTGTTCAACCCTGCAACCAGTCTTAGCTATCTTGAACATGTACTCGATAAAGTCGATGTGGTGTTATTAATGTCGGTTAACCCTGGCTTTGGTGGCCAAAGCTTTATTCCACATACTCTTGAGAAGCTTCGCCAAGCGCGTAAAATTATTGAGCAATCAGGCCGTAATATTCGTTTAGAAGTCGATGGTGGGGTTGGTGTTGATAACATTGCTGAAATTGCAAAAGCAGGCGCTGATATGTTTGTTTCAGGCTCTGCGATTTTCAATCAACCAGATTATAAAGCGGTAATCGATGCAATGCGTAACGAACTTGCGAAGGTTGATTCATGAAGTACGATGCAGCATTTTTTGATTTAGATGGCACCTTAGTCGACAGTGTTTATGATTTATACATAGCGATGAACCTGACTCTGACTGACCTAGCATTTCCGGTTGTTAGCCAAAAGCTGGTTGAAAGCTGGGTAGGAAATGGTATAGAAACGCTTGTAAAGCGTGGTTTGAGTGGCGATATGCAAATCAGTGAACATTTAGATGAAGCTCTTGCTGAGCGCGCCATTAATTTGTTTTATCAGCACTATGACCAAGTTGTAGGTGACTATAGTGCGCTTTATCAGCATGTAGAAACGGGGCTTGCTGCGCTTGCTGGTATGCCTAAAGTGGTGATCACCAACAAAGCACGTCGTTTTACTGAGAAGTTACTTGATAAACTCTCACTGACCAGCCATTTTCAGCTGATTGTCTGTGGTGATGATATGGCAAAGAAACCATCACCTGAGCCTTTGCAATTTGCATGTCAGCAACTTGATGTAAGCCCAGAAAAAGTAGTTATGATAGGCGATTCAAAAAGTGATATTTTGGCTGCCAAAGCAGCTAATATTGAAGTTGTTGCGCTAGGTTACGGCTATAACCAAGGTGAAAACCTCGCTGATTTCAATCCAGAGTACCTCTGCGAGAATTTCTTAGATATAATACCTGTTCTTACCCAAAGGTAAGTGCATTTTAAATTCGTCTTTTTAAGTAAAAATATAAAGGAACATCATGAGTAAACCAGTAGTGTTAAGCGGCATTCAGCCAACCGGTGGTATGACAATAGGCAACTATGTTGGCGCTATTAACCAGTGGCTTAAGCTACAGGAAGACCACGAAAGTTTCTTTATGTTAGTAGATTTACATGCCATTACTGTACGTCAAGATCCAGAGCAACTACGCTCGCGCGTGCTTGACGGTATTGCGCTGTATGCAGCATGTGGCATCGACCCTGAAAAATCGGCATTATTTGTACAATCTCAAGTGCCAGAACATGCTCAGCTTAGCTGGGTGTTAAATTGTTATGCGCAAATGGGTGAGCTTAACCGTATGACGCAGTTTAAAGATAAGTCGTCAAAGCATGCGAATAACGTAAATGTGGGCTTATTCTCTTACCCAGTGCTGCAAGCGGCTGATATCTTGTTATATCAGGCTGATCAAGTGCCAGTGGGTGAAGATCAAAAGCAACATCTTGAGTTAACACGTGATATTGCAACACGTTTTAACAACTTATACGGTGATGTTTTCAAACTACCTGAACCATACATCCCTGAGTTTGGTGCACGTGTAATGAGCTTGCAAGATCCACTGAAAAAAATGTCTAAGTCAGATGAAAATCCAAACGGTTACATCATGTTATTAGATGAGCCGAAGAAGATTGAAAAGAAACTGAAAAAAGCAGTCACAGATTCTGACGAGCAAGCGCGTATCTACTTTGACCGTGAAGAAAAACCAGGTGTATCTAACTTACTCACTTTATTATCAGTTGCAACTAAGCGCTCAATTGAAGACTTAGTACCTGAATACGAAGACAAAATGTATGGTCATCTGAAAAAAGACACTGCAGCAGCTGTTGTGAGTATGATTGAGCCAATCCAAGCGCGCTTTAAAGAAATTCGCGAAGATCAGTCACTACTTGATAGCATTATGAAATCAGGTGCTGAAAAGGCGAGTATCCGCGCTGAAAAAACATTAAAAGCTGTTTACGATGCGGTAGGTTTTATCCCTCGTCCGTAAGCTTTTCAACAAATTATTGAAATAAAAATACCGCTGAATAGCGGTATTTTTTTATTAAAAACTCAGCACGATTAATACTGTAAACAAACAGATAAGTGCAGCAGTTTTGTCTGTTTTTTCCATTTTTCTTCCTCATCAGCGCTCAACTGTGCAATCACGTAGCCTTTACTTACTGCGAGTATCGATATTCTTTTTAAATCTAATTCTAATAGGGAAAAATAAGCTTTTAAGTCATTTTATTTTTGTGGTTTTGCCTTTTGATGATAGTTTGAATACAGCAAATAGGAGCTTGGAGGTTTTGATATGGGTTTTAAAGTAAAACATTATGCGGCTAAAACCGTGCCTGCGAATAGCTCATTAGAATGGGAGCTAATCTTAACTGAACTTATCATTGGTAGCCTTTGTGCTGCATTCGCAAAGATCGGCTATGATGCTGCTATGTTACTTATTTTTATACCCAACTTAGTAATCGCCTTAGTTTGCTTTGGCTTTATTGGGCTTTCGATATTTCATTTCATCAGAGAAAAACGCAGTAAGCCAAGTGAGTAGTATTGATTGCTGCGGTATTTTTTTGTCTGCTATTTAGTAACTGGCAAGATACCTGGTGAGTCACAAGCAATCACTTCAAAGCGGTAGCCATATTCCGCATTGTTATCTGGGGTTACTTGTACAATTTCGTAATCATTCAGTTCAATCGCTTTACTGTTTTCTGTTTTTATACAGCGGGAGTAACTATCCGCCTCAAAGCTGTAAGCAAACATAGCAATTAAGCGTTTACTGCGTTCAAAGTAGCCTTTGGTATCTAAAAACTGGCGTAGGTTTTCGGCTGTTTCGCCATCACCGTCAAGATTAACGTCAGGCTTTGGTGTGAGTGGTTTCTCTGAACTGTCTGGTAGTTGTTGTTCTATTTTTTCACTGAGTTCTTCAACCGCTTTTTGCTGCTCTTCACCTGACTCTTTAGCAATGGCTTTACTATCTGCAAAGGTACTGACAATGTTGTCGAGTACTTCTTCAGGCGGTTGGTCGTCAATAAACGAAATCAGGTTGATCAATACCACTGACGCTAGTACGAAGCGTACTATGGCGGTTAATAGTGGCGAATAGCTTTGGCTTATAAACTTAATTCGCTCAGAGCCAAATGGTTTTATCAGTAATAAAGCAAAAATATAGAAAGGTAAAAAAAGTTGAAATAGTAATAGGGTCGCTAAGCTAATGCCCATCGCCCAAGGGGGTAAATATAAGAGAGTGGCAAAGTTATGTGTGTAGTTAAAGTGAGTTGATGAGACATGAGTTACATCGTTCACAATACCACTCGCACCTGCCAATACAAAGTTAGCGATACTGGCGTAGAAGATTAAAATCAACGCTTTGCCTGCAAGTGAATGCCAAAGCTGATTAAATTTGGGCCAAAATTCTATAACGAGAGCGATGATCGTAATGGTGGCACTTAACCAGCCCGATTGCAGAACAATCAGGCTGCTTAATGCTAACAGATAGAGCTTTTGTGCGGTACTTAAGTTAAACCAAATCGCTTGTATGCGCTCAACCAGCCTTGTTTTATGTGGCTGCCAGCTACGTTGCTGTTGTTGAAGCTGTTTATTCGCGCGCCATTTTGCAATTTTTAAATACCTACGCACGCATTATCCTTTTTATAACAGTGGTTTTAAGTATCTTCCTGTGTGTGAACGCTCACAATCAGCGACCTCTTCAGGTGTACCAGAAATTAAAATTTCACCGCCGCCTGAGCCACCTTCTGGACCTAAATCGACAATCCAGTCTGCGGTTTTAATCACATCAAGGTTATGCTCAATAACAACTATGGTATTACCGTGATCGCGTAAGCGGTGAAGTACTACTAATAATTGCTGAATATCAGCAAAGTGTAAACCCGTAGTTGGCTCATCAAGGATATATAAGGTTTTACCGGTATCGCGTTTTGACAGTTCACGAGCCAGTTTCACACGCTGCGCTTCACCACCTGAAAGAGTCGTTGCCGCTTGACCTAAGCGAATATACGATAAGCCGACATCCATTAAGGTTTGCAGTTTACGTGCAATAGCCGGAATTTTATCAAAGTAGTCACGGGCATCTTCAACAGTCATTTCGAGTACTTGGTGAATGTTTTTACCTTTGTACTGTACTTCGAGGGTTTCACGGTTGTAGCGCTGACCTTTACATACATCACAAGGTACATATACATCAGGTAAAAAGTGCATTTCTACCTTGATCACACCATCGCCTTGGCACGCCTCACAACGACCACCTTTAACGTTAAAGCTAAAACGACCAACCTTATAGCCACGCGAACGGGCTTCTTGAGTACCCGCAAATAGCTCACGAATACCGGTAAAAATGCCGGTGTAAGTGGCAGGGTTTGAGCGCGGAGTACGGCCAATCGGGCTTTGGTCAATATCAATGACTTTATCAAAATGATCCAGACCTTGAATTGACTTATACGGTGCCGCTTCGGCGGTCGTTGCGCCATTGAGCTCTGTATGAGCCAGCTTAAATAAAGTGTCGTTGATAAGCGTTGATTTACCTGAGCCTGATACACCCGTGATACAGGTCATTAAGCCAAATGGAATACGTAAATCAACGTTCTTTAAGTTGTTACCTGTGGCACCAAATAACTCAAGCCATTTGTCGGTGGTTTGATGGCGAGCCGTTGGTACTTCGATTTTCTTTTCGCCAGAGAGGTACTGACCTGTGATTGAATCTTTACTCGCTAGAATATCGTCGTGGGTACCCTCGGCAATAACATGGCCACCATGAACACCCGCACCAGGACCAATATCGATAATATGGTCTGCAGCGCGAATGGCATCTTCGTCATGCTCAACCACAATCACTGTATTGCCTAAATCGCGCAAGTGAATAAGGGTTTTTAATAGGCGGTCGTTATCGCGCTGATGCAAACCAATGGATGGCTCATCCAATACGTACATTACACCAACCAGACCTGCACCGATTTGACTTGCTAAACGAATACGCTGCGCTTCACCGCCAGACAGGGTGTCGGCACTTCGCTCAAGCGATAAATAGTTAAGGCCTACATTGATTAAGAAAGATAAACGGTCACGAATTTCTTTGAGAATTTTTTCGGCAATTTGCGCGCGCTGGCCTGTCAGACTCAAACTTTCAAAAAATGCCATGCTTTCACCAATACTCATTGTGGTGATAGCTGGTAGATTCGTTTGACCAATAAATACGTGGCGAGCTTCTTCACGCAATCGAGAGCCATGACAGCTCGGGCACGCTTGGCTCGTTTGGTATTTAGCCAGTTCTTCACGCACTGAGTTTGACTCGGTTTCACGGTAGCGGCGATTCATATTATTTAAAACGCCTTCAAACTCATGGTTACGCGTAATTAAATCGCCACGGTCATTGCGGTAGTTAAAGGCAATTTTAGTTTTACCTGAACCTTCAAGAATCACCTTTTGAGCTTCTTTACCAAGCTCTTGGAAAGGCACTTCTAGGTCAAACTTATAATGCTCTGCGACTGCTTGCAGCATTTGGAAGTAATAAAAGCTGCGTTTGTCCCAGCCTTTAATTGCCCCGCCCGATAAACTTAGCTCTGGGTTTTGCACAACACGGTTTGGATCAAAATACTGACGCACACCTAAACCATCACAGCTTTGGCATGCTCCCGCCGGGTTATTGAACGAGAATAAACGTGGTTCAAGCTCACTCATGGCATAGCCACAAGTTGGGCAGGCGAAGTTGGCAGAAAATAGCATGTCTTCGCTGAGCGAGTCGTCCATTGCCGCTACATGGGCAATACCACCTGATAGCTCAAGGGCCGTTTCGAATGATTCTGCTAAGCGCTGTTGTTGACCATCTTTTACTTTAAAGCGGTCAACCACGACCTCGATAGTATGCTTTTTATGAAGCTCAAGGGGTGGTGGATCTGATAAGTCACAGACTTCGCCATCAATACGGGCGCGGATAAAACCTTGGCTTGCTAGTTGTTCGAGCAGCTTAACGTGCTCACCTTTACGATCTTTTACCACAGGTGCGAGCAGCATTAGCTTGCTACCTTCTGGTAGGGCTAAAACTGTGTCGACCATTTGGCTGATCGTTTGTGCGGCAAGTGGTAAGTCGTGAGTAGGGCAGCGTGGCTCACCTACGCGGGCAAACAATAAACGTAGGTAATCGTAAATCTCAGTGATTGTACCAACTGTTGAACGCGGGTTATGCGAGGTCGATTTTTGCTCGATAGAGATAGCTGGAGATAAACCTTCGATGTGATCGACATCGGGTTTTTCCATTAGCGATAAGAACTGTCTTGCATACGCTGACAGTGATTCAACATAACGACGTTGCCCTTCTGCATACAAAGTATCAAACGCTAAAGACGATTTCCCTGAACCAGATAGGCCAGTGATAACTATCAGCTTATCACGGGGAATGGTTAGGCTGATGTCTTTTAAGTTGTGCGTGCGGGCGCCTCGGACTTCAATGTTTTCCATGCTATCTCGTTTTATTACCTAATTATTTTTTCAGTATCTCATAATACGCGATAAGATTAATCCTTGATCAAAGAAAAAATCATCACTTACAGGTGATTATTTAGTTTTCGCTTGTGGTAGAATCCACGCTCACATTTTAATAGACAGCAAGATCAGTAATTCATGACAGCATCTTCACTCAACTCTCGAGAAAAACGCGCAGCCGTTTCGTTGGCGAGCGTATTTGCATTCCGTATGCTTGGCCTATTTATGCTGATGCCAGTATTGGCGATTTATGGTCAGCAATTAGAAGGGTTTTCGCCACTGTGGATTGGCTTTGCTATCGGTGCCTATGGTTTAACACAAGCCGTGCTGCAAATTCCGATGGGTTGGTTGTCTGATAAAATTGGTCGTAAAAAAGTGATTATTGGTGGCCTTTGTGTGTTTGCACTTGGCTCTGTTATTGCGGCAACCGCTGAGTCTGTGCAAATGGTGACACTAGGGCGTGCACTGCAAGGTATGGGCGCGATTGCCAGTGCCTTATTGGCGCTGGCTTCTGATTTAAGCCGTGATGAACAACGTCCGAAAGTTATGGCCGTGATTGGCATGTGCATTGGTATGAGCTTTGCTGTTGCCATGCTACTTGGGCCAATTGTTGCTGCCTCTTGGGGAGTTGCTGGAGTATTTTGGCTTACCGCAGGGCTTGCCATTTTAGGTATTCTAATCGTGTTATTTTTAGTGCCTAATGCGGTAAGTAAAGCCCCAAAAGGGGATACGCTCGCAACTTTAGATGACATTAAACAACTGATTAAACACCCGCAATTAGCACGCCTTGATTTTGGTGTAATGCTGCTGCACCTGACATTAACCACTGTATTTGTCGCCTTACCAGGTCAGCTTATCAAAGATGGTTTAATTGCAGACCATCATTGGTATTTATACATCCCTGTGCTGTTTTTAGCGTTTTTCTTGATGGCTCCAATGATGATAGTGGCGATTCGAAAAGAAAAAGAGAAACAAGCCTTTATTGGCTCAATCGCGCTGCTTGTTTTAAGTATGCTCGCGATGTCGTTATGGGTTGATTCGGTGATTGGCATTGGTATTTGTATGCTGGTTTACTTTATTGCCTTTAACTTTTTAGAAGCAACCATGCCTGCACTTGTGTCGCGTATTGCCCCTGCAAATCAAAAAGGTTCTGCGATGGGGGTGTTCTCATCAACGCAGTTTTTTGGTGCCTTTTTAGGTGGTTTATTAGGGGGTTACGTTGCTCAAGTGTTAAGTGCGCAAGCAGTGTTTGCGGCGGCGGCACTTGTTGGGTTAATATGGCTTATCCTTGCTTGGAATATGCAAGTCCCACCAAGAAGTAAAATTATTAGCTTAATGACTGAATTAAGTTCAGAGCAGCAGGCACAAGCGCTTGCTTCTCGTCTAGTTGCTTTACCGGGCGTAATTGAAGCAACGGTTGTTTGTGATGAAAATCGCAGCTATTTAAAGATTAATGATAAAGAATTTGACCTAGACCAAGCACGTAAAGTGGCTGGTTTAATCTAACGTTTTATAGGAGAAGTTCCATGGCACGCGGTGTGAACAAAGTTATCTTGGTTGGTAATTTAGGCCAAGATCCAGAAGTACGTTATATGCCTAATGGCAATGGCGTAGCGAATATCAGCATTGCTACGACAGATAGCTGGAAAGATAAAAACACAGGGCAAATGCAAGAGCGTACTGAATGGCACCGTGTTGTGTTATTTGGCAAACTCGCTGAAGTAGCTGGTGAGTATCTTCGTAAAGGTTCACAAGTGTACATTGAAGGTCGTTTACAAACGCGTAAATGGACTGATCAATCAGGCCAAGAAAAATACACCACAGAGATCGTGGTAGACATGGGCGGCCAAATGCAAATGTTAGGTGGCCGTGGTGGCGATCAGCAAGGTGGTGGTTATCAAGGTGGCCAATCACAAGGCGGTTACCAAGGTGGTCAACAACAAGGTGGCGGCTACGGCGGTGGCTCACAACAAGCACAAAGCAATAATAGCTATGCGCCACAACAACAGTCTGCGCCAGCACAGCAGCAACAGCGCCCGCAACAGCAACCTGCACCACAACAACAAAATAATAACCAGTATGGTGGCGGTTATGGTCAACAGCAGCAAAACAACGCGCCACAACAAGGCGGCGGCTTTGCGCCTAAACCTCAAAATGCACCACAAGGCGGCGCATCAAACCCGATGGAGCCACCAATCGATTTTGATGATGATATTCCGTTCTAATTCACTCGCATTGAGTGTTTGAGTTATTTAAACCCAGCCTAGTTGCTGGGTTTTTTATTGCTTTAAAATGGCTTTGTTATTTTGTGTAAGCATGCAGCTGTCGGTTACAAAATAATTATCATTAGCACTTTTTGCTAGGTGTTTAAAATTACATGACTTTTGACAGCGTTGGTCTTAGGATAATTCTGAAATTGCTTTTAATCGCTCTGTAGCCTTGTATTTATAGGGTTCTTGAACAACACTTTGTGTATGTTTGAGCAACAAAGCTGTGAAATGAGAAAAGATTTTACCGCACATATTAAGAAATCGGAGGCCATTTATATGGCGGCCGTTTTTTTGCTATTAGTTGTTTTTAATATTTTTTTAAGTGATGTACTACACGAAAAAGTACATAACTCAGGGACTGAGCTTGCCAAGCAAGTCTATGACTTAAGTCTCGATCCTGTTTCCTCACATGACATTATTGCAACTTTAGTTCAAAGCCAAGGGTTTGTGATGAATACGGCAGAGGTATCACCTAGTTTAGCTAAGTTTATTGATCTAGAGCAGGAAGTTTTTAGTTATAAAACGGTGAGCCTCCGGTTATTTCATTGGCCTTCTTGGTTAGTGGAAAGCCATTTGTTTTTGTTTCTAAATTTAATCTTGATTGGAGCGTGTTATTGGGGGTTACGTCGCTGGCGAATGGCGCTTAAAACACCGATGCTGGAAGATACAAGGATTAAGAAGCAAGCTCAATTGAGTGAAGGTGAGCCAGAAAAGCCTCGTAAATCAATAACACCAAAGCTTTTGCCCCATCAAGATTTGAACATTCTGTATGGTGTTCCTACCAATTATAACCATTTATTTTCGTTATTTTTTTGGAAAACTCCTTTTCCTGAAAACTTGGATGTCGATAATTATTTTAAATTAGTGATTGCTAAAGGATTTGGTGAGTTGGTTAATCGCTCTGTTAAGTTGCTCCCTTCAGGGGGAATAGCAGTCACATTGAATAGCGTCCCTGCGACTGAGGTTGATAAATACACTAAGCGATTGCATCAAGTTATCTACCAAGCATGTCTTAATTATCGCAGTGACTTGTCCCGCAGTGATGTAAAAATCGGGGTATGTAATTACCGTACAGGCGCAGATCAAGCGGTTGTTTATCAATTGACTAAATCGGCTCTTGCGCTAGCAAAACAAAGTGCTTGGCAACATATTCATCGCTTGCCATTTGGGCACACGCAATCGAGTGTGCTCGCTGACAGCAAAGAACACTTATTTGAATATATAAAGAAAAAGCACTTTATGCTTTTTTTCCAACCGTTATTTGATTTGCAGACCGGCGATATCCTTCAGCATGAAGCGTTAATTCGCATTCGTCATAAAAGTCTCGGGCTTTTGGCTGCGCGTCATTTTATCCCGCAGATGAGCAGTAAAAAGGATGTACTTTTACTTGATCAAACGGTTGTTTTGCAGGTAAAAAAAATGCTGTTGAGTGAGCGAGGGGCAATGGCTGTTAGCATCAACTTACATGCTCTGAATTGGTTTAACAAAGAGTTTTGGCAGTGGTTGAAAGATGAGATGCGAAGCTGTGATACGGTCAGTAAGCTGCAATTTGAATTAAATGAGGATGATTTTTTAAAGCAGCGCCATCGGTTAGCAGGGCAGTTAGATTGTTTGGGAAAATTGTCGGCAGGTGTGGTGATTGATAATGTACGCAGCGCAGAGCATTTACCTCTTTACCGTGAACTTGCTAATTTTTGCGCCATAAAACTTGCGTTTGAGTTAATACACAATATTGATACTAACAAGCAACAGCAAAAGATCGTGAAGCAAATTATTGCAAAAGGGCATGAATTAAGTTGCCCTGTTTATGCCGTGGGTGTTGAGACACAAAATGAGTTAGCAACGCTGAAAAATTTAGGAGTGGTTGCTGCACAAGGGTTTTATTTTGCTGAACCACTGCAAAAGTTGGCGGATATTACCCCATATAGCTGACCGTCGCTAAATTAAGCCCCTGTACTTTAACCCATTTAGACCTTGTAACCCGCCTGTGTGGATGGCGGTTATTACACTTCCAGATGTAAAGTAACCTTGCTCAATTAACTGCCAAATAGCATACATCATTTTTCCACTATAAATAGGCTCAAGGGGAATGTTGTATTGGTGTGTAAAGGTTTGGCAAAAACGCCATAGCTCATCAGAAAACTTGCCATAACCGCCATCATGATAGTCACATAAAAGTTGCCAGTTGTGCTGTTCTTTTGCTTTTTTACTGAGTTGTTTTATTTCTTCGATTAAATAATCAGCTTGTTTAAGGACAGCAATACCTAAAAGGGTTGTTTGATTGCTCGTTCCTTCTATTAATCCTGCTAATGTGCCACCGCTACCAGTTGGGCAAATAATATAGTCACTGGGTGGTAAGCTTTGTGCCAATTCCATACAGCCTTTAATCGCAGCAAGGTTTGTTCCCCCTTCAGGCAAGATGTAAGCATTAGGAAACTGCTTTTGTAGTTCGTCTAAGTAATGGGGGTCATGACGCTGGCGGTAAGTAAGGCGATTGACCGGATGTAGCGTCATACCAAAGCGCTTTGCATCGTTTAGCGTCGGGTTAGCTTCATCAAGTAAGGGGCCACGGATAATACCATGAGTTTTGAAGGCAAATAGTTTTCCTGCGATTGCACTGGCATGGATATGATTTGAGAATGCGCCACCAAAGGTTAACAGCTCTGATTTACCCTGTTGCTGCATTATTTGTAAATTAAATTTAAGTTTTCGCCATTTATTGCCGCTTATTTTGGGGTGGATCAGGTCATCACGTTTGATAAATAACTGTAAGTTATGCGCTTCTAACAGAGGGTGGCAAATGGGTTGAATGGGTGACTCACAACTAATATTCACGATGCTACTTAGATAAAAAATGGGGCTCAATTATAGCAAAATCGTCATATAGATAGAAATTAGTCAATTAAACTAAAATGATTATGTTATTTACTGGCATCAACTAAGGTAATAGTTGTAAACTCAGATAATAATTGAACAAAGCTTGTGTTTTGCCTTGCAAGTACATAGCATAAGAGTTTAATTATAAAAAATAATAATGACCAAATAATTGCCGCTTTTTGGGAATGGAATATATGCGAATAGCTCCTTTATCTCTGTTAATTTCAGTTAGTTTGCTAGCAACGAGTGCATTTGCACAAGATACTGCTACGGTAACTGGAATTGAATCAGAGATCAGTAAAAAACAAGCCGAATACGATAACTCGACCGTAATCCTCGAAAAACACCTAAAAGAAGAAAGTCAGTTACAAAAACAACTCGAATTATTACGCGCACGCTCAACTGAGCTAGACAAAGAAAAAAACCAAGCGCTTGATGCAATGAACGAGATGTACCGTCGACTTATTGATGACCCAACACTAGATATCAGTAATGCGCAAGCACGTTATCAAAAAGCAGTGGTTGATCATAAACAGAACAAAGATGATATTTCGATGCAATTAGCGGCAATTGCTTCACACAGAAAAGATATCGAGCAAATTCGCGTAGCGAAACATACGCAACTAAACACATTAGAAAGCTTAAAAGAGCAGTTGGCTACAGCACGTGTCGAGCGTTTGCGCAATGAGTTTACTCGTGAAGGCACTTTAGAAGTTAATCACACAATTAACTGTAAGCGTACCGAAACACTTGCAGCGTGTGAGCAGCGCGGCCAACAAATGGGCTTACAAAAAGCCACTAAACGTTTTGTGGACCAAATTTTTGCTAACTTAACCGAAGAACGCCTTGTTGAACCAAAGCGTAATCTTGCTGGTGCACAAGTTAAAATTCTTAGCAGTCATGTTGTAAATAGTGCGTTTAGCGGTCAAGGCAATTACAACGTGAACTTAAGTGTAACAATGCGCGGTGACGTAAACAGTAGTCGCTTATGTAGCTTACTGAATTTGGATAATCGTTTTTGTGCTGATTATGGCACGCCGTTGGCTGGCAGCTATCAACCAAACTATACAACGACTTACTCCGATAGTCAGTTAACATTCAGTGACTCTCAGGATAATAGTAAGGTGGTATCGGTTTCTCGTATGAGTGAGGAGCCGGTAAGTGATTATTCTGTAAAAAAGCCAGTAAGGGTTGAACCATTACCTGATCTAAAAAAATCTAAAATGGTTGAATTAACGCTTCGTTCTAATGTCTATGATGATGAAGTGTTTATAGATGGCGTCAGTTTTGGTTCTACTAAACTTACAACATCATTACCTGTTGGCTTTCATAATGTAGAAATTCGTAAGCGTGGCTACAAAAGCTATCAAGTTCGCCTAGAACTTAATAAGTCACAAACAATTCATGCCAAGCTAGTAAAAAAGCCTGAGCCAGTTGTTGCAGCTATTACAACCGCTGAGCAACCATCATCAGCACCAGCGGCAAGCATTGTGAATAAAACGAATACGGCGAGTCTCGTTGTCATTCCGGCAGGTAAATTTAAAATGGGCGATATCAACGGCAGTGGTCTTGCCAATGAGCGTCCAGTGGTAGAGAAAACC
The DNA here is from genome assembly GCF_021728095.1 of Pseudoalteromonas sp. L1. Classification (NCBI taxonomy): domain Bacteria; kingdom Pseudomonadati; phylum Pseudomonadota; class Gammaproteobacteria; order Alteromonadales; family Pseudoalteromonadaceae; genus Pseudoalteromonas; species Pseudoalteromonas sp. L1. The sequence goes on along the minus strand of NZ_JAKKCT010000004.1, from coordinate 159,554 downwards.
ATTGCTAACTCCTTTGCGATGCAAAGTAAAGAAGTGAGCGTTGGTGAGTATGAACAGTTTGTTGCCAATACAGGTTATAAAACAGAAGCCGAGAAAAATCGTGGCTGTGCTTATTACCTAAATGGTGAACCGGTGTGGGAAGCAACCCTAAACTGGCGTAATCCAGGTTTTGATCAAGACAGTGATTTTCCGGCAGTGTGCTTAACCTACAACGATGCTAAAGCATATGCAGATTGGTTGTCGGGTCAAACTGGCCAGCTATTTCGTTTACCCAATGAGGTTGAATGGGAATACGCTGCACGTGCAGGTAAAGAAACTGAATACCCTTGGGGTAATGAAATTGGTAAAAACCTAGCGAATTGTGGTTGGTGTGGCAGTGAGTGGTCTAACAAAAGTGCTGCGCCAACAGGATCATTTTCTCCTAATGCATTTGGCCTATACGATACTGTAGGTAATGTATGGGAGTGGACAAATAAAAAATCGGAACAGTCTGATGTGGCTGTTCGTGGTGGGGCATGGAATTTCGCACCTAGCTTGGCTCGTGTATCTACGCGTTTAATTTTAGCGCCAGATTTTCGTGCAAACTATATTGGGTTTCGTCTAGTACGCGAACGATAAATTTAATAAGGAAGCAGTGGATGCTTCCTTTTTTAACAAATAAAGAAGGTAGCTGCGCTTTTTCATGGTGAGCATGATAGAGTGAAAGCAGCTAATATAAGAACGTATTTTCAAAGGTCATCCAGCCTCATGTTTAAAAAACTTCGTGGTATTTTTTCAAACGATCTATCGATCGACTTGGGTACAGCCAATACCCTAATCTATGTAAAAGAAGAAGGAATCGTATTAAACGAGCCTTCAGTTGTTGCTATTCGCCAAGAGCGCGCTGGTGGTCCTAAAAGCGTTGCCTCTGTGGGAACAGAAGCTAAGCAAATGCTTGGTCGTACTCCTGGAAATATTAAAGCGATTCGTCCAATGAAAGACGGTGTAATTGCCGATTTTTATGTGACCGAAAAAATGCTTCAGCACTTCATTAAACAAGTACATAACAACAACTTTATGCGTCCAAGCCCGCGTGTACTTATTTGTGTGCCATGCGGTGCAACACAAGTAGAAAAACGCGCCATTCGTGAGTCGGCAATGGGGGCAGGTGCTCGTGAAGTGTATTTAATTGAAGAACCAATGGCTGCGGCAATTGGAGCAGGTTTACCTGTATCTGAAGCAACAGGCTCAATGGTTGTTGATATCGGTGGTGGTACCACTGAAGTGGCTATTATTTCTTTGAATGGTGTGGTGTACTCATCATCTGTACGTATTGGTGGTGATAAGTTTGATGAGGCAATTATCAACTATGTGCGCCGTAACTTCGGTAGCTTAATTGGTGAAGCAACCGCTGAAAATATTAAGCATCAAATTGGCTCTGCATTTAAAACAGATGAACCTGTTGAGATTGAAGTGCGAGGCCGTAACCTTGCCGAAGGTGTGCCGCGCTCATTCACGCTTAACTCACATGAAATCTTAGAAGCATTACAAGAACCACTGATGGGAATTGTAAGTGCTGTGATGGTTGCACTTGAGCAGTCTCCACCAGAGCTTGCATCAGATATTTCTGCACATGGCATGGTATTAACCGGCGGTGGTGCATTACTAAAAGATTTAGACCGCTTACTGATGGAAGAGACGGGTATTCCTGTTGTTGTTGCAGATGATCCTCTTACCTGTGTTGCACGTGGTGGCGGCAAGGCACTCGAAATGATTGATATGCACGGTGGTGACGTATTTAGTTACGACTAATGAAGTTAATGTTTGGTCGTACAATCTCTTTGCAACTGCGACTTTTTGTCGCAGTGCTTTTGAGTGTCGTTTTGATTGTGGGTGACCGCTATACACAAGGTGGTACAACTATTCGCACCAGCTTAAATACCCTTGTAAGCCCACTTATCTATCTTGCTAATCTGCCTTATGAACTATTTAGTATAGGTGCAAAAAACCTTCATACACGCGATCAACTTCTTACAGAAAATGAAGCACTTAAAAAGAAGCAGCTACTACAAAGCGAACAACTACAACAGCTAGCCTTTTTAAGTCGTGAAAATGATAAGTTACGTGCTTTATTAGGTTCATCGGCTAAGCAATCTAATCGGAAGATCATTGCGCAAGTATTGTCTGTTCATTCAAACCCATATAGTCACCAAGTGGTGATTAATCGTGGCACAACCGATGGCTTAAGTGAAGGCCAAGCTGTCATCGATGAAATGGGGGTTGTTGGGCAAATCACGCAAGTTGGATCGACAACTTCCCGCGTATTATTAATGACCGACACCACACACGCTACGCCAGTACGTATTTTACGTAACGATGTACGCACAGTGGTTGAAGGCATTGGTAAGATTAATGTCGTAAAACTTTCACACGTGCCTCATAGCCTTGATGTACGCATAGGTGACATCTTAGTGACCTCTGGGTTAGGAGGAACTTTTCCTGAAGGTTACCCAGTGGCCGTTGTGACAGAAATCAATCGCGATGAAGGTCACCCATTCGCGCAAGTGTATGCTGAGCCTATTGCACAGTTGGACCGTATCCGCTTATTGGTTGTGCTGTGGCGTAACCAGCAGGAGAGCATAAGTAATGAATAGTCGCTATTCCTTGCTAATCGCAATTAGTATCTTCTTTGCACTGGTGATGGCATTGATGCCATTGCCTATTTCATTTGAACCTTATCGACCTGATTGGGTGTTAATGGTGCTGATGTACTGGTCGCTCGCAGTACCACATCGTCTTAATATCGGCACCGCTTGGGTGGTGGGGTTATTAATGGATTTGGCTTCGGGCTCACCACTTGGTGTGAACTCATTAACTTACTCTGTGTGTATTTTTATCACGGCAAGTAATTTTCAAAAAATTAGAAACTTTTCTCTATGGCAGCAGAGCATATTAGTGGCTCTGTTTTTAACGCTTTACCACCTTATGCAATTTTGGCTTAATCATTTCTTGATGGGGGTTTATTTCAGCCCGCATTACTTATGGCCAGTGCTAACCGGCATGCTTTGTTGGTGGTGGATTTTCTTAATATTGCGTAAATACCGCCGTCATTTCAGGATTAGATAATGCAAACCGCAATTTATTTGGCGTCTGCATCACCGCGTCGAAAAGAGTTGCTCAGCCAACTTGGTATCGAGTTTTCTCAATTTAGCGTTGATGCAGATGAAAGCCAATTCCCAAACGAGTCTCCTCGTGATTATGTTGAGCGTTTAGCGAGACTCAAAGCACAATCTGGTGTCGCAATGGGTTACACAGACCGCCCTGTGCTTGGCAGCGATACCGTGGTAGTGATTGATGACACCGCACTTGGCAAACCGATTGATAAAGCTGACTTTATCGCAACAATGAAGCGCCTATCAGGGCGTACTCATCAAGTGATGACCGCCGTAGCTATTGCTGACAGCCAGCAAGTAAAAAGCTGTCTTGTTGTCACTGATGTGACTTTTAAACAATTAAGCGATGACGAAATCGATGCATATTGGCACTCACAAGAGCCACAAGATAAAGCCGGTGGTTATGGCATACAAGGTCTAGGCGGGCGATTTGTGAGTCATATTTCGGGTAGCTATTTTGCGGTTGTCGGCTTACCTTTATATGAGACAGAGCAGTTATTAAACGAATTTTTAAGAGGGTAACATGAGCACAGAATTACTGATCAACGTTACACCGAGTGAAAGCAGGGTTGCGCTTATTGAAAATGGCGTACTGCAAGAGATCCAATTAGAGCGAATTGGCAACCTTGGGATTGTTGGTAATATTTACCTCGGTAAAATTAGCCGTGTATTACCAGGCATGCAAGCCGCATTTGTAGATATTGGCTTAGACAAAGCGGCTTTTTTGCATGCGTCTGATATTGTTAACAGCGCCTCTATTGTTGAAGGTGTTGATGAGCAACCCATCAAGAAAGTACAAGATATCCGCGAGCTTGTTCGCCAAGGGCAGCACATCATGGTACAGGTGGTCAAAGATCCTCTTGGTACAAAAGGGGCGCGTTTAACGACAGATATTACGATTCCATCTCGTTACTTAGTGTTTATGCCTGATGCGACACACGTAGGTGTAAGCCAGCGTATTGAAACCGAAGAAGAGCGTTTACGCTTGAAAAAAATTGTTGCTGAATACGGCGATGAAGATGGTAGTTTTATTGTTCGTACTGCTGCCGAAGGGGCAAGTGAAGCTGAACTTCGTCACGATGCTGAGTTTCTAAAAAAGCTGTGGCAAAAAATTGTCACTAAGCGCAAAAAAGTAAGCAAAGAAAGTATTTTGCATGAAGACCTCACACTGGCGTTTCGAACTCTTCGTGATTATGTTGGCGAAGATATGGAGCGAATTCGTGTTGACTCTAAATTAACGTATCAAGAACTAAAAGAATTTACTGAAGAGTTTGTACCAATTCTATCCGGCGCGCTTGAATATTACCCTGGTGAGCGACCAATCTTCGACTTATTTGATGTTGAAACCGAAATTCAAAAAGCCCTGCATCGTAAAGTTGAGCTTAAATCGGGCGGTTATTTAATTATTGACCAAACTGAAGCGATGACCACCGTTGACGTAAATACCGGCGCGTTTGTAGGCCATCGTAATTTAGAAGAAACTATTTTTAATACTAATATTGAAGCAACATCAGCGATTGCCCGTCAGTTACGTTTACGCAACTTAGGCGGCATTATTATTATCGACTTTATCGATATGGTCAGCGACGAGCACAAACGCCGAGTGCTTCATTCACTTGAGTCAGCATTGGCAAAAGATCGCGCTAAAGCCAACATAAATGGCTTATCTGCACTAGGCTTAGTGGAGATGACTCGAAAGCGTACACGCGAGAGTTTAGAGCATATTTTATGTGATGTTTGCCCTGCGTGTTCTGGACGAGGCTCACAAAAAACGGTTGAAACAGTCTGCTACGAGATTCTGCGTGAAATTGTTCGTGTTAATCGCGCTTATGCTGCTGATAAATTTATGGTGTATGCTGCGCCATCGGTCTCTGAGGCACTTATCAATGATGAGTACCATAACCTTGCTGAACTTGAACTATTTATTGGCAAGCAAGTCAGTATTCAAACAGAGAGTTTATATAATCAAGAACAGTTTGATGTGGTAATGATGTAATGAACACAAAGACGGTCTGCTTTTATTGTATACGCAAGGTATGGCAAGTATTTGCTATTACCCTTGTGTTGCTGGCCGTTATTGTCTCTGTTTTAAAGTATACACTTCCCTATGCCAATGATTATAAAAGCAATATTGAAACGTTTTTATACGAGCAATTTGATGTCAACCTATCGATAGGTTCTATCTCTGCGAGCTGGCAAGGAAAGGGGCCTTTATTAGTTTTAGAAGATATCTCTTTTGAAGATAACCAAACATCGCCTATCGCTTTAAATATTGATAAGGCGAGCCTTGAAGTTAATCTTTGGGAATCACTTAAAACTCGTCAATTAAAGTCGAACTACTTTGTCATTAATGGTTTCCATGCCGATGTAGACTTACCTACAATGCTGGAATTAAGCAGTGAACAACAAAGTAATAGCTTTGAGCAAAAAGAACTTATCGAAAGCTTGTTTTTAGGGAAAACAGGTCACTTTGCTGTGCAAGATAGTAGCCTTAATTTTATGTTAGGTGATGGCAAAGCACGTAAACTCATTCTTGAAAACATTGTTTGGCAAAATACACCTGAGCAGCATCAAGGCGCTGGTTCATTAGCTTTACCTGGCATCTCCGTGGGGAGTTTTGATGCGCGAATGGCATTGAATGGTTCAACACTTGAAACCATGGCGGGTGATATATATGTAGAAGCAGCCAATGTAGATGTGTCTAAATGGCTTGCACAATTTATCAATACCGATAAACAGCAATTGCATTCAGATATGAACTTACAAACGTGGGTCAGCCTTGAAAAGGGTTTGATCAGTGATGTGAAAGTGCAATGGCAACCCAGCTTTGTAAATTGGCAACAAAACCAAGAGTCGCATCAAATCAACCTAAGTAAAGGCGGGTTCCACTTGTTTCCTTGGCAGCAAGGGTGGCGTCTGAAAAGTACCGGCCTGACCTTTGAAAGTGATTTAAAGCAATGGCCGACACTGCAATTTGAAGCCCAACTTGGTAAGCAAAATAAAATTTGGCTTAAGCAATTTGATTTTGCTTTATTAGCCAAACTGGCCCAATTAAGTAATTTTGAAGTACTTACTCCATTTCTAGATCGCCAACCAAATGGGCAATTAAGTGATGCGTATGTTGAGTTTGGGCAAAATGAACAATGGCAACTCTGGTTTAAAGGTGATCAACTAAATTGGTTGTCACTAAACGGCATCCCTGGTGGTCAAGCAATTAGAGTAGATGGTTTCATTAACCAGTCAGCTGGTCGCATACAACTTCATGGAGAAAACAACCGCTTATTGACCAACGGCAGCTTTAGCCAAGATATTGCCTATAACCAACTCAATATTGAGCTCGATTTACATCATTACACCGACGGCTGGCGAATCAGTAGCGATAATTTATGGCTTGATAACGACGAGGTGACGTTTGCGGCAGAAATGATGTTAAGTCTAACAGATGAACCTCGCTTAGATTTATATGCTGAAGCGTATGCACCTGATGCCACAGTAGCAGGGCATTACTTTCCTTTGCCTGTAATGAGTGAGAACTTAGTTAATTATTTAAATGGTGCCATCCAAGGTGGTGAAGTAAATAAAGCGCAAGTGCTCTTCTCAGGGCCTTTTGAAGGTTTTCCGTTTAGGGAGCAACAAGGTCAATTCGAAGTATTGGCGAACGTCAATAACGCACAATATCAATTTTCACCAAGTTGGCCTGCGGTTGAAGACGCTAACGTGACGCTGCATTTTGAAAATGAGCGCATGGATATCTACAGTAAGTCGGGCACGCTTGTTAATTTAGAGCTTGGCGACAGCGTACATGTCAGCATTGCTGATTTAATGAATGCCGAAATGCTTAAGGTTGCCATTAATAAACGCGCTCATGGCGAAAAGTTAACGCCTTTTTTTGCTGCGACGCCACTGGCAAAACCTTTAGCAGATGTTTTTGAAGTTGTGCAAGCTCAAGGAGAGGCGGCCGCAGAAATTGAGTTATTGGTTAACTTACGCTCAGGGCATGTTGATGCGATAGGTGAAGTAGAGCTTGCAAATATTCCGGTTTATCTTGCGCAGCCAGGTATAACCCTTAACCATATGACCGGCATTGTTAAATTTAATAATGACAAAATCGATTTAAATAATGCTAAAGCTGATTGGATGGGGATGCCGCTAACCGCTAACTTCAGTAGTGAGAATGTTGCTGATAATTATCGTGCAGAAATAGCGATAAAGCTTGCTCTTGAAGCTGAACCACTAATTGAACAAGCGCATGGTCTCTTAGCGGGCTATTTAACGGGTCAAAGTGATGTAGATATTAATGTGTTGCTTAACTTCTTGCCAAATGATTTTAACTACCGTGCGGACGTAGGTGGTAATTTGGTGGGGCTGAGTAGTCAATTACCTGCTCCCTATAATAAAAATAAGGAGCAAACATGGCCACTTACGGCCGTTGTACAGGGTGACAGAATTTCAAACTTGATCACTGCAAACGTAAATGAACAGGTTTTCTTTAATGCTATTTTAGATAATGGCGAACAAAAATTTAATAACGTACATTTAATTTTGGGTGAGCAAGACCTCGGCCTTAATCGTGACGGTTTTGCTGTATCAATTGATTTACCACAGACAGAACTTGCACCTTGGTTTGGTTTAATTGACCAAATTATTGCGCTCACAAAAGTAAAATCAGACTCACCAAGTGTGATGCCAGCGTTTAATAATGTAACAGGTAAATTTAATAAGCTTGCGTTACACAATATCGACTTTAATGATTTTGAATTTCGTTTAGCACCAAAGCAATCTGATTTAGAGTTGAAACTAAATGCCAAAGAGTTACGCGCCGATGCACTTATTCCAACCGGTGAAACGCGCAGGCCAATTCAAATTTTTACTGACTACTTACGTATTAATTTTAATGAAGCAGCGCCAGAGCAAAGCAAAGATGTCGGTGAACCAGAAGACTTAAGCTGGTTAACGCGCATTCCTGCTATCGAGTTTAACTGTGAAGATTGTAAAGTCGCAGATTATCAACTTGATAAAGTCAAAAGTAGTTTAGTCGGTGAGCAAGGCGCACTCTTATTTACCGAAGTGGTCATTGATAAAGGCGATCATGTACTTAGAGGTAAGGGGCAATTTGCCGAAGGCCAAACACGTTTTACTGGTAACTTACAAAGTGACGATATTGGTGAGTTATTTGATGAGTTTGATATAACAACCACCGTTAAAGACTCAGACGCTGATATTCAATTTGATTTAGCGTGGCAAGGTGCGCCGTATGACTTTGATGTACCAACCCTGATGGGAGAGCTAGATTGGCGCTTAGGTGAAGGCCACCTTGCTGAGATAAGTGATGGCGGTGCGCGAGTATTCTCATTGTTAAGCTTAGACTCCTTAGTGCGTAAGCTAAAACTGGATTTTAGAGATGTGTTTTCGAAGGGCTTTTTCTACAACAGTATGAAAGGGACTATGCAGCTCGATAAAGGCATTGCTTATACGCAAGATACCAAACTTGACGGTGTACCTGCTGACTTGACCATTAAAGGCCATACTAACCTAAATACCCTTGAGATAGACTATGATTTGGCAGTCGCACCCCAAGTGACTTCAAGTATTCCTGTTATAGTTGCATGGATGGTTAATCCTGTAAGTGGTTTAGCGGCACTAGCCATCGATAAGGTTATTCACTCTGCCCGGGTGATCTCAGAAATTAATTTTAAAGTCAGTGGTAGTATGAGCGATCCTGAGGTGACCGAAGTCGATCGTAAAAGTCGAGAAGTTACTTTACCACAAGCTGCACAGAGCCAACCGCAATCCTCCTCACGGTTAAAATTAAAAGACGCGGCATCATCTGCGAGTTTACAAACCAATGAAGGCTAATATGTCGGGTCAGGTTTTAGCATTACAAATGTGTTCTGGTATCAATGCAGAACAAAATATGGCGTCTTTGAGGCTGTCATTACAGCAGTTACCTAAAATGCGTCCTTTATTGGTATGCCTACCCGAAGCTTTTTTGATCTTTAGTAAAAGTAGCCAAGCGAGTTATCAATTAGGGCTTAAAATTGATGATTATAAAGCACAACTTGCAAAGCTGTGTAAGCAACATGATATTTGGCTAGCTGCTGGCACCGTGCCTGTTTCGCAAGATAATGGAAAATATTTAGCTGCCTCATTTTTATTTAATAGCCAAGGTAATGTAGTCGCGCAGTACAATAAAATTCACCTATTTGATGTCGATGTTGCGGACTCCACTCGGTGTTATCGTGAGTCAGATGCGACACAAGCGGGTAGTGATATTGTCGTGGTTGACTCACCCTTTGGTAAAATTGGTTTAGCAGTATGTTATGATCTGCGCTTTAGTGGCTTGTTTAGTGCTATGCAGCGACAGGGTGCTGAGCTAATTTTAGTTCCTAGTGCCTTTACTGTTGTTACCGGTGCTGCTCATTGGCATCACTTATTAGCTGCCAGAGCAATTGAAACACAGTCTTATGTAGTTGCAGCTGCGCAGTGGGGAGATCATGAAAATGGTCGGCAAACATATGGCCACAGCATTATAATTTCGCCATGGGGAGATACGCTCAGTGAGCTTCCAAGTGGCACAGGGTTTATCAGTCATACACTTGATTTAAACCGATTGAATAAGATACGCCAAGACATGCCTGTGCAGTCTCAGCAACGATTTAGAGAGCATTTATTATGAACACGGTTGAACAGCATTTATTACAAGACAGCCAGCTAACACGAGAAGAACTCGAAAAAACGCTCGCCTTTATTCACCAACATCAAGTGGACTACGCCGACTTGTATTTTCAATCAAGTCATCATGAATCGTGGGTACTTGAAGATGGCCTTGTGAAAGAGGGGTCATATAATGTTGAACGTGGGGTTGGTGTTCGTGCTGTCAGTGGTGAAAAAACAGGGTTTTCATACTCAGATGCAATCAACTTAGAAGCGTTAAATAAAGCGGCGACTGCTGCGCGTAGTATTGCAGATGCAGGTGAAAATAAAACAGTTCAAGTATTTAGTGATGTTGCTGCAAAACAACAATATGCACCGCATCAACCTATTCAAAGCATGAGTGATAGCGATAAAGTAAACTTACTACGTGAGCTTGAAAACTATATTCGTGAATTAGCGCCTGATGCAGAGCAAGTGATTAGCTCAATGTCGGCTGTGTATGAAGAAGTACTTATTGCAGCCAGCGATGGCACATTTGCAACCGATATTCGTCCGCTTATTCGTTTAAACTGCTCAGTATTACTTGAAAAGAACGGCCGCCGTGAACGCGGTGGTGCTGGTGGCGGCGCGCGTTTAGATTATGGTTATTTTAAAGAGTTAGTTGACGGTAAGCCTCGTTGGATGGGATACGCAGAAGAAGCGGTTCGCCAAGCAAAAGTAAACTTAGAAGCAATTGATGCCCCTGCCGGCAGTATGGAAGTCGTATTAGGTGCAGGTTGGCCTGGGGTATTACTTCATGAAGCCGTAGGTCATGGCCTTGAAGGTGACTTTAACCGCAAAGGCGCATCAGCGTTTAGCGGCAAAGTAGGTGAAAAGGTAGCATCTGAGCTATGTACCGTAGTGGATGATGGCACCATTGCTGACCGCCGCGGTTCATTGAACGTAGATGACGAAGGGACTCCTGCTGCCTATAACGTACTTATTGAAAACGGTATTCTAAAAGGCTATATGCAAGATAAGCTCAATGCCCGTTTGATGGGTGTTAACCCTACAGGTAATGCGCGCCGCGAATCTTATGCTCATTTACCTATGCCGCGTATGACCAATACGTATATGTTAGGTGGCGAACATAGCCAAGCAGATATTATCAGTTCGGTGAAAAAAGGCATTTTTGCGCCGAACTTTGGTGGCGGCCAAGTAGATATTACCTCAGGTAAATTTGTGTTTAGTGCATCGGAAGCCTATTTAATTGAAAATGGTAAAATCACTCAACCAATTAAAGGGGCTACATTAATTGGTAACGGCCCTGAAGTGATGCAGCAAATCTCAATGGTGGGTAATGACCTTGCGCTCGACAAAGGTGTAGGAGTGTGTGGTAAAGACGGCCAAAGTGTACCAGTAGGCGTTGGTCAGCCAAGCCTTAAAATTGATAACTTAACTGTTGGTGGTACGGCATAAAAACTTAATTTAACGTGTGTTTACGCTAGTACGTAAACACACTGTAATCCCTTATTCTTGAGTTTCTATCAATAATCTTCCCTTTTTATAATTTGTGACCTAAAATAGGTACCTTGCTTATTTTATATCGGTTAGGTCACAGTGTTTCATCGGTTCATTTATTTATGTGTATTCTTGTTGTTGCTATCTGGGTGCAGCAGTTTGTCGCACGAAGAGTGTATGCAAGCTAGTTGGCAGGAATTGGGCTATGACCATGGTGTTCAGGGGTATAGCTATGATCAGGGTAAAGACATTGTCTTTGCATGTAGAGAGTTTGGTATCACGCCTCAGTTAGAAGAGTACAAGAAAAGCTATCAACAAGGACTTGCTGTATTTTGTGTACCAGAAAATGGCTTTACCCTCGGTATTCAAGGACAAGCCTACAATGGTGTATGCAATGATGAGCACTTTAGAAGAGCATGGGAAGAGGGGAATGATCGCTATCAAATTGAAGCAAGAAAAGCAGAAATAGATCAAAGAATAGATACCATAAATTGGCAGCTTCAATCTATTTCGAATGAATTGAGCAATAAAAATAACTCAAGCGAAAAACGTAAAGAGTTGAGATATCGACGGACACAGCTAGAAAGAGAGCGTAAAGATTTAAGAAGAGAAAGGTCACTTTTACCTTTACTCGACAAGCTTCCCTCATTTCATTTTAGATATGAGCTGTAATTAATTTAAGAGGATACTATGAAAAAAATATCAGTATTAATGGCTTTTTTGATGCTTGCCGGTTGTGCCTCAGAATCAAATTTGCAAGACCATGAGCAACGCGCTTTACTCGACCATCACTGTTTGGGCGGCGAAGTTGAAGCAAATTATAACTATACATTTTTTAGCACAGATGCTGATGAAATGAATAAAAGCACGGTGGACACAGTGTGTCACCCAGTGAAAACCCAATCTGAACTTGAAAAAGATATAAGAACAGGTGGTTATAACTGATCTATCAATAAAGCCTGCTGTAGCAGGCTTTACCTAGCCTATAAGTAAATAGTTTAAACAGTACTAAGCATCCATATACCCGCCGCAATCATAAATAAGTTTTCGCTCAGAGAAATAAAACCGAGCGGCACATTACTATCTCCACCTACACAGGCACACTTGAGTTCTCGTTTATCAATGTATACAGCTTTAAACACAGATATAGCTCCAATGCTACCAATAAACAGCGAAAATGGCGCAACAGCTAAAGCGGGTAATTCAGCCACCATGCCAATGGCAACATACGCCTCAATAAACGGGTAAATATAGGCATAGGGCACAACACGCATGGCGAGTAAATCATAAGTAATAAATGAATTTGAAAAACTATATAAGTCTTGCAGTTTTTGAATCGCGAGCACTGCCATTGTCAGTGCAACAAATAGCATTATGTTCTGCATCGACAGTAAAGCGGTGCCACTAGCATAACTAAAACCACAACTCAGTAGCATGGTCACTGCGAAAATGGCTAACACGGGCGTGTAAGTTGTGCCTTGTTGCCCTGCTTCTGGCAGATTAAAAAAGTCGCGTAAATCATCGTAACCACCAATGCGTTTATTATCGATAAAGGTTTGCGGTGTGGTTTTTACATCATACTGCTGTTTAAATTTATCGGTTTGCTCACGGTTTGTTAAATGACGGTCATCAACATCGTAGCCGTTACGCTCTAGTAAATCTTTTGATTTTAAACCGAATGGGCAAATATGCTCATCGGTCACCATGCGATATAAAATTGCAGACTTAGACACAGTGCCTCCTTGTAAAAAATGCCTTGTTTACTGCGTAATAATTGCTTAATTACACAGTAAACAAGGGCAAATTCTTGCTTAACTGATTACTTTATTAACAGTTACAAGGTTTGTGCCAACACTGTTTATTGCTTAGTTATGGTTAAAACAGCATCCATCACTGGATCGACACCTGCAAAGTAATCTTTTAATACCCTAAATCCTTCCTTTGATTGTATTTTGAAATAGGCTGGTTAATGGCAATTTATACCTGAATAAGTTAGAATTATCGGTATCATCGGAGGGGTTATGGCTACCAAAACTTCTAAGACTAGCAATCAGCAAAAGACCAAGTTTATGCCCGATATGGATAACTTTAAGGTCAGTTTAAGCTACGAAGGTCTAACGTTGAAAACGAGTAATGAAGGCAAAAGTATTGCTGAATTGAAGCGTAAATATGCACGATAAATATGGGGTAGCTCAAGATAAATATTGCTACCCTGACTCTGATGTATTAATTAATCTGTTAGATATTCGAGAACCGGATATATTAGATCAAGCCGAAGCTGAGTTTACCGCTGAACGTTATAGAACCTATGACTCCTCTCAACAGCCTCTATCTAAGTTTTCACTTGAGCATTTAAAATATCTTCATCATCACTTATTCCAAGATTTATATGTGTGGGCAGGTCAAATTAGGGATGTTGATATCTCCAAGGGTAATACCCGCTTTTGTACTTGGACGCGTATCGATCCTGAAGCTAAAAAGTTATTTCGAGGCATTTCGGCAATATCGAATTGTTAGAATAATGATGAGCTAATTGAAAAAGTAGCAGACTTGTTTTGTGAACTTAATTTACTTCATCCATTCCGTGAAGGTAACGGCAGAGTGCTGCGCTTCTTTTTTGAGGAGATGTTATATACCATCGGTTATAAGGTTTCATGGCCTCCAATTTCTCAGCAAGAGTGGATTGATGCGAATATTGCAGGTGTTAATTTGAACCTAGATTTACTTAAACGTATTTTTAGCAAAGCTATTTCTGAACTTTGATAGTGTGCTAAAAGCGCTGATAAGTTTATTTTAGTAAAACCTTGTGGCAGCACCACAAGGTTTTAATATTGACTCGCAACGCGAGTTTATCTCATAGTAACAAACTCTTCTGAGCCTGTTGGGTGAATCGCCACAACAGCATCAAAGTCTGCTTTGGTTGCGCCCATCTTCATGGCAACAGCAAAGCCTTGAATCATTTCATCTACGGTAAAGCCAATGCCGTGTAAGCCAACAACTTTTTCGTTATCACCTGCACATACTAGCATCATGTTGCATGCTTGGCGGTGTTGTGTAACCGCGGTATACATAGCAGCAAAGCTTGATTTATAAACTTTAACGTTTTCTTCGCCATATTGCGAAATAGCTTCTTGCTCCGTTAAACCAATCGTGCCGATTGGTGGGTGGCTAAACACCACAGTAGGCACTAGCTCGTAGTCCATCTTTAAATCATCAGGTAATTCTTTATTGAATAAACGCTCAGATAAAATACGGCCTGCTTTAACGGCTACAGGTGTAAGTTCGATACCGTTTTCGATGATATCACCCACTGCATAGACGTTCTTAGCAGTGGTGTTTTGGAATTCGTCTACTTTTACATAACCACCTTCATTGACTTCAACCCCCGCAGCTGCAAGATTGATCTTATCAGTTGTTGGTGTACGGCCAATGGCCCAAATTACTTCATCAACGTTTTGGCTGTGGCCATTTTCAAAATGAATCGTTAAGCTACCATCGCTTTCTTTAACGACTTCTTTTGGCGTGCAATCTGTATGAAGAGTCGGGCCTTCTTTAGCCATAATATCGACTAGGGTATCAACGATGTATGGGTCAAAAGTACGCAGTGGTTTGTTTTTACGAACAAACAGGTGGGTTTCTGTGCCAAGGCTGTGGAGTACGCCTGCGATTTCAACGGCAATATAACCCGCACCAATAACAGCCACACGTTTTGGCTGTTCGTTTAATTCAAAGAAGCCGTTTGAGTCAATACCAAGCTCAGCGCCTGGGATATTAGGAATAGTAGGGCGGCCACCTACGGCAACAAGAATATGGTCAGCAGTGTATAGTTCACCATTAACTTCAACCGTTTTGCTATCAACAAATTTAGCAAAGCCATTGATTACAGTCACGCCATTGCTTGATAAATACTTATTGTAACCTTGGTGAATACGGCCTATGTACGCTTCGCGACTTTCTACTAATTTAGCCCAGCTAAAGCTTTTTAACTCAACATCAAAGCCATAATCAGGTGCGTAAGCATTAATAGCTTCAGCCACTTGTGCACCATGCCACATCACTTTTTTAGGAACGCAGCCCACGTTTACACACGTGCCGCCCATGTGTTTTGCTTCAATAAGTGCCACTTTTGCGCCACGCATTGCTGCTCTGTTAGCAGAAGCGATACCGCCGCTACCGCCACCAATTGCAATGTAATCAAAATGCTGAGCCATAGTTTGTCCTCAAAAATAGATAACTTTTCTTTAATTAATCGATAATAGCATAATAAAGACCAAGGTTAAGCCCCTTGTATTTCATCAATTTGCCCCAACCTCAGAATCATCTTCGCATTAAAAATTGAGAACGAAAATGACAATTGCAGAAAATAATCCACTTATTGGTTTAGAAGGGCTTCCACCGTTTTCTAAGATTGAACCAGCGCATGTGGTGCCAGCGTTAAAAGCGGCAATTAAAGAGTGTCGTTTAACTATCGATAAGGTCTTGGCAGCTAAGTCACATACGTGGAATGATTTGGTGCTTCCACTTGAAGAAGCCGACGATAAGCTATCACGACTATTTTCACCGGTATCTCATATGAACTCAGTCGTGAACAGCGATGAACTACGAGAAGCTTATGAGCAATGTTTGCCGTTGTTATCGGAGTACTCAACGTTTGTGGGTCAGCATCAAGGTTTATACGATGCTTATAACGCACTTCACAGCAGTGACGAATTTAAAACATTAACCATTGCCCAGCAAAAAACTATTACTAATGCACTGCGCGATTTTGAGCTATCTGGTATTGCGCTAAAACCAGAGCAACAAAAGCGTTACGGTGAAATTAGTGCGCGTTTATCAGAGCTTTCATCTAAGTTTGGTAATAATGTAATGGATGCCACACTTGCTTGGCAAAAACATATTACTGATGAAAGCGAGCTTGCTGGTTTGCCTGAATCTGCATTAGCTCTGGGTGCTGATACGGCAAAAAGTAAAGATCTAGATGGTTGGGTATTCACGTTAGATTTTCCATCTTATTTACCTATCATGACTTACGCAGATAACCGCGAATTACGTGAAGAAACATATACCGCGTTTGTTACTCGTGCGTCGGATCAAGGTCCGAATGCGGGTGAGTTTGATAACTCAGAGATTATGAGCGAAGAACTTGCGCTTCGTCATGAGCTTGCGCAGTTACTTGGTTTTAACAGTTATGCAGATATGTCATTGGCAACAAAAATGGCAGAATCACCTGCTCAGGTATTTTCATTCTTAGAAGATTTAGCAGCTAAGTCTAAGCCACAAGCCGAGCAAGAGCTGGCTGAGCTAACGGCTTACGCAAAAGATAAACACGGTGTGACGGAGCTTGCCGCGTGGGATTACGCTTATTACGCAGAAAAGCTTAAGCAAGAGAAATACGCGATTTCTGATGAAGTACTGCGCCCTTATTTCCCTGCAAATAAAGTATTAAATGGCTTATTTACCACAGTAAATCGCTTATTTGGTATTAACGTTAAAGAAGTGAGTGACTTTGATACTTACCATCCTGACGTACGTTTCTTTGAGATTTACGACAGTAGCAACACGCTACGAGGCCGTTTCTATTTAGATTTATATGCACGAGACCGTAAGCGTGGTGGCGCATGGATGGACGATTGCATGGGTCGTAAAGTACGTGCTAACGGAGAGCTACAAACACCCGTTGCTTACTTGGTGTGTAACTTTAATAAAGCAGTGGGTGATAAACCTGCACTGTTTACTCATAACGAAGTAACAACCTTATTCCATGAGTTTGGTCATGGTATCCATCATATGTTAACTCAAGTTGATGCAGCGCCAGTGGCGGGTATTAACGGTGTTGCATGGGATGCGGTTGAATTACCAAGCCAGTTCTTAGAAAACTGGTGTTATGAAGAAGAAGCGCTTAACTTCATCTCGGGTCACTATGAAACAGATGAACCACTACCAAAAGAACTGCTTGATAAATTGCTCGCAGCAAAGAACTTCCAGTCTGGTATGCAAATGCTGCGTCAGCTAGAGTTTTCGTTGTTTGATTTTACGATTCATCATACTTATAAAGCGGGTGAGCCTTGTAATATTCAAGCTACACTTGATGATGTGCGCAGTAAAACTGCCGTTGTTAAAGCGCCAGCATTTAACCGTTTTCAGCATGGCTTTAGCCATATTTTTGCTGGTGGCTATAGTGCAGGCTATTACTCGTATAAATGGGCAGAGGTTCTTTCGGCTGACGCATTTTCTAAATTTGAGGAAGAAGGGATCTTTAATCAAGAGACAGGGCAGGCCTTCCTTAACAATATTTTAGAAAAAGGAGGCAGCGAGGAACCTATGGAACTATTCAAGAAGTTCCGAGGCCGTGAGCCACAAGTTGATGCATTGCTTAGGCACAGCGGAATTGCAGCTTAAATAGTGAGTATTATTGGAAAGCGCCGAAAGGCGCTTTTTTTATTAAAAAATCTTAGCAAAATCAACCTTGCGTACTATGCTTTTAAAAAGCTATTTACAGGATTAAAGCATGTCGAAACTGGTGTTAGCCATAGATGATGACAAATACGTACATCATGTAATTGAAGAGTCACTTTCAGGCTTTTGCACATTGATCCATGCTAAAAATGGTGATGAAGGGTTAAGACAAGCATTTAAATATAATCCAGATATTATTTTACTAGATGTTGAAATGCCTGGAAAAACAGGGTTTGAGGTATGCAGTGAATTAAAGGCTAATCCACAAACCAAAGATACACCCGTGATGTTTCTATCTGGGAAAAAGGAACTTCCTGACCGTGTTAAGGGTTACAATTCAGGGGCTTCTGACTATATTGTTAAACCCTTTAATGCTGAAGAGTTAATGGCGCGTATCCGTGTTTTGTATGAATACCGACAGCATTCTAAAAAGCTAAAAAGCGATGTGGAGCGCGCGCAAATAACGGCTGAAATAGCCATGACAGACTCAGGCGATATGGGACGTATTATGCGCTATGTGGGTCAAAGTTATCATGCACATGATATCCAATCGCTGTCAGAATACATGTTTGAGTTTTTTAACCCAATGGATCTCGATGTAGTGCTTGCTTTTTGGTATCAAGATATCGGGATCTTTTGTGGTGCAGAGGGGGCTGTTTGCCCACTAGAGCGTGAGTTACTTGAAAAACATCGCGATGCAAACCGGTTCGTCGATTTCAGTCATCGCACTATTATTAATTACCCAAAAGTGTCCATGTTAATTAAAAACATGCCACTTGATGATGCTCAGTTGTATGGCCGATATAAAGACTTGTTTCCGCATATTCTTGAAGTGACCAATGCGAAAGTTCAAGATATGGAAGTCAATGAGCGAGCACTCACACAGGCTAAGCAAATCGGCAATGCATTTAGCGAACTGTCGGAGCAAATGTACCAGCACAGTTACTCACGAGAACGGGCTGTCGAAAAGTTTGCTGTGCAACTAAGTGAGCTGAATAAATCAGTTGAACAAAGTAAGTTACTAAATAGCGATGAAATCGTTTTTCATTTACAGCACTTACAACAAACCCAGTTACTTTTTGCCTCGCTGAATGATGATCTTGAATCGATTAAGTTTCAGTTACTCCATATTATTGAATCACGTAGTGAGCTATTGAGTAATTTACAAAAAATGGCAGAGCCTAGCCACACAGAAGATGTGACATCACAAACGGATATCGAGCTATTTTAAGCCATGATATACTCATGGCCATTAGTATAGCTCGGAGTTTTACGTGGTAATTCATTGTCCTTTTAAAGAAATGCGTCCTTATTTAGATGCTATAGAGCAGCGCTTTGGTTTAACTGAATGGGCGAACAGTAATGACGGCTTTTCATTGCATTATGATGAGCAAGGTCTGAGCTTAAAAAAGAAAGATGAGCCTAAACTAGGGGCTATTCACGTTGACTTTGTCACAGGAGCGGCGGCGCACCGCCGTAAATTCGGTGGTGGTAAAGGCCAAGCAATTGCCAAAGCTGTAGGGTTAAATAAAGGAGCCACACCCGTTGTACTTGATGCCACGGCAGGGCTTGGGCGTGACGGTTTTGTGCTGGCGTCGCTTGGTTGTAAAGTTATTTTGCATGAGCGCCATCCTGTGGTAGCTGCGCTATTATTTGATGGCCTCGAACGCGCTTACGGTGATGCTGAAATTGGTGCATGGATGAAAAAAAATATGAGCTTAGTATTCGGTTCGAGCCATACTCTACTTGCTCAGTGTAACGATATACCAGATGTCGTGTACTTGGATCCTATGTTTCCGCATCGTGAAAAATCAGCCCTAGTTAAAAAAGAAATGCGAGTATTCCAAGCGCTGGTTGGCGCTGATAGCGATGCAGATGATCTTTTAGATTTTGCCTACCCGCTTGCGAGTAAGCGAGTCGTGGTAAAGCGACCTGACTACGCGCCATTTTTAAATGATAAAACCCCCAGCATGCAGATCAAAACTAAAAAGAATCGTTTTGATGTATATGTGAAAGCAGCAATGACCTAACCTATCCTTTAGTATGGCTTTTGATTGATAATTTCTGGTTATTAGGTTGGTTTACATCAAATTGTCATAAAAGGTTAATATTCTACGCGCGTAACGACTTTGGGGATTATAGTTTATGCGCGTGTCATCATTTACTCGGCTACTAGCCGTTTTACTCACACTTGCCAGTATCTTGTTAGCGGCGACCTTGTTTTGGGCAAGTCAAACTCTATTAAATTTAGAGCAACAAGATAACGCTTATAATAAACTCAAAAATACGCTCATTATTGATTTAAAAAGCCACCTCGATGACTATTTAGAGCAAGGTGATAGTCAATATCTTAATTTATCATCGGCACTGATTGCTGAGGTGATAAAGCAAGACTTAGCGCATCTTCCACACGATTTAAATTCACACCTATCAACTCAACTCTCAGCATTAGATAAAGATATCAATGATAAATATCGTGCTTTAGGTAAGTTATCGGGTAACGAAATGGCTTTATTGGACAACTCGCTTAGGCAAATGGCTGGCTCAGCCTCCTCGCTGATAGGCTATGCTCGTAAAGCAAAGCCGCAAACAGATTTAGCGCTTGAATATTACCAACTTGGTGCCGATTATTATAATGAAGTGACATCACTTGCTTTATATACCTACAAGCTGGTTTTAAGCTTTGATCAAGACACCAAAGCAAGCCTTAATCAAAGCGTAGAAAATTTAAATGCATTAGCAAGCAAAATTGATACGCTTGAAAACCTAGGAGTGATGAGTGAAGTCGATGAAGATGCTTTATTTTTTGGTGAAGAAGCCGAAGATTTAGCCGGCGATATTAAATCGGAGTTAATAAGTTGGCCTAAGCGTTTTCCTCGTGATTTAGCCTCAACGCTAGAGCAAGCTGAGCAGCGTCAAACGGGTATGCAAGCACTGCGAGAACAAATTGCGGCCTTATCGGCAACGGTGCTTGGGGCTGAGCAAAAACTAAAAGACGAACAAAGCCAGCTTAAACAGCACGTATTTATTGTATTTTGTATTGCGATTGGCATGTTAGTGGTACTTGCAGGCGGTGTTTATTTTGTACAGCGTAATCAAGTTTTAAACCCGCTGCGTCAGTTACGAGATGGTTTCGCATTCTTAATTGAAAGTAATGAGCTTAAAAATATTGAAAGCAAAAATCCAAAAACTGAAATAGGGGAGATAGCTCATTATTTTAATCAGTTAATTGAGCGTCAACGAATTGAAGCGGAAGAGCGTGCGCAAATGCTCAAAGTGATTAATGACTTTATGCTGGAAATGAGCGAGCACTTACATACTATTGCTCAAAAGACCGATGCTAGCCACACTCAAGTTGAGCAAAATCAAGGGCTACTAAGCGATATTCAACATATTGGTGAACAAGTTAACACCATTAATAGTCAAGTGGCTGACAACGCAAAACAGACATTTGATGCCATGGAGCAAAGCCTAGGTTTTGCAGATAGTATGCTAACAGCAAGCTCACATACTGAGCAGCGTGTTGAGCAAGGGTTAAATAGCTTAAAAGAGCTTTTAAAGGGCGTGGATGATGTTGGTCAAGTTATTGAAGTAATCAAAAATATTGCTGAGCAAACTAACTTGCTAGCATTAAATGCCGCTATAGAATCGGCTCGTGCAGGGGAGCATGGCCGAGGTTTTGCGGTTGTAGCTGACGAAGTGAGAAAACTTGCTAGACAAACTCAAGGCTCACTTGATGATATTAACAGTCAGCTTAATCGCCTAAGTGAAAACTCATCAATGGTATCAACTCAAATAAGTGCCCTTGCTAACGATGCAGAGTTACAAACACAAAATGCCCAAGAGCTAAAACGTAACTCTGAAGGCGTTGCTGATAACGCGCAAGATGCTAACAAGGTCGCGTTTGATGCGATGGAACTAGCTAAACAGCAAAATGCATTACTCGAAAACTTTAGTCAGTCTATGCAAAGCATGAAAGGCCAAGTGAGTGAATCGAATGTGCTGGTAAGTGATATTCAGCAGCGTTTACAACAGCAAATGCAGACAATTAAAACTAGCTTAGGATTATAAGTGCTTCAAGTAGACTGAAAAGCACAAAAAATAGCGACATTGCTGCTCTTTCTATAATGGGGAATGTATTATTTAACTTCTTTAAACCAAGTACGGGGTGAGCGCACTTGGTTTGAACGGTATAATCTTTACCCTACCTTTTACTGCGTGGAACATCACTGGATTGATACATTGATATTTGATGATTATCTGGATCTGCGATTTCTGCTGACCAGCCACCTGGTGCATGGCTTACAGGGGTGACAATAGTTGCTCCCTTTGTTGCGAGTGTTTCGACTACGTCATCAATCCCACCATCAGCTAACTCAAAAACAATAATGGGTGAGTTTCCGGGCTTTGACTCCTGCTTGAAAAAGAGTAGTTCGATGTCATTTGCTGTTTTTGCAAGCAGCCAACCCTCTCCATCTTCTTCCATTCTTTGAATGTTTATTCCGAGCGTATCACGGTAAAACGCTTCTGTTTTATCTAGATCGCTAATGTAATAACAAATTGCGCCAATTTTACTTTTATCGAGCATGGTTCTTTTCCTGTTTTTTAATAGATATCACCCTATGTTGCCGTGCAAGGTTATTTTGTGAGGTCACCATAAAAAGATGTCCATCAGGGTCATGGCTTGCGAGTGTCGCTTCATCACGGCATGGCGCATTAAGAAGTGCTTTGCGTATTTGCCCAAACGGCAAATCTTCAGCTAAACCTTCAAGTTCAAGTATTTGTTTTGCACCGGTTTGTCGCCAGCGGCGCTTAATCTCGGCTATCCGCTGCCTTAGAGCTGCGTCTGATACTCGCAGCAGCCAGATGATTTCTTTTTTACAATGCCCTGTTAAAACTAAAAGCGCTGTTGTTTTAAGGCTAGTCGGTAATAAATTAACAAAGTCGGTTGCTGTGTCGTCGTTGTATGTGTGTATATTGTTTGTATTAGTTAAAGTTGCTTCACGCTTTTTTCTTCTTGCGGCAGAACGCGCATTAAATACAGATTGATTACGCAGTACACCCATAAGCCAGCGACGGTTCTTTACACATGTTAGATCTGAGCGCTTAGCTTCAACTGCAACAAGCAGGGCAGTTTGCAGTAAATCTTCAGCCTCTTCTTTGTGTAATGTCACCTTATGGGCATAGCGTAAAAGGTTTGCGTAATAACTTTTATTATTCATAGCGCTTAGTGATTAAAAGTAGAGTTAGTAATTGATATATAGTTTAATTAAACCTTACTCTTTCATACTGCTAATGTATATTTTCTTTCAAGGAATTACGATGATCGAACAAGGCCAAACTTTACCTACTGCAACCCTTAGCGAATTAACCAGCGAAGGGTTGCAAACCTTATCAACTGACGCATTATTTGCTGGTAAAAAAGTAGTGCTATTTGCTGTACCTGGGGCATTTACGCCTACCTGTTCAAACGCTCACTTACCTGAGTTTATTACGCTGGCTGATAAAATTACCGCCAAAGGCGTTGATGCAATTTACTGTGTATCAGTGAATGATGCATTTGTAATGAAAGCATGGGGGGAAGCACATAACGCTGAGCATATTCGTATGTTAGCAGACGGTGATGCTAGTTTTACCAAGGCGCTCGGTTTAGATAAAGATACCGCTAGCTTTGGTGGTGTGCGTTCAAAACGCTATGCAATGATTGTCGACGACCAAACTGTAACAGGCTTGTTTGTTGAGCAAGATAAAGAATTTACAGTAAGCCGTGCAGAGGCTATTTTAGCTAAATTATAAAACGAAAAAAGCCGGACGAGAGTCCGGCTAAAAGTCCCAAGGGTAATCGGGGTTTATTAACGATTCAGGTTAATATTGTGCACCAAGTGTTACACCTGAGTAGGCAGAATAACCATTTAGCATCACGTGGTATGTACCTGCTGTTGGGTTACTGATTGAACATACTTCGTTATTACCGCTTTCATAAGGGCGGCAATCATACGTTGTTGTCGTTGGAGCGCTACCTGCGCGAACATATAAGTCTGCATCGCCCGTACCACCACTTATAGTAAATGTAACACTCGTTGCGCCTGCAGGTACTTCCATTGTGTAGTAGGTTTTGCTGTTTGCTGCGCCACTTAAGCTTGTTAATGCTTGGCCATTTTGTAACTCATTGCCTGTTGTTGGCGGCTGAGTTGAACCAGATGCTGCTGCAACCGCGGCGGCTGCATCGACAATACCTGTACCACAGTTATTACATGTAGCTGGGAATGAGCGAGTGGTTGATTTTAAAATGCTTTCAATTTCATCTGGCGTTGCAGAAGGCTTCTTTTGTTTAATGAGTGCGGCTACACCTGCAACATGCGGTGCTGCCATCGATGTACCTTGCGTGAAATGATATGAATCACTGCTTGGGCCATTTGCGCCTGAGTTATGAGTTGATAACACACCCTCAGAATCATTCGCAAAGCTTTGCGCACCGCCAGGGGCTGCAACATCAATGTTACTACCAAAGTTAGAGTAATAAGCACGACCACCGTTACGACCAACAGAGGCAACGTTTACAACGCCATTACAGTTACCTGGGTTGTAGTTAGCCGAATTATCATTACTGTTACCAGCAGCGATAATAACAACTGCGCCGTTGTTACGTGCTTGATTTATAGCATTTTGTGTTGTTGAGCTACATGCACCCCCACCACCTAAACTCATGTTGATAACATCAGCAGGGTTAGCATTTGCTGGTACACCAGACACTGAGCCACCTGACGCCCAGATAATACCGTCTGCAATGTCAGATGTTAAACCACCACATTTACCTAGTACACGCACAGGTACAACTTTCGCATCATAAGCAACACCAGCAACGCCTTCACCATTATTTGTTACCGCAGCAACTGTGCCTGCTACATGAGTACCATGCCAGCTAGAGTTTCTATCTGCTTTTGGTGAAGGATCGCCATTTCGATCAACACCACACTCACCGCGTACAACTGCATCACCTGGGTCGCGTGCATCGCTGTCACGGCCACCACCATCGTTGGCCATTGATAATCTAGTAATCATATCGTAGCCAGGTAAAAGGTTTGGGTTTAAATCAACATGCGGGCGGTAACCTGTATCAAGTACAGCAACAGTTACACCGCTACCAGTTGCGCTATCCCATGCTGTTGGTAGATTTAACCCGCCTGCTTGCTCGTAGTAATGCCATTGATCAGAATAACGCGGATCATTAGGTGTTGCAAAAGGCTGCAATATTTGGTCAATTTCAATGTATTCAACATTGCCAGTTGCCATAACTTCTTGCATAAATGCTTGTGCTTCATTGGCTGAAAGTTTTTTATCAGCGCGCATTACGTGATGATTACTCATTGCCATTGCACGTACATACTGAGCTTTTGCTAAGCCTTTTTGACTGCTGAAATTTTTTACAAAACTTTGCGCTCTTTGATTCATCATAGCAGGCGTTTGCTCAGCGGCAGACATCGTTGTCATATCAGTGCTGCTATTTTTGTATTTAATGATAAATTGCGTGCCAAAATCGTTTTGACCTTGTAGCTTTGCATCTGTATCTGCCATTGATGGTGATAACATTTGGTTTGGCGCGGCCATTGCTGCTGTTGTTCCAAAAACTGCTGTGAGGCTCAATGCAATTGCGCACTTTTTCAAGTTGTTAGTAGTCATAATGATCCCTAGATTGTTAGAAGTTGCTTCGCACCATTTTCCGCGAAGGGGTACAAAGGTAAAATAAATGTAAATATAGTTAAAATATCGTTTTGTTATGTTTGTCTCTATTTTGGTTATAACTAAGTGTATAGATGGCTAAATATAACTATTAATTAGGTTTTTCTGCTCTTTTCTAATTATAAAGTTTCAATTTAATGTTATAGAGTTTTTGCTTTATTTCGTTTTTCGGGTTTATCTTTTTTCAAAAAAATAACTAAGCTAACAACGAGCGCGTAATATCTTGTTATAATCAGCTAAATTTTTTTAGTGAGTATGAGTAATGACCCAAGTAGATGTAATTGTGATTGGTGCCGGTGCCGCAGGTTTAATGTGTGCAGCACAAGCAGGCTATCGAGGTCGCAATGTTACTGTGCTTGATATGGGCAAAAAGCCTGGCCGTAAAATTTTAATAAGCGGTGGTGGGCGTTGTAACTTCACCAATGAAAACGCAAGCCCAGACAACTACTTGTGTACTAATCCTCACTTCGTAAAATCCTGTTTAAGCCGTTATACCCAACATGACTTTATTGAGCTGGTGGACCGTCATGGTTTGGCTTATCACCATAAAACCTTGGGCCAGCTATTTTGTGATAACAGCGCGCAAGATATCGTTGATATCCTTTTAACTGAGTGTGAGTGGGCTGGGGTAAACATTGCTCTTCGTAACGAAGTACTTAGCGTGATAAAAAACGATGCTGGTTATGAAGTTATAACCGAGCAAGACACTTATCAATGCGAGTCATTGGTGGTGGCATCTGGTGGTTTAACCATGCCGAAACTTGGCGCATCACCCATTGGTTATAAAATAGCTGAACAGTTTGGCTTAACGGTGTTACCAACCATGGCCGCATTGGTGCCATTTACTTTGCACCAGCATGATAAAGATCGTTTTGATGGTTTATCGGGGATCAGTATCCCATGTGTAGTGACGAGTGAAGATGGCATCCAGTTCAAAGAAAATATCCTCTTTACTCATCGTGGCTTGTCTGGGCCCGCTATTTTGCAAATTAGCTCGTTTTGGCGTGCAGGCCAGAGCGTTTACATCAACTTATTACCTGAGCTTGATTTAAAACAGCAACTTGAGCAGTGGCGTCAAAGCCAAGGTCAAAAGTCACTAAAAAATACCCTTGCAACCATTTTACCCAAACGCTTTGTTGAAATGCTGCACGACACCAAAGCAATACCTGATTGCAATGTAAACCAGTTAACCCATGCACAGGTCGACGCGCTACATGACTACATTCACAATTGGCAAATTAAACCCAACGGCACTGAGGGCTACAGAACAGCCGAAGTTACACTCGGTGGCGTAGATACCGATGAGTTAAGCTCAAAAACCTTCGAAGCAAAAAAATCAGCAGGTCTTTATTTTATTGGTGAAGTAACCGACGTCACTGGTTGGCTAGGCGGCTACAACTTCCAATATGCGTGGAGCTGCGGCTTTGCTGCAGGGCAGTATTGTTGATTATAGTTGCTAGTTTTTGTCTACAGGTTCTAGGAGTTAGGCCCTAGACTGCCACTTGCTTGTAGGTCGTGATTTAGCGCGTTTTTATGAAGTCATAAATGACGACCTACTAACCTATTACTCCTTCTAGGCTGCCACTTCAACACAATTGCGGCCGTTACTCTTCGCTTTATACAATGCTTTGTCAGCAATAGTGAGTGTTTCTTTTACGGTTGTTGAAGCATGAGCTACGCTGTGTACACCAATACTCACGGTGAACTGCACGGTTTGTATTTCATCAATCGTGATGTAGGTTTCTTGTGCCTTTTGACGAATACGCTCTGCAACTTGCTTTGCATCAAGTAGGTTACAATTGAGTAGTAATACAAACTCTTCGCCGCCATACCGACAAGCTATATCAGCAGGGCCTTGCTCTGAGGTGAGTATATTGGCAAATGCGATAATGACTTTGTCGCCAACATTGTGGCCATATGTGTCGTTAATGTTTTTGAAGTGGTCGAGATCAGCAATTAGAAGGGTTAGCTCTTGCTGATTGGTTGCCATAGCGGCAATCAGTTCTTCACTTTTTCTGTCAAAGTAACGGCGATTGTACAGGCCTGTCATAGGATCCGTGTCGACTAAGCGGTTGAGCTCTGTTTGCTGTGCTTTAATTTTTTCGAGGTTTTTAATTCGGTAGGAAAGAATAAACGCCATCATTAATGCTTCGAGCAAAATACCTATCCCAACGCCGTGACTATTGATTACGTTTGCGTCACTGATCCCTTTGTAATAAAGCACCGCTAGCATATTGAAAATAACGAACATAGAGTGGCCGAGTAAAAAGTATTTTGCCAGCGTATTACCTTTGCGCCATAGCGAAATGGATACCCCAAATGTCACCGTCATCATTAATGCAGCCAAGCTGCTGGCTGGTTTTAATGCACCCACAATATCGAACAAGCTATAGATAAAGTCAGCCACTAGTAAGAACAAAATAATTGAAAGCGCGATATGCTCTTTAGGGTAGTGCTTCTTTGTTTCGAAAATAAGCATTACAAAGATTACTAAAAAGCTTGGCATGCTCAGCAAATTGGAATTGAGCTGTAACAGCTCGGCACTAAAAATACCGAAGAAATTAGCGGCGATACCATAAGATAGCGCCACCCAAACAGTGCCAGAAATAAGATACAGTGCGTAAACAATATTCTCGATTTTACGTGCCGATAAGTACAAAAAGAAGTTATAAATCATCAGCGCTAACATCATCCCAACAAGCAGCGCAATGTAATTACCATTCCCGACAAGGGCTCGCTTTGAGTGCTCTTCATCAAAAATAGCTAATGCAAACCACTGATGAGAAAAGGTGACGCTTTTGACGTAAATTGTCTTTTGTTGGTTAGGTTCGACATAAAACCAAAACACAGCACTACCACCAAACATATTGGCTTTAGGGCCTGCCTTATCAAGCTGAATAACCAATTGGTTTATCAATTGTCCTGCTTGTGTTTCGTAAAAGCTGACTTCTTCTAAATGATAGGCATCTGGGTTATGCACAAATAAGCGTAGGGTATCGCTGTTGCTATTTTTTATTACTATTTTGGACCACGTCGTTTTGGCATTAGTGCCTAAAGTAAGTTCGTTTTGACTGTTGATAAAGTTTTGCTGTTGAACTTGTGCGAGGGGCATAGAACCTGTTTCATCAACAAAATAGCTCATATCAAACTGAGTGAGCTCTACGCTACGTTGATTGATATTTACAATGGGGGAATTATCTGCGCGGCTTT
Organism: Pseudoalteromonas sp. L1; assembly: GCF_021728095.1. NCBI lineage: Bacteria > Pseudomonadati > Pseudomonadota > Gammaproteobacteria > Alteromonadales > Pseudoalteromonadaceae > Pseudoalteromonas > Pseudoalteromonas sp. L1. The sequence goes on along the minus strand of NZ_JAKKCT010000004.1, from coordinate 130,842 downwards.
GTGTAGCCGTACTGAGGCATAACGAGTAGATAACAAAAAACAGTAAAAAGCGCGCAACCATCCCTAATACCTGTGTTCAAACAAATATGGTAGTAAAGGCTTATTTTTAACTTAAACCGCTGTCTTGTCGAGGAAATTATCAACGAAAATAAAAAAGCCGCTAACTTAGCGGCTTTGTTGGTTGCGAAAATAAGTATTAACGTAGGTCGAATCTGTCTAGCGTCATTACTTTAGTCCACGCTGCTACGAAGTCATCAACGAACTTCTGTTTAGCATCGTCAGATGCATACACTTCAGCAATTGAACGTAGCTCTGAGTTTGAACCGAAGATTAAATCGACTGGAGTTGCTGTCCACTTAAGCTTGCCTGATTGACGGTCACGGCCTTCGTAAACACCTTCCTCAGAAGACTTAGACCACTTCGTTGACATATCTAATAGGTTAACGAAGAAGTCGTTGCTTAATGTGCCAGGTTTCTTCGTGAATACACCGTGTTTAGTTTGGTCAGTATTCGCGTTAAGGGCACGCATACCACCTAGTAGTGCAGTCATTTCTGGTACTGATAAGCTTAGTAAATCAGCGCGTTCAACGAGCATTTCAGCCGGTGACTTCCATGCTGAGCTGTAGTAGTTACGGAACGCATCTGCTGTTGGCTCAAGTACTTCGAATGATTCAACGTCGGTCATTTCTAATGACGCGTCCATACGGCCTGGCTTAAATGGTACTGAGATAGAGAAACCCGCATCGCTTGCTGCTTTTTCGATTGCAGCCGCACCACCAAGAACAATCATATCTGCTAGTGAAATTTCTTTACCACCCGATGCTTTTTTGTTGAACTTAGTTTGGATTTTCTCAAGCTTGTTCAGTACTTTAGCCACTTCTTTCGGGTTGTTTACCGGCCAATCTTTTTGCGGAGCAAAACGAATACGTGCACCGTTTGCACCACCACGCATATCTGTGTCGCGGTAGCTTGCTGCTGATGCCCAAGCAACACGCACTAGTTCAGATACAGATAAACCTGAATCTAAGATGTTTGCTTTAAGTGACGCGATATCTTTGCTGTCTACTAGTTTGTGGTCAACCGCAGGGATGTAGTCTTGCCAAATTAATACTTCTTCTGGCACTAAGTCACCTAAGTAACGAGCACGTGGGCCCATGTCACGGTGGTTTAGTTTGAACCATGCTTTAGCAAATGCCAGTTCGAACTCTTTCGGATCGTTTAAGAAACGCTCTGAAATCTTACGGAACTCAGGATCTGCTTTTAACGCGATATCAGTTGTGAACATGATAGGCGCATGACGCTTACCTTTAATGTGTGCATCTGGCACTAGGTTAGACGCTTGACCATTTTCAGGTATCCACTGAGTCGCACCTGCAGGGCTCTTAGTTTTAACCCACTCAAAGTTGAATAGGTTTTGTAGATAATTAATTGACCAACGTGTTGGTGTCACTGTCCATGCACCTTCAAGACCTGAAGTGATGGTATCTTCTGAGTGACCTTTACCACATTTGTTTTTCCAACCTAAACCTTGCTCTTCGATACCCGCTGCTGCTGGCTCTTTGTCTAAACACGTCGCTTTTTTCGCACCGTGTGCTTTACCAAAGCTGTGACCACCGGCGATTAGCGCAACGATTTCTTCATCGTTCATTGCCATGCGGCCGAATGATAAACGAATGTCGTCTGCTGCTAGAAGTGGATCTGGGTTACCGTGAGGGCCTTCAGGGTTTACATAGATTAAGCCCATCTCAACGGCCGCTAATGGGCCTTTAAGTTTGCCTTTTTTGTCACGACGTTCGTCAGTGAGCATTTTGCCTTCAGGGCCCCAGTATACGTAGTCTGGTTCCCAATCATCTTCACGACCACCGGCATAACCGAAGGTTTTGAAGCCCATTGATTCAAGCGCAACGTTACCTGTTAACGCCATTAAGTCAGCCCAAGAAATGCTGCGACCGTATTTTTGTTTTATAGGCCAAAGTAAGCGACGTGCCTTATCAAGGTTCGCGTTATCAGGCCAGCTGTTTAGCGGGTCGAAACGTTGTTGACCACCGCCTGCGCCACCACGACCATCAAACGTACGGTACGTACCTGATGCGTGCCACGCCATACGGATGAAGAATGGACCATAGTGACCGTAGTCAGCAGGCCACCAGTCTTGAGAGTCAGTCAATACTTTCTCAATATCTGCTTTCACTGCGTTTAGGTCTAACTTTAAGAATTCTTTTTTATAATCAAAGTAAGGACCCATAGGATCAGACTCTGCGCCATGGGCACGAAGTTGGCTAAGATCTAATTGTTCTGGCCACCAGAATTGGTTTGATTTGATGTCGTTAGTAGCTTGTACGCCCGTTGCCACCAACAGTGATACTGCAACAGCTACTTTAGACAAGGCTGAGGTCGATTTTTTAAACATTGTGTAGTCTCCAGTTAGAAGTTGCGTGAAATATAGTTATGTTCTGATTAACTTTCCACTTACAAACTGGGGTTTAAATCGATTGATAAAATCGAAAAAACAGATGATATGATTGATTTTATAGAACAAAGCCAGCAAAAATGCTGGCTTTGGAGGAGGTGTTCAGTAAGCTTAAATTTAGCTTATTGTTTATTCTTCAATAAAAGGGATGCCATTTTTGATCCACTCAGCAGCAGGTTTGCCTTTTAAGTAGTGATCAAAATATTCCATCATGCGTACCGAGAAATCCACTTGGTTAGGGAATTTCTTCAAGTGATGTGGTTCACCTTCGTATTGTAAAAAGGTGGCATCTTTACCCGCACGACGTAGTGCTAGGTAGTATTGAACCCCTTCGTGCCATGGCACCGCATCATCTTTGTCACCAAACATAATCAGAATAGGGGTATTCACTTTATCGGCGAAGAACACCGGTGAGTTTTCGATGTATAGCTCTGGCGCTTCGAATAAGGTTTTACCAATTCGGCTTTGTCCTGTTTCGTATTGGAACTGACGCGCAAGGCCTGATTTTAAACGAATACCGCTATACGCACTGGTCATGTTAGATACTGGCGCACCCGAAACAACCGCTTTAAACATATCTGTTTGGGTGATCATAAAGGCGCTTTGATAGCCAGCCCATGAGTGACCTTGTAAGCCAATTTTATCGGGATCAGCAATGCCTAAATCAATTAGCTTTTGAGTGGCGTTGATCATGGTTTGTGTTGATGATTTACCAGGGTGACCAATTTCAAAGCGGATATCAGGTAAGAAAATCGCATAGCCATTTGAAGTAAACATCGGGAAGTTAGGGCGATGATTTAATTCCATTTTCGGGAAGTCATACATGCGTTGGCTCATATAGCGGTAGAAGTACACAACCACAGGAACCTTGTCACCTTTTTTGTAACCCGCAGGTTTGATCAATACGCCTTGCAAGTCTTCACCATCAAACCCTTTGTAGCTAATCAGCTCAGGTTTTTCACCCCATGCAAAATTACTAACTTGCGGGTTTAGGTTGGTAACACGCTGTGGCTTTTTGAAGCTAAAGTCAGTTTGGTAGTAATCAGGAAATTGCTGATATGTTTGCGCAGTAAATAGATATTTATCGGCATTTTTCGCCTTTTTCACGACATCATAACGCTTTTTACCCGAAAGTACTTTGCTTACTTTATTGCTTGATAAGTCAAGTTTGGCGATTTCGGTTTGTTTATCTTGCAGGTTAGTTGCGCTTAGTAATAATGTTTCGTCTTTGGCAAAGCCCACTTGGTCTTTATCAAGTTTAATAACACGATACTGGGTATTCGTTTCTTTACCTTGGGTTAAACGCGTTGCCTTTTGTGTTGCGACATCAAAAGCCCAAATATCAAATTTACTGTAAACCAGTACTTGGCTGCTGTCGTTTAACCAGCCAGCAAAGCCATAACCTAGCTGAGGTGATGGGTAGTCATGCTTATCATCGGCAAAAATCGCGTTAATTGCTTTAGATAAGGTCGAAACTTTGTTATTTCCTAAATCTTTAAGTTGAACTTGGCTGTCTTGAAAAAATGCCGCATATTGACCATTTGGCGCAAGGCTGGGTCTAAATGGATAATCGTTGACGATAGCGGTTTGTTTACCTGTTTTAACGTCAACACTGTAATAGTCTGCGTAAAAACCACCGTACATTATGCGTTCTAGGTAAGGCAGGTCTGAATAGCCTAATAGCGCTTCGCGGTTAGTGTTAAGTGAAACCTCAGGCATACTTGGTGTACTTAGCTGCACAACCTGCTGACCATTTACGTGATACACCGCTTTATAATGACGAAGCTTGTTATTTTCATTCCATTGTTGCTCTTCACGTGGCTTAATTTCAGTGTCTTTATTGTGCCAAACATTAAGGCCTTTATGGTCGCGAATGGTATCGAAATCATATAAAGAGGCTTCGTCTGTGTATTCTTTTGCTTCGATCTTTGCCGTTAATTTCGGATGATTTTCAAAGTATAAACGAGCACCATCTTCAGACCATGTTAGTGAGGCTGTTTTGCCAATAGTCCAGCTATTATCAGCTGAGTTTATGGTCGATAGGGCACCGTTTTGTAAAAGTTGTAAGGTATGGTCGCGACGTCGTGTATCATCATTAACGTAGTTACCAATTAACAGCGCTGCGGTATTACTATTTGGTTGCCAGGCAATTTTATTGGCAACCACACCAGGCTCATCAATCAGTACGCTGGTAGCAAAGTCATTGTTAAGCGTAACTAATACAACTTGGTTGTCGGCACCATCACTAAAGCTTTGGCTTGCTAGTAATTGCTCGCCAGTGCTGCTCATTGCATAGCTAAACACATTGTTTAGGGTGTGAGTGGTTTTGTCTTGAAGGTTAACAAGCACTAAATCAAAGCTTTTATCTTTTTTATCTGGTTTGATTTCGCTGCTGTTTTCGTCTTTTTCTTGGTCGTCTTTTTTATCTGCTTTCTTATCGAGTCGGTAAGCAAGCCAAACACCGTCATCTGATAACGCATAGTCTTTTACATCATTAAATGTCTGTTGCTCACCGTTTTTAGTATTGACTAAAACAAGGTTGTTTTTTAGTTCGTCTTTTTTCTTGGTGGTTTCTTTTTCAAGTAGGGTCGGTACCTGAGTAAACGCCACCCAATTTGCCGCTTTATTAATTGTAGGGCGAGTACCGCGCTCAACGCTTGCAAGGAGGGTGTTATTGTCTAATGCATAAACCTGACCTTGTGCATTGCCGCGATAAGGGTCGGCACTGAAAGTAAGAATTTGGCCATCTTCAGACAGTTGGGTGCCTTTTGCGTATTTAAAATCAAACACGTCTTTAAATTGCAGAGCTTCTTTTGCACTGAGCTGTGCACTACCAAGGCTTGCCACTAAGGCTAAGCTCAAAAGTGATAATTGCGCTTTCATTTATCTTCTCGTTGTTTTTAAATTTACGCGTTCAGTGTAGCGTTTTTAGTAAACAATTCGAGTAGATACGATAAGTTGCTTATTTAGGGAGTTGAGCTGTAAGCCTAAAAACTTTTCGGTAGGTTTTGTAATAAGAGGGCACAGCGGGGTTACCCGCGTACTTTTGATTAGACTGTTGCGCGATATTAAATCGCGCCTACAGCTAACTTACAACCAAATCTTTTTCAGTTCAGGCCATTGTTTTTCAAATTGCGCACTCGGTTTCGCTTTAAAGTCGCTGCGCACGAATTGATTCATCTTACCTTCAACGTAAGCCAGTAAGAAGTTGGCTAACGTCGTTTCGTCAGATTGGAATGCTTTACCTTCACGAAGCTTACGTTCACGAAGAACTTGCTTAAATTGCGTTTCTAGCTTTTCGAATAAGCCTTGCACACGTTCACGCAAGCGCTCTTGCTCACCTTGCAAGGCATCACCAGTTAAAATACGGGTAATACCTGGATTTTTTTCGGCGAATGCTAATAGTAAAAGCAATATATTGTATACGCGTGTTTGACTCTCTTTTTCATTTTCTAGAATGAGGTTAATACGCGATAGCAGAGTATCTTCAATAAACTCAATCAAGCCCTCAAACATCCGCGCTTTACTCGGAAAATGACGATAAAGCGCAGCTTCAGATACGCCCACTTCAGCCGCTAGTTTGGCAGTAGTGATACGTTGACCTGGGCTGGTTTCTAACATTTGTGCGAGTGCTTGCAGAATCTGCTCTTTGCGATTACTTCTTTTTGTCGCAGGCATGACCATTCCTTTCTTATAATTTATTACTTGCGCTGTATAGACTCAGACAAGCCATTTTTTGTGCAAATGAGAGGCTTATGTTAATGTTTTATTCAGCTTCTTTCCAGCATTTTTACAAACGCTTGGCAAGCTCTCTCATAACACTCATCGCTAAATCTTTTTTGCTACCAACCGCTAAATCTTGCTGCTCATTGTGCCAGAACAGTGTTAAAGCATTATGATCAGAATTAAAGCCAAGGCCTTCTTTTGACACATCATTTGCACAGATCATGTCGAGATTTTTATTTTTTAATTTACCTTGGGCATAGCTTGCAACATCTTGTGTTTCGGCGGCAAAGCCAACCGTGTATGGGCGGTTTTCGTTAAGTGCAGCAACGTTAGCGATGACATCTGGGTTTTTAACTAAGGTGAGTGTGAGTTCATCACCTTGTTTTTTCATTTTTTGATCTTCAATTGCGGCTGCGCGGTAATCGGCAACGGCAGCACAGCCAATAAAAGCATCAGACTGTACAGCAAGTTCCATTGATGCGATTAAAAGCTGCTCAGCGCTTTCAATGTAAGTCAGCTTTGCATTCGCTGGTGCTTTAATTGTCACTGGTCCTGAAATCAGGTTTACCTTTGCACCTAAAGCAAGTGCCGCCTCGGCAAGGGCATAACCCATTTTTCCTGAGCTGTGATTAGAAATATAACGCACTGGATCGAGGGCTTCTCTGGTTGGCCCTGCTGTAATTGTAATGGTTTTGCCAGTAAGTAATGGCTCAATGTTTGGCTGTGTACACAGCGCTACCAGTTCATGAGGCTCTAGCATACGCCCCGCACCTACATCACCGCAGGCTTGCGAGCCTTTACCAGGCCCCCAAATTGCTACCCCGCGATCGGCGAGAGTATTAAGGTTAGTCTGCGTTGCCGGATGTGCGTACATTTGTTGGTTCATCGCCGGTGCGACAGCCACCTTGGCTGGCGTTGCTAATAAAAGCGTGGTGAGTAGGTCATCAGCTATACCCATCGCCATTTTTGCTAATACATTGCTGGTTGCAGGCGCCACTAAAATCAAATCTGCCCACTTGGCAAATTCAATGTGTCCCATTGCGGCTTCAGCTGCAGGGTCAAGTAATGAATCAGACACAATCTCTCCACTGACGGCTTGCATCGTCAAAGGGGTAATAAAGTGCTTGGCTGACTCTGTCATAACCACTTTTACTTCGCAGCCAGTGTCTTTTAAGCGTCGCACTAGCTCTGCACATTTATAAGCTGCAATGCCGCCACTTATACCTAGTAAGATTTTTTTATTTGCTGATTTTGTCATTACATAAAGTTTAACTTTGCTCGATATGCGCTAACGATAGCAAATCTTTGCCAATTTCATGAAGTTTTCTTTTTTAAAGGAAGGAAAAAAGAAACTTTTGTTGTACAGTTTAATCTGTTTGTTTCTTTTTGGGGTACTTTGATGTCGTTAAAGGATTTACCATTGTCAGCTCGACCTCGTGAAAAGCTGCTTTCACAAGGCGCTAAAGCGCTCTCAGATGCAGAATTGTTAGCTATCTTTTTACGCACAGGTGTTGCAGGTATGAATGCGATTGAATTGGCTGAACACTTATTACGTATTAATAGTACATTGCAGAATTTATTTAATGCCAGTGAGCAAGCGTTTTGTTCTCAAAGAGGGTTAGGAACTGCAAAGTATGTACAGTTACAAGCGGTATTAGAGTTAAGCCGACGTTACTTACTTGAGCAATGCCAGCGAGAAGAGGTATTTAACTCTCCTCAAGCAGTGTATGACTACCTGACTATTCAATTAAGGGGCTTGCAACAAGAAGTATTCATGGTGCTTTATTTAGATAGCCAAAATCGATTAATAAAAGATGAAGTGCTTTTCTATGGCACTATAAATGCTGCTTCTGTGTATCCCCGTGAGGTGGTTAAGGCTGCCTTAAAGCAGAATGCGGCGGCACTTATCTTTGCTCATAATCATCCAAGTGGAGTGGCGGAGCCTAGTGAAGCAGACAAGTTAATTACTCATAAATTGCAGCAAGCACTCTCGTTAGTCGATATTAATGTGCTTGATCACATCATTGTGGGCGGTAAAAACTGTGTTTCGTTTGCTGAACGAGGATTAATTTAAGCGAAGCTAAGACAGGAGTGTGTTAAAAATGAGCAGTTTAGCGGTTTTTTAGAAATTAGTTTAATTTAAATGCAGTTTTTACTTTCCCTAAGGGCTTTCGATCATTATAATTGGCCGCTATCAAATTTACACATGAGCTGATTGGATAAGATCTGTTACTTGATCTTTGCCTGCATAAGCTGTATAAAGAGCGCCCTTCGATTTATCCCGGGGCACAAATACATGGCCTAAGGGAAAATTAAGCTCGAGCGAAGTTATTGGAGATATATAGACATGTCTAAAGTATGTCAAGTTACAGGTAAGCGTCCAGCGGTTGGTAACCACCGTTCACACGCGAGAAACGCGACTAAACGTCGTTTCCTACCTAACCTACAAACGCACCGTTTTTGGGTTGAAAGTGAAAAACGTTTTGTAACATTACGCACTACGACTAAAGGTATGCGTATTATCGATAAAAAAGGCATCGACGCGGTTCTTACAGAAATCCGTGCTCGTGGCGAAAAAGTTTAAGGAACTGAATCATGCGCGATAAGATCCGTTTAGTTTCAACTGCTGGTACTGGTTTTTTCTACACTACCGACAAGAACAAGCGTAACATGCCTGAAAAAATGGAAATCAAAAAATACGATCCTAAAGCTCGTAAACACGTGATTTTCAAAGAAGCTAAAATCAAGTAATTTTAGTTTTTCAGAATCTCAAAAACCCAGCTTCGGCTGGGTTTTTTGTTTTTACAGCGTAGAAAGCAATAATTCAGTACAAGAATCTAACTTGGCTTGCTGTTTTATCTTGCTTAATTATCAATCTAAGCGTAAAATGCGCGCTCATTTCGGCTTATTAAATTTAATTCCTTGCCTTAAACCGACTGGCCGAAACGGTAGAAGGCTCTATTAACCGTAAGGAATATCCATGCGTCATTACGAAATCGTATTCATGGTTCACCCTGATCAGAGTGAGCAAGTACCTGGTATGATCGAACGTTATACTGGTTCTATCACTGAAGCTGGTGGTACTATCCACCGTCTTGAAGACTGGGGCCGTCGTCAATTGGCTTACCCAATCGACAAGCTTCACAAAGCTCATTATGTTCTTATGAACGTTGAAGCACCTACTGAAGTAATCAGCGAGCTAGAAACTACTTTCCGCTACAACGATGCAGTGCTTCGTAACTTAGTTATGCGTACTAAAGACGCTGTAACTGAAGCATCTCCTCTTGCAAAAGAAGAGAAGAAAGAAGCACCAGCTGCTTAATCGTTTTGAGTCCAAGCATGGCGCTTGCAGTTGAGACAAAAAGATGAGCCAACCGCTTAATCCTTATATGAATCAGCTGACACTATCTGGGGTTGTTTGTAAAACCCCCAAGTATAGTCAAAGCCCTGCTGGTGTTCCGCATTGTATTTTTGTTCTTGAACATAAATCAATGCAAGTTGAAGCAGACCTTAACCGTAATAGTTATGTCAGGCTTCAAGTGGTTGCCAGCGGTGCGTCAATGCAGCAACAGACTCAACAATTGCACGTTGGGCAACAAGTGCAAGTGACGGGGTTTTTAAACCGTCATGAAGGCCGAAATGGCTTAAGCCAATTGGTCTTGCATGCTCAACATATAGAAAGAATTTTTTGAGGAATTTTACTCATGGCACGTTATTTCAGACGTCGTAAGTTCTGCCGCTTTAAAGCGGAAGGCGTACAACAAATCGATTATAAAGATCTAGCTACTCTTAGAAACTATGTTACAGAAAGTGGCAAAATCGTACCTAGCCGTATCACAGGTACTAGCGCTAAATATCAGCGTCAGCTAGCAACAGCTATCAAGCGTGCTCGCTACTTAGCCCTTCTTCCATACACTGACTTACATAAGTAAGCAGCGGATTAACAGTTTTTAAAAGGTGTAGAGACATGCAAGTTATTCTACTAGACAAGATCGCAAACCTAGGTGGCCTAGGTGACCAGGTTGTAGTTAAATCTGGCTTCGCACGTAACTTCCTTTTCCCACAAGGTAAGGCAGTTCCTGCAACTAAAGCTAACATCGAAACTTTCGAAGCACGTCGTGCTGAGTTAGAAGCTAAGATCGCTGAAGATCTAGCTGCTGCTCAAGCTCGTGCTGACAAGCTAGAAGCATTAGCTGAAGTAACACTAGTTTCTAAAGCTGGTGACGAAGGCAAATTATTCGGTTCAATCGGTACTCGTGACATCGCTGACGCTATCTCAGCTGTTGGTGTTGAAGTTGCTAAATCAGAAGTTCGTTTACCTCTAGGTACTATCCGTGAGACTGGCGAATTTGACGTTGCAATCGCAGTACACTCAGACGTAACAGCTACTATTAAAGTAATCGTTATCGCTGAAGCTTAATAGCAATATTAAGTAATAAAAGCCGTGCTTTGAAGCACGGCTTTTTTGTACCCGCTTCTTTTCAATTGGTACAAAAGCAGCTTTATAGTCTTACCTATATTTTAAACATTAGTACTTTTATCTTAATTCCTTCTTCTTGATTAGTATAATTGGTGTACTCAATATGAAATTGCTTAAATTGACACCGACAACGCTGTCATTTATATTTGATTCGTAAAAAAGTGGTAAGGATTTAAGATTGAAAAGTAAATTATCATCAAATAATAATTATAAACAACGTGGATTTACGCTCATAGAAGTTCTCATTGTCATCGCTATTTTAGGTATTTTATACAGTGTGGCATTACCTGCTTATACCGAGCATATGCAGCACAGTAGACGTGCTGATACTCAACAAGTTTTATTACAGTATGGTGCCAGCCTCGAACGCATATATTCGAGAAATGGTGGCTATCCTAATGCATTTACAACACAAAATACTGATTACTACACCTTTACGTATACGCCAACGAAAAAGGCTCCTGGAGCCGTTGTTGATTTTAAAAACCGTGGTTTCAATTTAAAGGCAACGCCTAAGTCTGGCTCAGCTCAGGCTGGAGATCGCTGTGGTGAACTCATGATTAAACATGACGGTAGTAACAGTGCTGCTGTAAATGATTGTTGGGAGTAGCTGTTGTGCATAAAGCGGCTGGGTTTACTTTAATTGAGTTAATGGTTGTGCTTGCGATTATTGGTATTTTAGTCAGTCTTGCTTTTCCGTCGTTTAGCCAGCAAATCCTACAAGACCGTATTGTAACAACAGCTAATCAACTCAACAGTATTTATAAATATGCTCGTAGTGAAGCTGTAAAGCAAGAGCGTCAAATTAAATTGGTGGTCAATAATAATCTCTGGCAAGTTACTTTAAACGAAGCGGGATCAGATACTGTATTAAAAGAGTTTGCAATTACTAAGGCTGGCGTAACAGTAAACCTAATTGCGCTAACCGTTAGTGCAAGTGGTGAAGTTGACCAGCAAGCCCAAATTGATATTAAAGATAATCACACCAATACCACAGATTATGTAATGTGTGTCCTTAAAAGTGGTCAAAACTGGTTAGCTGAATCATCAAAGGGATGCGCATGAAAAAGCAAGCTGGCTTTTCTTTATTAGAGGTAATGATTTCGGTTGTGATTGCTGGTATCGCTTTACTTGGTTTAGCTGCTGCTCAGTTAAAGTCGCTACAATATGCAACAAATAGCTTTCACTACACGGTGTCTTTAATCCAAGGTCAAAATAGTATTGAACGGATATGGCCTCGCATTTGTGAAATTCAAAAAACTAACCCCGCACTTTTCCAAGATGCTGATTTTAGAGCAAGTTTGGCCCCCCAAGTAACTGATTATCAAATTACGATTCCTGCGACTTATAATGATGATATGCAAATTAATGTTGCGTGGGTTGATGAGCGCATGACCGATAATGCAGAAAATCAAATAAGTCTTAATGCCAGTTTTCCTGACTTGTCGGCAGTGTGTCTATGAATAAATTAGCACGCGGGTTTAGCCTTATTGAGTTGATGGTTGCCTTAGCCGCAGGGGCATTTTTACTTGCTGGTGTGAGTTTGTCATATGCAGCAATTAAAGGCACGATTGAAGTCAGTAAAGAGCTTGAAAATGCGCAAGAAGTTATTCGCTATACCAGTAAAGTATTCAACCGCAGCATTAAGCAAACACAGCTTGTACCCTCCATTAGTGCGGATAAATCAACCATAACAATCACACAACCAGAGGGCGTGATTGCATGTAATGGCACTTTAACCACGGGCGTTATGACAGAAGTGTACAGCCTAGATAATAGTAGTTTAATGTGTTCACTCAATGGTGCTGCCGCTGAGCGTTTATTAACGGGCTTAGAAAGCGTGTCGTTTAGCTTATCTGGAGAGCTGGTTAGTATTGTTGTTAAACCCCAAAAACTACCTGCTCAATTTGGTGCAGGAATTAATATTGATGTTGCTCTAACAAACACTATTTTAGTGAACGCATATGGTGGAAATAGTGTCTAAAAAACAACAGGGTTTTACGCTTATAACAGTATTAATTTTAACCGGAATGGCTAGTGTTGTTGTGCTTAGTTCATTACGAGAAAATATTGTTCAAGAGCGATTAAGTGGTAATTTTCAGAAAAAGCTCAATAGCCGCCTATTGGCAGAAAAAGGGGTGTTCGAGCAAGCTAAACTACTACAGCAAACATTGAACCGTGAAGGTGTGCTGGCCATAGATGAACTAATTGATAAAACGGGTAATGCCAGTGGTGTAGGGGTGATTGGCGATGATGCAAAATTTACCGCTTTACTAAGCAAAAACCTTGATGGTGAACTGGAAATTGCAAGCTTAGGTCAACGTTATGCAGGTGATGCTCAAAGCAATTTAGTCGCTCGTTTTAGTGTGCAAGGGGGCAAAGGGAGTTCGGCATTTACCAATGCAATGGTGGGTTGTAAAGGTGTGAATTTGTCAGGTAGCGGCACCATCGATAGTTACGACTCAAGCAAAGGAAGCTACGAAGAGACAAAATCGAGTGATGGTGATGTATCGACAATTGATGGCGATTCAGATGTTGTTCTTTCAGGGCATTCACCTATTAAAGGTGACGTAAAAGCAACGGGCGTTATTTATTTAAATGGCTCATCTCCGATAATTGGTAATATACGCTCAAATACGGGAGTTAATATTTCATCAGGCAGTGGTTTACGTATTGATGGTAACGTATACACACGAGGTTTTTATATCCATAAAGGTGGTCGGGTATCTGGGGTTGTTAGAGCCAACGGCGATGCTTCTATGCAGTGGTCAACTTATATTGATAATACACAAGGCGAAAGCTTAGACATTATGTATGGTGGAACGGGTAATTTTAAAGATACCTATAATAATCAGCAAGATGGTGTGCACTATAGTAATCGTAAGTTTAACGTGAACCCAAATGTAGAGCCCATCACAGTCGCAGATCCAAGTGCTCCAGATTATGACCCTACAAACCCTGATACAAGCTGTGATCCTTTAATCATCCCCGAGAAAATGGCACAGCTGCACAGCGACACTGACAGTTATCATTCGCTATCAATTGGGCCTACCCAACAGTTTAAACTAACCAATGAAAAGGGCTTTTTTAGCCAGAATGGTAGCCAAGTGATACTCCCAAGTTTAAGTGATGTATTTTTATTTGATACCAAGATTCAAAACCAACCACATGGTTCGACAAGTAAGGAATATGTGTTTGCCCTAGACAAGTTAAAATTGACCAGTGATGGAAAAATGGAAGTTTCAGGGGGCGATGTTATTTTATTTATTGATGGTGACTTTTCGATGGAAGGGGACACGCGTTTAACGATAAAAAAAGATAGCAGCTTAACGATACTGATCACTGGCAAAATTAATATAGGGGCCGGTGCGAGTGTGATCACAGAGCAAGAGGGCTTAACGACAAGTGGTCATCCATCGTTGTCATTCTATTCATCATTTACTGGTGTAAATGGTGTGCAATTTAGTGGTGCTGCAAATCTATATGCGGCAATTTACGCACCTTTAACAACAGTAAAATTATCGGGCAGTGGTGAACTGTTTGGTAGTGTTCGTGGTTCAACGATTACTGCCTCAGGGGGCAGTGGCGCTCACTATGATGCTGGCCTTTTAAAAGTGCAAAATGGTGGAAAACCATCAACGCCTGCTCGAATCGTGTTTTTAGGTTGGCGTTATAAAACTGAAGAAACTATTCAACAAAACAGTGAAGGCACGTCTACTAACTAGCTATAAATAGTGTCAGGTCAACTAGTTGCCCTGACACGTTAAAAAAATTTAATTTCATTTAAACCTTTTGAATCTCCCCTTACGTCTAATACACTAAATTCACAATAATAATCATAAAGGACGACATCCAGGATGTTGATAGATGCAGAACAAGCGTTCGTCCAGCAAAGTGAGCATGCCTTAATTGAACGCGTTAAAAGCGGTGATCAAGGTGCTTATGCAACACTTTATGAGTTGCATGTGAAGCGGGTTTATAGCCTTTGTTTGCGATTACTTGCAGATAAAGAGCACGCCGAGGATGCGACACAAGAAGTGTTTGTGCAGTTATGGCACAAAATAGCGAACTTTGATGGGCGTTCACAGTTTTCCACATGGTTACACAGTGTTACCAGTAATATTGCGATTAGCTACATTCGCAAACACAAAAGCTGGTTTCAGAAAGTAGTGAGTTTTGAACAAAGCGGTATGGATGAGCAAAGTGCAGCTGATTGCAACGGTTTTAATGGTCTCGACAAATTAGTGCTGAGACTGCCTGAGCGAGCACGCATGGTTTTTGTGCTCCATGCTATTGAAGGCTATCGCCATGAAGAGATAGCAAGCATGCTTGATATGGCAGTCGGTTCAAGTAAATCGCAATTTCACCGTGCAAGGCAGTTATTAAAAGAGTGGTATGAAAATGAGTAAGCCAGAATTTGAACAATTTTTAAATGACTCGCTTAATCAAAAGCAAGATATTGGTCCAGAAAAAGATCTCTGGCAGGGTATTGAGCGAGCAATTGCAAGGCCGCAAACGCAGCAATCAGATAAGCCAACGCATGGCTGGAATAAGCTCGCTGCTGTTGCCGCTTGTTGTATTGCAGCACTTTTAACTGTGCAGCTTTTTGTAGGCCAACACGGTGAGTCAAACAGCATGATGGCAATGAGCAATTATTTTACTAAGCAAAAGCAAGGTTTATTAGTGCAGTATCAAAACCAACCTGCATTAACAGATAACTGGCAGCAACAGTTAAAAGAGTTAGAAGAAGCTGAGAGTGCCATCAAGCAGGCTCTCGAGAATGAACCAGAAAACCCTGCTTTATTACAAATGCTATCGCAGGTTTATCAGCAACAATTAGATTTAATTAACAAGGTGCATGCACCTAAGTGGCAAACGATTTAGGAGTAACAATTATGAAATTACTAGTCTTAACATTAGGATTACTGCCACTGATGGCAATGGCAGGACAAACCATTAATGAACAAATTGATGTCCCTGTAAATAAGCGTATTTTTATTGAAAACCAACGTGGTGATGTGCGCATTGAAGGGTGGGATAAACCACAACTTAAAATCGAAGGTGAGCTTGACGATAAAGCACAAGGTTATCGTTTAGAGGTTGAAGGCAGCCGTGTTGAATTTATCGTAAAAATGCCGCGTAACTTAGGTGGTTGGAATAATGGTGATGGTTCTCGTTTAACTATTTACATGCCAAAAAGCAGTGAGCTTGAGTTTGCTGGGGTGAATGTAACGGTCAGTGCCAAAGAGCTTGAAGCGGGCGCTGAGATCGATACCGTCAATGGCGATATTACAGTGCACAATATAAGTGGCAACATGAGCTTTGAAACGGTCAATGGGGATGTAAATGCTCATGACCTGAACGGAGATATTCGCTTTGAAACCGTCAATGGCGAAATTAACGATAAAAACTCGCAAGGTGCGTTACGCTTTACCGCGGTGAATGGCGATATTAAGTCAAAGACCAAAGCGCAAGATGTGCGTCTTGAAAACGTAAACGGTGATATCGACTTTGCTTTTGATGCAATTAAAAAGCTGCGTATCAATACCGTAAACGGTGAAGCAGAAGTTCACATCAATAAGCTGCTTGAAGATGCCAATATTCGTTTTGAATCAGTTAGTGGTGATGCGGAGTTTTACTTCCCAACTGATGTATCGGCAAAGTTTGAAATTGAAGCGCATGCTAACGGTAAAATTGTAAATGAGCTCAGTAGTGACAAAGCGACTAAAGCGAAATACGGCCCATCTAGCGACTTAGAATTTAGTATTAACGGTGGGGATGCTGATATCGAAATGGATACCATTAGCGGGCGTATTGAACTTCGTAAACAGAAATAACGATTACAGTTCACTCAATTACAATATTTCACTCAATTACAATAAAGCGGGAAGTTTTCCCGCTTTACTATTTGCACAGCCTTTGCAAGTCGATAGAATAGAGCCATTCAATTTTAGTTTTGTGATGTTATGGCCAAACCAGATAAGCAAGTCGATACCTTAAAAGTCCCTCCCCATTCAATAGAAGCTGAGCAATCTGTTTTAGGTGGTTTAATGCTTGATAATCAAGCGTTTGACCGTGTTGCTGAGTTAGTGGTTGCACAGGATTTTTATACCCGCACCCATAAGCTGATTTTTGAAGCTATGGTGAGCCTTGCTGAAGGTGGTGATCCAATTGACTTAATCACTATTTCTGAAAATTTAGAAAAAAACAATCAGTTAAGCAGTATAGGTGGTTTCGCCTACCTTGCTGAAATAGCGAAGAACACACCAAGTGCGGCAAACATTGATGCCTACGCGAATATCGTGCGTGAACGTGCTGTTATCCGTGAGATGATTGGTGTTGCAAACGAAATTGCCGAAGCCGGTTTTAGCCCTGAAGGGCGTACCAGCCATGACTTACTCGACTTCGCTGAAAGTAAAGTATTCAAAATTGCCGAGCAGCGTACAAAAAGCACTGAAGGCCCACAAAGCTTACACAGTATTCTAGAAAAAACTGTTGATAAGATTGAAGAACTTTACCAGTCGCCGCAAGATGGTGTAACAGGTGTTAGTACGGGGTATGCCGATCTAGATAAAATGACGGCGGGTATGCAGCCTTCAGACCTTATTATCGTGGCGGCACGTCCATCGATGGGTAAAACCACCTTTGCGATGAACTTAGCGGAACACGCTGCAATGACACAAGATAAGCCAGTACTTATTTACTCACTAGAGATGCCGTCAGAGCAAATCATGATGAGGATGCTGGCATCACTAGGCCGTATTAACCAAACTAAGGTTCGTACCGGTCAGCTTGATGACGACGACTGGGCGCGCCTGTCGTCAACCATGGGCTTGTTGATGGAAAAAGGTAAGATGTATGTTGATGATGCATCGGGTCTAACACCAACGGATGTGCGCTCGCGTGCGCGCCGTATTGCTCGTGACCATGGCGGTATTAGTATGATCATGGTCGATTACTTGCAGTTAATGCGTGTGCCAAGCTTGTCGGATAACCGTACCTTAGAGATTGCTGAAATCTCACGTTCACTAAAAGCACTGGCAAAAGAACTGCAATGTCCGGTTATTGCACTATCGCAGCTTAACCGTACCCTAGAGCAACGTGCCGATAAACGCCCAATCAACTCCGACTTACGTGAATCGGGCTCAATCGAGCAGGATGCCGACTTAATCATGTTTATTTACCGTGATGAAGTATATAACGAAGACAGTACAGAAAAAGGCGTGGCCGAAATCATCATAGGTAAGCAACGTAACGGCCCGATCGGTAAAGTACGTTTAACCTTCCAAGGTCAATTCTCGCGTTTTGATAACTACGCGGGTCCTGCAATGGATGATGAATATTAATGCGTTTAGCCATTGCTGAAATTAACCTAAAAGCGCTTGCTCACAATTTAGCACAGGTGAAGCGCTTTGCTCCTGATTGCAAAGTAATGGCTGTATTAAAAGCGAATGCTTATGGTCATGGCTTAGTTAAAATCGCCCAATACTTAAATGATGCGGATGCATTTGCGGTTGCACGTATTGACGAAGCGCTAGCGCTTCGTGCCGGTGGATTGACAAAACCTATAGTGTTGCTTGAAGGCTTTTTTCATAAAGATGATTTACCCATTCTTTTAGCGAATAACTTTCAAACCATTATTCATGATGAAAATCAGCTAAAAGTGCTTGAAGAAGCACAGTTAGATGCGCCTATTGCATGTTGGTTAAAAGTGAATACCGGCATGCATCGTTTAGGTATTTCACCGTCACAGTTTGAAGGGTTTTATAGCCGCCTAAAAGCCAGTAAAAATGCGCACAATAACATTAAGTTGATGACTCATTTTTCATGTGCTGATGATATTAACGATGATAAAACTGCGCAGCAGATTGCTTTGTTTGATGGCTTGGTTGCAGGAAAAGGTCAGCGTCATTGCTTGGCAAACTCCGCAGGCATTATCGCATGGCCTAACGGACATGGTGACTGGGTTCGACCAGGGCTGATGCTGTATGGGGTGTCGCCTATGCTAAATAGTATTGGTCAACAACATGGCTTAGAACCTGTGATGCGTTTAAAAACCCGTGTTATTGCGATTCGTGATGTTGACGCGAATCAGTGTGTTGGTTATGGCGGTCGTTGGCACAGCGATAAACCAACCAAGCTTGCTGTGGTCGCGATGGGGTATGGTGATGGTTATCCACGACACGCAGAGCAGGGCACACCGGTCGTTATTAAATCACAACGCTACGGCATTGTTGGCAGTGTGGCGATGGATATGATCACGGTTGATATTGGTGATAACCTCGACAACATCAAAGTGGGTGATGAAGTGATCATGTGGGGGCCTGAGCTTCCCGTTGAAGAAGTTGCCCAATGCGCGACAACCATTCCTTATGAGTTACTGTGTAATATTACCCCACGCGTAAGCTACGAGTATCAAGAGTAACCTTGTAGTTACTCTTTAATGAAATACACGTCGCTAAATCCCATTCGTGCAAACTCTTGATCACGAAAGTTACGCACTGCTGAGGAGCCTTTTGAAGTCATTTCGACTTGCTGCTCCATTTTTAAATAACTCGTTAAATCAATACCTTCAGCCGCTGCAATCGCATGGTACATATCGCGGTATTTATCTTTAGCAAAATTGATTTCGCGAGGTTGGTTTTTAAATTTGTAAGTGATGCGGCGTGCCATAATGAATCCTCAAAGTTTATCGGGGCTGATTTTACACTAAAAACTAGCCATAGCCATGACTTGTTAGTATAAGCGGGTTACAATGCCATACTTTTCAAAGACTCGGTAAATCATAATGAAACTTTCAGTAGAGATCAGTAAGTACCCACTACATCAAGACTACATTCCATTTATCAAAGGTTTTATTGACCGTGTAAACAGTTATGAAGGGCTTAAAGTAATCACCAATACCTTGTCTACTCAGATTTTTGGTGATTATGATTTAGTGATGTCTGTATTGAATACTGAAATCAAACGTTCTTATGAAGAGTTTGGCAAAGCGATTTTTGTGTGTAAGTTTTTACATGGCGATTTATCGCCTAGCGATGATTAATACCACAAGGTTACAGTAAAGCATGGATTTTTTGACAGACACGTTTGCAGGATTTACTGCGATGTCTCTTTGGGAATATATTGCAGTTGCACTGTCAATGGCGTATTTACTACTTGCGATTAAAGAAAGCCTATGGTGCTGGCCAGCCGCCTTTATAAGTACCTTTATTTATACCGTAATGTATTGGAATGGCGCACTTTTGATGGAGTCGCTACTTAATTTTTATTATATGTATATGGCGGTATATGGGTGGATGGTCTGGCGTCGAGGGATGAATAATAAAGATCATCTACCGATTATTTCATGGTCGTTAAAAAGACATGCTGTTATCTTGCTTTTAACCTCATTAATTTCTGTGATTATTGGCTTTGTAATGGCTAATTATACCCATGCTGATTTTGCCTACCTTGATAGTTTTACAACCTGTTTTGCTGTTGTTACGACTTATTTGGTTGCTAAAAAGGTGCTCGAAAATTGGTTATACTGGATTGTGATTGATGCTGCATCAATGTACCTGTACTTTGAAAAAGGGTATTACCCAACACTCGTTTTATTTGTTTTTTATACGGTTATGGCGGCGTGGGGCTTTAAAACTTGGTATGAAGAATACGAGCAACATCAAGCTAAGCCACTTGCACAGTTATAATGAAAACAGAGCAACAAATTCATGCGCTATTTACGCGCTTTAACTCTAGCTTAACGATTACCTCAATTAGCCCGTTGGTCGAGGGATTAAGCAATGATAACTACCTAGTAAAAACATCAACCAAGGCTTTCTTAGTTAAGCATTATCGCGACCACTGGCCGGCGATAGGGCTAGCTGCGCAAGCGCATTTTGCTAAACAAAGTTGCTGCCCAGCACCGCTTTGGTTAGAGCAGGCAACTGATACTGCCATTTTTGACTACGTGGCGGGTAGCATAGCAAGCGGTGAGTTTTGTAGCAGTTTATTACCTGATTTAGTTAATTTGCATCGCTACCCAGTGCTAACCGAGCCCATGGATATTGCCTATGAAATTAACTACTACCGGCAAACAGCACGGTATCAGCAGCATGCGAGTTTAATTGGACAATCGCTCGCGTACATTGCTGCTGCGCCAAAAGATATGGGCTTTTGCCATAACGATTTGGTAAAAGAAAATATCATAGTGAACGAATCGGGCATGTTTTTAATCGACTTTGAATATGCCAAAAGTAATGATGTTTATTTTGACTTGGCTGCGCTGGTGGTGAGTTTTGGACTCAATGATTCGCAGCAACTGCAGTTACTTAGAAACTACCAATCACTTGTGTGCGAACACCGTGAATTCAACTTATCGCTTGAAAAGCTCGCTGCGTTTCATGCTGTATTTTTACTATTGTGTATTTGTTGGTATGAACAACGCGGTGCAATGGATAAAGTGGCGCCACTGCTTACACAGCTTAACCACTTTATTAAGGAAGTAAAAAATTAAAGGCCGCCAATTCGTTCGGCGAGTTCTTTATACTTTTTTACATCTTCTGGTTCAAATAAAGGCTCACCTTTGTCATCTTGTGATTTCGAGATTAGTAAATGCTCGCGAGCAAGTCGTTTAACACGTTCGACTTTTACACCTAAAAATTCTGCAACTTGCTCTGTAGACATTAAACTCATATTCAAATTCCCCTTACACGGCAATGAGTGCCATTTGTTATTTAATTTATTAAGTATACGTTAATACCGTGGTTCTGCCCGAATGTGAAGTGTTTTAATGCAATTTGCTGAATTTATAAGCATATAGGGCTTTAGATGCTAGCATTTAAGGCAAGATGCCATTATCATTGCCGAGTTGTCATGCTGATATCGCGAGTCAGTATTGATGACGACAAATGTGCTCTCGTGGTGAAATGGATATCACGTGGCCCTCCGGAGGCTAAGTTGCAGGTTCGATCCCTGCCGAGAGCGCCATTTGCTCTGCTATTTATTTCCTTTTTAAACTTATCATTCCTCCATCAAACTACTTACTTACGATAGTAAAGCTGCATATTTAAGCCTGTTCAAACATCATCCCTTATAAGTAATTCATTAAACTTATTTGTATTTTATGTTCCTGCGTTTAAGTCTGTTACTTAAAATACTTTAAATTTCCTTTTTAATTGCAAATTTAATTGATAATCATTACTGTTAACTTTGTTTCGGCATAGCTATACGCAAGTGTACTTAGTTTCTCTTGTACTGTTGATTTCAAACTGCGTTTTATGTTGATAGACACACCATTAAAGCTTAAAAGGAAACTTAATGAACAGCTTAAAGAATTTACTTTTTATTACTGCACTTATCGGCAGTAGTTTTGCAAATGCACATGAAGTTTGGTTGGTAAAGTCTGCAAAAGGCGATGATATAAAACTGTATTTAGGAGAGCCTGGTGAACCTGAATCTGGCGATAGTATTGCAGGGCTAGAAAATGCACAGGTATTTGTTAATGATAGTCAGTCGACTTTAGCGCTTACTCAACACCAAAACTATTGGTTAGCTGAGGTAAAAGAGCAAGGTGATGTAAGAGCTTTTATAGATGATTTATGGGAACCTTGGAAAATGGAGAAAACCTCAGAACAAGAGGCGGATAAGCTCCAAGCGGCTAAGCTTTTTGCTAAGGCTGGCCGTCAAGATACCAAAGCTAAACAAGAGCTTGAGTTCGTGCCAAGCCAAGCAAACGGGAACACCTTTACACTTGTTTATAAAAATAACCCTGTTGTTGATCATGCTGTATTAGTGCAAACGCCTAGCCAGCAATTAAAAATAACAACCGATAAAAAAGGGCAATTAACTGTTACCAATAAAGAGAAAGGAACCTACATTATTTCCAGTGATTACCCTGTTGAAGGAAAGGCTGTCGTTGCCGGTAATCAGGTTGATAGCACGTATAATATTGTAACGATTAGTTTTCGAGTTGATTAACTTTAAAATGTGATACGCATTTTAAACTTACTAGTTAGCTCTTTAATTTTGGCTACCTAAGTCAAATAGTCGGCTAGCTTGTGAGTGAGAATGTGGTTTGCTGATACTGTTATTATTTTCTACACTAGTCGAACTTGTGTTCTTTTAAAGATAAAAATATGACTTATAGTCCAATACCTTGTACTGACTACGATCAATATGAGCTTTGGTGTATGCAAAACGCTGAGTTGTTGATCACATTACATTCTGGTGAGCAGCTTCAGGGCAAAGCAGTAAATTTGAAAATAATATACCCCGATGGTGAACACTTAATTATTACAACTGCAAAAGGCGAACATAACGTTCGCCTTGATTTAATTACTTCAGTAGTTGTTGTTTAACCTTAGTTAGAGCCACTTTTTATTTTTAAAGTAAATGCCAATACCGACAGTAAGCACGACTAAAAATATTAAAAATACGCTGAATGCATAGGGGTTTTCAGTACCTGGTATACCGCCAACATTCACACCTAATAAGCCTGTTAAAAAGCCCAGTGGCAAGAAAAGTGCCGCGACAACCGACATCACATACATACGTTGATTAAGTTGCTCAGACACTTGATTAGCAATAGTTTGTTGAATGATTTGCGCGCGCTCAATTGAGCTGTCTAGCTCTTCTAAAAAGCGAATTAACATGTTGGTTGTTTCGTTTAAACGTGCTTTATCATCTTCATCTAACCACTTGTACTTATTGTTTAATAAAGTGATAAGGGCTTCTTTTTGTGGCCTTAAATAGCGTTTTAGAGCAATGGTTTGGCGACGCATTTGCGCTAACGCTTGGTTATCAAAGCCTTTATTTGGTTCGTCAATTTCATCTTCAAAAATATCTAACGTGTCATCAAGACTATCAATCACACCTTGCATGCGTGATGTTAAATTTTGTGCCAAATCACACACTAATTCAGAGATTGAACAGGGGCCGTTACTATCATTAAATGACGCAACAACATCTTGTACAGAGAGCAAACGACGTTTGCGAGTTGTCACTATGATGTTTTCATTAATGAATAAACGTAAAGACACCATGTCTTCAGGGCTTTGCGCAGGATTTAGATTAACGCCACGCAAAAACAGCATAGTGCCATTGGTTACTTTAGTCAGGCGCGGGCGTGTCTCATCTGCTGTCAATGATGCTAATTCGTAATCAGTTAATAGATTACTGCTTTCAAGCCACTGAATCGCCTCAGGCTGACTATAATCCATATGAACCCAAAGTTTTCCGTGTTCGGGTTGCCAATTTTGCAGCTCAGTACTATTGTCAATAGCACGCGCACCGCCTTGCTCGTCTAAAATTAAGACATGAAGTAACCCATTGATCATATTGAACTCTCGTTTTACAAATAGTGCGATATAGTTGATTATAGTTTAGCCTACGTCAATTAAATCGATTTATCGAGGGGATAAATATATTTCGTTGGTGTTTCTAGCTCTGTAGCGTATAAGACACTTTTTTATAGAGGGCACATTAATGACTGCAAAAATTATTGTTGGCTGGCGCGAATGGTTGAGCTTACCTGAACTGGGAATTGATAAGATCAAAGCGAAAGTGGACACTGGTGCGCGTACTTCGTGTATTCATGCTTTTGATGTTGAAGAGTTTTCAGAAAATGGTGAGAACTGGGTGAAATTTTCAACCCACCCTTTACAAGACGATGAAGAAACAATAGTAGAGTGCCGCGCAAAAGTTGTTGAGCGTAAGTATGTGACCAGCTCAAGTGGTCAGCGCGAACTTCGCTACTTTATCGAAACAAAATTAGTCGCAGGAAACCAAAGCTGGCCTGTAAGGGTGACTTTAAGTAACCGTTCAACAATGAAGTTTAGAATGTTGTTAGGGCGTACAGCAATGGAAAACCGCATAGTCGTTGATCCGGCTTTATCTCATTTATTATAGAAAAGGACTTATCACACGTTTTTACGTGTATGAGTTTATCAGTTAAGGTTTTTAACTATGAAACTTGGTATTTTATCACGCAACCAAAATTTATATTCAACACGTCGCTTGATTGAAGCTGCTGAGCAGCGTGGTCATGAAGTAAAAGTGATTGATGCACTACGTTGTTATATGAACATCAATTCAGAGCAACCTGAAATACATTACCGCGGTGAAAATTTAAAAGATTTTGATGCAATTGTACCGCGCATTGGTTCATCAGTGACTTTTTATGGCTGCGCAGTATTACGCCAATTTGAAATGATGGGTGTATTCCCTGTGAACGAATCAGTCGCAATTACTCGCTCACGAGATAAGTTACGTTCATTACAACTATTGTCACGTAAAGGCGTAGGCATGCCAGTAACAGGGTTTGCGAGTAAACCTGATGATGTAAAAGACTTACTAAGCATGGTAGGTGGTACGCCTGTTGTAATCAAGTTACTTGAAGGTACACAAGGTATCGGCGTGGTATTAGCTGAAACACGTAAAGCGGCAGAAAGTGTAATCGAAGCGTTTATGGGTTTAAAAGCCAATATCATGGTGCAAGAGTACATCAAAGAAGCGGGCGGTGCGGATATTCGCTGTTTTGTATTAGGTGATAAAGTGATTGCGGCGATGAAACGTCAGGCGCAAGAAGGTGAATTCCGTTCTAACTTACACCGTGGTGGTAGCGCGACTTTGGTGCGTATTACCCCAGAAGAAAGAAAAACCGCTGTTGCAGCAGCTAAAGCAATGGGCTTGAATGTAGCGGGCGTTGATTTACTTCGCTCTGCACGTGGTCCATTGGTGATGGAAGTAAACTCGTCACCAGGCCTTGAAGGCATTGAAGTTGCAACAGGTAAAGACATTGCTGGCATGATTGTCGAGTTTATTGAAAAAACAGCGGCATCAAAAAGAACAGCAACGCGTGGTAAAGGCTAGGCCTTTACCCATAAATCATGTAAGCGCTCTATTAAAAGGAACAGTGCGTGGCAAAGGTTAAGAAAAATACACCGTTTTCAATTTTGGGTGATACTGTTGGGGTTGGAGAACGCAAAGCGTTTTCGATTGAGGCTGCAAAGCTTTATACCCACTCACCGTTGAATATTCCGATTGAAGTTGTAAATGGAGTGCAGCAAGGGCCTGTGCTAATGGTGTGTGCTGCAATTCATGGTGACGAGTTAAACGGGGTTGAAGTTGTAAGACAGTTACTTGCTAAAATCGACCCAGAGCAATTGCGTGGAACCATTATTGCTGTACCGATTGTGAATGTATTTGGCTTTATCCATAAGTCGCGTTACTTACCTGACCGCCGTGATATGAATCGTAGTTTTCCTGGTTCAACACGAGGCTCGTTAGCAGGGCGTATGGCGAATGCGTTTTTTACTCAAGTAGCAGTGCATTGTACGCATATCATTGATTTACATACTGGCGCAATCCATCGTACTAACTTGCCACAGATCAGAGCCAACTTAAGTGACCCCGAGACTGCAGCTATGGCTAAAGCATTTGGTACGCCGGCAGTGATTGACGCCTCACTGCGTAATGGCTCATTGCGTAGTGAAGCGGCCAATTTAGGCATTCCTGTTATCACTTATGAAGCGGGAGAGGCACTGCGCTTTGACCCAATTGCCATTGCCGCAGGCGTGCAAGGGGTTGATTATGTTATGCGCCATTTAAAAATGGTGCGTGGCAAGCGTGCTAAAAAGCTTCCTGAGCCAGTGATTGCAAGCTCGACGAGCTGGATACGTGCCGAAGTGGATGGTATTGTCCGTGCGCAAGTATCCCTTGGTGAGCGAGTGATGAAAGGGCAAGTGCTCGCTTATATCAGTAGTCCATTAGGTGATGCTGAGCTTGAGCTACTGGCCCCCCGCAGTGGTATTGTTATTGGCCAGCAAACGATGCCACTTGTAAACGAAGGGGATGCAGTGTTTCATTTAGCTTACTTTGCCCATGCTAATAGCCTTGTAGAGCAACAGCTCGAAACCTTTATTGATGAAATAAGCGATATTGAAGACGAGCTAAAAACGGCTGAACTCAATAACTAATAGCTGTTAATCTTTTACTTTAAAAGCCGCAATTTGCGGCTTTTATTATTTGAGATAAGCGTTAATTACAGACATTTCTGATTAATCAGGCATTGAATTAACTTCTTTAGTGTTTAAAATAGAGACCAATGGAATAGAGACCAATGGAATTAGTCAATTTATAAGGAAATTACGATGTCTGCACATGCTCGTCGCGCAATTGCTCAAAGGCAGCGCCAACAACAAATTCAAAACATACTCGCCAGTAATAATCATACAATGTTAATCATGAACTCAGCGGAGTTTGTTGACTACATTATTTCTGTAAAAATGAAACAAGGGTATTCTCGTGCACAAGCTGTTGATTGGATTGATGCGCAGTTAAAAGAATATAACTCTGTATCTAATAAATGGGAAAGAATTAAAGGTGATTTAAAGTTCGGTGTAGGCTTATATCCTTTGTTTGATGATGTAAGATCGCTTACTGTACTAGCTGCAGCACTTAAACAGCAGGGAAATGTGTTCGGCAAGTTTAAAATCAAAGTGTATAACGGCTCGCCAGCCATAATTATAGACTCATACCCACGTATTCGTGAACACTTAACAGGGACCCGATACTTAGCAAGTAATCCAAAGTTATTTACAGTTGGTGTGGGCAGGTTAGAAGCGGCAAAGTCAATGAAGGGCGGGTTTATTGTTACTTTGATTATATCAGTTACTTTTCATGCCTTAGATCAGGTTCTTAGGGACGAAAAAACATGGCATGATTTTGTTGCCGGTGTTGCTGTCGATATGGCAATTGTTGCGGCAACTATAGCTGTTACTGGGTTAGCATTGATGGGATTGCAAACATTAGGAGCTGTTGTTGCAGGGGTCACTGCGGCACCTTTAATAGTGGTAGTAATCGTTGGGGGTGGGGCTACTCTTTTGTCAATTGCTTTTAAAAGTGAAATAGATCAATTAGTAAATATTTTAACTCTTAGCTTGAGAGACATGGAAGAAAAGGTAATTGCAGGTTTAATTAAAATTAATCCTCAAAAGGTCAATTTTGATCGCAATAATAATAATAACTTATTTAAATATTTACATCAGTTATTCGGTGTACCTTTTATAGATATTAATTTGGATAGAGGATGAGAATGCTAATTTTAAAGTGGGAAAAATCAGATGAAAAGTTTCAAGAACTTACTTTAAAAGCTAAGTTTTTACATTTGTTTAGTTTCTTACTCTTTTCAATATTTACAGCCACTTTATTGTATTTATCATACATAGGTGTTTTTAAGCATTTACTTCTGGACTCAAGACGTTTTTATATTAGCGAGACTGGCCTGCTAGCACCCGCGATATTCTTTTTACCTTTTCCATTTTTTATGGTTGTCGCAATTATTCAGAAAGTTTTTAATTATAAAATCGATCAAACATTTAAATTTATGATAAAAACTTCAACTATTGGTATAGCCTTGTTTTTTGTTTCTATATTTGTTTGTAGTTTTTACATAGAAGCAAACTTAAAAAAGCATGGTTATACTTACTGCTCTTGGTATAAATTTTCCCCGACGCGCTCACCTGATGTGTGGTTAAAAGATAGCCGTTTTTGTTTGAAAGAGGGTGCAATTGTTGCTTTAGACGTTGAGAAATGGTTTGAATATCATGACAATAAAGGTATTGAACCTCAACTTGATGAACTTAAAGTATTCATTACTAAAGCGCGTAAAGAGCAAGGTCGTTAAAATATAAGAATATAATTCTATCTAAAAAGGAACTTCATGCTGTTTTTTAGGGGAAAAGAATCTGAAGGAAATTTTTCAGATTTTGAATTCAATAAAAAAGTAATTATATGTTTGACATTTATATTATTGCTGCTTTTGGCTTATGGATACATGTATGGTACTTACGTAGGTGTGAAAAATCATTTAATTATTAATGATGAGCTATATTACATTAGTGAGGTTGGTTACCTAGCTCCAGCTGTTTTTTTAGTACCATTTCCTATTATTGCTATTATAGGCGGTGTTCAAAAGTTGTTAGGGAAAGAAAATAATAAAACTGCTAAACATCTAATAAAGTCATTGCTTTATGGTGTTCCCTTGTATGTGGCTTTTTCAATTATTTGTAGCTTTTATATCGAAGCAAACTTAAAAAACCATGGTTACACTTACTGCTCTTGGTATAAGTATTCGCCAACACGCTCACCTGATGTATGGCTAAAGAATAGTGAACTTTGTTTGAAAGTGCATCATTATGTTGTGTCTGATGTTGAAGAGTGGTTTGAGTGGCATAATGAGCAAGGTATTGAACCGCAACTTGATGAACTAAAAGCCTTTATTGCTAAAGTAAATAAAGAGCAAGGTCGCTAAGTTAAATCGTGGCTGTTTGAAATTAGACAGTTTTAGTGTGATTCAAAGCCGCAGATGCGGCTTTATTTTTTGGGGCCTAGAATACGTTTTGTCGATGCTGTTTTCGTTGGGGCAGGGGCTTTGTTGAGCACCATCACAGGGCGGGTAACAAAGATGTTATTAGGGTAAATAACTTTATGCCCATCAACGTGTTCAAGCACAACATTCATTAATCCCATTTCAGTAATGCGACCTTCAAGAAAGTTTGCGCCATCAATCACTCTTACCCAATAGCCAACACGGCAGTCGTTTTGAATGAACATGAGTAAAAAGGCTGTTAAGTTACTAAGAAGTGACCATGCAGCAAACAGTGCAACGCCGAGCATGGCAAAAATTGAGGAGCCAAGCACTAACAAACCACGCAACTCGATCCCCCAAAAAACTAATACTAAGCACAGCATAACAATGGCTAGAATAATATTTAGTAGGAGCTCTGCGCGGTATTCACGATGAGGATCGGCTTTTCCTTTGATTGCTTTAAGCAACAGCTTTTTCGTGGTTTTACGAAGCAACGGGTAAAGCAAAATCGCGATGATTGTGACGATTAAATGGTATTGCTCATTAAAAAGTTCGACGAAGTCCAAACGGGTTCCTAAGTTAAAGATTTACGCACCAATTTTAGCGTTTTAGGCTGTGAAAAACAGTACTTTAAAAAGTATTTTTAACGGTGACGAGCCACTGCACTGAGTCAATATCATCATCTTGTTTGTTAATTGGCGCAGCAATATCGAGGTGAATAACCGTGCCTGCATTTGCGCGACTTGGGGCTAAGCGAAGCCCAACTCCGACGTTTTGTAATACGTTGCCGTTGGAGCCATTGTCTTTATCGTTATACCAAGCACGGCCTATATCGTAAAAGGCTGCACCGCCGACTTTAAATAATTGTAGTAAGTCATATTCCCAATAATAGCGTTTTTCTAATGTTACTAGAAAGCTGCGATCACCTACTTGGTAATCCAAAGGGTAACCGCGTAAACCATTCTCGCCCCCTAAGGTTAGTTGCTTATCTGCGGTCAGGTTTTTTGCATATTGCAGACGCACTTTTGCATACCAAGTTTGTTGTATGCTGGTGTTTAAGTAGTACTGAACTTGTGAACTGGTTATTAAGTTTTCAACATCGTCTTGCTCTTCATTCCAATAGCCATCAATGTCTGCTTTGAAACGCCATAGTTGATTATCACCAGTGTAATGCGCTTTAGATAAAGAGAGCGAGTAAATGGTGCGGCTGGCATCATCACTTATATCTTTACTTGAATAGCCCAGTAAGGCACTAATATTCCAGCCTAAATTAAGATCCTCGGTGCGGTAGATACTGTCAAAATTTCTCACTTTAACAAAATGGTCTTCAAACCACTGGCCACGAATATAGGGGTAACTTACGTTACGATCATTGGCGATCGGTAAATGTGTTTCAGGAATGGCTGCAAAGGTATCTTCCCGGTTTTCAAACCCGATGCTAAGGCGCTGAGTCCAATTATTTGCAAAATGACGTGAGTGGCCAAAGTAGGCCCTATTTAAAATCGTTTTTTGTTCAAATTCGCTAACAACATCACCGCGGTAATATAGCGACTCACGACGCTGGTCAGAGTAACTCGTAAAACCATAGCTGTAAGGAGTATCTATTGAGAAAAAGGGATAACTTAAATCTATGTAGTGGCGTTTACCATCATCGTTGTCTGAGTATTCAATACGCCCTCGATAACGGCTAGATAGAATATTAGGATCATCATATACGAATAAATAACCGGTACGATCAGCATCACGCGTGCGCGAGAAAGAAACGCGTTTACCCCATCCTAAAAAGTTAGATTCACGAAAACCAATACTCGATTCGTTTTCACCGCCACTGCGGCTAAAGCTTATTTCAGGAAGCAAAGTCCATAAATCACGCGTCACGACCTTCACACGAACATTACCATCGCAATCAAGGTTAGCGTGAATGCGTGCGTCATATAGGTAGCCTTGCTTACGTAGGAGCCGCTCTGATTCTAGTAGCTTACGAGGGTTATAAGTATCGCCTTCACTGAACAGTAAAACGCTATGAATAACCTCAGGCTCCGTTGTCATGTGCGCGCGGTTTGCAAAGCGAAATAAAAAGTTATCTTCTTCTTCAAGTTCAGTGTTGAAGACATTAAGTTGCTCAAGCTCAACAGCAACAATTTTACGATTTTCGGCGGCTTCAGGGAGTGGGTTGTCGGTATCAAGTTGGCGACGTAGGTTGTTATCTTGTGATTTAAGCGTACGTTGGTTTTGACAATAATTGTTATCATCACTAGGTAGCTGCTGCGCATATGCACTTGCTGCCATGCTTACTGTCAGTAATGTCGTTAACCGAGCAACAAAGTGCGACTGCTTAAATCCCATTTACACCCTTAGTTGTTTATGTCTTATACAGATACTACATACTAAGCGCAGAAAAAAGTCTAGCTTATTATTGTAACTGCATAACTAAATACTGATAAAGGTCAGCTAATAAGGCTGCTGCTTCAACGCCTTCGGCGTTAATCCAAATACTTTCACTGTAATGTTCAAAGTTTAGATTAAAACTATGATCTGTAAAGTGAAACCTTACTCTATGTCGATCAGCTCCTGCATCAAAGTCAGCGGTTTGAATAGCTGGAGCGTGCAGGAAAAGTGTAGCCCATAACGCAAAGTCTTCATCGGTGGGATGTTCGCTTGGCGTGATGATAATAACTTGATGTTCAGCATCGTATAAAAGTTCAGTCATACTTACCCTAGTTGGCTGCGAGGTAATCGCGAATGGTATTTAAAAACGGTGCCCCGTACTTGTTAAGCTTTGTAAAACCAACACCCGATACTTTCAAAAACTCACTGTCATTGGTTGGCATTAGCTGCGCCATTTCAGCAAGGGTTTTATCATTGAAAACTACATAAGGCGGCACATCGTCTGCATCTGCAAGCTCCTTACGTAGAGCACGCAGCCGCGCAAACAGCTTTTTATCGTAATTGAATTGAGCGAGTTTATCTTGGTATACGTGTTTCGCTTGAAGGCGGGGTTCTGCCAGCTGTAGGGCATATTCACTTTTAAGCACTGCGCGTGCAGCTTCGGTTAAACGAAGCGAAGAACCTTGCGTGATGTCTTGGCTCAATAAACCCTGATGAATAAGCTGCCTTAAAATACTCAGCCAAAACTCCACACTGTGATCTTTACCTATCCCATAGGTGCTTAGCTGGTGGTGATTATTATCACGGATACGACTGGTGTTAGCGCCGCGCAACAGCTCAACAATATAACCAATACCAAAGCGTTGCTCAGCACGGTAAACACAGGATAGTGCTTGCTGGGCAACCAGTGTACCGTCAAAGCTTTTTGGTGGATTTAGGCAGATATCGCAGTTGCCACACGTTTCGCGTTTGTATTCACTAAAGTAATTGAGCAAGATTTGTCTGCGACAGGTTTGTGCTTCGGCAAAGCTGGCCATAGCGTTAAAGCGCTGCTCTTCAACACGGCGACGTTGCTCGTCCTCAATATCTTCAAAAAAGCGGCGTACGCGGCCGATATCAGCCGGATCAAAATACATAATCGCTTCTGCTGCAAGGCCATCACGACCAGCACGGCCTGTTTCTTGGTAATAGGCTTCAATGCTTTTTGGAATATCGTAATGCACTACAAATCGCACGTTTGGTTTGTTGATACCCATTCCAAACGCAACGGTGGCGACCACAATTTGAATATCGTCACGAGCAAAGCCCGATTGTACAAATTGGCGTTGCTCGTTACTCATACCTGCATGATAAGCCGCGGCATTAAATCCTGCGTCAGCGAGCTTTTCAGCCACATCATCAACCCGTTTTCGGCTGGTGCAGTAAATTATACCGCTCTGATTTTGCTGTTCTTTTAAATAACGAAGTAGTTGCACCATCGGTTTGAACTTTTCTTCAATGGTGTAACGAATATTGGGTCTATCGAAACTGCCTGTATGCACGTATGGGTGATTAAGCTGGAGCTGTTCAATAATATCGTAGCGCGTTGCTTTGTCTGCTGTGGCAGTTAAGGCCATCATGGGCACATGCATAAAACGCTGTTTTAATTCATTGAGCCTACAGTAATGTGGCCTAAAATCGTGCCCCCAATGCGATACACAATGGGCTTCATCAATCGCAAATAAGGCTAGCTTGAGATGGCTCAAACGCTCTAAAAAATCAGGCTGTAAGACTTTTTCTGGTGCAACATATAAAAGCTTAATTTGACCATAATGCAGTTGCTGATACACCGCTTGTTGCTCTTCAAATGGCAAGCTGTTGTTAATATAAGCGGCTTGAACACCAAGGGCACGAAGTTGTGCAACCTGATCTTGCATGAGGGAAATTAGTGGCGAAATGACCACTGTGACGCCATCAAGGATCAAAGCAGGTACTTGATAGCACAATGACTTACCACCGCCAGTAGGAAGCAGCACGAGCGAATCTTGTCCGTCTAGCGCGGCGGCTATAATAGCGTGTTGGCCATCACGAAACTCACTGTAACCAAATACTTGTTTGAGTACGGCTTGTGGTGAGCGAATGGGTGTGTTGGTTGTTGCGGTATTGGTATTCATCGCGAGCATTTTAGTGTTTTTTTATAGCGATGTCTTTAGCAATATACCCAAACGACCTCAAGATGCAGAATTCAATGTTTCACAGGGGCTTAATATCAAGGCGTTACTTTGCAACAATTAGTCCCTTTTAAGAAGTAACAACGATGAGAGTAAGTGCCTGTGGAGCGCCCAAAAGGTTTATTTAACCCGTTTTAGTTGCGCAGTTAGAAAGGGGGCGTAAAATAGTGTTTTTAATCAATAAAGCCTAACTTATGCCTACCAATACCGAACAGCGAAAAGGGGTCATTTTTGCATGTTTAGCCTTTTTTATGTGGGGCTTAGCACCCATTTATTTTAAGCTTCTACAAGATATTTCTGCTTTTGAAATATTGATGCACCGTGTTATTTGGTCGGTGTTATTTTTACTTCTTATTATTGCTGTTCGTCATCAGTGGCAGCGAATTCGAGTTGCTTTAAGTCAGCCTAAACTGCTGTTTATGCTGGTGGTTACCGCTACCTTGTTGGGCTTTAATTGGGGGTTGTTTATTTGGGCGGTGAATAATAACCACATGCTGGATGCAAGCTTAGGTTATTACATAAACCCGCTTTTAAATGTATTACTAGGGATGCTTTTTTTAGGGGAGCGTTTACGTAAGTGGCAAGGTGTTGCAGTAGGTTTAGCCTTGTGCGGGGTACTGTTACAGTTAGTAAGTTTTGGCTCTTTCCCTGTGGTTGCGTTCTCATTGGCGGGCTCGTTTGCTATTTATGGTTTACTACGTAAAAAGCTGCCTATTGAGTCATTACCAGGTTTGTTGCTCGAAGCGCTAATTTTACTGCCTGTTGCATTGATTTACTGGTGGTTAATGGTGCCGACTACAAGTTCAGATTTTACGGCTAATGATTGGCATATTAACTTATTGCTGATCAGTGCTGGTGTTGTGACAACTTTACCTCTTTTATGCTTTACAGGTGCAGCTAAGCGCTTGCAATACAGTACCTTAGGTTTTTTCCAGTATATAGGTCCGAGTTTAATGTTTGTGCTTGCTGTGGCGTTTTATGGCGAAGTATTTGATGCTGAGCGGGTGGTCACATTTGCGTGTATTTGGAGTGCGTTGGCATTATTTAGTTGGGACTCTTATCGCCAAAGCCGTAAGCAGCGAAAAGCACAGCTAGCCGCCGTAACTAAGCCAGTATAAAGCTTAACTCACTAGTTTGTTACGGCCACTTTCTTTGGCTTGATAAAGTTTTAAGTCGGCCTGTTTTATAAGTTCATCAAGGCTATAAACAGGCCCATTATGAAAGCCTATCGATAAGGTGAAGGCGATTTTATCTTTACTAAATTCAGTACTGTGCTTTTGGACAAAGAGACGAAATTTTTCTAATCGTTGGTATGCTTTTTCAGCGTCTTGATCTGCAAAGTACACCGCAAACTCTTCACCACCAAAACGACCAACAAGGTTATCTTTGAAGTAGGTTTGCATACATTGCGCTAGCCCTTTTAAAACTTCATCCCCTGCATCGTGGCCGTATTTATCGTTAATTGCTTTAAAATGATCTATATCGATCATTCCTAAAGAGACTTGATTGTTGGCAAGTTTAGCGGCTTTTAAGTGGCTATTTGCTTCACCAAAAAAGTAGCGGCGGTTAGGGAGTTTTGTAAGATAGTCAGTGTTTGCCTGTAAACGAATCGTTTTAATATTCTCAAGCATGTCGACGTTCTGGCTAAGCCGACAATAAAACTCTTCGCTATTAAATGGTTTACGCAGGTAGTCATCTGCACCTGATTTTAAAAAGCGTGTTGAAAGATGCAATGTATCAAGTGCTGATATACCAATAATTGCTTTTTCATCGTTTGAGTATAAACGGCGAATCTCGACACAGAGCTCATCACCGTTCATATTCGGCATTTCGTTGTCGGTGATAATAACGGAAATGGTTGGATTCTCAGCGAGGACTTTTAATGCTTGCACACCATCTTCAGCCTCTAATACTTGGTATTTATGCCGTGTGAGCAGGTTACAAATATGGTGGCGAGTGGATGCAGAATCATCAACCACGAGTACTTGAATTTGCTCATTACGAGGTAGGCGAGCAAGTTGCTTTTCTAGGTATTGATATGCCTGTTTATTTTCTTTAGTGATGTAATCAATAATAGGGTGTTTTTCAACAATATTGCGTGTGGTTTCATCAAGGTTACCAGTCATCACAATGGTAGGAATGTCGGCTGCAATGGTACAAGGTACGGCTTCGCCAGTTGGCGCATCAGGAAGAATAAAATCAACAACAGCGCAAAAGTAACTGTGTTGGCTAATGAGCTCTTTTGCCTCTGCTAAAGAACTGGCAATATCCGCTTCATAGCCAACTTTTTGCGCGATATGCTTTTGCACTCGCGCAATGGTTGGCGTATCTTCAATTATTAATAGTCTTCGAGTCACAACTTGCCTTGTAATAACTTATTGGCGAAACAAAAGTTATTACAAGTTTTAACCCTAAAAGGGTAAAAAAGCAAATCGTTATAAGCTGTCTGACTCAGAATAATATTCAACACTCTGCGATGTTGGACTTGCAATTCGAGAACGACCAAATAAAGTGTGAAACTTAGTTTTGCAGGTTGTTTGTTTAAGGTATTTTATCCAAGCGCGCTCAATCGGATTAGTGGCTTCTAAATTACCTGTAACAACTTGTACAAATTGAGTTTGAAATTCATTTTGTGGTTCTAGGGTTTTGTTGTATAAACCCTTTAATATAACACCATGCTGTTCGAGAATGTCGGCTTCTAGCAAAGTGAAGTGACCACTACGACCAAAACCGCGTGGGAAATTTTGATCATCATAAAATTGACGTTGGCTTGCAAATGCCTGACGAAGTGATGAAATGTCAATGCTCATGGCTTTATCCTCATGCCCTAATTTCTTGCAGGAGTATGGATCAAGTTGTCGATTTTATTAAACAAGTTATTTTTATCGTAAGGGTAAAAAATGGATATCGATTTATTGAAGACTTTTGTTGAAGTCGTGCGCACGCGCCATTTCGGCAAAGCAGCTGAGAATTTATATATTACGCAGTCTGCGGTGAGTTTTCGGATCCGACAATTAGAGCAAGGTCTAGGTGTTAACTTATTTATTCGTCAGCGTAATAATATTCAATTAACAGCACCAGGCGAGCGATTATTGCCTCATGCACAAATGATCATAACTGGCATGCAAAGGGCAAAAGTCGACGTAGCTCTGGCGGATAATATGCACAAGCAAATTAGCCTAGCAGGCACCCCAAATGTTTGGGATGCATTTTTGCAGTTCGGTATTACTAATATAGTCTCTGCAATGCCTGGTGTGTCACTTGTAGCTGAAGTTAAGGCTCAGCAAGAAAGCACTCGTTTATTACTAGAACGTACATTAGATCTTGCTGTGCTGTTCGATCCTCCGAAGGTGGATGAACTTGTTGTTAAGCGAATATGTGAACTACCAATCATTCCTGTTAGTGCCTTTGAAGCTGCAAATAGTGAAAACTTTTTCGATAAGCAGTATGTGTATGTTGATTGGGGAACGTCCTTTTCGTTATGGCATGCACGTGAGTTTAATGGCCACGCACCTCCATACTTTAGAACCAGTACAGGACGTATAGCACTCGATTTAATTTTAAAATGCGGCGGCAGTGCATTTATTCCTCAACTACTGGTTGAGGAGCAATTAAAGGCGGGTGAACTTTATCATGTTGAAGATGTGGCCCACACGTCCCGTGATGTGTTTGTTGCGTATCATAAAGACAATGAACAAACCCCACTACTGGAAAAATTGGTCAACCTCTTGATGGAGTTAAAAATAAGTTATAAGTAGTTCCTGTTAGGCTAAATTTCTAATATGATATATTATATCAATATTGCTTAGGGATGAATGTCTAATGGGATTCGATAAACGGACGTTTTGTATTTATGAGGTGTCTCAAAAAAACTCTCTGCTTGCGGGTGTGTTGACTGAATTTGACTTGTCAGACTTGAATAGCCATGTGTTATTACCTCATGAGTCTGTTAGTGTTTCACATGCGATGAAACTAAAAAAATACGTTACCCAAAAGCAGTTTGTTTTGCCTCCTAGTCTCTTAATTGGCCCGCTTGATATAAATTTATTTGCTTGGCGCACTGCGAGTGAAAAAGTAGCTAGCTGGGAAAATGAGAGCGATAAAAGCGAACACAGTATTTATTTAATTAAATGTGATTCCATAAACCAGCAACTTTATAAATTATTATCTAACAAGCAAGATTGGTTGATTGCAGATGGCCATCATCGGGTATTTGCAGCCAAACAGTTACACTCATCTCAAAGAAAGTTAATGGTTTGGCTTACAGCAAAAGAAGATGTTGTCGTGAAAAGTTTTACGCTTCAAGTCAAAATTTCAACCCCTCTGCACATGCAAACCCTTGTAAAGCATCTAGCGCAATTTGGTATTGTTGAATGTGATAAAAAGCTAGCAGATTACGCGCTTGTGAATAAAGACAAGACGAGGTACTTTTCTTTACACGGAAATAATGCTGACTCTTATCGTATTCAAACTCAGCTGCGTCAGGCTTTGTGCAAGCTACCGCAGTTTGTGAGCCTTGTTCCGTCATCTATTAGTACGACTAGCGAGGACGCATTAACGATCACTGTGTCATGCCGAGATCCATACATTGAAGATATATTTGCTGCCGCCAAAGCGGGCAAATACTTTCCTGAAAAGTCGACCTTATTTACGCATAAGGCCGACAGTCGAGTGCTTGATTATTTAAATCAACAGGCAGTTTGTGCTTAAAGCCCTCGCAGAGGGCGATACTTATAATTGTTTAAATGCTTCAAGCACTCTAAGGTTTTGCTCTGGAAGCCCGATAGTTACTCTGACAAAATGATCAAAACCAGATTCTAGCCAAGGTTTTATCATTATTCCTTGTTGCAGAAACAAAGATGCAACATGCGCAGACGGCTGCTTTACATCAATAAATAAAAAGTTGGCTAGACTTGGCGCGACAAAATACCCAAGCTCAGTGAGTGCGGTGCTGAGTTTTTCTCTTTCGCGGTTTGTTTGCGTGACTGTGTCTGCCAAATAAGCGGGATCTTGCAGTACAGCAATCGCCGCCAGTTGTGCCAGTCGATTTACATTGTAAGGTGTACGTATGCGATGTAGATAATCTGCTAATTGTGCATTTGCTATTACGCCGTAACCCACTCTAAGTCCTGCAAGACCATAAGCTTTAGAAAAAGTCCGTAATACCGCATAGGGACGAGGTTGTAGTTGAAGTAGTGCTAAACTGTCGACAAACTCTTTATGGCCTTGGGCATATTCGCAATATGCTTCATCGATGACGATAACCGTATTGAGTGGACAGGCATCGATTATACGCTGTAGGTTTTTGGCATCAAACGTACAACCAACCGGGTTGGACGGATTGGCAAGCATCAGCATTTTTAAGTCTGGATGGTGTGCAATAGTATTGAGCCAATCATCAATTCGGTAGGATAGATCGCTTTGCATCGGCACTTCTAGGACCTTTGCCCCCATCATATTGGCGTAAATTCCATGCAGTGCAAAGGTAGGCTTGGCCACTAACACTTTATCGCCTTGATTAAGAAACGCCTTGCAGAGCATCGAGAGTACATCCTCAGAGCCATTACCGATCACAATTTGTTCTTTAGCAACGTTAAGTTTTGTAGCTAGGCGTTCGCTTAGCTCTGTGCATTGACTGTCTGGATAGCAGCTAGCGGTATGCAACTGTGCTTTAAATGCATTAAGTGCTGCTGGGCTCGGCCCTAAAGGGTTTTCATTGACCGACAGGTTTATCATATTGGGGTGCAGATTGTGCGCTGTTGCTTGCTCAATGGTTTGCCCTGCCCCGTAGGGAGGCAGCGCAATCACTTCTTTGCGGGCGGGGTTTAGCATTGTCCTTGTCATGCGTTTTGCTCCTTGAGTGATGCGGGATTAAGTAAGCGGTTAACCCTTTGATTAAAAAGCCAAATCTCAGATAGTGCTGTGACTGCAAGCCCTAATGCTAGGGCGTACCAAACGCCTAAAATACCCAAACCAAAAAATTGTTGAAATAACCAGGCTCCAGGAAGGCCAATGCACCAATAGCCGATTAAAGACAGCATGAGAGTGCTTTTAACATCGCCAAGTCCGCGCAAAATACCAAGCCCGATATTTTGCCACGCGTCAAAAAACTGCAAAAAGGCGGCAATAACAAGTAACTCTATGGCGATAACCACTACATCGGAGTTTTGTAGTTCTTCAGCACTTAAAAATGGTAGCAGCACAAGTTCGGGGACGAATAAATAGATTAAGGCGAAGACAGTCATGACTGCTGCACCGCAAACAATGCCCAAATTGCCGATGCGTTTGGCATGATGAAAGTCTCCCGCAGCATTGGCTTCGCTAATGTAGATAGAGCAAGCGGATGAAATCCCAGCAGACACCATAAATACGATGTACACCATTTGGCTTACCACGTTATGAGCGGCTAAGGCATTCACGCCGAGTGTTGCTACAAATAACGCAAGTACGGTGAAGAATCCGGCTTCAAGCCCATATGTTGCGCCAATTGGCACGCCCATTTTCCATGTTTTACTAAGTGCTTCGCGGTCGGTTTGCCAAAACTTCAAAGTGAGGTAAGGGCTTAGTACGTCATCACGTTTGGCAAATAGCACAAACAATAAAAATGATAAATACAGCACGATGCATGTGGCGGCCGCAACTCCCACAAAGCCAAGCTGTGGTAGACCAAACTTACCAAAAATAAGGCCGTAATTGAGCACAACCGTAAGAACAACAGACATGCCTGTTATTAACATCAGAGGTCCTGGTCTTTTTAGCCCCACACTAAAGTGGCGTATACTTTGAAACCAAAAACAGGGTAATAATCCCAACGCGACAACGGCTAAATATTGTGTCGTCAAATTGGCAATAGACTCGGATGTACCAATAAACCTTAAAAAAGGTCCCATGGCAAACATTATAGCGGCGAATACTAGGCCTAAAAATGTCCCGATAAGCATGCTGGCGTTAAAAAGAGAGGTGATCTGATCTTGCTTATCCTTGCCGATTGCATCAGACACCAAGTTGCCTGTTGCCGTGACCACGCCCGTCCCCATGGTTCTAAATTGATTAAAAATACCAATGGCGAGACCGCCAGCAGCCAGCTCTAGTGGGCTCAACATGCCGAGCATGATGAGATCAATCGTTGCAATTGCCACGTAGAGCAGGTTAGTCAGAATAAGCGGCCCTGCGAGTTGGCTTACTTTAAAAATATCGGCGCGGGCTGAAGCTACCATAGCGTTACTTCCTCCACGTTTTCTTGTGTGATAGCAAAGTCGGCTACGGCTCGTCCGAGTGCCACGTCAGTAATAATCATGCCGCTGTTATAGACAAAGATAATTTCATCAGGGTGAGTTCGTGCCGGCTTCTCACCATTGAGTATTTCAGTCAATGTTGCATCAACAGCGGGTAGTTTACCGTTCTCGTCTAATAAATCGTCTCCGGTGACCTTCATTTGTTCTGCATCTGTTGTGAGCAATCTATCCGCTCGATGTAGCACCGATTTTTCGATTCCATAGCCAACTAAAATCACCACCGCGCCGGGTTTTAACCATTCATATTTAATGTTCTCTTTGGCGGATAATCCAGTAACGGCAAGGATCACGTCGGCTTGTCTTACTGAAGCTTCTAAGTCTTGTGATACCGCAACGTGTCGCTGTGGGTGATGAGCTTTTAGTTTTTGTTGAACTGATTCTAAACCTGCTTGGTAGCTGCCATGAACGGTTAGGTGTGTGAGTTGTGGTAATGCAGTAACG
Organism: Pseudoalteromonas sp. L1; assembly: GCF_021728095.1. NCBI lineage: Bacteria > Pseudomonadati > Pseudomonadota > Gammaproteobacteria > Alteromonadales > Pseudoalteromonadaceae > Pseudoalteromonas > Pseudoalteromonas sp. L1. The sequence goes on along the minus strand of NZ_JAKKCT010000004.1, from coordinate 89,480 downwards.
AGCATAGGTAAAGCGATTTGCCCTTGAACACCTGTGCCCACAACTAATGCATGCTTAGCATCTGAATGAACGGCATATTTTGCAAACAAGGCGGAGGTGGCTGATGTGCGCATAGGGCCTAGTTCTTTTACATCCATTAAAGCCACAGGATGGCCTGTGGCATCATCGCAAAGAAAGATAAAAGAATAGAACTGGTATTGGTTACGGCTTCTATCTGGGTCATATTCGTAGACCACTTTAAATCCTACGGTATTACTGGCAGCATCGCGACCGGCCATACTATAGGCAATGGAGCGGCCATCTTGTGGTGTCATAATGACTTTAAGTGGGTTGGCAGAGTCGGGATGATGCAGTGAGCGAAAGGCGTTTTCCACTACCTCAATAACTTTGCTATAGGGGAAATTAAGTTGTGCTAGTCGGGCTTCATTCAGTATCGGCAGCGTTGTTTTTTGGGTCATGGTTAGGCTCTCGCGGCAGGTTTATATTGCGTTAATAGGTCATCGAGTTCTTGCTCGATGTTAATGTCGATAAGGTCGTGTTTTGCCATCCAATCATCATTGAAGAGCGTGTCGAGATACTTCTCACCACCATCACAAACGAGCACCACAAATACGCTATCGGCGGGAGCGGTTTTTAATGCTTGTAGTGCTTCATAAATAACACCACCAGCCGAGCCACCGACCATCAGGGCGTAGTGTTTAGCAAGGTATCTGGCGGTATTAAACGCTTGTTTGTCAGATACCTTTACGCCTTTGTCGATAAGCTCGTATTCAATGACAGGCCCTATCTCTGCACCTTCTGGCGTACCCGTTCCAGATTGATGATAATTCAGCCCAGGCCCGCCAAAAATCACAGAACCCACAGGTTCTACACCAATCGTTGTTAGTTGATGACAACCTAAGTCGCGCAGAGCCCTTGTTGTGCCGCATAGCGAACCACCCGTGCCAACTGCACCGACAAGGTGAGTAATGTGCTCACCTAGTTCATGAAACACTTCTTGTGCGAGCCCATTATAGCCGCGGCTATTGGCAAAATTATTGTGTTGTGCTGTCCAAAAAGCCCCTTGTTCTTTTGCTAGTGTGGCAGCCATTGCATCGCGAATATCGGTCGATAAGCTGTCATCTCCGGCTTCGCTAACGCAGATCACTTCTGCGCCAAAGGCTTTCATATTGCTAATTTTTTCTTTTGCCGCATGGTTATCTACAAGCGCGGTAAAGCGATAGCCGCGCTCTGCCGCAAGTAGTGCAAGACCAACACCGGTATTGCCTGAGGTTGACTCAACAACCCAGCCTCCAGGCTTTAGTTGGCCACTGGCTTCTGCTTCATCTAACATGGATTTCGCCATGCGAATTTTAGCACTGCCAGTAGGATTAAACTGCTCAAGCTTAAGATACAGCTTGCTGCCGTTCGGCAGGCTTAAAAACTGCATTAGCGGCGTGTTACCTATACTTTGCGATACCCTTAAATACGGGGTTGAATGCAATGTCGAGGCGAGCGGATGCTGCGCATTTATGTTCATAAATAGGCTCCTTTATGTTATTTCGTTGGGTATTTTTAGCTAAGTAGTTGCCAAGAAAGCATATTGCTCTCCCACGTTACGGCGATTTTTCGAGGTAATGGCATAGAGTGAAACTCGGATTCATTCGAGTCCATTTGATATCCTGCGGTGTTGAGATAAACCATAAGGTCATCGCGCTGTGGTAGTTGCGATAAGGGAATAAACCGCCAACTCAACATGTCACTATCTAGGCATGTTGCGCCGCCAAAGGCTACCCGATACTCTCCTAGTATGCCGTTTGAGTGTTGTGAGAGTAGTAATGGACTCGGTAAATATTCACTTTCAAACCATTGCTCTGACAATGATAAACTTGAGCCAGAAAGTGTCGCGATATAACAGTCGGATGTGCCAAGGTGGGGCTTAATCCCTTGTACTTTAAATAAGCTAATACCGGCTTGATCGAGCAGTGCGCGCCCAGGTTCAAGCATCAGTGTAAGGTCTTTTAGCTGTAATGCTTCTAATGCACTTTGTCCATGCTCGTTCTTCACCGCCAAAATAGCGAGCAAGGTATCCTCAAGTTTTTGCTTGGTATAATAGGGGTAAAACCCTGCAAAGGTTTTACCTGCAAAAAAGCATTCAAAGTCCAAGGCGTGTTGCCAGTGTTCGTCCTCTAAGTAGGAAATTGGGAGGCCGCCACCAATATTAATTTTTGATGGCGAGAGTCCCATTTGCTGGGCCTCATCTATTGCGCTGACTAAAGTATGAATGCTGTTGCCACGTGCATGTGGGCAATAACCACTTAGATGACAGCTAAATCCTTCTAAGCCCACCCATTCTTTGTATTCTCTGCATTGGGTTAATAATGACGAAAGCTGGCACAGTGAACTGCCAAATCGTGAGGTTTTAGTCGATTGTGTTTGCAAACGTAGCAGCACTCGAGCGGGGATTTTTCGCTGCTTGGCTATGGCAATGACACAGTCTAATTCAGCATATGAATCAATGGCGATAAGCGCTTGATGAACAAGTGCTAAGTTAATAAGTGTATCTGACTTATGTGGGCCAGATACGCCAATTTTTACACCTTTAATGCCCCCGCTTAAGGCAAGTTCAAACTCCTGTACACTCGCAACATCTACTCCAATATCGTATTCAGACGCAGCTTGGGTAAAGCACTGGGCTTTGTTAGCTTTTTTCGCGAAGTAAATCTCATGCTTGAGTCCCTGCTTAGTTAAAGCATCTTGCAGTGTTTCGATATTTTCAGAAAAGCGCTGTGGAAACACTAAGTGTAGCGGCGCGCCCAACGCCGCTATCCATTCAAATAGTTTAGCTTTACTTTCTATTAGTAAGCTTTGTGTTTGTGAATGAAGTTTTGCAGCGAGGGCGTTATTCATACTACTAACACCTCTTTGTTATTCGCACTGTCTAGTTTGTTAACGCGACGTTTTGCTATAAGGAGAAGGCCAACGGCTAGTAGCAGCAACCAGATTAATGGCGTGTAGCTGTTCACAGGTGTAGCAAATTCGCTGCTAAATTGAGGAATATCCGCAAGATTCGTGAGCGTTGGCTTTGCGCTACAACCATCACACGGTGCAAAATCTCCTCTTTGATTGGCTTTAGCAATCTCGTTGGCAAAGAAACGTTGTAGTGCTTGATGATGAGCTTCAACTTCGCTCATAAAAGCGTAGTGACGCGTTAAACCGTTTCCAGCTAAATCAACCAATAGTGTTTGGACAATGAGCGCAGGGGAAAGGTACTGTAGTTTTTGAGCGCTTTGTTGCTGTGCTTGCTGCGCGTTTAAAAAGCGTGCATCTTGAACTTCCATTGCGCGTTCAACAGAGTTTATTGTCGCAATTTTTTTTGTGGCGTAATCACTGGCGCCACTGCCATTTTTTGCAAGCTCTGGGTGGTCTTGAAAATACTGAGCTAAGGTTTTTTCACTCGCTTTTTGAGCGTCATCGCTGGCTGCTCGAAGACTATCTATATAGTGAATACGTGAAGGCGTTGGGTCGAGTAAAGCAATGCTTGTATTGACCAAAGCTGGAACAACAATCACCAAGGCGAGCCAACAGGTAACGAGAGTCGCAGCATTGTTTGCGGCACTTTTGGCCCGACTATTAACCCAAGCTGTTAAAGCAATCCAAAACCCAGAATAACACAGTACAATAAGGTTATAGCTAAGTAGTTCAGTAACACCCATCTGGTCTCTTATGATAACCAAAAGCAGGCTACTTATGAGTAAAAATGGCATTACAATCAACGCACTTCGTAGTAGTAATTGGTAGGTGAGTAGATGCGTGGCACTGCCACCTTGAAGCATTAGTAGCCTTAATTGCCCGTCTTGGCGCTCACTGGCCAAGGCATTAAAACAAATGCTAATAATGAGCAGTGGCAGTAAATAGATCACCACAAAGCTTAAGTCGAACTGCCCAAGTAACAGTGAAAGCGGGTGGACATAATCATATTGATGAACAATATGCTGCTTTTCTTTAATCAGCATTTTAAAGTAATACGGTAATACATCCGCTTGTCCCGTAGCGATAGGAGCCGTTGCGAGCGGAGTTTTAGTAGCGTAATTTTGCATCAAGTAAAAAGCTTGTCCGCGCAGGTCGTACGGGTCTTCCCACCATTTATGATTTTCGGTACTCGCGAGCCTTTCGGGTAATCCTGCTTTAGCATTTTGAATTGTTTGTTGCTGCATTTGTTGAGCAGCAAGTACTACGTCGCGTTGCTTATTGGCAAAATAATGGGCGTTAAAGAATGCCACGAGTGCAAGCACGCTGGTGGTAAGAAAAAGTGTGAGTACGAGTTTCTCTCGCCATAGGTTTTTAAGCTCAGTGGCTAATATTAGGCGCTTCATCTTTGTTCCTCTAAACGTAGCTTTTTAATTGCAAATAAACTAAGTAGCACCAGTACAATCAGCCAAAAGGCAAAGCTTATAAGGCTAATAACGTAGTGAGGCAGGTAGTGAGCAAAACGTGGATATTGGTATGAAAACTCAGGGATCTGCTGCCATAGCTCTTTTCCAGCGGTGTAATGTCCCTGGGCCTTATGACCATGATCTCTTTGATTAAAGTTAAGGACTTCTTGCATTAGGCGACGATGTTGCTCTGCTGCATTTTCAAAAGATTGCTGGTGGCTAAAATCAGTGGCTGCGGTCGCCATCGAAAGTGTTTGTACTGCGATAAAGGGGGTTAGCAATCCTGCCAACTGGTAGCTTTGTGACTGTGCTTCAAGCTGTTTTAAACGGGCTTCAAATAAGCGATCAAAGATTTTGTCGGCGTACTGTTCACCAAATTGGAGTTGTGCTCCGGCATAATCGAAGGGTAAGTCTGCTACTTGGCTGACGCCATACTGGGCGAGTGTTTGCTGCTTAAATTTTTCAATCGCATCGAGGCGTGCATCGGTATAAACCTCGCTTTCAAGTTTTGCTTGAAACGCTTGACCAGACCCTTGTGGATGCAAGGTAGTTGCAATATTCATTGCAAGTTTTGGCAGTAATAATGTTGCGAATGCCCAAATAGTAAGTAATGTAATTAATGCGCGTCGTGCCGTAGGAAGTAGGCTTGAGAGTGTCGTAGTGATTAATGCCCAAAGCAATAGGTAAATTAAATAAGAGAGTAAAAATAGAGCACTTCTTAGCGTATAAGGTGCCTCGTTCGCAGTTTGGCTATAAAGTAAAAAAAGTGCAACGGGTAGCAAGAACAGGCATGAAAGTGTGAAAAGCACAGCACATTTAGCAAAAAACAACTTTGCTGGGCTTGCACCTGCTGCAAGTAGTTGTTTTAAAGTGCCTTGCTCGCGTTCCCGTGCAAGTAATGGGTAGCCAATTAAAATGAGCAATAAGGGTAATAACACTTGCAACACGAAGGCGGGTGATAAGCTCCCAAAGCGCGACAACGGCACGTTATCTTGTGCGCTTCTAAATAAGCTATCGTTACGAATGTGCGCCTCTAACCTCAATACATTTCCTTGATAGGCTTGTAATCCATCATCGAGTGCTGCCAGCGGCGTGGTGGGCTTAACGACATAAATGCCGTAATGAGCTGCAGAGTGGGGGCCTTTCTCACCTTGGTTCAGCCAGCGTAATTGCTCTGATTGAGATACCTCGTTTACGGCTTGCTGATAGCTTTGATGGCTTTTAAAACCAGTCACACAGGCCAGTAATAATAACAAAATAGCAATGCCACTTAGCCAGAGTGCTTGACCTTGCCGCTTAGTATCGAGCCATTCTTTTTTAAAAGTACTTTGTAACATTAGGCGCCCACCTTGATATGCTTAAGGTATACAGATTCAAGTTGGACTTCTTTTAATTGTTCGAAAAGTAACGTGTCGACTAGTTGCCCTTGATTAATAATTGCAACACGATGCGCATCCTCTTGAGCACGGTATAAGTCGTGGGTTGCCATTAATATTGCGACCCCTTGTTTCGCTAGCGATTGTATGAGTTGGCTAAACTCATGGCTAGCTGATGGATCAAGGCCTGAAGTTGGTTCATCTAAAATCAATGCTTTAGCTTGTTTTGCAAGCGCTATAGCAATTCCTACTTTTTGTCTCATCCCTTTTGAATAGGTTGCAACGGGTTTATCTACAGCATGGCTTGGTAGTTTTACTTCAGCGAGTAGGGCACGAAATTCGTCATCGCTTTTGTCGATACTTGCCACTTTGCTGAAATAGGCGAGATTCTCAAGTCCAGTTAGACGAGGATAGAGAGCCACTTGCTCGGGAATATACGCTAAATGCTGCCTCGCTGTTACAACATCGAGTTGTGGGTTTACCCCTGCAATGGTGATTTCTCCTGCATCAGGTTGTAAAAAACCTAATAGGCAATTAATGGTGGTTGTTTTTCCTGCGCCGTTAGGACCAAGCAGCGCTAAAATCTCTCCTTGATGTACGGCCAAGCTTAAACCTTGAAGGGCTTGATATTCGCCAAAGCGCTTTTGTAAGTTATTAATTTGAATAATGGGTGTGGTCATGATTTATCCTTAAAAGCTGACGCTTAATGATGCAATAAGTGTCCGGCCGCGACCTGGCGCGACGCCCCAATCTATGCCTTTAGCACCGCCAGACAGCCAGTACTCTTTATCAAATAGGTTTTCGGCCTTAATTCGCAGTGTGGTGTTAAAATCACTAAAGTGATATTTGGCACCTAAATCAAAGCGTGTATAAGACGGAAGGTTCAAATTGTTATTAACATTTTGCTCCCGTTCACCCACATGAAACATGCCTGCATTTACACTTAGGTTTTCTAAGAAAGGGAGTTGATAATCTAAAAATAAATTTGCTTGGAATTTAGGAACATTTGCAGGACGGTTACCATTGAGTGCAGGTTCACCATCAAGCTCATCCAAACTAGGGTCCATAAATGTTATCGAAGCAACAGTTGATAGGCCCTCAATAAACGAGCCGCTGGCATTAAGTTCGATGCCTTTATGAGATTGGGTCCCGTCTTGTACAAAGTAATTGGTGATGTGGTTATGGTATTCCAGCATTTTTTCAATTTCGAATACTGCAACGGAATAGTTCATTGAGTCAGTTTGATATTTTATACCGGCTTCTATTTGTTCACTTTCTTGTGGCCCTAACGATTCGCCTTCGTTAATTGCTCCACTGCCAATTACTGCTACGCCACCTTCTCCAGCACCTTCAGAGTAACTGGCATAAAAAGCGAGTTGATCGTTCGGGTTATAATTTAAGCCAATAATAGGTGTGTTGAAGGTGCGATCATCTAATGTTGATTTAGCTTGGTTTGGTGCGGTTTGATCTTTTTTATATTGAATATGACGCAGCCCTAGAGTCGCATAAAATACATCATTAAAATGCAGGGTATCGGTAATGAAAAATGAACTTTCGGTTGTGTCGGTTGTTGTTGGGTCGGGGTATTCTGGGAAGACAGGTTTACTTACATGTATAGGGTCAAATATGTTACCAACAGGATTGTCTAACTCAAACCAGCGACCATCTTTAGATTGGTAGTCACGAATACTTACGCCAACAACGAGTTCATGTTCAATACCTGCAGTAACAAGTTGCCCTGTAAAGAAGCTGTGTGCAGAAACCGTATCATAGGTTTCATCTGGCGTTACTTGAATACTTGCTGATAGAACATTTCCTTCTAAATCAACTGAATATATATCAGGAAAAATAGTGAACCGGTCATTCCCAGAAAGTGCGACTTGGTTAACCCACTGCCAGTTATCATTGAGCCAAAAATCCACTCGCGCCGCTATATTGAAGGACTCGGTTTTATATTTTGCCCAAGGTTGGCCAAGTAGTACTTCACTGGTATCTACATAAGGTGGGAGCACGGAACGGCTATCATCATTTGGGTCACGCGCTAAGCCAATAAGAGGTTGTGATACAGTACTTTTGTCTTGATAGTCGCCATCTAAGCGAATAAAAATACGGTCAGACAGTTGCCAGTCTAGAGCTGCGCTGAAAAAGTACCTTTCTAGGTCGTCACCACCAGTAAAGTCGCCATTTTTTTCTGCTGCGGCGTTGATACGATAACCAAAAGTTTGCTCACTATCTAAAGGACCACCAAAATCTACATGAATATAACGGCCCGCACGACTACGAAATTCTGTCGTGATATCTAAAAAGGAGTCCATTGTGGGGCGCTTCGTTACATAGTTAATCGTGCCGCCGGGGTTGTTAAAACCTGAGACTAAGCTTGATGGACCTTTAATAATATCGATTCGTTGAATGTTCTCCAGTGGAACATCCTGATAAGGAGCAAGAGCAAGGCCATCTCGTCTTAGACCGTTTGTCCAATCGAGTTGAAAGCCCCTCAGGCTGACAAAATCAAATACTGTGCCGATAGCCGTATTTTGTACAGATGCATCATTGGCAAGCACTTCGCTCAACGTTTTTACTCTTTGATTTGTTATTAACTCTTCAGAAAAAGATTGAATAGAAATAGGTAAAAATTGAGGATCTTTAATTCCTAGTGCCGAGGCATTTACATCTCGGGTACTATAAAGTGGTGTACGCGTACCTTGAACTTCAAGTTTTTCAATAGATTGAGTTGCAAATGATTGCATTGAAAATAAACCAGTAAGAACACTTACTGTTAGAACAGACCTTTTCATTTTTTTCCAACCAGAATTTAAGTAGTGTAAGTAATTATTGTTTTGTTAAATGTTATAACGTAGCTAATAAAGCATGTTTAAATTTTAATTGGAAGTGATAATAGTTATCATTTTATTGTGTTTGTTTTTTTGTTTTGGGAATGGGGATAATAAAAAATGAGCGCTTATTGTGGCCCGTGGAGATCACCTTTACTAGCAAGTATTAAGTGAACAAAAGCATATTATTAGCAAGTTTATGCGTTGTTATATTATTACGTTTTTAGATATGAAGTTATTGTAAATGACTGTAAATGAATTTGTGATTGATATAGCAAAGCAATTGTCTTTGTTTAAATTACTTGTATTGCTTCTAACATGAACTGGGCTTGTGTTTAAAAGTTGTGATGGAGTAAAGTTTTTAAAAAAGTCCAACACATGCCACAGGCTCTCCCATTTTATAACCAACTGATGTTGTTAAAATATATTTTAATTACAAAAATAATTACCTTTTATGAATATAAATTGACGTTTTTATTTCAGCTGTCATCTTTCTGTCATTTTTCGCTGGCACACTGCGCTCAATCAAACACGAGTATGTGTTTTTTGTTGCGATTATTGAGGAAACGACATGAAATTTGCAAAGTCTAGCTTATTCCTAGCTTTATTTGGTGGTTTATCTTTTTCTGCATTAGCTGATGTAGATTTATATGGTAAAGCCAACGTGACTGTTCAATCATCAGATGATGGCGAAGGGTCTTTTACTGAAATTAAAAGCAATAACTCACGTTTTGGCTTAAAAGGTTCTGAGAAGCTAACAGAAGGCTTAGAAGCTGTATACAAATTTGAGTTTGGTGTTGATGTCTCTGATGCTGATTCGAAAGGCGATAGCGATGACAACATTACTGCACGTAACCAATATGTAGGTGTTAAAGGTGGCTTTGGTCAAGTTGTAATTGGTCGTAATGACACTGCAATGAAGCAATCTCAAGGTAAAATTGATTTATTTAATGACCTTGAAGGTGATATTAAAAACGTATTCAAAGGTGAGAATCGTTTAGGTGATTCTATCTCTTATGCATCAAATGATTTTAGCGGCTTCAAAGTATTAGCGACTTACATCGCGGAAGATGATGTAGATGCTGATGATGGATACTCAGTAGCACTGACGTATGGTGACGCTAAACTTAAAGAAAGCAAAATATACGCTTCTGTTGCAGCAGACAGTGAAGTGAAAGGCTACGATATTGTTCGTGCGACAGTGCAAGGCAAAGTTGGCGACTTCAAACTAGGCGCAATGTACCAAACACAAGAAAAAGTAGATGGCAGTGCAGAGGCAGACGGTTATTTAGTGAATGCGGCTTATCAAATGAATAGCAATACATTTAAAGTTCAATATCAAGTAATTGACTTTGATGAAGGCGACAAGAAAACAGCTATTTCAGCAGGTGTTGATCACAAGCTAAGCAAAAACACTAAAGTATTTGGTTTCTACTCAACATTTGATACTGACAACCAAGTTGATCAAGACTACTTAGGTGTTGGTATTGAGTACAAGTTTTAATCCTCTAAAGGAATAACTCCCTTACTTGTTAGCCCAGCATCTGCTGGGCTTTTTTGTATTATCTGTATTACGCTAAGGCGTAGTCGGACTTGCCAGCAAGCCAACGTTGAATAAGCTTTTCACTTTGTGTGGGGAATTGCTCAAGCATTTTAAATGCGATTGGGCGTACTTGTGTTAAGGTTTGTTTATCACGGCTCAAGTCAGCGATTTTAAAATCAGCTAAGCCTGTTTGTTTTGTGCCAAGTACTTCACCTGGACCGCGAATTTCGAGGTCTCTTTCGGCGATAACAAAGCCGTCATTGCTTTCACGTAGCACTCCTAAACGTTTTTGAGCAGTTGCAGAGAGCGGAGCATGATAAAGTAATACACAGTGTGATGCAGTTGCACCACGACCAACACGGCCACGTAATTGGTGTAACTGAGCAAGCCCTAATCGTTCTGGATTTTCAATTATAATCAGGCTCGCATTGGGCACATCAACCCCCACTTCAATCACTGTCGTTGCAACTAATACGTGAATATTTCCCGCTTTAAACTCGCTCATAATGGCTTGTTTTTCAGCGGCTTTCATACGGCCATGTACTAAGCCTACCTGCAATTCAGGAAGTGCATTCTTTAATTGTTCGGCGCTGTCTTCTGCTGCTTGGCATTGCAGTACTTCCGATTCATCGATTAAGGTGCAAACCCAATATACCTGACGGCCCTGCTCTTGGCAGGCTGTTTTGACCCGTTGAATAATTTCATCACGGCGAGTATCGGGGATCGCGACTGTCGTAATAGGCGTTCGGCCAGGGGGAAGTTCGTCTATGATAGAAGTTTCTAAGTCTGCATAAGCTGTCATCGCTAAAGTGCGGGGAATAGGTGTTGCGGTCATAACGAGTTGATGTGGGTAGCAATCACCAAAACGCCCTTTTTCACGCAGCGATAAGCGCTGATGCACACCAAAGCGGTGTTGCTCATCAATAATAATTAAAACAAGGTTATTAAACTCAACCTGATCTTGAAATAGCGCATGCGTACCCACAATCATTTGTGCTTCGCCAGAGGCTATTTTTTCGAGTGTGACGGTGCGCTCTTTACCTTTGCTTTTACCTCCAAGCCATGCGACTTCAATACCGAGTTCTTTAAACCATTGGCTAAAATTGATGCCATGTTGTTCTGACAAAATTTCGGTAGGTGCCATAAGTGCCACTTGGTAACCTTCACTAATCGCTGTTAAAGCGCTCAATGCTGCGACTAACGTTTTACCTGAACCAACATCTCCTTGCACTAACCTCATCATTGGGAAGGGATGTTGTAAGTCTCCTTTGATTTCTGCAACCACCCGACTCTGCGCATTAGTTGGGCTAAAAGGGAGTTGTGTTAAAAACTGTTGTTCTAGTTGATTATGCGGTGTTAAAGCGACCGCTTTGACACTTTGACCTTTTTGACGAAGTTTTAATAAGCTGATGTTTTGTGCCAGTAACTCTTCAAATACAAGCCGTTGCTGTGCAGGGTGAAAGCCTTGCTCCAGTGCCGTTAAATCAACATCATTTTGTGGGCGGTGCAGAGTTAAAAGTGCATCACTTAAACGCATGCCAGTTGGTTGAAATCGTTCTGGCAATAATTCTTCTACAGGGTATTTTGCAAGTAAGTTGAGCGCTTGATCACTTAAAGCACGAATAGACAGCTGCTTCAGCCCTTCTGTGACAGGATAAACCGGTGTCAGGGTTGTGTTTGTTGGTTGCTCTGACGGAGTGTCTGACAAACTATATTCAGGGTGAGTCATTTCAAAGCCAACCCGCCCACGGCGTATTTCGCCAAAGCAGCGTATGATTTTACCTGTACTCAGTGCATTTTTTTGTGCCGCATTAAAGTTAAAAAAACGCAGCGTTAAGCGACCCGTGCCATCATTCACTTGGCATACCAACATACGGCGCTTGCCAAATGTGATTTGGCTTGTTTCGACAGTGGCTTCAATGCTGACATGACTGTGGGGTTGTAAGTCACATATGGCATGTATACGAGTGCGGTCTTCGTAGCGATGAGGCAAATGAAACAGCATATCTTGCACTGTGTTTATTCCCAGCTTAGCAAGACGCTCGGCCATTTTAGGGCCAACGCCTTTTAATTCAGTAATGGGATAGTGTGCTAAGCTAGGGTGACTCAAAGGTGACTCAAATTATTAATTAGTAGACTTTTTTCAGTTTACTTGCACTCGTCAGTGGCTTCAAGCGTTTGCGTGTGCTTTAACGTGTGCCAAAAGATGTCATCAGCAACGATTTCGCCATTTTCATCAAGGGCAGGGTAGGGAAGCGCTTTTTCGCGGCATTGCTCAGCAATAATGGGATGGCAACCTTCAAACAAAATACGGTGCTTCACTTTTTCATCGAGCATATTACGGTTATACAAGCCAGCTTCTTCGCGTTGGCGTTGTGCTTCAAACAAAATAAGTGCCGCTGCGACAGAAACATTCAGCGATTGCACCATACCCTGCATAGGGATGATGATGTTCTTATCTGCATGTTCAAGCGCACGAGGTGAAATGCCATCACGTTCTTGCCCAACAATCACAGCGGTTGGTTTGGTGTAATCTATTTCACGAAAATCAACGGCATCATCAGTTAAATTGGTTGCCAAAATTTGCACATCGGGGTTGTGGGCTCTCATCATAGCAACAGCATCATCAATATTGCGGTGTAAGTGAGTTTCGAGCCAATTCTTACTCCCACCGGAGGTATTATTGGTGAGCCACTTTTGGTTATCAGGCCACACAGCATGTACGTGATGACAGCCAGTGGCGTCTGCTGTGCGGGCAATGGCCGACAAATTATGATGCTTGTGTACTTCTTCTAAGCAAACGGTTAGGTCTGTTTGACGGCGATCTAACACGCGCTTCACACGCTCAAAGCGAGTTGTATCCATAGTTATGTGCTCGTTGGCAGATTCTAATTGGTGCTGATTATACGCAGTATAGTGCTAAGGCACTACCGCTCTACTAATTGGATTTTGTAAGGAGATCAGTGTCTCGGTGGATTGAATAGCCTCGATTGCTTGAATCTTATTAATTAACACATCTTGTAGATGATCAATAGAGCGTGCCATCACTTTGATAAATATACTGTAGTTGCCTGTGGTGTAGTAGGCTTCAACCACTTCTTCTAACTCTTTTAAATGTAATAAAGTTTGCGGGTAATCGCGGGCATTATTCAAGTTAATACCTATAAAACAGCATACATCGTAACCGAGTTGCTTTGCATTAATGCTTACCTGGGTGCCCGTAATGATGCCAGCTTGTTTCATCTTTTCGACTCTGACATGAATAGTGCCAGCACTTACAGCAAAGCGTTTAGCTAATTCTGCATACGCTGTGCGCGCATTTTCCATTAAAGCATTAAGGATGTTTTTATCGAGATTGTCGATTTGATAATTTTCCATCGTATTTCTTAGTGTTAATTGTTGAATCAATAAATTTTATAGCATTATTTTTATGAAAATTTCAATGTTAAGTTCTTTTTATTAACGGTTATTGAAAATAACCTTTATTTAGTTGAGGATTGTTTTAACGAAGAGATTTCAGTTCTCTATTAAGCAAGTAACAATAACTGGGAATGAGGCCAATTATTATGAGTTCACACTACCTAAAGCAACAGCAGCAAATAAGCAAAGTAAAACAGTTCTTTTCAAGCCAACTAGAACAACAATTAGGGCTTGTTGAAGTGCAAGCGCCAATTTTGGCTAAAGTCGGTGATGGTATACAAGATAACTTAAGCGGTACTGAAAATGCTGTGTCGGTAGCGGTGAAAACGATTCCTAGCAGTCAATTTGAAGTGGTGCACTCACTTGCGAAGTGGAAAAGAAAAACACTTGCAGATCATGGCTTCTCTGTAGGTGAAGGCCTTTATACGCATATGAAAGCACTTCGTCCTGATGAAGAATCATTAAGCCCAATTCATTCAGTGTATGTAGATCAGTGGGATTGGGAGAAAGTTATCTGTGAGAGCACTGAGCGCACTTTAGATAAGCTCAAAGAAACCGTCACATCAATTTATCAAGCAATAAAATCAACAGAGCGCTTTGTTGCCAGTGAGTTTGGTTTAACGCCGTTCTTACCAGAGCAAATTACTTTTGTGCACAGTGAACAATTACGACAAATGTATCCCGATTTCACCGCAAAACAGCGTGAAAAGGCCGTCGCTCAAGAATATGGTGCAGTCTTTCTAATTGGTATCGGTGGCGCACTTGCCGATGGGAAAATTCATGATGTGCGTGCCCCTGATTATGACGACTGGTCTACTAAAACCTGTAGTAAATTTGCCGGTTTAAATGGCGACATTCTAGTTTGGAACCCAGTGCTTGAAGATGCATTTGAAATATCATCAATGGGTATTCGTGTAAGCCCTGATGCACTTGCCACACAGTTGGCAATTACAGGTGACCAAGCACGCCTTGAGTTTGATTGGCATAAAGCATTGTTAGCGAAAAAATTTCCACAAACAATTGGTGGTGGGATTGGTCAGTCACGTTTAGCGATGCTGTTGTTACAAAAACAGCATATTGGTCAGGTGCAAGTGGGTGTATGGCCAGAGCAATTGAAGCAGCAGGTTGACGGTATTCTTTAAGTTAACGCTTTTAGTTAAAAAGAGGCTTTAAACCTCTTTTTAACTTGTTTTGAACTCAACTTCGATTTTATTTTCTTCCAGCTTCACTTTACAAGGCGGGTATTGGCGGTTAGTTCGTAATACTTTGTCAAAAATATGAATTTCGACTCCTGAGTGAAGCGCTTTATTCACGACCAATTCGGCATCTTCGAGTAAGTCATGCAGATGATGTTCTAAGCTTGATAGCTTTTTCTCTAATTGTTCGGCTTGTTGACAATAATGGTTTTGTGTCGCGCCTATTTTTGCGAGTAGCAGCTTTTTCTTTTCAGCATCTTTGACTTGATCTGCTTTTTCAATGGCTTCTTGCAATGTATCAAGCTGAGAGTCTGTTTGTGCGAGGTCTTTTAAACATTGGTCGGTTTCTGCTGTCACATCGGCGCCTGATGCGGCAAGGTTTACAACCATTTTAGCCCCTGATTCGTTGCCGATTTCGCCTGCTATAATGATTTGCGCGTCGAGAATTTCTCCGCCAAATAACTTACCTTGCGGGTTATCTTCTTGGCCAACTTGCAACAGCTTTTTGGCTTTCATAATACAGTGGCTCGATTGACGCTCTATAATAATATTATTAGCTTCTAAGTAACTATATTGGCCGTGTGATAGGTGAATATCACCTTGGCTAATAATATTACATGATAGCGTTTTATCATCGAGCTGATGACCAATCACACCTTGCTTAATAGTTATATCGCCAATAGCAGATAGATGACCAGATTCAACTGTTCCCATCACTGTAATATCACCTTTGGCATTTATACGCATACCAGGCTCGACATTGTGAGTGACAATAACACTTCCTTCAAAATCAACATGGCCACTTTTAACGTTAACGTCAGCAATAGTGAAAATATCATCGACACGCATGCCGTTAGCAATATCCACTGGCACGCCTGAAATTGCCGAAACTAATTCTAGTGGATTATTTTTTGAAATCTCTGTGCCTTCGCCTGCAACAAGTGCGCTGCTTTCACCTGCTTTTGCGGGTAGCACATCGCCAGTGACGGTAAATCCCTCTTTACCTGGGGTCGCGGGAATTTGTTTTACCAATAATACACCCGGTTCAACACTGGCTAATTTACCAAAGTCGCGCATATCAACGGTGCCATCTTCGCGCAGTGTTGGCTTTTTCAATCGGTCTTTTAATGTTTCAACTTGTGGTACTAGCTTAGATGGCTGCCCATCAACAGGTAAACGGCCTTTTGCTACGACACCTTTTACCTTTTCTCCCGCGGGAAGCTCAAGTTGTTGTTGCAATAGCTTTTCTAAGTAGGCTTGTTTATAACCACGTGCGACACCTGCTTTGATTAGCTCTTTTTTGGCGTTTTCTAGGCTCATGATTGTGCCACCTTCGGCAAGGGTTAACTCGCCTGTAGCCAGCATTTTGTCATCACTGAGTGTTATTTCGAGGCTTGCATCATGCTTTGAAGCAACAACAAGCGTACGCTCTTTCATATCGGTTTTGAAAAAGTTGTTGATGGCATCATGATCCACTCTGCATTCACAGAAAGATGACTTCTCTAGTGCCTCAATGATAAAGGCAGCACTAGGTGGTGAGTGTTCATGAACATCCAATAAGATGTTTCCGTTATGAGCCAGCTTAAACACGTGGAGATCCTTTTATACTACGATAGCTAAAGGTATATATTTCTGATTAAAACTAGAATTATTAACACAGATTGCTAGAGAATTGCTTTTGAGTCAAGAGTTTCGGCTGAGAGATATGGGGATTTTTATAATAAAGTGCCAGCTATAAAAATAGCTGGCACGACAGATCAAAAGTGGCGATTAGTTTGTAGAAGGTAGCTCCATAATGCCATCAATCTCGACTTGTACACCTTTTGGTAATGCACGAACACCAATTGCTGCACGTGCTGGGTAAGGTTGTTTGAAGTATTGGCTCATCACGTCGTTAACAATCGCGAAATTAGATAGGTCAGTTAAGAAGATATTAACCTTAACCATGTCTTGAATTTGGCCGCCGGCAGCTTGACATACAGCCGTTAAATTTTTAAATACTTGATGAGTTTGCTCAGTAAAGTCTTCTGAAATCACTTCCATTGTTTCTGGTACAAGTGGAATTTGGCCTGATAAATAAACGGCCGTGCCTACTTTAACAGCTTGGCTGTAAGTGCCAATTGCAGCAGGTGCATTATCAGTAGAAATAAAAGATTTGTTCATGATTATCCTTGTTACTTTTTACGATAGACTCGCTGTACATCAGGCATCACACGAATGCGACGCATGATATTGGCAACGTGAACACGATTTTTCACTGTAATGCCTAAGTCTATCATGTATAAATTACTTTCTTTTTCGTCGGTTGCTATCTCGACAATGTTTGCTTGGGTTGAAGCCACAACATTGGTAAGTTTAGCGAGTGCACCCTGATGATTAATTATCTCAATCCGAAGGGCTGCAATGTATTCTTTTTCTGGGTTGTCATCCCATTTCACAACCAAGTATTTAGAGCGTTCTTTCTCCCAACCGCGAATGTTTTTACATTCTTGGCGGTGAACGGTAAGGCCCTTACCTTGACTGATATGAGCAGTGATAGCATCTCCTGGTACAGGGCGACAGCATTTAGAGTAGTTAACTAACATGCCTTCGGTACCGATGATGGTTGCTTTGGCTTTTTTCGCGATATCGTTTAAGTCGTCGGTTTCTTCTTGTACTAGACGTTTTGCGATAAGTACACTCATTAGATTGCCAGAACCAATTTCAACAAGTAACTCTAGAACAGTATTTAGCTCATGCTCTGTTAGGACGCGTTGAATGTTCTCGTCTGGAATATCATCCAGTTTATGTTCGCCAAGGGCTGAATCCAGTAATCGACGGCCAAGTAACATTGCTTCTTCGTGTTGCTGGCTCTTCAGGTAATTACGAATACCAAGGCGCGCTTTTCCAGTGACGACAAAGTTTAGCCATGTCGCATTAGGATGTGCGCCTGAGCTGGTTATCACTTCCACGGTTTGACCCGTATCAAGCGCTTTGCTCAGTGGGTGAGGCTTACGGTTTACGCGAGCTCCAACACAGGTATTACCAACATCAGTATGAACCGCATAGGCAAAGTCGACAGCCGTTGCGCCCATAGGCAGCTCTACAATTCGGCCATCAGGGGTAAATACATAAATTTCTTCAGGGAATAGCTCTGTTTTAACGTTTTCAACAAACTCAAAAGACGAGCCTGCACTTTGCTGAAGCTCCAGTAAGCTTTGCATCCATTGGCGTGCACGTTGCTGTGCGGTATGGCCTGCGCTATCACCGGCTTTTTTATACATCCAATGAGCGGCAACCCCTTTGTCGGCCATATGATCCATGTCGTGGGTACGAATTTGAATCTCAACAGGAATACCGTGTGGGCCAACTAATGAAGTATGAAGTGATTGATAACCATTGGTTTTTGGCACCGCAATGTAATCTTTAAAGCGGGTTTCGATTGGCTTGTAAAGGTTATGAGCAACACCTAACACGCGATAACAGGTATCCATGCTATCTACGTTAATGCGAAACGCATAAATATCCATCACTTCATTAAACGACAGCTCTTTATTAAGCATTTTTTTGTAAATGCTGTAGAGGTGTTTTTCGCGACCTGAAATAGTGGCGTCGATACCTGCTTCTTCTAAGCGTGCTTCAATTTCACTTTTAATGTTACTGATGACTTCTTTTCGATTACCGCGAGCTTTTACCACTTCAGATTTTAAAGCACGATGACGCATTGGGTAGAGTGCCTGAAAGCCTAAATCTTCCAGTTCATTTTTAATATCATGAATACCTAAACGGTTAGCGATTGGCGCATAAATTTCGAGTGTTTCGCGGGCAATACGACGGCGTTTGTCGGGACGAAGTGCGCCTAAAGTGCGCATATTATGTGTTCGGTCAGCAAGCTTGATCAAGATAACACGAATATCTTGAGTCATGGCCATAATCATTTTGCGATAATTTTCAGCTTGGAATTCTTTTTTATCTTTAAAGCTGAGCTTATCGAGCTTACTTACCCCTTCTACTAGTTCGGCGACAGTATCACCAAATATTTCGGCTAAATCTTGTTGACTAAAATCGGTATCTTCAATCACATCATGCATCAGGGCTGCCATGAGTGTTTCGTGATCTAAATGCATACCAGCAAGAATTTGTGTCACTTCGACGGGGTGGGTAATGTAGGGCTCGCCGCTTGAGCGAGTTTGCCCTTCGTGGGCTTCACGAGCTACCACGTAGGCTTTTTGTACCAGCTCTATATCAGCAGGCGACAAATATTCGGAAATTTTCTTTTTTAGACCTTCAAAAAGATACAAAGTCACACTCCAATGCGCTAATGAAGTAAATCGGTAACGGTATGAATAGAATATACGATGAAAAGAAGGGCTTGCCAACGGCTAGTGCAGAAATACTAGCCGTATAGCGAAATCAAAGCGGGGAGCTTGATTATTGGTTACCACCAACGATAGCAGCAACAGCAGCCATTTCAGCGGCTTCTTGGTGTTGTTGTTCTTCACGGTCAATTAAGTCCATTGAAGAGCTGTCAACTAACCCTTTTTCAATTTCACGTAAAGCAATGACTGTCGGTTTGTCATTTTCAGCATCAACAAGTGGATCTTTACCACCTACTGCGATTTGGCGGGCACGACGAGCCGCAACTAAAATTAAGTCAAAACGATTACCAATTGCATCTACTGCATCTTCAACAGTTACGCGAGCCATCTTAGCACTCCAAATAAATTTTTAAGCAAAGGCGTAGTTTACTGTACCAAGTTACATTCGCCAATAGCTTGTGGTTAATTTTTATCTTTATTACCTAAAATTGTATTATTTAAGTAAGGCGTTCAATAATTCTTGATGGCGAATAGTTTGGCTTTTGAGTGACAAACGTTTTGCCATTACAATTGTTTCGATTTCAGCAAGCGCAGTATCAAAGTCATCATTCACAACCACATAATCATATTCATTATAGTGTGATGTTTCAGATTGTGCCTTTGCCATTCTGCCAGCGATTACCTCAGCAGAGTCTTGACCACGGTTATTTAAACGTGATTCAAGCTCTTCTTTAGACGGCGGAAGAATGAAGATGGTTTCAACATCATCCACTAATTTACGGATTTGCTGAGCACCTTGCCAATCGATATCTAAAAATACATCAATGCCAGCGTCGAGCTGAGTTTCAATCGCTTTTTTAGAGGTGCCGTAATAATTATCGAAAACTTGCGCCCATTCAAAGAAATCATTCTTGTCAATCAGTGCTTTAAACTCCTCAACCGACACAAAATGATAATGCACACCGTTTTCTTCGCCAGGGCGAGGTGAACGCGTTGTGTGTGAAACCGATACCTTCATATCGCTGTGTTTGTTTAGTAATGCACTAATTAAGCTTGATTTACCTGCACCTGAAGGGGCCGATAAGATAAATAAATTTCCGCGAGTTTGCGCCATGATCTGTCTCTATTGAAAATAAATAGGCTCGGACTATCGCTAATCCAAGCCTTTAATTTATCTATTGTACTTTATTTCGCTAAAAGTGCTCAAGTTTCAGGAATTACTCGTCTTCATTTTCAGGGACTGCCTGCTCCTCACCTTTGTGCTTTGTGGTATCAGACGTAGCTTGCTCACTCGGGGTGTTGGTTTGTTCCGTTGGTTTAGTCGTGTCTTGCCCACCACAGGCTCCGCAACAACTCATATGTTTCTCCTTTATTTTATTGTACAAGCGGACTGCTGCTGACATTAAAGTCGAAGCCTTCAATATCGGCGTCAGCAATTAATAGTTGGATATATTGCGCTATGGCTTTGCGCTCTACTTTTTTATTCAGGTAGTCCTCAATACGTGACTTCACGGCTTCAAAAGGCAGCTGTAGCCCAGGCTCTTTATGGTCAACATAAACAAGGTGATAACCAAAGCGGGTTTCAATAGGGTGAGCAATTAAGCCAACCTCAGCACTGAATACTTGGCGTTCAAACTCACTGACGGTTTGTCCTTTTGTTATTTGACCAAGTTGGCCACCTAATTGAGCTGAATCACATTTTGAATATTGCTGTGCAAGCTCACTAAAAGAAGCGCCTTCAGAGAGTGCACTTAGTAGGCTTTCAGCTTGATTAAGCGCATTGCTGCGCGCCTTTTCATCACTACTTGGTGCTGCAAGTAAAATATGTTTTGCTGCAATCAGTGGGGGAGTGGTGAATTTTGTTTTATTTTGTTGATAATAATGTTCGCACTCAGTCGCACTGGCACGGGGTAATTGCACTTCTGCTGCGATGAGTTTTTCGAGCAATTTATTTTGGCGTTGCTCGTCGGTGTCTGAAGCGTGCGTATCTAGATTGATATTTAGCGCTTGTGCGCGTTGTTGTAACAATTCGCCAATGATCAAACTCTGTGCCGCCTCTACCATTGCAGCACGATGATCGTCGGCTGGGTGATACTGCATTTCATTAAGAATTTGTGTTTCGCTAATAGTATGTTGATTAACGTTAATCATATCGACCTCGCGGGGGATGCCCTGTCGAAACAGGGCATGATCTGGTTAAGATTTGCTACGAACCACTTGGTAGTTACGGCTTAAGTATTGTACTGGTACGCTGGCAATATGAACTAAGCGACTAAATGGGAATACCACAAATAATGTCATGCCGAGTGCAACATGCAGTTTATAAATCCAATGAACTTGTGTAATTGCTGTAGTGGCTTCGGTTAAATCAAAGGTCACAATGTTTTGTGCCCAGCTCATTAGTAGCAGCATTTCTGCACCGTCTAAATGGTTTGCTGAGACAAAAATTGATAATAAACCTAAAATTAATTGCACGTATAACAGCAGTAAAATTGCAATATCCATATTGCTGCTTGTGGCTCTAATACGCGGTTCAAATAGACGGCGTTTGATTAAAATGGTTAGGCCGTAAAAACAAATCAAACCAAACACACCGCCGAGTGTCATGGCAATGAGTTGCTTGTGACCTGCTTCAATACCAAACACATGCCAGATTTCTGCTGGTGTGAGTAAGCCTACAAAGTGGCCGAGCAATACCATAATGATACCAATATGAAATGCGCGGCTGCCTTGTTTGAGCTTTTTACTTTCAAGTAGTTGGCTTGAGCCTGTTTTCCATGTGTACTGTTCTCGGTCGTAACGTATTACCGAGCCAATAACAAACACGGCTAAGGCGATGTAGGGATAAATCCCAAAGAAAAAGGTGTTTAAATAACTCATGATGAACTCCTTAACTGGCTTCTTGATTAAAGTCAGTCCAGCTAACTGGAACATATTGATCTTTGCGCTGAGATTCGTCAGGGCGATTGACTGAGCTTGGGCAGTTGGTTGCATCTTGTGCACCAAAAGTTATGGCTTCTTCTTCCCACTCTTTATCAATGGCTTGTTTCGTATCGTCGCGTTTTTCACCGTTGATTTGCTTGCGTAATGCATCGAGATCTAAGTCACTCTGGGCAAGCTCTAACAGGCTTGAAAAGAGTAATGAGTAGTCACTTTCTCGTTTTTCAAGACGGCATAGTAGCAGGCCAAAAATATGGTCTACTTCGACCAGCCAAGACTGAGCATTTGCTTCGCCTTGGGTTGCTAAGAACTCTAAAAACAGGGGGATGTAGTCAGGTAGTTCATTTTGACTTAACTCTAAACCAGCCTGTTTGTATTGCTCTACTAAGTCGACCATGGCTTGACCACGGTCACGGCTTTCGCCGTGAACATGTTCAAAAAGCCACAGACCAAGCGCGCGCCCACGTTCAAACAATCCGTCATACTCAGCTTGCCAGTCGAGTATGTCTTTTTCACATTGTGAAGTGATAAAAGCACAGACAGCACGTTGATTTTGTTCTGTTAGTGAACTTTGTTTAAGGGTACTGATTAGCTCATCTTTCGCTTGTATAAGCTCAGGAGTTGGATAATCAAGTAAATGAGAAAATACACTTAAAACTTGCATAACTTACTCCTTGATCTCAACAGGGATGATCTGTTTCACAGTGGCTTTTTTCGCGCCAAATAAGTTCACCCCATTGTTACCATCGCTACAGCCATTACCAAAGCTAAAACCACAGCCATTTTTCATATCATAGGCATTCTCAGCATATGACTTATGACTGGTTGGTATCACAAAGCGGTCTTCGTAATTGGCAATCGCCATATAACGATACATTTGCTCAACTTGGTCAGCGCTTAGTCCAACTTGCTGAAGTACCTCGAGATCTTCAACACCATCGACTTGTTGCGAGCGTTTGAAAGCGCGCATTGCAATCATACGTTCAAGTGCTCGAACAACCGGTTTCTCATCACCTGCAGTTAGCAAGTTGGCGAGGTAGCGCATCGGGATACGTAATGATTTCAAGTCAGGAATAACGCCATTCATACCAACATGACCGGCCTCTGTTGCTGATTGAATCGGTGACAATGGTGGGATATACCAAACCATTGGCAAGGTTCTGTATTCAGGGTGCAGAGGCAGCGCTACTTTCCAGTCCATTGCCATTTTATAGACAGGGGATTGACGTGCTGACTCTAACCAATTTTCAGGGATCCCTTCTTTGCGTGCTGCTTCAATGACCTCTGGATCGTTCGGATCTAAGAACATACTGAGCTGTGCAGGGTATAGGTCTTGCTCATTCGCTACACTGGCAACTTCTTCTATGCGGTCTGCATCGTAGAGTAGGACGCCTAAGTAACGAATTCGACCTACACAGGTTTCAGCACACACTGTCGGTTGCCCCGCTTCGATTCGAGGGAAACAGAAAATACATTTTTCTGATTTACCCGATTTCCAGTTGTAGTAAATTTTCTTATACGGACAACCTGATACACACATCCGCCAGCCACGGCATTTGTCTTGGTCAATTAACACAATGCCATCTTCTTCGCGTTTATAAATTGCACCAGAAGGGCAGCTAGCAACACAGGCAGGATTGATGCAGTGCTCACACAGTCGTGGCAAATACATCATGAAGGTTTTTTCAAACTGCCCATAAATGTCTTTTTGTACCACGTCATCAAAGTTTTTATCTTTTTTACGCTCTGAGAACTCAGTACCGAGAATTTCTTCCCAGTTAGGTCCCCAATTGATTTTCTCCATACGCTGACCCGTAATTAACGAGCGAGGACGAGCAACCGGTTGGTGCTTGCTATCAGGTGCGTTATGCAGGTGTTGATAATCAAAATCAAACGGTTCGTAGTAATCATCAATTTCGGGCAAATCTGGATTAGCAAAAATATTGGCTAATAAACGACGCTTATTACCCTGTTTGGGCTCTAATACGCCTTTGCTATTGCGTTTCCAGCCACCATTCCATTTGCTTTGATTTTCCCACTCTTTTGGATAACCAATACCTGGTTTAGTCTCTACGTTGTTAAACCAAGCGTATTCAACTCCTTCTCGGCTAGTCCATACATTCTTACAAGTGATTGAACAGGTATGGCAACCGATGCATTTATCTAAATTTAGGACCATGCCAATTTGTGCACGTACTTTCATAATTTTATCCTCGGTTACTCATTATCTAGCCAATCAACCTTGTCCATTTTTCGGACAATTACAAACTCATCACGATTACAGCCCACAGTACCGTAGTAGTTAAAGCCGTAGGACTGCTGTGCATAACCCCCAATCATATGGGTTGGTTTCATAATGGCGCGGGTAACTGAGTTATGAATACCGCCTCGGGTTCCTGATACCTCAGAGCCTGGTGTGTTTACAATGCGCTCCTGTGCGTGGTACATCATGCTCATACCTTGTGGTACACGCTGTGATACGACGGCACGTGCGGCAATGGCACCATTAACATTGAAGATTTCGATCCAATCGTTATCTTTGATATCAGCCTCTTTTGCATCCGTTTCACTGATCCAAACAATTGGACCGCCACGGCTTAATGTCAGCATAAGTAGGTTGTCTGAATAGGTTGAGTGAATGCCCCATTTTTGGTGTGGCGTAATCCAGTTTAAAACTAACTCTTTATTACCGTTCGGTTTTTTATCCAATAATGGTTGAGTCGTTTTTAAGTTTACAGGCGGTTTGTACGACACCATAGTTTCACCGAAGTCACGCATCCACTGGTGATCTTGGTAAAATTGTTGACGGCCGGTAACGGTACGCCAAGGGATCAGTTCATGCACATTGGTATAGCCTGCGTTATATGACACATGCTCATCTTCAAGACCTGACCATGTTGGCGAACTAATGATCTTACGTGGCTGTGCTTGAATATCTCTGAAGCGAATTTTTTCCTCTTCTTTAGGGGTTGCTAAATGCGTGTGATCGCGACCCGTGAACTCTCCCAGTGCTTGCCATGCTTTAACAGCAACATGCCCATTGGTTTCAGGGGCAAGGCTCAATATGACTTCAGCGGCATCAATTGCGGTGTCTATTTTTGGACGACCTTTGTGTGGGCCTTCGCCGGTGTGTGTGTAATTCAACTCACCTAAAAACTTTACTTCTTGGTCAGTGTTCCAATTAATGCCTTTACCACCATTACCGAGTTTTTCGAGCAACGGTCCAAGTGAGGTAAAGCGGTTGTAGGTATTTGGATAGTCACGCTCAACTTCAATCATATTGGGTGCGGTGACACCTGGGATCAGGTCGCATTCATTCTTCCACCACATGTTTATGCCATCGGGTTGAGCTAATTCGTTTGGCGTGTCGTGCATGAGTGGCAATGTCACTAAGTCTTTTTCAACACCCAAGTGACCTTCGCATAACGCTGAGAATTTTTTCGCAATACCTTTAAAAATATCCCAATCCGAACGTGATTCCCACACTGGATCAACCGCTTTTGAAAGTGGATGAATGAATGGGTGCATGTCGGATGTGTTCATATCATCTTTTTCATACCACGTTGCGGTTGGTAACACGATATCGGAATACAAGCAGGTCGTTGACATACGAAAATCCAAGGTGACCCATAAATCAACTTTGCCCTCTGGTGCATCATCATGCCAGACAACGTCTTCAGGTTTTTTATCTCCGCTTTCGCCAAGATCTTTACCTTGCAAGCCATGTTTGGTACCAAGGAAATGGCGTAGCATATATTCATGGCCTTTACCTGATGAACCCAGTAAATTAGAGCGCCAAATAAACATGTTACGTGGGAAGTTTTTAGGGTTATCAGGGTCTTCACAGGCAAAGTCTAAATCGCCAGATTTAAGTTGCTGCACCGCATAATCTTTCGCTGACAATCCTGCTTTTTCTGCATCTTTACACAGTTGCAGTGGGTTCATGCCAAGTTGAGGGGCAGAAGGTAACCAGCCCATGCGTTCTGCACGTGTATTGTAATCAATGATTGAGCCAGTCCAATTCTCTTTATTTGCTAAAGGAGACAGTACTTCGGTCATTTCAAGTTTTTCGTAGCGCCATTGATCAGAATGGTTATAAAAGAAAGACGTACCATTCATTTGGCGCGGTGGGCGTTGCCAATCTAAACCAAATGCAAGCGGTAACCAACCACATTGTGGACGTAACTTTTCTTGTCCAACATAGTGAGCCCAGCCACCACCAGATTGACCTACACAGCCACACATCATCAACATGTTGATTAAACCACGGTAGTTCATATCCATGTTGTACCAGTGGTTAAGCCCTGCACCGACAATGACCATACTACGGCCACGGGTTTTGTCTGCGTTATCAGCAAACTCACGAGCCACTTGAATGACATGATCAGCTTTTACACCTGTGATTTGTTCTTGCCATGCTGGGGTATAAGGCACATTGTCATAAAGCGATGTTGCAACTGCAGGGTCGTTCAAGCCATTATCTACACCGTAATGCGCAACCATTAAATCAAATACGGTGGCAACCAGTGCTTCGCTACCATCTTTGAGGGTAATTGTTTTAACAGGGACTTTACGAACTTGAATATCGTCATGTTCAGTATGTTGGAAGTATCCCAGTTCATGGGCTTGGCTACCGAAGTAAGGGAATAAGACTGATTCAACTTTATCTGAGTGATCTTTTAAGCTGAGCGCTAACTTAATATCGCTGCCATTTTTACCATCACGCTGTTCAATATTCCATTTGCCTTTTTCACCCCAGCGATAACCAATTGCACCGGTCGGTGAAACAAGTTCATTGCTGGTTTCATCAAGACCAATGGTTTTCCATTTCGGGTTGTTGTCTTGGCCTAAGTTATCAGCCAAGTCAGCAGCACGTAAGAATGCCCCTTGTGTGTAGCCTTTGTCGGTTTTATCCAACACGACAAGCATAGGCATATCGGTGTAGCGGCGAACGTAGTCGGTAAAATAACTACTTGGTTTATCAATATGGAATTCTTTTAGAATGACATGTCCAAACGCCATTGCCAGAGCGGCATCGGTCCCTTGTTTTGGCGACAACCATATATCTGATAATTTAGAGCACTCAGAGTAGTCAGAAGTAATAACAACCGTTTTGGTGCCTTTGTAGCGTACTTCTGTGAAAAAGTGAGCGTCAGGAGTACGTGTTTGTGGAACATTGGAGCCCCAAGCAATAATATAATTTGAGTTATACCAATCAGCTGATTCTGGAACGTCTGTTTGTTCACCCCAGATTTGTGGCGATGCTGGTGGTAAATCACAATACCAGTCATAGAAGCTTAAGCAGTTACCACCAATCAATGATAAATAACGCGAACCTGCCGCGTAACTAACCATACTCATTGCCGGAATAGGTGAGAATCCCATGATACGGTCTGGACCGTAGGTTTTTGCGGTGTAAACATTAGACGCTGCGATGATCTCGTTTACTTCATCCCATTTAGCGCGGATCAAGCCCCCTAACCCGCGTTTTGATTTATAGCTCTTTGTTTTAACAGGGTCGGTGACGATTGATTCCCATGCTTTAACAGGATCACTATGGACTTGCTTAGCTTCGCGCCATAGTTTCAATAACGCCTGACGAACCTTAGGGTATTTTAATCGATTAGCACTGTATATATACCACGAATAGCTGGCACCGCGAGGACAGCCACGAGGTTCATGATTTGGTAAATCAGGACGAGTTCGAGGGTAGTCTGTTTGTTGAGTTTCCCAGGTAACGAGTCCGTCTTTTACATAAATTTTCCAACTGCATGAACCTGTACAGTTTACACCATGTGTAGAGCGTACAATTTTGTCATGCTGCCAGCGACGACGATAGCCGTCTTCCCAATCGCGATTTTCATCAGTTGTTACACCGTGACCACCCGCAAAGCTTTGCTTGTTAGTCTTGAAAAAGCGCATTTTATTCAACAAATGGCTCATTTACTTATTCTCCTATCCTGCTCAACTTTAGCGCTCAATCACTAGGCACCTTGAAGCGGCAGAAAGCTACATTGCAAATCAAATATAGTGTTTCAGCGCTACAGTAACTTGATGAGGATCAATATCTCAATGGTGTTTAAGTTGATGAAAAAGAAGGGAATACCCACAAGTAGGTAGTGTAATTTGACGTCTGTTTAGGTGAAAATACTGGTGTTGATAACATACAAGCGTTATGGTTTTGTAATTGATAAAAGGCAGGTAATCATTGTGGGTATTCGGCTAAATGAACTAAAAAATCGCTTTAATGGCTCTGTGATGGTGTATATCAAAGGGTCATTGGTTGGGATTATTAGTCTTGCTATTACGACCTTATTTGCATCGTATTGGATTACAGAATTAGCCGACTTAGATGCAAAAGCAATTAATTTAAGTGGCTCTTTACGAATGGAATCGTATCAGTTGGGTATGTTTGGTCTTGAGGGGAATAAGCAGGAAGTTGATAAACGTATTGCGATATTTGAAGAAAAACTCAGAGATCCCATTTTTCAAAAGCTGCAAAATGATGAGCAGTTAAATAAATTGTGGTTGCAAACCATTGAACAGTGGCAAATATTTTTAAAACCCGCCTTAGTTAATTTACCTATCGAAAACAAAACACAGTTTAATTTATACGTTAAAGCGTTGGCTGAGAGCGCAGATGATTTTGTCTATGCAGTACAAATAGATGCTGAAAGCAAAATTAGATTACTGCGTACTATTCAAGTCGGCGCCTTGTTTATCACGTTACTGGTGGGTATGTTTACGTTGCATTTAATCAGTTTGAGGGTTGAAAAGCCCTTGGCTGAGCTGACTCATGCAGCTTATGCTATCGGCAAAGGTAACTTCACTCATCATGTCGACTTACAAGGGGATGATGAACTTGCCTTAATGGGAGCGACCTTAAACCATACGTGTGAGGCAATAGCATCGATGTATGGACAACTTGAATTACGCGTAAAGCAGCAAACTGAAAAGTTAGAACTTAATAATCAAACACTCGCCTTTTTATTTAAGACAGCACGCGTTCTTTTGGAGACAAGAGAAAAAAAGCATGATTTACAACAAACCTTTGATGAGCTTGCACAGCTAATAGGTGTACCAGACATTGAACTTTGTTTGATGACCGCAAGCGGTGATAGACCTTATATGCAAATAAAACCCAGCCAAGATCAAATCGGTTTATGTGCTGCGAAAAATTGTGAAAGGTGTGAAGGTAGTGCGGCTTTTGTGTCGGTGGATGAACCAAGGGTTACACGCTTTCCATTAGTTTATGGAAGTGAGCATTATGGTGTTGTTGTCGTTCGAGGCGGGAGTGATTTTAATGAACAGTCTTGGCAGCTTCAGCTTGTCCAATCCGTAACCGATCAGGTGGCATTATCGCTTAACTTAGATGACCAGCAAAATAAAGACCGCCGAATAACGTTATTGCATGAGCGTACTGTGATTGCTAGAGAGTTACATGATTCATTAGCACAAGCACTTTCTTATTTAAAAATACAAGTTACCAGATTATCTAAAGCTCAAGAGAAGCAGCAATATGAACTACAGCAGCCGATTATTGACGAACTTAAAATGGGGTTAGAGTCAGCCTATCGACAACTTCGAGAGCTACTGACCACGTTTCGTTTAAAAATGGTAGAAGATGGGCTAGAAGCGTCTCTTAAAAAAACCATGGAGCAGCTAGCAGAGCAGAGTACTATTTCGTTTCATTTAGAGTTTGCAGTAAAACAAGTGCCTTTATCACCCATGGAGGAGATTCACCTATTACAGATCACACGTGAAGCAAGCCAAAACACCGTTCATCATTCGCATGCGCAAAACGTGTGGATTAGTCTGCAGCAATTAACCGACGGTCAAATTGAGTTATCAGTGTCTGATGATGGAGTAGGGATTAACCAAAGTTCTGAAAAGCTTAATCACTATGGGATGGCAATTATGCAAGAGCGTGCTAAGCAGTTAAGTGGTGAGTTAACCGTACAACCAAGAGAAAAAGGTGGCACACACGTTAAACTTACTTTTCACCCTGAAGGAGGCGAAGACACATATCAATAATTAGAAAGACCCAAGAATAAGGTTAATTAATCGCTTCTTTACAGTTGATATTTACTTATTTGTGGGTAGCTTGCCTGCCTACTCTTTTGTATGGTGATACATATGCAAACTCTCTAAGCTGTATCCAAGATGCTGAAGTACATCGACCTAAACTAGTTTTTAGCATGGTTAATGTACCGTGGGTGACCACCGGGTAAATAAAGAAATTTGTTTGCCTCCCGACTTGGAAAGGCTGTGATGTTGCAAGATAATTTTGATAGAAAATATAATTACTTACGCTTGTCAGTAACGGAAGTCTGTAATTTTAAATGTAATTACTGCTTACCGGATGGCTACGTGTGTGATTCTCGTCCGAAATCCCTCGGTGTTGATAAAATTAGCACCTTGGTAAACGCCTTTGCGATGGCGGGTACTAAAAAAATACGCCTAACTGGCGGTGAGCCTACTTTGCGCAAAGATCTTGCTGATATCGTAGCAGCATGCAGTGAAACTCAAGGTATTGATACCGTTGCAATGACCACTAATGGCTATCGCTTACTTGAAAAACTCCCTCGTTTAGTGGCCAGTGGTTTAACAAACCTAAATCTGAGCGCCGATAGCTTGAATCCTTATACATTTTCGCAAATCACCGGCAGTGACTCATTACATGAAGTGCTAGCTTGTGTTGATAAAGCCTTAGAGCTGGGTGTTAAAAAAGTTAAATTAAACGCGGTCTTACTCAAGCAATACAATGCCAACCAATTACAGCAATTTCTTGATTATATTAAAGATAAGCCTGTCACATTTCGTTTCATTGAACTGATGCAAACCGGTGATAATCAGGCTTATTTCAATGCCCAACATGTAAAAGGTCAGCAACTTAAACAACAGCTTTTACAGTCGGGTTGGCGAGCAGCTCCCAAAGCGGTGGATGCGGGCCCTGCTGAAGAGTTTTTTCACCCTCACTATGCGGGTCAAATTGGCTTGATCATGCCTTACAGCAAGGCGTTTTGTGTAAGCTGCAACCGCCTACGTGTTTCTGCAGAAGGCAAATTGCATTTGTGCTTATTTGGTGAAGCAAATGATGACTTAACGCCTTGGTTAGATAATCAGGATGTTCAAGGCTTAGCAACTCACCTTTTAAGTAGTGTTCAACATAAATGGCAAGGCCATCAATTACAAACGGGACGAACAGGGCTGACCAAACAACTGGCTATGTTAGGGGGTTAGTATGTTAGTGGGTATTGTTCTGGCTGGGGGCCTTTCTAGTCGCATGGGGCAAGATAAGGCGCTGCTTGAAATTAATGGTCAAACGCAATTAATACGTGCGACTAATTGCCTTAAAGACGCGGGCTGCGATGAGATCATCGTGAGTCGAAATAGCAGCGGTTTTATCGTTGATAAATTTATACAGCAAGGACCTGTTGCCGGTATTCATGCCTGTTTGAATCATGCCGCTTATGATGACGCGCTTGTTATTCCTATCGATATGCCGCTGCTATCTAAAACAAGTTTACGCACCCTTATCAACCAAGGGCGCAGACGAGATTGTGCCTGTTACTTTGCACACAGTGTATTGCCTTGTTACCTCAATCGGCTTGAACGCGTGAGTTTAATTGCCCAGCAACGTTTAGAGCATGGGCAGCGTTCTGTCAGGGGGTTACTTGAAGAGCTTGGAGCGGCCGTTATTGAATTGTTTGAGTCACATGGCGAGAGTCGTGAACTATATAACGTTAATACACCACAACAATGGGCGCATGCTTGTTGTTTGATTGATCAAAAGGATTACGCATGGCGCGAGTAAAAAGCAGCCGCTTTGTAGCATTAAACATAGCGATTTTAACGGTAAGTAATAGTCGAGGCCCAGCGCAAGACACCGCAGGTGATTTGTTGCAGCAAAAAGTCATAGACAGTGGTCACCATGTACTTAATCGGCAATTGCATAAAGCCAATATTTATAAAGTGCGCGCAGAAGTCGCTGCTTGGATAGCCAGTGACAATATTGATGTAGTACTGATTTCTGGGAGCACAGGCCTTACACCTGACGATATTACGCCATCGGCAATCGATGTGTTATTTGACGTGCCCGTGACTGGTTTTGGTGAGCTGTTCAGGCATTTGTCATATTCACAAATAGGCACATCATCACTGCAATCAAGAGCTTTAGCGGGGCTTGCCAATAGAACCTTAGTTGTTGCTATGCCGGGTAGTCCAAATGCGTGTGCTACCGCCTGGGATGAGCTTTTATGCCAGCAACTCGATTCGCACTGTGGACCGTGCAATTTTGTAGCCCAGCTTAAATCACATCGTGTTGAACAGTGCCACTCTCGGGAGATGAATTAATGCAGTTAACGCACATAGATAAAAGCGGCCAAGCAAGCATGGTTGATGTTGCAGATAAATCAGCAACGGTACGAGAAGCGCGTGCTTGCGCAACCGTTGTAATGCAACCAGAAACGTTGGCTCTTATTGAGCAAAATCAATTAAACAAAGGAGATGTATTGGCTGTGTCGCGTATTGCAGGTATTCAGGCTGCCAAAAAAACAGCTGATTTGATCCCTCTTTGTCATCCGTTGGCATTAAGTAAGGTGGCGGTCGAATTTTTTATTAACAGCCAAGACAGTGCCGTTGATATCCAAAGTTATTGTAAGGTAGTTGGGCAAACAGGAGTTGAAATGGAAGCGTTGGCTGCAGTATCAATTGCAGCACTTACGATAATTGATATGTGTAAAGCGGTTGATCAAGGCATGACAGTGCAGAACATGCGTGTCACTTATAAAAGTGGTGGCAGACGCGGCACCTATACCGGTTAATTGAGGGGAGCATATATGAATAAGGTACTTTTTTTTGCACAGTTACGTGAACGTTTAGGTTGTGACACGGTACAACTTAATGCACAAGGTATGTCGGTTAGGGAGTTACGCCAAGTATTAGCTAAACGAGATGAACGTTGGCGCACCTGGTTACTCGATAAAGATGTGTTAGTAGCGGTAAATCAAACCTTAGTTGATGATAATGCAGCGCTCAGCACTGGTGATGAGGTTGCTATGTTTCCGCCCGTTACTGGAGGTTAGTGATGATCCGTGTACAAGAGCATGATTTCGATATGAATGAAGAGTATCAATCTATGTTGGCTGACGACTCGGCATCGGGCGCGGTGGTCATGTTTGTGGGCCGTGTTCGTGACATTAACCAAGGCCACCAAGTTGATAGTTTATATCTAGAGCATTACCCAGCGATGACAGAGAAATACCTCACCCAGTTAGAGCAGCAAGCATTGTCATTATGGCCCTTGGAAAAAGTTACCCTAATTCACCGCGTTGGCAAATTAAGCTTAACAGACCAAATTGTGTTGGTGGCAGTGTCAAGTGTCCATCGCGAAGCAGCATTTGAAGCAGCACAGTATTTAATTGATTTACTTAAAGCCCGTGCGCCATTTTGGAAAAAAGAGCACGTTGCAGGAGAGCAGACACGTTGGGTGAGTGCCAATCATAAAGATCAAATAGCCGCAGCCCAGTGGCTATAGGGTTGAAACGATGCAGAGGCTAACAAATAAACTAATCATATACACGATAGCGACTGTGCTGATTTTATTGTGTTGTGTATTGCCAGCAAGCGCCAATGATAAAGACACATCCTCTTCGCTAACGATCGCTTGCTCGGCTAACTTTGTCGCTGTTATGGATAAGTTGCTGCCAGTATTCAAGGCACAGGTTAAAACTGATATACGGGTTAAAGTTGTGACAGGCTCGTCAGGCACACTCGCGACACAGCTTCGTTATGGAGCGCCTTATGACGTATTTTTTTCAGCCGATGCAATATTACCTACACAACTAAAAACCGATGGTTTTGGCATTGAAAGCACGGTGTATGCGCTTGGCGAATTGGTGTTTTATTCGTCCGAGGGCTATGACAGTTTGAATGACCTTGTGACACGTTTGCCCCATATCACTTTGGCTATTGCGAACCCTCGTTATGCTCCTTATGGACAGGCTGCGGTTGAGGTATTGGCTCATTTACAAATCAAGCCGAAAAAAATAGTCACAGGAGGGTCCATTTTGCATACTTTTCAATATGTTGAAAGTAAAAATGCACAGTTGGGCTTAATTGCAAAAAGTCTACTGCAACAGCCACATAATGGCACAGCCATCGCTATCCCCAGTGAGTGGTACCAGCCAATTGAGCAGTATGCTTTATTGGTGAATGACTCAGTATTTGCGCGTCAGTTTTATCATTTTGTTCAAACTGAAAAGGCACAACAGTTAATAAAATCAATGGGCTATAGGTAATGGTATGAACGAGGGGGACCTGCAAGCCATCTTTATTACGTTAAAACTCGCCGTGCTAACTACGCTGGCGTTGTTAGTTATAACGATTCCCTGCGCATATTGGCTTGCGCGAAGTAAACGAGCCATAAAACCTTTTCTCGAAACCTTAATTACCTTGCCTTTAGTTTTGCCTCCTACGGTACTTGGGTATTACTTTTTGGTGCTATTTTCGCCGCAGCAAGGTATTGGCTTATGGCTGCAACAGACACTGGGTGTGCAGTTGGTTTTTAGCTTTTCGGGAATTTTAGTGGCGTCGATGATCTATAGTTTACCCTTTACTTTTCGACCTCTACAAAGTGCCTTTGAGCAACTACCAGATGACTTATACAGCAGTGCAGCTTTGCTAGGTTTTAAGCCTTGGAGGCAGTTTGTATGGCTCGTTTTACCTATGATTAAACCTGCTATTTATACTGCTGCAACGCTAAGTTTTGCCCATACAGTGGGTGAGTTTGGTGTTATTTTAATGATTGGTGGCAATATTCCAGGAGAAACTCAAGTTGTGTCACTGGCGTTATTTGATCATGTTGAGAGTTTTAATCTTCAGGCTGCAAATACGCTTGCAGGGCTGATGTTGGTATTCTCATTTGCCGTTGTGTTTGCATGTCAATGGTGGCAAAGGCAAACGCAGCGTGTAAGTACACCAACTCGCTTGTTTTAAACAAGGTTAGACAGATGATGGCATTAAATAGCAACTGCATTGGTATTTCAGACCTACAGAGTGTGTCTAAGTCTGTGGTTGCGCATATTGAACTAAATTGTACGAAGCCTGTTTCTCAGCAACTTGATTGTCAACTTAAGACCTCGCAAATAACGGTGTTGTTAGCCCCAAGTGGCGCAGGCAAAAGCAGTTTGTTTAATGCAATTGCGGGTGTTGCTCCAGCTTCAGGCGGGTTAAAAGTAATAGGGCAACAGCAGTTAGGTATGCCAGCACATAAGCGCCGCATCGCCTACGTAACACAGTCTCCTTTGTTATTTGACCACCTAACCATTGCCGCTTTATTAAAGTTGGTGGCCAAGCAACAAGCGCAGCCATTTGATATAAGTTGGGCAATAGACCCCTTAGGGCTGACCGACAAACTATCGTGTCGAGCTCATCAATTAAGTGGCGGGCAGCGACAACGAGTAGCGCTTTTACTCGCGATGATCAAAGGAGCGCCTTTATTATTATTAGATGAAGCGCTTACAGGGCTGGATCAATTTAATAAGCAAGCTTGCATAGGGGTTATAAAAGACTACCTTTGTAAAGTACAAGGTGCTGCTTTGTTAGCATGCCACCAGCTTGATGATGTATTAGCATTGGCTGATAGTTGCTTATTGCAGCATACGAGAAACGATAGTACACATTGGCAAATGTTCCCTGTGGATGAAGGTATTGAGCGCTATCAGCAGCAGTTACTAAAGGATCAATCGAGGGAAAACATTCAGGGGAGTCAATTTACTTCTCTGTTTTACGGACAGGTTCATGCTCACTTTCCTGCACTGGGCTTAACAGAGTATCAGGTTGGCGGACAGCGCTGTTTTGCTGCGCATAATTCAGATCATCAAATAGGGCGTGTGCAGCCATTAATACTGAAAGCGAACCGCCTGGGTTTATCAAAAACAGCACTACCAGAGAGTAGTTTTGTGAACCAATTAAAAGTGCAGATCACTGCGTTTAACCCTGTTAATATGGGGCAAGAGCAAGGTATGTTGGTGAAAGTAAGGCTTGTGAATAGCGAACAAGAAGGTATGCATAAACTCGCATCATTGCATGTGTGGATCACGCGCTTATCATTTAATCAACTACAGCCCACGCTAAATGAAACGTGGTTTTTAATTGGTAAAGCAGACGCATTACACAGTTAATTATCAACTAAGTTATTTCGTACTAAACCGCGTTTTACATTTTTGCAGAGCTTCGCGA
This sequence comes from Pseudoalteromonas sp. L1, assembly GCF_021728095.1. Classification (NCBI taxonomy): domain Bacteria; kingdom Pseudomonadati; phylum Pseudomonadota; class Gammaproteobacteria; order Alteromonadales; family Pseudoalteromonadaceae; genus Pseudoalteromonas; species Pseudoalteromonas sp. L1. The sequence continues at coordinate 53,217 of NZ_JAKKCT010000004.1, read as the reverse complement.
ATCGAGAAATATCGTCAAAATTAGGAATTGTGCCTATTTGCAGCTGATGTTCCCAGTAGCATAGTTCGGTATCAACTAATTCCATTAGTTTTTTAGGGCAGCCGATACACGAGTTATCGATGCCACAAAAAAAGGTATCTGGTTCGTATAAGGGAAGCTCAACTTTTACCTGTTCAATTAATTGCTGCATTGCGGTAACGCGATTAGGTTTACGTGTTTGCATAGTAAGGCTTTGTTTCTAATTTAATACAGAATCAAACGGAATAAAAGGCACTAAATCACCCCTTTGCCACTGCGTTTTTTCAGCATCAAGCAAAAGGTAACCTTGGCTTTTTGCAAAAGTACTGAGTATGCCAGAACCTTGTCCTTTTAAAGGCTCAACATAGGTTCCTGTGTTATTGACAATTAGTGTGGCTCGAATAAATTCATCGCGACCTTGTTTTTTACTGATGCCACACGCTAAAGGCAATTGCATAGGGGGCTGTGTACATACTGTTTCACCAGCCATCTTACGAAGTGCAGGAATAGCGAGTTGGTGCAATGTCACAACACTTGAAACAGGGTTGCCGGGTAATCCCATAAAACGCTTGTTGTGGCCGTCTTGTGTTAAATACTTAAAATGACCATATGCGAAGGGTTTACCTGGCTTTATTGCGACTTTCCAAAACTGCATTTGGCCAAGTTCTGTGAGTACTGTTTTTGTGTGATCAGCATCACCGACCGAAACACCCCCTGAGGTAATAATGACATCGGTATTTGAAAGTGCCTCCTCGAAAGCCGATTTTAGCGCGTCAGGATCGTCAGCAATAATGCCAAAGTCCTGCACCGCAAAGCCTAAATTATTTAAAATAGCCTGAATCGTGTAACGGTTAGTATCGTAAATCCCCCCTTGTGGAAGTGGTGTGCCAGGCTCAAAAAGTTCATCTCCCGTAGAAATAACCCCCACTTTAAGCGGCTTATAAACGCTAACAGAGGCAATGCCAAGCGAGGCAAGCATACCGATATCGGTGGCTGTTAAACGTTGTCCTGACGCAAATAATTGGCTGCCGATACTGATATCTTCACCTTGTTTTCGTACATTTTGTGTAAAGATAGGCGTTGTATTTAACGTGATAGTTTGATCAGAAGATATCGTGACATGCTCTTGCATTATCACCGTATCAAAGCCAGCAGGAATGTGCGCACCGGTCATTATGCGTATGCAACAACCTGAGTGCCATTCGCCGTTGAATGGGTGCCCAGCATAGGCAGTGCCAATAATAGTTAAATGTGTGTGTTCATTTAAATCACTAAAACGAAATGCAAAACCATCCATAGCAGAGTTATCTGCAATAGGTACGTTAACGCTGGCGATAATTGGTTTGGCAAGAATGCGACGGTGCGCAGAAGATAGGGGTAATGTTTCAGTTCCAACCAATAAAGGACTATCTGATAAGAGTGTATCGCCTGCTTGCTGAAAAGAAAAGACGGCATTCATCATTACGATCCTTTTTGTTGGTTGATCATCCAAACTGCAGCCTCAACACGAGAGCGTAAGCTTAATTTTTTTAGTAAATGTTTAACATGAACTTTCACCGTACCATCAGAGATATCTAACTCACGGGCGATCAGTTTATTTGATAAACCTTTGGCAATTAACTTTAAAATTTCAAATTCACGGCTGGTTAACGAGTTTAGAATATTCGCTTTTTGTGATACATCAGGTTTACGAATAGCTTGTGCTAAAACACCTGTGAGCTTTTCGCTTAATACCATTTTACCTATGGCTGCTTGTTTTATTTTTTCAAGAATATCTTCAGGATCCATATCCTTGAGCAGGTACCCATCAGCGCCATAGCTAATTGCGGTGAGCACGTCTTCGTCGTTGTCAGATACTGTTAGCATAATAATACGAGAAGTGATGTCATTTGCTCTCATCGCTTTGAGGGTTTCAAGACCATCCATACCTTGCATATTGAGATCGAGAATAATTAAATCGGGGTCATGTTCAATCGCTAAGCGAAGTCCTTCTTTACCACTTGCGGCTTCACCTATCACGCTAAGTTCATCTTCTAAATCAATTAGCTGCTTTAAACCTTTGCGTAATAACGGATGATCATCCACTAATAATATTGAGTTGGTTAATGCATTCATACTCTGACTCTTTTACTGAAGCCTATCGGCTGACGGGATAATTTATATTAGCGTGGATCAATTTTTGATTCATCTAAAAGGCAGTGTGTTACTCCCAATAACCTATAAGTTAAGATGATTTGTCTAGTATAAACAATATGTTATTTACCTAGCTACCTACAAGTGGGTAGTTACTTTTTATTTTTAACGAGTTTTGGCTTACCCATCAATGTGAATTGTTGAGTTTAGTTTATGTGCGCATAGTGAATGTAATTCGATTGAGAGGAGCAGCACATGGCTGAACTACACAAATGGGAACCGGAAAATGAAGCTTTCTGGAATTCCCAAGGTAAAAAAATAGCACAACGGAACTTATGGATTTCAATCCCAAGTTTACTTTGTGGCTTCGCTGTTTGGCTCTACTGGGGAATTTTGACCGTGCAGATGATGAATGCAGGGTTTAACTTTAGCGCAGAAGAGCTATTCACATTAACAGCGATAGCGGGCTTGTCGGGAGCTACTTTACGTATCCCTAGTAGTTTCTTTATTCGATTTTGTGGTGGACGAAATACAATATTTTTCACTACTTCGTTGCTGATTATCCCAGCGATTTTTACAGGCCTTGCTTTACAAGACCCAACGACCCCGCTTTGGCAGTATCAGTTACTGGCGCTTCTTTCAGGTTTTGGTGGAGGAAACTTTGCTTCTTCCATGTCGAATATCAGCTTCTTTTTTCCTAAAAAACAACAGGGCTTAGCATTAGGTCTAAATGCAGGGTTAGGGAACTTTGGTGTAACTACCATGCAGATTTTAATTCCTCTTTTTATGACATATGGGGTCTTTGGCGCATTAGGTGGCGATCCTGTCACCTTGGTCAGTACATCGGGTAGCTTGATTGGTAAAATTCCAGCTGGTTCTGAGACATGGCCGCAAAATGGTGGCTTTTTATGGTTATTACTCTTGGTGCCATTATTTTTTGCAACTTGGTTTGGTATGAATAACATCCGCACACCAGAGGTTTCACCTAATGTAGGTAGCCCATTGAGTGCATTTATGATGATTTCAATCATGTTAATGATTGGTCTTGCTACTGCCGCTGCAGGGTTGTGGTTAATGTTGCCTGAGTCAGCAAATGGCTCAGGGTTTGGTGTGCCTAAAGAACTCGTGCTGGTGTTAGTTGTTGCCATCACTGTCTTTTTATTAAAAATGTTACCAGGTGCAATTGGTGAAAGTCTGACTAAGCAGTATCAAATCTTCAATAATAAACACACTTGGGTGATGAGTACTATTTATACTATGACATTTGGGTCATTCATTGGTTTTGCAGCAGCATTTCCTTTGGCTATTAAGGTTATATTTGGTTTTCAACATATTATGGTTGATGGGGTGATGACGCATAACACGCTTAATCCAAACGGCCCAAGCGCACTTATGTATGCATGGATGGCACCCTTTATCGGCGCCTTAATCCGTCCTTTAGGTGGTTGGATAGCAGATAAATGGGGTGGAGCGCTTGTAACGCAAATATGCTCAGTTGTAATGGTTGGTTCTTCATTAGGGGCAGCATATTATATGAAAGCAGCTTATCAGTCTGCGACACCTGAAGAGTTCTTTATGCCGTTCTTTGTACTGTTTTTATTACTTTTTGCAGCAACAGGTATTGGTAATGGCTCAACCTTTAGAACCATTGCTATGGTTTTTCCAAAGGAACAAGCAGGGCCTGTATTAGGTTGGACATCAGCTGTAGCAGCTTATGGGGCATTTTATATTCCTATGGTTTTTGGTCAGCAAATTAAGGCTACAACACCTGAAGTGGCACTTATCGGCTTTGCTGTTTTTTATGCACTATGTTTGATCATTAACTGGTGGTTTTATTTAAGAAAAGACGGCGAGTTTTACAATCCGTAACGATCTCCACTTGTCTAGAGCCATTAACTTCGGTTTTTGGCTCTTTTTTATTTTTACAGGAAAGAACAGATATGAGTAAGTTTCAAGAATTATTGTCTATGGCTCGTTACCAAGCGGAACCCGTTAAGCTATTACTATTATTTACCAAGGCGAATATTGAAAGTTCGAAGAATGAAGTTAACAAGGGCATTATTGAGCCTGTTATGTGTGTCGATAAATTACCCGCTGAATTAAACGACTATTCAACCTTATGCCTAGAAGCCGATAGTATTAACCATCAATGGGATCTATTATTTGTGACAAGTATCAATGCGGATGTTGATAAAAGCGTGATTGAAAGCAGTATGAAGTCAATGATAAATGATGTTCAAAGTGGCAAAAACACGGCAATGTATATCGTCCTAGATAGAGAAGATAACCTAGTTGAAATGGTCGGCAGTTAAAAGATTTCAATGTGTAGGGGCAGCAATTTGCTGCCTTTTTTATGGAAGCGTTTCGATATAGTGTGTTAGTTCGTTAAAAAGCCAAGTTGGTAAACTATTATGTGGCTCTTGAGTATCTAGCCAGTTTTTAACGGTAAGGCACAATTCAGTATCGCCTTGAATGGTTAACTTACGAGAAAAGAACAGTGTATCGGGATCATGCTTACCACTTATTAAGCATAAAAATGTGTCGCTACTACCAGTTAGTTTTCCATCGTACTTTATGCTTTTTACTGGGAGTTGATCCTGCTTTATCGTGTACACTTGCAATTTTTTGCTCGTCGGCTCTAAAGAAATCAATAAGGTTAGTGGGAGGTTACTTACCTCTATGCATAACTGTTTATCCGCTAAAAAGTCCAATTCTCCTTCTGCAGTGTGTTCTTCAAACACCTTATTTAAATGCTGAGTTACTAACCAATTTATACTTGTAGTTGGTGCTATATGAGTAACACGTGTTAGCCATTTGGGGGTAAAAAACAGCTGCGCTTTATGCTTCAAAATATCATGTAGACTAATCATATTAGTAGATTACCTTGTAAGGTTGGTTCACTTACCATTATTGATAATTTATTCACTAGTTTAAATAATCAGGAGTGGGTATGGAGCTGCTTTGCCCCGCAGGTAATTTACACTCATTAAAAAAAGCCATTAACAGTGGTGCTGATGCTGTTTATATTGGCTTAAATGATGATACAAATGCACGTCATTTTGCTGGCCTTAATTTTAATGAGCAGCAACTCAGGACTGCCGCTGAATATTGTCATCAACATCACAAAAAATTACACGTCGCAATTAATACCTTTGCCCATCCAAATCAATTTAATCGTTGGCAATATGCTATAGAGCAGGCTGTTTCTGTTGGCGTTGATGCCTTAATCGTTGCTGATATTGCTGCGCTTGATTTCATTGCGAATTACCATCCTAAGCAAGAGGTTCATGTTAGTGTTCAAGCGTCTGTAACAAATGCACTAGCGATTGATTTTTATAAACAGTTTGGTGTTAAGCGTGTTGTTTTACCTCGAGTATTGAGTATTCAGCAAGTAAGGCAGCTTGCGACAACCACGGATATTGAGCTTGAGTTATTTGCGTTTGGTAGTTTATGTATTATGGCTGAAGGGCGCTGTTATTTATCATCTTATTTAACAGGAGAGTCACCTAATACGACGGGGGCTTGTTCACCCGCTAAGTTTGTGCGTTGGCAGCAAGAAGGTGAGCGAATGCAGTCTCGCTTAAATGGGGTGCTAATCGATCAATTTTCTGAGCACGAACAAGCAGGCTATCCAACTTTATGCAAAGGACGCTTTGTTGTGAATAACGAGATGTACCATGCGTTGGAAGAGCCGACTAGTTTAAATACGTTGTCGTTATTACCAGAGCTGTTAGCGATGAACATTGCGTCAGTAAAAATAGAAGGAAGACAGCGTAGCCCTGCCTATGTAGAACAAGTTACTCAAGTATGGCGAGCGGCGATTGATCAAGCAAAAAAAGACAGTCAGCTTTTTTCTATTGAGCCGCAATGGCAGGCAACATTAGGTCATTTATCTGAGGGGCAACAAACAACATTAGGTGCTTACCACCGTAAGTGGAAGTAGAGGTCGCTATGAGTAAATTAAAAGTGGCCGTTGGGCCTGTATTATTTTTATGGCAAAAAACGTATCTAGAGCAGTTTTATAATAAGGTAATGCTCTCGGAAGCAGAATGTGTGTACTTGGGTGAAACGGTGTGTGGAAAACGTCGCTTGGCTCGCTTAAATGATTATCTGGTATGGGCAGAGGAATTAGCGAAAGCGGGAAAAGAAGTCGTGCTTTCAAGTTTAACCCTGCTGGAGTCAAGTGCACAGTTGCAAGATCTCAAACGATTAAGCAAGCATAAGCAGTACTTATTTGAAGCGAATGACTTGTCTGCAGTGCAGCTGCTTTATCAATTAGGGCTCCCTTTTGTGATTGGCCCTGCTATCAATGTTTATAATGGCTATACACTGGCTAAGTTTGCAAAAATGGGGGCTGTTCGTTGGGTAATGCCTGTCGAGCTATCAAAAGATTGGCTATTAGCACTTCAGCAAGAATATGCACAGCTATGTGATTTACCCATGCAGTATGAAGTGTTTAGCTATGGATATTTGCCATTGGCATATAGTGCACGTTGTTTTACGGCTCGTTATTACAACCTAGCAAAAGATCAGTGTGAACTTATTTGCCAAAAACACCCTTCAGGGTTAATAACTCAAAGCCAAGAAGGACAAGCTCTATTTAATTTAAATGGTATTCAAACCATGTCAGGACAAATTTATAATTTATGTGAAGATAAAGCTTCACTGAGTGATGTGGCACATGTTGCTAGGCTAAGTTTTCATAATATGGATGAGCTCAGTTGGATAGAACACTTTGTATCTGATGAGGTCTATCAGCGACCAAGCGAACATATAAATGGTTTTTGGCATCAAATTGCAGGAATTCAATGCCAACTTTAATGTTGGCTAAATAAATACAAAATAAGTGCAAGGGTAATAAACCAAAAGCCACTGACCATCTTCCAAAATAATAGACTACTGGCTTCTTTTGGTTCAGGTGTTGGTTTTAAAAATGCAGGGTTAGGTGTCGTTAAATCTTGTAGCAGTGCCTCAACGGTTTGATAGCGCTCAGTTAAGTCAAAGCTGACTCCTTTTTGAAGTGCCTTATCAAACCAAACAGGAATAATAGGGTTGTATTTACTCGCACTTTGGTAACGTAATTTATCGTAGTCGGCCATTGTGGTGCATTGTTCAATTTTATCTGTGTAGGGAAGTTGCTGAGTAAATAGTTCATAGCAAATAGTTGCTAAGCTATATACATCCCCTTGTATGGCTGCATTATGCCCGCGCAAATAGTTAGGATCTGAATAACTTGCTGTGCCCAATGCCCCTTGATGTTCTATTGGCTGATAAAGCTCTGCGACACCTGCAACAAAAACAGAGCCAAAATCGACGAGTTTTATCGTATCATCATTTAAGACCATGACATTACCAGGTTTTAAATCTTGATGAATAGCATCGTTTTGGTGAAATGCCTCTAATGCTTTAGCTATTTGCCTTACAATGGCAATTGCGTGCTTAGGTTTCAATGGATAGTGTTGATTAAGCCAGTCATCTAAGCTGATGCCATCAAGCCACTCCATTAAGTAATAAAGTGCGCTGCGAGGGCGTAAGTGCTGATAAACCTTAACAACATAGGGTGAATCTATTCGACTACCTATCCATTGCTCTTTTATGAAACGATCAATGTAGTGAGTGTCATCATCAAAGTTTGCTGATGGTGTTTTCATGGCATAACGCTGAGCAGTTAATTCATCTTCCACTAAATAGAGTTGGCTTCGAGAAGAGGCAAAGAGCTCTTCAATAATTAAGTAACCATCTAACTTCATACCTGCTTTGAGTGGTGGCGGAAAAGGCAGCTTGGTTAGTTCAGCGTTTAACTCATCTTCATTTTGATGAGCTAAACTTTTTATTTTAACCACAACACAACTTATATTGTCATCACTGCCTTGCTTTAGGGCTTCTTTGCATAGCTGCTCGGCAATGTATGCTGCTGATTGATTGCTATGTAAAGCCTGTATCAGAAAGTGTGTAGGTAGAAAGTCATGCACACCATCAGTTGTGAGTAAGTAAACATCGTCCTCTTGCAAATCACTACAGCTATAATCTATGTGTAAATTATTATCCATGCCCACCGCACGGGACAAGAAAGACTTGCCTTGTCCTAAATTGGTCGTGTGATCAGCGGTTAGTTGCTCAAAACAGGCTTTTCTTAAACGGAAAATACGACTATCACCAATATGGAAAATATGTCCATGATTTCCTTTTAAAATCATACTGCTTAGTGTTGTTAAATAGCCTTTGTTATCGTGAGAAAATTCATGACTTTTACGAAAAAGTCGTAAATTAATGGCCGAGAGAACTTGTTTACCACTGTGGCTAACAGACCACGTGTCGGGTGTTTTAAAGTACTCGCTAAAAAAGCGTGTAATGGCTGTTTCACTTGCTTCTTTTCCTGCTTCGGCTGAACTTACACCGTCAGCTACACAAAACGCACTTCCTTTCACATCCCTTAGGTATTGGTCATCGGGAATTAATACGCCTGCGTAATCTTCGTTAACTTCCTTAATACCCGATAAGCTTTGAAAGCCTGCGTCGACATGCGTGCTATACATAGTGTGTTTTAAATTTGTGAACAGTAACAAAATAGTGCAAGAAAAATAGCGAAGTGTTCAACCTGTTTTCAATTTAAGATGCTAGGAATAGAGCCAATATTCGCAATGCTTGATTTATTAATACCACTTTTTAGGTAGCTGAGTTTTTGCATAAGTTTTTGAAAATTATGATTATATTCTTATTGTTTTGAGCAAATAATAAAAAGCTAATTAAATTTATGGCATTGTAGGTAGTTTGGCTTAATTGCAGCTCTGTTTAGGTAGAATGGCAACATATACTAATCTAAATGATTTTCTATTAATAATCATAAATAGAGGAATCGCATGCCAACGCCAGATGCTAACCGTGGGTTATTATGTGCCACTTTTGCTTTTGCCGCTAATTTTTCAGTTTGGACTTTATATGCGGTGATTGTATTACCCTTATCATCGTTGTGGCAGTTAACAGTGACGGAGCTTGGTGCTTTACTGGCAGCTCCAATGTTAACTGGGGCGTTATCACGTATTCCCTTTGGTTCTTTAGTCGATCGCTACGCAGCTAAAAAGCTTTTTGTTATACAAATGCTAAGCTGTGTGCCCGCATTACTTTGCTTGTATATCGCAACAAATTATTACCAATTACTGTTTTTGGGCTTGTGGATTGGTGTCAGTGGGGCTTCCTTTACTATAGGTATTCGCTACGTGTGTGACTTCTTTCCACGTGGCCAACAAGGTACGGCTATGGGAGTATTTGGGGTTGGCAATGCAGGAGCTGCCATAACCTTAGTATTTGCACCTTGGATTATTGATAATTTTGGCTGGCACTGGGTGGGGCCTGTTTACGCGGTTGGGCTCGTTTTTGTTGCTCTCTTATTTTGGTTTTTTGCACCTTCCCAGCCAGTTCATGCTATGCAATTGGATACACAGCAAAGAACTTGGTATCAGTTATTGCATGATTCACAAATTTGGCGCTTGGGGCTTTATTATTATTTTGTTTTTGGTTCGTTCTTAGCGCTGCTTTTATGGCTTCCATACTATTATATTCAGGCTTATCAATTATCAATAACACAAGCGATGGCTTTTACCTTGTTTTTCGTTGCAACCTCATCTGTTGTTCGCGCGTTAGGAGGATGGTTTGCTGACAAATATGGCGGTCGAAGTGTGAATTGGAGTGTATTTTGGGTGTGTTTGGTTTGCTTATTTTTTCTAAGTTATCCACCTACAACAATGACTATTCACGGTATTAAGCAAGATGTTTACGTGTCTTTTTCAATAAATGTGTGGGTGTTCACATTTCTTTTGTTTGTGATTGGTTTAGCGCAGGGGTTTGGTCGGGCGAGCGTTTTTAAAATGCTCCATGAAAATTATCCTAATGAGATGGGGCATGCTGGAGGTTTCGTTGCCGCAATCGGTGCCTTAGGTGGGTTCACGTTACCTTTATTATTTGGTGCTGTTGTGGATGTTTTTGGTTTTTACAGTGCCACGTTTATGTTGCTTTATGCGGTATTAGCTGTGTGTATGATGCTGATGTATTTTGCTATTAAGGCTGAAAAATTTCGCCGCCGATTAAGTGAAGCTGCCCAATATAATTTTCTGGAAGATGAAAGCTTATGAGGAATCACGCTAATAAAGAACAGGTAAAAACAGAGTCCGTATTTTTTCAGCTTGCATTTCGGCCTTTATTTTTCGCTGGTGGCCTATTTAGTTGTATTGCATTAGTTGTATGGGGGCTTGTTTTACATGGGAAGTTGTTATTTTCTCCTTATGGTGGCGTACTGTTTTGGCATAGCCATGAAATGTTATTTGGTTTTGTGTGCGCTGTTATTGTGGGGTTCTTATTAACCGCCGTGCAAAATTGGACTGGAGTTCGTTCTATTCATGGAAAAAAGTTATTACTGTTAACAAGTCTTTGGCTTTTGGCGCGAATTGCAATGGTATTGCCTTTTGTACCGAAGTGGTGTGTATTTGTGATCGATATGTCTTTTTTACCTTTGGCCGGTTATTGGTTAGCCCAACCAATTATACTCAAAGGGCAAATGCGTAACCTCTTTTTTGTGCCTATTCTTTTAATGCTTAGTGCAACCAATTTGTTGATGCACTTAGGTGTCGTTTTAGGTGTATTTGAACTGTATCAACATGGTTATATGTCTGCAATTTTATTAATTACATTACTAATGAGTGTACTCGGCGGACGGGTTATTCCGTTTTTCACTGCAAATGCAACACAGACTAAAAAGGTGGTGGGAAAGGCTTGGTTAGAAATTGCTGCGCTAGGTAGTACATGGGGAATGTTCTTTTTATATTTTTGTGGACTCATTTATTACATTGCAGATGAAGTCGTGGGCGTACTGTTTGTTATTTGTGCTCTATTGCATTGTTTACGAGCTGCACGTTGGCATTTCTTTAAAACATTATCTATTCCTTTACTTTGGAGTTTGCATTTAGCGTATTGGTTTATCCCGTTAGGTATTCTGTTAATGGGGGCTGCTTATTTATTTGAGTTGTTATCAATTTCAACCGCTTTTCATGCTCTTACAGTTGGGGCTATGGGAAATATGATCTTAAGTATGATGTCGCGGGTGAGTTTAGGTCATACGGGTAGAAAATTAATTGTTAAACATGCCATTATTTTTGCATTTGGCGCCGTATTAGTTGCTGCATTACTGCGTGTTTTTGGAGTGCTAATTGATGCTGAGTTAACTTTATACTTCATTTCACTTTCAGTGATCACTTGGTGTATTGCTTATGGTCTATTTAGTTTGGTCTATTTTCCAGTCTTAACTCAACCAAGAGTTGATGAGCAGAGTAAGTAATGACTTTTACACAGTTGATTTAACGCTTTATAGGTAGCGTTCTATACCTCTTTTATGATGATGTGTTTTTTGCCCACATTGATGTGGATCAAGTTTACTTTGTGACGTTATTACTAAGCTGCTCTTTCCCGTTTCAATTGAGTAAGGAAAACGATGAAGCAGCAATTACCTGTTTTATTAACGTGTGCTGGTATGTGCCACGAAGCTGAGTTAGCAGAAGATATTGCACAGAGTTTATATCAGCAAGGAAAGGTCGATAAAGTGTCCGTTGTAGCAATTACTGCAGGCTCGTGTATACATCAGCAAAAAGTAAAGGAAGCATCCAGTATTGTGGTGTTTGATGGTTGCGCTCTTAATTGCGCGAAGTTAAGTTTAGAAAAGTTAGCGATTAGTGATGTGTATCATTTCGATATCTCAAAGCTCTTGCAAAAAGTATCATGTGTTGGAGAAAAGCCATCACTGCTTGAATCCTTACAAGTTACACAAATGATTAACCACACGCTTTTCTCTGTGTTACCTAAACAATATTCATTAGGTAAAGGCAAAGGTGCATCTGAAGATATTATTGCTATTTTCCCATGTGCAGACCGTTAAAGTTAATTCGTTTACTTTAACGGTCTGCACATACGTTGCACTGCGGATTTTTCTTAATTTTAAACGTTTGAAAAGCGAGTTGATGGGCATCATAAAGAAGCAGTGAAAGCGAGCAGGGCTCTATATTTAGTAAGCTTTTAATTGCTTCAGTTGCTTGCAATGAACCTATTGTTCCGACAACGGGTGAAAGTACGCCAGCTTCCATGCAGCTTAGTGAAGGCTCTTTAAAGAAGCTCGCCACACAGGCATAGCAAGGGTCATCGTCGCGCATAGGAAAATGAATAACCTGTCCTTCCATTCTAATCGCTGAGCCTGAAATTAGCGGTATTTTCTTTGACCAGCATAATGTGTTTAGTAAAAGTCGGGTTTGAAGGTTATCGCTACAATCAATGACAACATTAACTGAATTTAAAGTGGGCTCATCTGAGTGATCAAACTGCTTATTGAAGGTATTGATCTCTACTTGGCTATTTAATTTGGCTAATTGCTGTTTTGCGGTTTCTACTTTTGAATGACCCACGCTTAATTCGGGGTAGAGTATTTGTCTCTGAAGATTGGTTATATCAACGGTATCATGATCAAAAATAGTGATCTTACCTATTCCTGCGGCGACTAAATACTGCAAAACAGCACATCCTAAACCACCCGCTCCAACAATTAGGGCATGGCTATTCATTAAGGTTTCCTGACCTTCTTCCTGAACTTCTGGCAGTAAAATATGGCGGCAGTAACGCATCGTATTCGAGCTATCAAGTTGCATGTTTTCATCCTTCTTCTCAACGGTAGTACAAGCCTACATTAAACAGGGGAAGAGCTGTTATACCTCTTTGTGGGTGGTCATGGTTATGGTGGGTAAGGTTATGAAATTATTGATTTAAATCAAAATTTGCTAGAGGGGCAGATGTAAGCTAAGCGCAACTTAAATGCATAGCAAGGTAATGACATGAAAACACAATTATCAATTTTAGCATCGTTAGTAACAGTCGGTTTAAGTACGCACGTAAACGCCGTTGAGAGTGATGGTATTCAGAGCATGTTAAAGAATGGCCAAGTGCAGGGGATGTTGCGTTATAGATACGAAAATGTTGAGCAAGATGGATTAGCTGAACGAGCTCATGCTTCAACATTATTAACGCGTTTTAATTATAAAACAGCCACCTTAAAAGGGGTTTCAGCTCTGTTAGAGTTTGATAATGTCACGCAGCTAGGTAACGACAACTACAATAGCACTGTGAACGGAAAATTAGATCACCCTGTTGTGGCTGATCCAAAAGGAACCGAAGTAAATCAAGCAAGCTTACAATTTAAAAATGAACAGTGGCAAATTACTGCTGGCAGACAACGTATTAACTTAGATGACCAGCGATTTGTAGGGGGAGTTGCTTGGCGTCAAAACGAGCAAACATTTGATGGGTATCGAGTCATTTATAAGCCGACATCTTCAATAAAGTTTGATTATAGCTATATATATAATGTTAATCGTATTTTTGGTGAAGACAGTCCAAACAGTGATTTACATGGAAAGCTACATTTTGGTAATGCGTTATTTCAAGTCAGGCCAGAATTTAATATGAGTGTTTTTGCATATCTTTATGATTTTGATAATGCACTCACTATTTCAACACAAACAATTGGCTTACGCGCTACGGGACAGTTTTCAGAGTCACTTTCTTACACTTTGAGTTATGCCATGCAGCAAGACTATGCTGACAGCCCTCAGTCATTTGATGCAGACTACTTTTTAGCTGAGTTTAAAGGCAAGGTTAATCAGGTAGGTTGGAAGTTGGGTTATGAATTGCTGGGTTCTGATAATGGCATCAGTTTTACCACACCTTTGGCAACAGGGCATAAGTTTCAAGGTTTTGCAGATAAGTTCCTGAATACGCCTAATGTAGGTATTGCAGATCTTTATTTTGGGATTAATGGTGAATTAGCCAAAGTGAAACTATCAGCGACGTATCACCGTTTTGAAAGTGACGAACAAAATATTGACTTTGGTGATGAGCTTGATGTAACAGCACTGTACCCAGTATCGAAGGACTGCAATCTATTGTTTAAGTATGCGCACTACAATGCGGATGAGTTTGCAACAGATACTGATAAGTTATGGGTTATGTTAACTCATAAGTTCTAGCCTTTATTTTTAACTGACTACTGTACCCTGCAATTCAAAAGCCTCTTCGGAGGCTTTTTTTGATGATTAATAAAACCTATCTACTTTTATTCAGTTTTTTGCGCTGTAGGTATAAAGCTCCTCCTAAATGGGTAGTGAGTATAGGTGGGTAAAGAGATCGCGCTTCAAGGCAGAAAAAATAAGGGAGTAGGTCTGTTTTTGTTCACCTTAAAGTAACTGTTATTCATTGATTTGCATCAATTCTTTTTAATCTTGCCAACCGAAAATGATGTCAGTAACCCTATCTTTGGAGAAGACAATGGCAAGTGAAAAATTTAATATTTTTTCTTTTCGCGGAAAAATGAAAGTATTACATCTAAGCTGGCTCGCATTTTTTATTACCTTTTTTGTTTGGTTTAATTTTGCCCCCTTATTGCAAGCGGTAAAAACAACATTAGGCCTAACAACCGAACAAGTTAAAACCTTACTTATTTTGAATGTGGCGTTAACGATCCCTGCTCGGGTGATCATTGGCATGCTAACAGATAAATATGGTCCACGATTAGTTTATTCATGCTTGTTGGTTATCAGCTCGATACCTTGTTTTATGTTTGCTTTTGCAGATAGCTTTTTACAAGCTGCTATTGCACGCTTTCTACTTGGTTTTATTGGTGCTGGTTTTGTTATTGGCATTCGTATGGTATCTGAATGGTTCCCACATCATGAGTTAGGTACCGCAGAAGGCATTTATGGGGGATGGGGGAATTTTGGGTCAGCGGCTGCGGCTTTTTCACTTCCTACCCTTGCATTAATTTTTGGTGGTGATGATGGCTGGCGTTATGCAATAGGTGTGACGGGGCTTCTTAGCCTTATATTTGGATTTATTTATTATGCTAACGTGACTAATACACCTAAAGGCTCAACCTACTTTAGGCCAAAAAATTTGGGGGCAATGGAAGTCACATCAAAAGGTGATTTTTTTCTACTTTTAATCATGAAAATTCCAATGTATGCAGCGCTGGCTTTGTTAACTTGGAAGCTCTCACCGAGCGGTGTCGGTATGCTAGATGCGAACATTGTTAACTTTATTTATGGTGCATTGGTTGTACTCTATTTATTTGAAGTTAAAAAAGTATGGGCAGTGAATAAAAACGTATTCGAGCAAGAAGTGCCAGAACTACATCGTTATAGTTTTAAGCAGGTGGCCGTGTTAGATATTCTTTACTTTACTAATTTTGGTTCAGAATTAGCGGTTGTTTCAATGTTGCCACTCTTCTTTGCTGATACTTTTTCGCTGGACCCTGTTATGGCAGGGATGGTTGCTGGTGCTTACGCATTTATGAACTTAATGTCTCGCCCTGCGGGCGGTTTTATTTCTGATAAATTTGGTCGAAGAACAACATTGTTGATCTTAACAGCGGGCCTTGCTGCTGGTTATTTTCTAATGGGGATGGTTAATGCACAGTGGCCGTTATGGCTTGCCGTTGTTACAGCTATGGCATGCTCGTTCTTTGTTCAGTCGGGTGAAGGAGCTGTCTTTGCTGTTGTTCCCTTAATAAAACGTCGCTTAACAGGACAAATAGCGGGTATGACAGGAGCGTATGGTAATGTAGGAGCTGTAACGTTTTTAACCGTTTTATCATTAGTCGATTACGCAACCTTTTTCTATGTCATTGCAGGGACAGCTATGATTGGTTTTGTCACTTTGTTCTTTATGGATGAACCAAGAGGGCAAATAGCTGAAGTAAGAGAAGATGGCACCGTTGAATTAATTGATGTCTCACATAAATAAACATTAATCCATTTAAAAGCCAGCATAACATTATGCTGGCTTTTTGTTTATATAGTGTGGTTTTAGCCCTTAGGTCTAAAAACCTGAATGACAGAGTCATCACATTCCAAATAAGGCCCCTCAAGTAAATCAATACAATAGGGAATAGCTGGGAAAACGGCATCAAGGCATTGACGAATTGCTTTTGGCTTACCTGGTAAATTGATAATCAACGAACTGTCTCTGATCCCCGCTGTTTGTCGAGAGAGTATCGCCGTTGGCACGTATTTTAAGCTTTCTAGGCGCATTAACTCACCAAAACCTGGCATCATTTTGTCACATACAGCTTCTGTCGCTTCTGGGGTCACATCACGTTTTGCCGGACCTGTTCCACCTGTTGTAATGATCAGAGTGCATTTTTCGTTATCTGCAAGGTTACATAATGCACTTTCTATTAAAGGTTGCTCATCTTCTACAAGTTGATAGCAAGCTTGCCACGGCGAGCTTAGATAGCTATTTAATGCTTCAGCAATACTTGGCCCTGATAAATCATCATATTGCCCACGGCTAGCGCGATCACTCACGGTTAAAATACCAATTTTTGTTGTCATACCTGCCTCACTGTTCATTTATTTATGGGCACTTTAACAAAGCCATAGCTAAAGATAACTCCTCATTAGTAGGTAGTTCTTGCTCGAGTTAAACCAAGGCTTAGTAATAAATTATAACTACCTATTTTGTGCGTAAATTGACCGTGTGATTTATTGATTTAGATCAATAAACGAATTGGCATTAAACACCTCAAATACTATATATTGATTAAGATTTAATTTTCAACACAATATATGGTGTTTTATGTTTAAAGTGCTAAAGCCACAGATTTGTTTTCAAGAAGTGCCTAATGAGGTGGCTCTTGGTTTTATCTGTACGGGCTGTCCTCTTAAATGCCGTGGTTGCCACAGTGTTGATACATGGGATCCAAAACAAGGAGAAGACTTAACTAAGGCACGTTTTGAGGCTTGGATCGCACGCTATAGACAATTAATAACATGCATTGTTTTCTTCGGTGGTGAGTGGCAAGAGCGTTGTTTAATTAGTTACTTAAAAATAGCTAAACAACAGGGGCTAGCAACCTGCTTGTATACGGGGCTAGACGACGTATCTCATAGCTTGAAAGCCGAGCTTACTTACTTAAAAACAGGCCCTTATATTCCCGAGTATGGTGGGCTTGCAAGTCGTACTACTAACCAAAAGTATATTGAAGTTGCTAGCGGAAGATTACTTAACTCATTATTTTTAAAAGGATAACAAGATGTCTTTACTTACCTTAGAACAGTTAAAAGAAAAAATGCATTTCATACAAAACTATACGCAGGCAACAAATGCTGCTGATGGCTCTACAGTGGATGCAAACGCCAATGTGACATTAAAGAATGTAGCAACACTGGAGTCTGAAATTATGAAAGACTACTTTATTCAAGTTAATCGTTCACAAGTTGCTGGCAAAATAAAAGAGCTTTATGGCGAACAGTTGAGCCAAGAGTACATTAGGCAAATAGAAAACCATGAAATCTATGTTCACGATGAAACCAGCTTAAAGCCATATTGCACATCAATTACTATGTATCCTTTTTTGCTGGATGGCTTAACTAAACTAGGTGGAGAGTCAAAAGCTCCTAAGCATTTAGAATCATTCTGCGGTAGCTTTGTTAATTTGGTTTTTGCTATTAGTGCACAATTTGCAGGGGCAGTTGCCACGGTCGAGTTCTTAATGTATTTCGATTATTTTGCCCGAAAGGATTATGGCGATAATTACTTAACGACTCACCCACACGCTATTAAAAATCATCTTCAACATGTGGTTTATGCACTAAACCAACCTGCTGCAGCAAGAGGTTATCAAAGTGTATTTTGGAACATCTCTTTGTACGATGTTGAGTACTTTAATGCAATGTTTGGTCATTTTGTCTTTCCAGATGCAACGCCTGCTAACTGGCCGACCGTAAAAGGCTTACAACAGTTCTTCTTGGACTGGTTTAATGATGAGCGCAGTAAAGCTATTTTAACATTTCCCGTTGTTACAGCTGCAATGCTTGTAGAAAATGAAGCACCTAAAGATAAAGAGTTTGCGTTAATGTGTGCAAAAAATCTGAGTGAAGGTGGGTCGTTCTTTATATATCAATCTGAAAACCCTGACTCTTTAGCATCTTGCTGCAGACTCAGAAATGAAATTAATGATCACAGTTTTTCATATAGCCTTGGAGCGGGCGGGGTTGCTACAGGCTCAATCAATGTCATCACTTTAAATATGAATCGTTTAGTTCAGGATAATCGTGACTTAAAAGCAGAAGTCGAGAAAATTCATAAGTATCAAATAGCTTATAGAACTTTAATGGAAGAGTATTTTCAAGCAGGGATGTTGCCAGTTTATGATGCAGGATTTATCTCGTTCAAAAAACAGTTTTTAACAGTGGGCATTAATGGTTTAGTTGAAGCAGCCCAATATTTAGGATTACAAATAAATACAGGCGATGCATATAAAAGCTGGGTTAAGGAGCAACTTAAGGTTATTTATCAAGCTAATCGAGCTGCAACAAAGGAAACCGGATACTTATTTAATACAGAGTTTGTTCCTGCTGAGAACTTAGGTGTTAAAAATGCGAAGTGGGATTTAAAAGAGGGTTATGAAGTTCCACGTGATTGTTATAACAGTTATTTTTATATTGTAGAAGATGAAACGATTAATCATCTCGATAAGTTTATTCTACATGGTAGTGAAATGGTGGAGTATCTGGACGGTGGCTCAGCACTGCATTTAAACTTAGATGAGCACTTAGATGTGCATCAATACTTAAAGTTATTGAATATTGCCGCTAAAACGGGGTGTAATTATTTCTGCATTAACGTACGCATCACAATTTGTAATGACTGTGAACACATAGATAAGCGCTCGAATCAACGTTGTTCAAATTGTGGATCAATCGATATTGATTATGGGACACGAGTGATTGGTTATTTAAAAAGAGTATCGGCCTTTAGCCAAGGACGCCGTAAGGAGCATACTTTAAGGCATTATCATCGAACTAAAAATAGCGTCGCAAACAGAAAGTCGGCATAAATTAAAGCGCTTCAATTGAAGCGCTTATTGCTGAGGAGCTTTATTGTTCGATAAATAAAATATTGTTTTCTAAGTGTATATGCTCTTTTAAGTCATAATAAAGTTGCTCTACACCAACATACAACGCTTGCCACGAGCTACATACCCCATCAGGCGGTGTGAACTGATGTGTAATATCAGCGAGTTTCTCTAATGCTTTAGCATGCTCTAAATGTTCAGCCTCCATAACTGAAATAGGCCCCGCAGGATAAAAGCCGTTCATAAGCAGTGGGAATAGAATTTCTTCTTCTTTCATCATATGTTCTTGAAGCTCAAACTCCATCGAAACAAGGTGTGATTCCAGTTCTTTTGGAAGTTCTGGGTGATCAGAATGATTGAGCGTAATCTTCTTTATGAGCTGAATTAACTCTGGAAACTGTTGCCTATGTTTTTCGTGAAAATTGTCAATAATGTGCGTAATAAGTGAAGCTGTAGGTTGAGCACCCCACATTAAATGATTAGCCAACTCTTTTTGCAGATCTAATGCATCAAGCTGTGATAAAAATGAGTCATGGTTAATGTTGATACTCTTTAAAGTCTGCCTTAGAGTTTGTTGCCCGTTAAAGCAATAATCTAGCTTATTTTCATCAAATAAACGCGTGGCACCAGGAATAGTCGCTGCAAGTTCACCAATTGGTTTGTCTAAAAGTGACATAGTTAAAAGCCTTGAACCGTAAAATGGGTGCTTCTAATCTAAATAAGCAAACTTTGAAATGAAATTACCCTAAATGGATAGAAGTAGATAAGAAAGTGAGTATTTGGTAATCGTTTTTGAAGTGACTATCAAATACTCGCGACTGTAAGCTTTATAAATTTAAAAGAAAGTTGCCAGTGAGCTAACCCCAGAAGCAGCCATATTGGTCACTCATTACAACCTGCATAGCTGACTCTATATTTTTAGCTACTGGGGTAGGGTCGTAGCCGTGCCATTTTAAGTCGCGCTTCATCCAAAAAATTTTCCACTGCTTCTGAGTCTTCACCCACGTCAACTTGGCATTCTCAGTGTCGATATATTGAGTTTTATCACGCCAGTTTTGACGACGTTCATAGATATACACCGACTGATTGTCGATGCGAAAACCAATGTCAAATTCATTACGAACATTCACAGGTGGGCGGTGTTTCTCGAGTGCTTCGCCTACTACTTTCTCAATGTGTTTAATTTCAAATTCACTGATTGCCATTGTTATTTACCTGTTTTATTACCGCCACCCTAAATATAAGGTAGTTGGTTTTTTAGTTCTGTGTCTAAGACAAAAACTAAGTATCACCATAGTAAGTGCCTACTTTTACGACTTTACTATTTAACTTTTTTAGTTCGTGTTTTTTCTTTGTTTTTATTTCTCGCTCAGTATTGAACTTTGCTAATGTACGATGTTGTTATTAGGCATGATGCTCTCAAAATTAGTAATAGAGGCCTAACCGTGTGCGATTAGTAAGGTGCACAAGGGCTCGTTAATGTAGTAATTAGCACGGCCTACTTTTTGTTTGGTCAAAAAGCCATGATCTACCAACTGTTCTAAATACTTGGTGGCGGTAATACGAGTTACACCGAGTTCTTCAACAATAAAGTCTATTTTGGTGTAGGGGTGGTTAAATAGGTTGTTGAGTAAATCTTGGCTGTAAATTTTAGGAAGCTGCTCTCTAATACCGTGTTTTACTTCTGCCATAAGGGTTTTCATGGCGGTGATAAGTGAAATAGTGTTTTGTGCAGTATCAATGACACCATCAAGCATAAACTCTAACCAAGGCTCCCAATTGCCAGTGTCGCGCACGGCCTGTAAGTTAGCGTAGTAATCAGCCTTGTTCTGAATTACAAATCGGCTTAAGTAAAGCACGGGTAAATTCAGTAAATCTTTGGTGACTAAATATAAAATATTTAAAATACGCCCCGTACGGCCGTTGCCATCGTAAAACGGGTGAATGCTCTCAAACTGGTGATGAATAATGGCCATTTTCACCAATGGGTCAGCATCGCATAGTTCATCGTTATTGATAAACTGCACAAGGTTATCCATCAGCTTTGTAATTTCATCGGCGTGTTGTGGGGGGGTGTAAACCACTTCACCAGTACGTGCATTTTTTAGGTCAGTACCAGGTAGCTTTCGTAGACCCGCATTGTTATGTTCTAGGTTTTTTTGTATTGCGAGTATATCATCAAGACGAATAAGTTTGCTTTTACGCGCGGTTTCGAACCCTTGCTTTAAAGCGACGGCATAATCTTGTACTTCTTTTGTAGCGGGGTTAGTCACCGCTTCTTCAAAAAGGTTTGCTTTATAGAGTTCATCGTGTGTAGTTACGATGTTTTCTACTTCAGAGCTGTCTTTTGCTTCTTGTAAAGAGAGCGTATTAATCAATATAGCTTCGTTAGGTATGCTAGCTGCGATGCCTTTCAATTCAGCTAGATGTCGATGGGCGGTGGCGGCTTTTTTTAAAACAGCACGGGTTTCCCATTGCTCAATATTTACAAGCGGTAAAAGCTTAATATTAGTAGACATAGATAATTTTTATCCTTTTTTATACATGCCAGTGTTGTTATGTATAAATTATTCAGAAAATTATACATAACCTACATAACATGTATAGTAATTCCATTTATTTATATACGTTATCTTATGTATAGCTTCCCAAATATCTCTAGCTCTCGTTGAATAAAACAATGCCATTTTAAATTTGTTTTTACTGGCTCTAGTTTCTACTTCGGCTTATGAGCTTTCAGTACACCTGATAATGCGATGAATCGACGACGATTACTTAGTATAAAGCGAAGTTGTCAAACACGTTTCTTCTCCTTAACGTTCATATACCCATATTTTAAAGCTTAATAAGATGGTTTTGGAGAGCACTCAGGTCTACACTTGAATCGATGTAAATGGGTAATTGTTATGAAGGTTAAAAGCAAAAACCTAGCAAAAGCTAGGTTTTTAAACTGTTAAAAACGGGTTGTACCAAGCGGAAACTCTACTCTATATTCTGAATTTGAATATTTAAATTGCAGTAAGGTCTTTTAATTTAAGGGTTGTGTGTGAGAATGTAGAGTGGTACCCACCAATTTACCCACCGCCTGGGGGTTGCTTAATTCCAGAAGGCAGGTGATCTTCAATTACTCTTTTTATTGCAGAATGTTCTATTGCTGGCTTATTTTGTTTCGATTCCACCTTCTCACCTGTTTGGTTGTTATGTGCTCTCAATTGTTCTTTTAGTGAGTCGATTTCTGATCGTAGTTTACTGTTTTCTTCTAATACTTCTCTTTCATGTTCAGAGGTTTGTCGGTTCTGATAGTTTAAAAGTAACTCTTCCAAAAACTCTGCTTGTGTGAATCTATGAAACTTTGCTTGTTCAGCGAAATTCTGTTTGATATCCGGGTTCATTTGTATTGTAAGGGGTTTTGTTCCTCTTTTGGCTCTACCTTTTTCGACTTCCCATGCATTACGAATCTTTTTTAAAATGACGGCCCTTTCATATCTATCTGGCCACAAGCTATCAGACTTTGTTTTTAAATCTGAGCAAAATGAAGCTTCGCTCCAGAAATTGCTATTTAACAATTCAAATATCTTCGGGTACGTCCTTCTTACATGGTGGTAAACCCATTTAGCTTGTTTTTTATCTGTGGGTTTGAGCCAGGACATTGATGGCATTCGTTAAGCCTTGGTTTAAATAAGGAAACACTATGTATGCTTCAAACTTATGACAATGTCAACTGACATGTTAAGGTGGGTTATAAATACTACCTATTTTTAAAGGTGTTTATGCAAGCAGCTATCGCCGTATTGAGGTCAAAAAACTCGTTTCCTACACCAGAGATTAAATACTTTGTAGTTCATTTATGCTTTTTGATTAGTGAATCAGGAGGCAGCTATCAGTTCACCAGTGAAAGGGAACTAGCTCGAGATATGAATACTTCTCTGAGATCTGTGCAAGATAGTGTTCGGTATTTGAGCGAGGAAGGACTGATTGAACTTGACGAATATTTTAACAGAGAGATAGGAGTAACTACGAACATACAATTCACTCAAAAGTTCAATGAGCTATTCGCTGAGTACTTAGACCATATACCAAGCCGAAGTATTTATGCATTAGAAAATCTATTTTCATCGCAGCAGTTTTTAACTTTATCTAAACGTTCAGCTGTGAAATTGTACCTTTTGACGCTCATTGTGCATTCAGATGAATTTGGTGTAACTCAAAACCTCTCAATTACAGATCTCACTCAACTATTAGGGAGGTTTTCCAAGGACAGGCTTCACTCTCAATTGGCAATTCTGAAAAAGGCGGGATATATAATTGACTACTCACCCGGCCGCTCTTCGAAGATTTTGTTTGGAAAAGTAAAGAGTCAGTATTTATTAGAACAATCGCAATTCAGGAGGCGAAAGGAAAGCAACAGAGAGTCCAAAACCTCAGTGGTCTTAATTGTACAATTTAATCATCCCGCTCATGTTTTTAATAAACTGGCTAGATTAGCGTCGATTATTGCTAGAACTGAAAGCTTTGCAGATGTGGAAAGTAAAAAGTTAGCAAGTTTAGTAGAAGAGCTGTATGAATCTAGTAAGCGCAAATTTAGTAAGTGTACAATATTCCAAATACTGAAACTTACGGAAGAGCTTTGGAACACTGAAATGAAGGCTAATCAGCTGCAAGCCTATGCATCTCGAATCGCTTTAGACGTACTTACAGATTCTTGCTGGACACAACCGACGATTGAACAGGTTCAATCGAAGTTAATCATTGAAGAATTATTTTCAGAACAGTTTTTAAAACAACTAGTACATGAGACTTTTTGCTTTGAAGACAACGTTAAGTTAAAAACCTCTCCACTAAAAGAGCAACCAGAAATTTTTTGTAAGTTAAAAGCAAAAATGGAGTCAGTATTCAATGCCGGATTTACTGAGGATAAAGTAATAAGCCAAGATAAACTTAAACACGCGCGTGTCCTCATGCAGCTGATTTTAATTAGCTGTATGTATACTGCAAGCCGTTATCTTAAGCTACTTCCAGAGGCAAAGAAAAATGAAAAAGTTGCACGATTCTTCTTTGGGCAGGAGTACTTTACTATTCGCTTACAATGATGATTGGAGGTAAAAAAGCTTTTTAATAATGATATACGTTTCAAATACGTTTATTTTGAAAGTGAAAGCGGCGCAGTTGGGAACCGCTTTCAATGCAATTATTTTTCTAAAGGAGTGTTATCACCCCTGGCAGATCCATACTGATTTATTTTTATCCACTTCAAAAAGTCTTGATGTGACTTAAAGTTCTTTTTAGAAAAGCTAAGTATTATCTTCTTAGCCAATTTCTCTATTGAAAGTACTTCCGAGTTCTTTGCTTTAGCTCCTGTATGAACAATTTTACTACGAATGCCATAAAGCTCTTTGATTTCCTTCTCAATAGACAAGCAGCTATCTAAGTCATCACCAGCCAAAAATGCTGCACGTTCAGATATTTTTTGATTGATACTTCCTTGTGAAGCAAAGCCACCTGTAGGCTCGTCACCAACTAGTAACGACTCTATTGAGATTGCAAAAAATAAAAACTGCTCTTCATAAATATCTGAATTTATGGCCTTTCCAAACCAATTAACTGATTGAAAAAGCCTTTTGTCAATCTCTCCATTTTGATTTATACAACTCAGTAAACTTGAATAATCTGGGGATGAAATTAAATCAATCACATTATTGTCGATAAGATGATAGGTTGTTTTAGCTTTCTTTGGTCGAAGTACTTCCATAGCTTCGTTAATACTCTCACTAGCATCGTGACCAGACGTTAAGAAACTGTACTCCAGTAAATATTCAGATTCCCGGAAGGGGTCATCATTTTTATAGAACTCATAATAAACTTGGCTATCACCGGATTCTGCCCCATAAGTTGAGATCTTTCGCTTACGTAATACTTCAGTTTCTTTATTCCTTGAATGCCAATTATCAACGTAATGATTAGTTCTAAATTGAGTAGTACCAACAATAAAGCTCAATAAATTACAGGCATAAGAGGTGGCTAGTTTAGCGATCTCTAGCGACCTTTTGTGATCCGTAACCTCTTTAATTTGAAAGTAGCTGCTACACTTTTCTAAAGCATTAATACCATGTTGATAGCTATGCAGTGAATCATGATCACTTATTATTGACGCTAAAGTTCCCTGGTTGCTTTTATAGAGCTTTCCGAACCCAAAATCTATAGAATCAGCCCTAAGATCCAACCCCTGGATTGGGATGCATACTGTTCTCTCTTTAGTATTTCTTTTTACAGACTCAATTAGCTCTTCACACTTTATATTGATTGTTTCTTTAGCTTTTTTAGCTATCAAAATATCTGCTAAAGCAGATGAATAGTATCCTTCAAGAAGTTGACGGCTATTTTGGGGAAAAAGGCGATATAAAGAGTTTACACTCTCTTTATATTTCTTATCGTCCCACTTTGTAATTGAATATTCCTTTCCATATAATCGAACTTGCTTGATTGACATATCGTCAGTTCCCTGTACAAGTTCAAAAAAGGGCAATGCTTTATTAAAATTATTTATTAACTGCTTAACCATTATTACTCTCTGCAAGTTCCTTTTTTAAATTTAAATATGAGTTTTGTAACCCACAAATCCACCCTGATTAAATTCTTCTTATAAAACAATGAGTTCCTAGTTGACAAAAGAACAATATGTAACTTTGCTTTCCAGCTGATAACTCCAGAGCAGGCTTCATGAGAAAACTCATTGTTTTAAATAGGCGCTACCCGAATAGGTCATTTGTAACAGGGGATCTTCACGTCAAGGCGCAGGCTGTTAATAGTAATATACTGTATTACTAATCCAATACTAGATATCCCATTTACCCAATAATAAAAAATACTCATATCTCTCAGGTTATAGATTAACCATAGGAGGTATGAAATGAGAACTGTAAACACACCAACATTCAATGGGTACCCAGTCCAATCAAACAAAGGTGAGCTATATGAAGAAATTCTTTTGAAGAACGAATATGTTCTCACACAGGCGTTGCGTAGATACAGTCGAGTAGCTGCTCTCAGGTTTGATTTGAGGTTTCCTGCAGACTACCAGGGAGACTGTGAGGTGATTTCTAAATTTATAGATTCTTTACGATTTAGGATTAAGGTCGATGTAGCTGCGAAAAGCCAAGCTAGGAACAGGAACCTGTCGTGCGAATTAGGCTATGTATGGGTAAAAGAGAAAAATCGTTCGATGAATTGGCATTATCATTTAGTCATCTTTTTAAATCATGATGTATATAGCTGCCTAGGTAACATCAATAGTCACAATTCGAATATGTATAGCCGTATATTAGAATCATGGGCCAGTGCGCTTGGGATATCGATGGCAAGTGCTATGGGTTTAGTTCATGTCCCAATTAATCATAGGTACAAAATTGATACGAAATCGTCCACCTTCTATACTGATATCCAAGTTTTATTACATCGACTAAGTTACTTTGCCAAAAAAGCGACTAAGCCTTATAACCCAGCAAAAAAACAAAGGTTCTACGGTAGCAACGTTTTGCAAAAAAAAGAGTCAGTTCTAGCTGACTCTTTCTGGTTATAGCTCCAGCTCACTAAAATCCTTGTCAATCACATCCTGGGTAATACCGATATAACGAAGCGTTACTCCTTCGGAACTGTGCCTGAGCATTTTCATGACTCGGGCAATATCATTTGTTTTCTTGTACAAGTGATACCCCCTGGTTTTGCGCATCGAGTGAGTTCCGAGTCGAACACCTGCTTCTTCCCCTACCTGTTGAAAGGCTTTTGCGACAGCTTTTCTCGTTAGGGGCCTGGGCTCACGGTTTATCGATTGCTGGTTGCGGAAGGATTGAAAGATATATACATGCGATGGATGCCTATGTCTGATATCGTTAATCAAGATTTGCGTCTTAGTGTTTAACTTTATCTCGGCTTTCTTGCCTGTTTTACCCTCAATTAGAATTAAACGGTCATCCACAATATCGTTAAATTTGAGTGATAGTAAATCAGATATCCTTAGGGCAAGGTTAAGTCCAACATTCCAAATGTCAGCCATTTGCTTCGAACAACGAATTTCAAGCAAGTGACTTATTAGTTTTATTTTATCCAAGTCTTTTACAGCCTCAACTTCAGCCATATTAACCTCCTTAAATAAAAACGCCGGCTATATAGCCGGCGAATTATGCTTTCAATCAACACTTACGCTTACCTGATAACAGTCGTTCGCGTAATACGCAATAAAGTTAGAAATGAATAACGTCAGTAATTCCTTAGCATTTCGATTCTGCAGCCATCCGATAAATACATTGAATACTTGCTTAGAAATGAAACACACATCTATTTCTTTAACTAGCTCAGGAAAAGTACCCCCCTGATAAGAGAAGTCTGTTATGTAGACCAACTGCCACAGTTCATTTTGTTTCTCCAGGCGTATTTCAACTGGGTGATAGCCACCATTGTCTGAAGAGTAATTTGGATCGCGGAAGTTAAGAGTGACACTGTTAAAGTCACCTTTCGGTAGTGGGGTACCTGTAAGTGATTGATTGATAATTTCAAATAATTCAATGGGTACAGGAAGTCCCTGTACTTTATTAAAGTTCAGTTTCATAGTTTTAATCTCACTAAATTTTTTACCAGCAGAATGCTGAGTTAGTCTGATTTGAAAAGTGTAAAGGAAGACTAGAGGAGGCCTCGTTCGGCGAAGGAAGAAGCATTGCTCCCTACAACGATATGATCTAGCACTTGAACATCAATTAACGCTAAGGACTCCTTTAACCGGTTCGTTAGCTTTACATCAGATTGTGAAGGTTCTGATTCTCCTGAAGGGTGGTTATGAGCGAAGATCACAGCGGCACCATTGAGATGTAAAACCTCTTTTACCACCTCTCTGGGGTAGACGCTTGCTGAATTAATCGTACCGAAAAACAGCTCTTTGTATTCAATCAGTTTGTGTTGGCTATTCAGTATTAGAATTGCAAAAACCTCACGTTCATATTGGCCTAACTTGAATTGCAGAAAGTCTTTGGTTGATTGGCTGCTTGTAAGAGCCTTACCGACCAAATATTTTTTATGCAGAACCTCTGCTGCTTTTTCTAGTACCTGCTCTGCCGTCATTGGGTGTTCAGTGATGTATTTTCTTGATTGGACATTAGGCATAACACACTCCTTTTATTGATTCGTTGGTATATGCCCATTGGTAATATGTGTTTGTTTTTGTTTGGAATCGATAAATACAGCCTCGCCGACGTAGAGTGATACTCCATGGAAGACTACGAACAAAAATTACATCGAATTCTCATCGTTTGAGTGAATTCTACTCATTGAATTTTTGAGGATTTAAACATGCAAAGATTAATCAGATTAAAAGAGGTCATGAACTTAACAGGCCTAAGTCGTTCCGGTATCTACAAGTACATAAGGGAAGAGCGCTTTCCGCTAAGTGTTGAACTAGGAGGCAGAGCAGTCGCCTGGGTTGAATCGGAGGTACACAGCTGGATTGAAAGCTTGATAAGCCATAGGGATAGAAACACTCTCTACGGCTACGATATGGAGGAAAAGCTATGATTTTCACATCACTTTACAGAGGTACAAAAGGCGAAGTCTACAAAAGGAGAAGCTTTAAATCTTACTCATTAAATTCAGCCGAAGGTCCTTATCTATACCGCTCATTGAATTTAATACACAGCCTTTATGGCAACTGGCTCAAAAGAGAAAATGGCTTTTACATTGTTCCTTTTGAAATGTGTATCGACCGACTAAATCTTCACAAAAGTGAGGCAGCTATAGATTTATTTTTCTATAAGTTGCAAATGCAATTTTCAAGGTATTTGTCTTCTGATAATGACAGGCGTATCGGAATGGTTTTTACAACAGATTTTTGTAATAGAGAAATGGCTAGGATAATCCATAGTGGGTATTTTTTAACTGACGAGTGCGATGAAGAAAAGTTAGTCGGTGCACTTAATTATTGTACATCACATGTCACGGACTATTTTGGTGACTATATTGATGTGGAATTTAACGAGTTAGCGCCCGTTGCAATTCACGTTCTAGCAGATAGGTTTGATACCAGTCGAGATGAAGGTTTTCGTATCCTTTGTTCACAAGCAAGAGTATTGCCGAAAGATGTTGGCTACACGGGGAAACTGATGCGAGTCAGATACGGCTTTCATGGCCGGAGTTAACGTTAAAAAACATGCGCTTAAAAATACATAGCAAGCTCTTCTCATGAGTGAATGATATACAAATGAGAAGGCAGTTATGCAAGAGCAATACATTTCAATTAAAACCGTTATCCACTATACGGGCCTAAAGCGAACAAGCATCTACAAGCAAATGAACTTAGGTAAATTCCCACGGAGCGTATCGTTTGGAGCAAACCGTGTTGCCTGGAAAGAAAATGAAATTCAGGCTTGGATAAAGCAAAAAATTGTCATGAGAAACCAATCATCTCAAATCCACCAATCCTACCGCTAATGATTTAAAGGAAAACTATGAATACTAAATTGCACTTCTCCAGTGCTAACAAAGGGGAAAGCCACCGAGACAAATGGGAAACGCCACGTGAAATATTCCACCAGCTTGACGCTGAGTTTAATTTTACACTTGATGCAGCAGCAGAGGAGAGCACTGCACTTTGTGAAAAGTTTTTCTCAGAGAAATCAGACGCGCTAAAGCAAGACTGGGGAGGAGAAACAGTGTATTGCAACCCTCCATATTCAAAGCTTAAAGCGTTTTCCGAGAAAGCGAAGATGGAAGCAGATAAGGGAGCAACGGTGGTAATGCTTGTTCCTGCGCGAACCGATACCAAAGCATTTCACGAAAACTTAGCTGGTGGCGAAGTTCGATTTATTAAAGGAAGATTGAAGTTTATGCAAAACGGGAAATCCCAAGCGCCTGCTCCTTTTCCGAGTATGGTTTGCGTTCTGGGCCCAAACACAAAACCTAATATGAAAACAGTAACTAAAGATAATTTATAAAGATAGAGCATAGGGGCCTGGCTTTAATAGCCAGGTTTTTATGCCGCCTCCATTTTATAAAAAGCAAATAACGAAGCATTGAATCGCGTTGACAATTCCCCAATTTTCCCACATTCTCTCAAATAGTCTTTTTAAAACCACGTCTACTTGAACGTATATGAATATGCACGACAAAATCCTGACTCTTAAAGAAGTAGCGGCGTACCTTAAGCTCACTGAAAAAACAGCTTACAGGTTAGCAAGTGAAGGTAAATTACCTGGATTTAAAGTTGGAGGCTCATGGCGCTTTAAAGCAGAAGACTTAGAAAAATGGATTGAAGAGCAAAAGGAACAATAATGCATTTACCAGAACCGAAGAATTTACCTTACAAGGCTCTTTTAGCTGATATTGAAAAAGGGTTGATTAAGATCCCTCAATTTCAGCGTGACTACGTTTGGAGTAAAGATCGCGCGGCAGGTTTAATTGATAGTATTTTAAAAGGTTATCCAATTGGTACTTTCATCACTTGGAAAACCAAGGAAGCTCTTCGTGTTGTTAAAGATTTAGGTGGTGTTGAGTTACCGCCGGTGCCTGATGGTGATTTTGCTGAATACGTATTGGATGGCCAACAACGTATGACCAGTTTGTTTTGTGCGCTCAAAGGTGTCCAAATCAATCGTGGTAAAAAGGTTGATGATTTTTCAGAAATATACATCGATTTAAATGCAGACGAACATCAACAGATTGTCTTAACCGATATCAGTGAACTGGAAGAAGGCTCTTATATAAAGCTAAAAGATTTAATTAGCTTTGATCTGAATTTTTTACAGAAATACCAGCAGTTTTTCCCAAAAATAACAGAGTATTCCCAAACACTTCAGAGTTATAACTTTTCGCTGATTGAAGTGAAGGAAGCACCACTAGATGTAGCAACAGAAATATTCACTCGTATAAATGTCGGTGGTAAACCACTTTCGCTATTTGAAATCATGGTTGCCAAAACATTTGATGCTAATGAAGAATTTGATCTTTCAGAAAAATTTGAAGCACTGGTTGATAGATTACGCGAGGTCGGATACGACACTATTTCAGATGCTACCGTTTTACAAACAGTGTCACTGGTAATTGGCAAGGAATGCAAACGTCAAAACATCTTACGATTGGATAAAAAGCGATTTATCGAAGAATGGCCTAAGGTCGCTGATGCGATAGAAGCAGCGGTTGATTACTTTAGAGGTTATTACCGTATCCCCGTTTCCAGACTTCTACCATACAACTCGTTGTTAGCTCCATTTGCCTATTTCTTTTATCACCACAAAGATAAGCCACTCGAGAACAAACAACTCTTCTTAGAGGACTTTTTGTGGCGAGTTAGTTTAAGTGGTCGCTATTCGAGCTCCGTAGAAGGAAAGTTAGCGCAAGATGTAAAGCGTATCGATAAAATACTGCAAGAGCAGCAACCAGATTTTGATTGGAGCATAGATACATCGGCACAATTCATACAAGAAAATGGCTGGTTTAATGCAGGTAGGAGCTACATCAAAGCATTACTTTGTATTTTAGCTTACCAAGAACCCAAATCATTTATAGATGGTTCGATTGTCCATATTAGTAATGATTGGCTAAAACGTGCGAATAGCCGAAATTATCATCATTATTTCCCTAGGGCGTACTTACGTAAGCAAGGCTTAGGTGATGAACATAGTAATCATATTGCTAACATCACTATCGTAGATGACTTCTTAAATAAACGAAAAATAGGTGCTCAAGCTCCTTCTGCATATATGCGTAAATTTGCAGAGCAAAACTCGGAGTTAAAAGCCCATATGAAAACTCACCTAATTGAGCTGGAAGCTTGGGGCATTTGGGATGATGACTATGACACGTTTTTAACTAAGCGCTGTGAAGTCCTTTCTGAAGAAATTAGAAAACGTCTTGTATTACGTGAACAAGACAAGAATGCACATCAAAGTGTAAATATTGAAGATTTAGATGAGTTGGCTGCGGAAGCTGACTTATAACCACAGGTTATCGAGAAGAAAATGATAGTTAGTAAAGAAACAACAGATGTACTCGCCATCGAAGATGGCATGATGTTGGATTATTTGACCAATAATCCAATCAAACAAACGCCAAAAGAATTGGTTCGCCAAAAAACATTAAGAGCCTTATTTCATGAGTATGGTTTAAGTGCCGAAGATATGGCACTTGATGTCCCAATGAAGGTAGACGGTAAACGTAAAAAGATAGATATCGCTATCTACGAGCATGGTGCAGAGCATTTACCTGAAAACATTCGTCGTATTGTAATTTGTGATAAAGAACCAAAGAAAGGTAAAAAGTCAGCAGTTAAAATTCGGGACCATGATCAAGCGCAAAAAGATCTTCAATTGATGGAGGATATGATGCGTGAGCAGGTTGGTGATAAATACGTATTGGAAAAATGTCATTGGGGCTTATGGACAAACGGTATTGAATTCTTCTTTGTTGAAAAAGAAGAATCACGTTTTGATGCTAAGTTTAAAGCGGTAGGTGATTGGCCGTTAGCTGATGAAACGATGGGGAGCCGCGACGTTGCTTCAAATGCACAACTAAGAACGGCTGACCGTGAAATGCTACTTACTGCTTTCCGTCGTTGTCATAACTTCATTCATGGTAATGAAGGGATGCCAAAAGATGCGGCTTTCTGGCAGTTCCTATATTTGATTTTCTCAAAAATGTATGACGAGCGTATCGGCAACAGAGAGAGAGAGTTCTGGGCTTCTGCGACTGAACAGTTCGACGATGAAGGTCGCAAAGTAATCAGAGAGCGTATTGAGCCGTTATTTGAGAAAGTAAAAAAAGCCTATCCAGACATATTTGCAGGCAATGAAGAAATTACATTGTCTGACAGAGCGCTTGCTTTTATGGTATCTGAGCTTGCGAAATATGATTTTACGCGCACAGAAATGGACGCCAAAGGAGCTGCATATCAAGAAGTAGTTGGTGATAACTTGCGTGGTGACCGAGGTCAGTACTTTACGCCTCGTGGCGCAATCAAACTAATTGTTGAAATGATGGCACCACAACCACATGAGAAAGTGCTGGACCCATCATGTGGTACAGGGGGCTTCCTCGAGCAGACTTTGAGCTTCATCAATAAGCAATTACACGAAGAAGAAAAAGTAAAATTGGGTGCTGAAACCACTGAAGAATTCATTTCTATTCAGCAACAAATTAAAGAGTTTGCCGAAAAAAATCTGTTTGGTTGTGACTTTGACCCCTTCCTGTGCCGAGCATCGCAAATGAACGTGGTGATGGCAAGTAATGCCATGG
The DNA here is from genome assembly GCF_021728095.1 of Pseudoalteromonas sp. L1. Classification (NCBI taxonomy): domain Bacteria; kingdom Pseudomonadati; phylum Pseudomonadota; class Gammaproteobacteria; order Alteromonadales; family Pseudoalteromonadaceae; genus Pseudoalteromonas; species Pseudoalteromonas sp. L1. The sequence goes on along the minus strand of NZ_JAKKCT010000004.1, from coordinate 19,856 downwards.
CTAACATCTACCACATGAACTCATTAGAGTACCCGCATGGACATTTAAAAGGCGTAGACCCTGCCAAGAAAACGATTCCTGTCGGTGATTCCAGCGGTAAAGACGGCAGTGTTGATGTGATCTTGACCAACCCACCGTTTGGTTCCGACATCCCAGTTACCGACAAGCAAATTCTAGAGCAATACGACCTTGCCTATGTGTGGGAGCGCACTGACAACGGCGGCTTTAGAAAAACAGAACGCCGTAAAGATGCAGTTTCGCCCGAAATTTTGTTTATTGAGCGTTGCGTGCAATGGCTTAAGCAAGGAGGTCGTATGGGTATCGTGTTGCCTGACGGCATTCTAGGTAACCCAGGTGACGAGTATATTCGCTGGTGGTTAATGCAAGAGTGCTGGGTGCTTGGTTGTGTCGACTTACCTGTTGAGTCATTTATCGTTGAAGCTAACGTAAACATCTTAACTAGCCTGCTGTTCTTGAAAAAGAAAACCGATACTGAAAAAGATGCTATTGCCATCGGCGGAGAGCCCGAATACCCGGTATTTATGGCAGTTGCAGAAAAAGTAGGCTTTGATCGTCGTGGTAATACGCTGTATGAGCGTCACCCAGACGGCGAAGAGAAAGTTATCGAAGAGGAAGTTGAAGAGCGTATTCGCATCAACGGCCACAATGTGGTGCGTAAACTGAAGCGTCGTAGCAAAATTTTAGATGACGACTTGCCAAAAATTGCTAAAGCCTGGAAAGAGTTTCGTGCTAACAATCCGGAGCCATCGGTATGATCTCAAGAATAGAGGCCTACAAATACCGCTGCTTTAATACGCTGGATCTCGCCTTAGAGCAGCAGCATGTATTTGCAGGCTCTAATGGTTCAGGTAAAACAACGTTACTTGATATCCCAGCTTTGTTTGGTGATTTACTGAATGTGTCGGATATAAACGATGCGTTCTTTAAACCCACCAATGGCAGAGAACGTGCTCGCGCAGAAGCAGTTAAGGAAGTCGTTCATCAGCTTAGAGGCGAATACTTTATCTTGGCACTGGAAGTGCGCTTGCCTCCTTCGATTATTGAAGAATTATTAAGAGGCGCGAGCGATGCCTGGCAGAATAAGTTCCAGAAAAGTGAATTAAGACCCGATACTGCGCGATACGAAATATCGTTCAGAATAAACCAGGATAAATTTCAAGTTACAGAAGAGCACTTAACGCTTTTTCCAAATAATGAGTTGCGCCCAGAGCATGGCATGGGTCTTATTGGCGTAGATGATTTCAGGCGCAGTGCGCCTTGGTTTAAGGTGTTATCGCGCAGTTTAGGTACTAAGGTTAAATACCAGGCAGAGTATCAAGCTGGAAAATCATCCATCCTTGAATTTGGCTTACGAGATAACCAATTGGCTTTAGCCGCGCTACCTGCAGACCATGATTTATACCCCGCAGCGCTATGGCTTCAAGAGTTTCTTATACAAGGCTCACATTGCTACGAGCCACAATGGCCTGCAATGCGATTGGCTGCATCGCCAAGAGATAAAGAGACTTTTAAAGCGGACGGGAGTAGCTTACCTTGGCAAGTACATGCCTTGCAGCTGAGCGATCCCGAAGGCTTAAACGAATGGCTAGAGTTGGTGCAAATGGCACTGCCTTCTATTGCTAAAATTGAAGCCAAGCAGCGTATTGATGATAGCTTTTGTTACCTAGAAGTAACCTATAGCAACGGTATGGTGGTTCCTTCGAGCGGTTTGTCGCACGGTACTCTGCATATCTTAGCGTTGACCATTATTCCGTATTTGCAAAATGCACCTAAGATCATCACCTTGGAGGAGCCTGAGAACGGTATTCACCCTAAGGCAATCGATGCGGTGTTAGAAGCGTTAAAGCTCACCTCTGATACGCAACTGTGGCTATCAACGCACTCCCCCGTTGTGCTCGCCAATACCGAAGTCGATCAAATCATTACCATGCGCTTTAATCAAAACGGCGCAACAGAAGTATTAAAAGGCCATGAACACCCCCGCCTAAAAACATGGAAGGGCGAAGTGGATTTAGGAACCCTATTTGCGGCCGGAGTGTTGGAATAATCATGAGAGATATTGTTTTTTTAGTAGCCGACGGTGAAATGCAAGCCACCGTAGAAGGCTTTTTCGAAAATCCGGCGTTTGATACACGACTGCAATGCGCCAGATTTGAATTTGATACCAAGCAAGATTTAATCAAACACCCAAGAAAAGATCCGGGAGTTTATCAGGATGGTCATAACCTGCTGAAAAGCTATGTTGATACCCATAACTACGCGGTTGTTATGGTCGACTTTGCGTTTAATGACAACCTACAAACAATGGATTACCAGCAGTTCTGTGAAAAGATTAAAGCCAATATGCGTGCCGCAGGTTGGCCAGATGACCGCTTTTTTGTCATGGCGATAAACCCAGAGCTGGAAGTATTGATGTGGCAAGCAGATACCAGCCGCATCGAACATATTTTTGATTACCCAAGAGATAGAGGCGCAGGCACCCTAAGAGCTTGGCTGCAAGCTAAAAACCTTTGGGATGCGGATGACCTTAAACCTGCCGATCCTAAAGCAGCAATTGATGCGGTAAGAGGCCAAAACTGGGGGCGGAAAAAGACCCACTCGCAGCTGTTTAAGCGCATTGCCAAAGACGTTTCTTTCCGTGGTTGTGAAGATGAGTCGTTTAATGGCTTATTGCATCAGATTCAGGCTTGGTATCCGAGGATTTACGCATGATTATTAAAGAAATACCTTCTACCTGGATCCAGAGAGAAGGACTAAGGCTGGATGTAGGACCTTATAAAACAGGAGCTATCGAGGCGAAGTACAAACTTGAATCCTTGACGGTTATGAAAGACTCCGTTGTTGAGGTTACGCTTAACGGAATTAAGGGAATTATTCATGCTGGTCGCCTTAAAAGGATCTGGGTAAATGACCCGAATCACGGTTATCCGTTTCTTACAACGACCAATATCCATATCTCCAACTTGGAGAAAATCAGTTACATCGCTAGCTCAATAGTCGCTGGAAAAAGAAATCTTCTGGTTAAGAAAGATTGGATTCTAATAACTCGTTCAGGGACCATTGGCAGATTAGCCTTTTGTAGGCCGGATATGGACGACTTTGCTTGCACAGAAGATGTAATGAGGGTTGTTGCAGATGAATCAAAAATTGATGCTGGATACTTTTATGCGTTTTTATCATCAACTTTTGGTGTTCAACAGATCATTGCTGGCACATATGGTGCGATTATCCAACACATAGAACCAGAACATGTCAAAGACATTCCAGTACCAAGATTCGCAAAAGACTTAGAAGCGAATATAGGTAGTAAGATTAAGTCATCTGCACAAAAAAGAGCTGATGCCAATTCTTTGATGGTGAGCGCAGGCAAGCAAATAAACGAACACTTTAGTTTTCCCAATAAGCTCGCCTTATCTCATCGCATTTTTACTCATTCAGCAGCTTCATCGTCGTTAGTTCAAAAACGTATGGATGCAACTTACCACGACCAAATTGCTCAATTGAGTGATGAGCTGATTGAAATAGCTGGTGCTGAAAATAATCTTGCAGAGCTAGGTATCCAAGCACTTGAAAGTAATCGGATGAAGCAAATATTCACCGGTGAAGACTACGGCGTTCCTTTCTTTACAAGTGGAGAGATATTCAGAGCAGATGTTACACCAGAGCGCTTTTTGCTAAGAAAATCATTGAAAGGTGATGAGGTGTGGCAGACTCGAGAAGAAGATTTGTTAATCGCAAGAAGCGGGCAAGTTGGTGGGATTATTGGTACGGGAGTTTGGGCTGATTCCAGATTTGATGGTGCTTGTGTGTCCCCTCACGTACTTAAGTTAAGAGTTACAAACCAAAGCGTTGACGCTGGCTATCTTTATGCATTTTTATGTTGCACTGATGTTGGGTATCGCCAATTAATTCGTGGTGCAGCAGGTAGCTCAGTCCCATTCTTGTCTGTAAGTGACATTCTTGCAATAAAGTTACCGAGAATGAGCGAAGATGATGAAGCTAGAATCGGTGAAATGGTTCGTCAAGCCGGCCGACTGGCCGCTGAAGCTCAAAGGCTAGAAAAAGAAGCTGTAAAAATGGTCGAAGACGCAATAGAAGCAGCAGCACCAAAGCATTAAGGAGAGGTTATGGCACAGGTATTTGCAATTGGTGATGTGGTTAACGATGAAGAGCGTAAAGCTATTGCCTGGTTAAAAGAAAAATTACCCGACGATTACTTTATTATTCATAGCTTTGAAGTTGAACAGTATGACCAGCTGTTTGAAGTGGATATCTGTGTTGTAGCGCCCCATGCTATTTACTTGGTGGATGCCAAGGGCATCCACGGAAAAGTTGAGGTGGATGGCACCATGTGGCACACCGCCCACAACAGCTACCGTTCACCGCTACCTAAATTACGTGGCAATGCAAAGTCGTTATCGGGCCTCATTTGTAAGCAGAATCGCGCAAACAGAGATTTAAAAAACATCTATGTGGATACTGCAGTGGTGCTCACCATAGATGATTGCGAGTTCAAGGACCCAGAAGATCGCGAGCGCGGCCATGTAGTGGCACTAAAAAACAGCACCCGTTTCTTCACCGACAGTGCCCGTATTCCAGAGCGCTTTGAGCGCAATGTGATTAAGTACATTCAGATTATCGCAGAGGCCTTGGGTAAATCGGCCAAAAAGCGTAGCCATGGTGTACGTTTTGGTAACTGGGAAGTGGCTGAAACCTTGACCGATAATCAGTACTTTACGGAATACCGTGTATTTAACATTACCGCTGGCCGCAAAGGCGGCACTGTGCTGGCTAAAGCCTATAAAGCCGACCCTTACTTACCAGATGAAGCACGCAGCAAGCAAAAGCGCCTGTTGGAAAATGCTTATCGTGCGATTTCAAAAATGCCACCTCATTCTGCAATTGTTGGTGTAAAAGATTTCTTTTCAACAGAAGCGCAAGATAAATACATCTTACTTACGGATGATATACCTGGTAATAGCCTCACTTCAAAGTTAAAGGGAAGCTCGTCTTTAATAACGTTTGATCAAAAAAAACGTGTGGTGAAAGAGATGCTGTCTGCTTTGAACCATATGTACAGACATGGTGTTGTTCACAGAAACATCACGCCAGATAACATACTGATTGGTTTAGATGGGCAACCTAGACTGGTTGATTTTGATTATGCTCGCATAGGTGCAGAGAATACGACCACTATTGCTGATGAAGTCCAAGAACGAATTTCTAACCGGTATAAAGCCCCAGAATTATGGGCAGACAATAATGCTGCTAGTTGTGCCTCAGATATCTATAGCTTGGGGTTAGTTATATACGAGCTATTTAGTGGTGATGCGGCATTTGAGACCGTTACGCAAGCGATTGAAAAGTCATGTGTACTGACTAATAAACTTAGTACTTCAAATAAGCAGTTACCAAGAGAATTTGATAGTTGGCTTCAAGCTTTATGTCATAAAGAAGCTTCTGAGCGTTTAACTGCTGAACAGGCCTTAGAAAAATTTAATGAATTGTGGCGACCTAAACCAGACCCCCGAATGTCTGGTGAAGAAGTTGTTGAGCCTACAAAAATGAAACCTGAAAAAGTGACTTCGGCACTAACACCAGCAAACTACAAAAGGCTTAAAAACGGCTATCAATTATCCAATAAGTACGTTGTGCAACAGCCATTAGGAAAGCCTGGCGGCTTTGGGGTTGTTTATAAAGTTACTGATACTTTTGGAGATGTATCGCGCGCCGTTAAGCTTATTCTTCAAGATCGAGAATCTGTATTAGAACGCTTAAAACAAGAATATAGGACATTATTGAAGCTACCAGAGCACCCGTACGTTGTAAAAGTTTATGATGCCGATGTTTTACCCAATGATGGACCTCCATATATTGTCTTTGAATATTTAGAAGGCTTAGACGTTGGAGAGTTAATACAGCAAAGATCACTTACTGCACATGAAGTGTGGACGATGGCTAAGCAAGTAGCGGAAGGGCTTAAGCATTTACATGACCACAATATTTTTCATTGTGATATTAAGCCGCAAAACTTGATATGGAAAGATGGTAAAGTTCGTATCATTGACTTTAATGTTTCTGTTGATGCAGAGGATTTAAGTCTAGGTGGTGGCTCAAGAAAATATCTTCCGCCAGATTTAAACATTACTGAGACTCCACAATCATCAGACTTAGTTGATAGAGATCTATATGCCCTAGGTATCACCTTGTATCGAGCTATGACGGGTGAATACCCTTGGGCAAATACTCAATGTCCACCACTTGACGAATTGGCGCGTAATCCAAGTGAATTTACGCAAAGTTTTAACTTAACGGACGACGTGTCGTCGGTACTTCTAAAGCTTATTTCTCCTAAACGTGTAGATCGCTTTGAATCGGCAGACCAATTATTAGAAGCGTTAAATAAAGTACAACAACTTAAAAAAGCTCAAGTCCAGTCTGACGAGAGTACATCTCAATTTCATTTACCTCCGCTGGCTGATGGTTCAAATCCAAGCAAGTCAGCATTTCATGATTATATGCTGACTTTGTACAGTCAAAGCAGACATTCAAATAGTGGTACTCGTGGATTAGATGATTACGCGAAACTTATATATGTTGAAACATCATTAGATACTGAATTAGCTCCAGCGGTTTTAGCTGGTCAATTACGTCTAGTCCTGATCACAGGTAACGCTGGAGATGGTAAAACGGCATTTCTTCAACAGCTAGAATCTTTAGTTGAAAAACAAGGTACAACTTTAACTTTAAACCCGTTAGGTAATGGTTGCTCGTTTGAATTAGATGGTCACAAATATATTACCAATTACGATGGTAGCCAAGATGAAGGCGATAAAGACAATGAAGTCGTCCTCGACGAATTCTTTGATGCTTATCATGGTGATGATATTAGTAAATGGCCTCATAACGAAACTCGCTTGATTGCAATTAACGAAGGTCGACTGGTAGATTTCTTGACGCAAAATGCCAATGAGTTTTCTGCACTAAAAATGTTAGTCGAAGAAAGTTTGAAAGATGGTTCCGTGCAAAATGAGGTCGCTGTTGTAAACCTAAATATGCGCGATGTTTTGGCTTCTACTGAAACTCAGAAAAACTCGATATTTGAACGCCTTATAAAGAAAATGACTTCGGCGAAAGTATGGCAAGGTTGTGATTATTGTGCACTAAAGGAAAAGTGCTATGTGAAACACAATGTAGATACATTCCGAGATGAGCAAACCGGTCCTAAAGTAATTGAACGATTGGGATATCTATATAAGCTAACTAGTCTAAGAAACCAGTTGCACATCACAATGCGAGATTTACGCTCTGCATTAAGTTACATGCTAGTTGGAGAATACTCTTGTTCTGAAATTAAAGAGATTTATGCGAACGGTGAAGCTGACAAAATTTTAAGTGGGTATTACTTTAATTCTTGGTGTGGTTCAAAAACTACTCAGGACAGATTACTAAAATTACTTAGTGAAACTGACATTGCGCAAGGTTCTGATGTACGACTAGATCGCGGTTTAGATTTTCTAGGGCTAGAAGCCGTAGATTGGCTGCAGTTTGAACAACGAAGTGGGCATGAAACTCAATTGCTTGAAAATGCACATCAAGCGCTACCTAGTGGCACGGCATTAAGTGAGAGCAAAGAAAGGTACCTGTCTCATCGACATGTTGTCGGTATGCTAAGGCGAAAAGCTTACTTTGAACGCAGAGGTGAAAACTGGAAAGGACTATTACCTTATCGCTCCGCAAAGTTACTTGTCAGCTATCTAGAAGGAGAATACTCCTTAGCTGAGGCTAAATCGTTAGCAATCAACGCTATTAACCGAGGTGAAGGGTTACACAACCCGGCTTACTTTAACGGCCAACTTGCTATGCAGGTGCGAAAAGTAAATCAAGGGACTATTAAGAGCTACCGATTATTCCCAACGGATGTTTTTTCAATAGAAGTTAAAGACTCGGCCATGAAGTCTTCTTACATTGAACACAGTCCACAATCACTACTACTTAAATATCAAGATGAAACAGGTTTAACCGCCGAGCTAGATTTAGATTTGGACCTATTTGAAATGCTTCAACGTCTAAATCAGGGTTATATTCCATCTGCTCAAGCCGAACAAAGCTTCTATTTAAGTTTGACAGTATTTAAAAACGTGCTCGCTTCAGCCCCGTATCAAGAGGTACTTTTGACTACGAATGGCCAAAAATACGAAAAAATTACACGTGACAGCGGTGGTGTTTTACAGCTAGAGCATTTGATTGCGGAGGCACAGTCATGAAATTAGGAAAAAAAGATAAAGCTTTCCGCACTAATAAGGTCAGTTATTTAGATTATAAAATAGTTGAAATGGATCGCGTTTTAACCCACTTGTTCGCCAGGCTAAAACACAATGGTGCTTCTAGCAAATTAAGTGCTAAAGGAATGACGGTTGATCTGTTCAAAGATGAGTTCTTAGATTCACGTAATGAAAAATATTTTAAGGGCTTTTCACAAGCCCCAATTACCATCGAAAAATGGATAGAAACACATTTAGTCGATCTTATAAATCGAGGTAAAGCAAATGAGGCCGTAGCTGCGCCCAGACCCCTTCACGGTAACACTTACCTATTTAGAAATCCAAAAAACTGCCGGGATTACGGGGCTTCAAAACAAGTATACGAATTACTTTATCATGCTAAAAGTGGGCAAGCAGCAATCTCTAGGTTAAAGCAATTCTTTTTTGCCGGCGTTGATTCTTCTACCGGACAATATGATTGTCATTCTCAAGTTGATGTTGAAACACAAGCATTATTACGACTTTCCGATCAGGTTAAGTCAGATGCGCCTGATCATTCTGATTTACAAGATAGGTTTGCGCCACTTAATCAACAGGCGGCTGATACTTTGGCTGAAGACATTATTAAGTTGATGACTTATCGTCAGTATATTCCGCGCTCAGTGATGGTTGAATACATTAAGAACCTTTTAGCCTTTCACCTAGCCTTATACCAGTTAAAGCTATTTAAACTGTTACCTGCTCTAGCTAAGAGTAAGGGAAGAAACCTAGAAGAAGGTGAGAAACAACAAACGGCAATATTTGTTGATATGACAAATGGCACTAACAGTTTAACTCATCAAATGGCAGAGCAGAGCGCCACTTTACATTACAAGCGCATACCAGCGTTTATTAAAGCATATTTTGGTGTTAAGAAATTAGACGAGTTTGCTGAATATTTGTCGAAAAAAGGTAAGCTTCCCGGTTCGAAATCGGTTAAGCAGATGCCGGTTACTGAACTGTTTAAATTACTTGAAAGTCCTCTTGAGCAAGATCGAGAGCAATTCTTTGGACAACGAAATGCTGGAATATTAGATACATCAGCATCGTCGGCTAGTGAATCTGAAGAGATACCACCAGAGTTACATGCGATAACACAACTAGGCTTGCCGGAGTTTGAAACGTACATAGAAATTTTACTTTTCGTACAAGGCAATGCTATTCGCTCAGGGATGGTTAAAAACTTAGATAGTTTTATGCTGAAAAATAAACCTGGTGCTTTGTTGGAGCAAAATAGTGGTAACTATAGCGGGAGGCGTTTTTGTTTAGATGGAAGGCTGCTTGAAGTTATGTTGCAACTAGCAGTGTTATCAAAAGGGGGAGATTTGGGGTTCCACACAAAAGAGCTTCGCGTTGACGAGCTACTGAGTTTTCTAAAGACTCGCTATGGCATTTTTATCGAATCCCTTCCAAAGACAGATGTGTTTTGCGCTCAGTCGATTGATGTAAATAGTGCATTGAGAGACAACTTGGCAGGCTTTAAACGGCGCCTAAGGGAGATTGGCTTTTATCGTGATCTTTCAGATGCATTTGTTACACAAACGATTATCCCTAGATATCAAATTGACGGAAAACAAAATAAAAAAGTACAAGGAAGTAACGCATGATTAAGGGAATTAAAACGGTTGTAAGTGCAGATATTGAAAAAAGCTTAATCACTGTGCTTTTACCAAAATTTAAGTTGCTCCTTGAAACTCGTGGTGCAGGTCATTGCATGAAGGTTTCAGATTTAGATACCAGCTTGATGTATAAGCTTTGTGAAGAATTAGCTAAGTCAGTGGATAATAGTCAGGTAGTTGTTTTAGCTTATAATGCAAAGAAAAATTATTCTGTTACGAGTACAAAACTAGTTGAGCTGAGAAACCCTGATGAGCAAGGTAATTTAAGGCCTCCATTATTAGTTTTTGTGCCAAATGAATTAAAAACTTCTTCTGAGGATTCGTTCGGCGAGGCGACGTTTGAGCATGTCGATGTTACGGACGTATATTCATTAGCTTTTCAGTCGATTAAAGAACAGTGTCCAGCTTCCTTGTCACAATTGGTTGAAGAGATCGTTTTTATACTTAACGAAAAAGCATCGCTGAAAATAACCCCATATCAATGGCTTAGGTATATCTTAACAATTCAAGTAAACGACTTTGATCCTAGTGTTTTAGGAGCTGCTTTATATGAATTAGGACTGATACCTGATTTGGGATTGCACCAAGACCACTCAATGTTGGTGCGAAAATTAGTAAAGAACCATGAATCTATTCAATTAATCAATAAATCAGATAAATCCGCGATTGCTACGGTTTATGACCTGCAGCTTGAGGGAGAAGATTTTAATAGAAAATTGGCACTGTTTTTTAATGATCAGGAAAGCCTATTCAATAAAGCTTGGTGTAAACAGCTTGTTGTTAATAGTAATAATTGGCCTCTTACCTTTGATAAATGGCGATTTCAATACGAAGAAGAGGTAACTGACTCAGTATGTTTAACCGTAACTGAAATTGGATTGCCTGTAATTCCTGAAGATGAAAAAGATCCTAATTTACAGCAGTTAGTAGGTCAGCGAGTACTTACCGTTGGTCAGGGGGGGATAAAAAACTTTTCTGTGTCATTTTCGGTAGAGCCAAACCCTAAAGAAGTAAATGGCCTTGCGAAATACAAAGCTCAAGTATTTAGTCAACATGGCGATTTTGTTGGTTTAATTAAAGTTGCCAAGGCAACAGCTAAGTCAACAGTAACGATTAAATTTAATAAGTTAACAGGTATAGAGTGGGAAGAAGGTTGGCATTACGTAAGAGTTCAGGCATTTGACGAAAATGAAGAGTTATTATCTTTAGTGGATGACGATCAAAATCCTATTCCTTGGGGGACGTCTAGTGCCGATGACGCAGGTTCACGAGTCAATGAAAGTGAGTTGTTTTATGTGTTGCCTGCTGTTGAAGCAGAGGTAGAGCCAGTTCCTGGTAGAAAAGTCAGGGAAGCGTCGTTAGCTCATGCAAAAATTAAAGCAGAATTTACACAGGTTACAGAGACTAATAAATTCGTTAACGCTGAAGTAATTGAGTCAAATTGGCAGGAAACAAAGAGTAAATCCGAATCCTTGCTAAACATTAAGTTTAAAAAAGGCGGAAGCATACAGATCCCAGTAGCCACTTACTTGAAAGACTTTGAACAAAAGATACTTGCTAATCCTATGTCTGCAATTACCTGGCGGGTTGAGATTCGAAATGAACAAGCACAAGAACCGGGACCTGACATAGTTGATTGGCCTGTTAGTGATGTAGAGCAGCAATTTGAAAACTTTAAAAAAGCGCGTGAAAATTACTTTGCTTTAATTTCACAGGGTGAAAAAGCTCTAATTTCTGTTGCTCATAATCATGTATCTACTTCACATGAAGCATACGAATATTCTAAAGCTTATTTGGAATATTTAGCGGCAGTATTTCAAGCTACTGAAAATGGGAAAGACTATACAGCTGAGCTTTCTGCTTTGCTTCGATTAGATTCTATTTCTATCGTTATTTGGAATTACGATGGTAGTTATAAGCAAGCTCTGGTACTTGGGCCGACTCACCCTTTGAGGTGCTTGTGGTTAGGAGGCTGGTCTTCACTAGCTGAAACTTGGGCTAGACAAAGTGAAAAAGTAAGTAAAGAAATTGCAATAGGCAGTAAAAATAGTCTCCTAGAAGAGCTTTCTTTGACTAATTTTCCTTACGTTCTACCTGACGCCCAAGGGCAGCTGATGGTTGCGCTCGATAGTATTCATCCGTTTTGGAGTGTATTGGCATCAGCCCAAGAACGAGAGCCGCAGTCGCTCATCGACAAAATAAAAACTACGCTTGGAATTAAAAATGATTATCAACAGGTCGGTAAGCAAAGTAGCACTTACTTAGCAAATAAGGTAGAGCGCTATTTAGTTCAACATCCTTACGTATCTTGCTTATCAATTAATGTGTTCAATGCTGGTTCCGCAAGTGCGGTTGCGGGAATGCTGTTGACACTTAGAAAGAAGCAAGAATTAAAACACATTTGTTTTGATATAAGGTTATTTGTTGAGGACCCATACGCTTTAGAGGTGGGGGCTGAGCTGTTTAAACTGATTAACAGTAATGATGATTCCAATAGCGATAATGAACTATTTCAATCTTCTGACAACCATTTAGTACCAAGGTTAAGTGTTTCGCTAAGATCTACTTCTGAGTTTGAAGAAGCTCCGGAAGAGTTCAGTTCTCACTTGAGCATGCTATTTGACGTTTTCCCTGCTGAAGAGTTGTCGGTCATTAGGCCTCAAGCAGACGAACAAGTTGCTCCTGTTTACGGTTTGTATCAAGACTATTGTGTTGATTATTTTGATGAAAATGGTGTTATAGCTTGGGACCGGCACACTCGCCATGGTGCTGCTAAAATGCTATTCGGTGGACAAGTCTCCACAGCGTTGGCACAACTTCCAAAAATGATGTCGGCGATAACAGCTTCTCTTGCAACAGGAAGCTTTTCATTGGAGCAAGTTCCAGTTGTTAGGTTGTCGCTGGACTCAAAAGAAAGGGCATTGCTCAATCAGTTACACGAAGTTAGTGATTGGGTGTTCACAGTAGATCGAAACTTAGGAATAGAGTTCTTTGATCATGGTGGTAAAGATGGTCGACCTGATTACCTTATTGACCATAGCCCTGAAATGGCTGCTTCTAATACTCACAATTTTGTAATTACTTCGCGCTCGACGACAGAAATTGAGGCTTTGTTAAAAGGAACGTTAGAGCAACACCAAATAGTTCCTGATGTAAATAAAGCAACTAGAGTGCTAGATTCCTTGAGAGCTTTATCGGGAAGACTTGCACTAAAACTTGCCTCGAATAGCGCCTCAAAATCAGAAGCTTTGGGCTTGGCTTTATCTAAGTTATATCTGGAATACCAGGGCGTCTTTAAAGAACAGGTTGTAGTACCTTTAGATGCCCATATAGAACTTTACTCTGAGCTGCAAAAGGCTGATGGAGAGTTAGGTTCGGAGATCAGCTTTAAGCGTACAGACCTAGCATTGTTTGATTTAGATGCATCTACACGAACAATCAGGTGTAACCTTATTGAAGTAAAATGCTATTCAGAAGTCGGTGATTTATCGAAGTATGAAACACTGAAAAAAAGTATTGCGGAGCAAATATCTGAGTCAGAAAAAGTTTTACAACGCCATTTTGACTTAGCGAGAACTTCTCCTGACAGACCAGATAGATTAGTTAAAACACAGAAACTTTGCGTTTTATTAGAACACTACCTCAAGAGATCTGAGCGATTCGGTTTGCTTAGTGCTGATGTGATTGAAGAAGCTAAGTTTTTGCTGAGAACCCTAGAGCAAGGATACAAGCTAGCAATAACTCGTAGTGCTGTTATTTTTGATTTTGGTCAGGATAACAACGGTGTTGAAAATGAAGTTGGGATTGAGTTTCACCGAGTAGGTAGAAATCACATTGATGAATTGCTTTCAGCTACGGGGCCAGTTGAGGACGAAGAGTTGTCAGAAGTAACGCTGGACACCATAGAGCTGTCGTTACCAAAATTAACTTCTGCGGAATTTTTGCATAAAGAACGTGATAGAACTGTTTCGTGGAACGAGCTGGTGTCTCAAGCATCGATTGAGTTGGAGCCTGCGATTGATGATAAAGAACCTAAAACGAGTAACACTTCTTACCCTTTGAATGAAGCAGAAGCTTCAGCGGAAACAGTGAGTGAAATTTCGATAAAAGAAGAGAAAGTTACTAGTAATTTAAATTCTGTCGATAATAATTTTAACGAGCCTGAGCCTGAGCCTGAGCCTGAGCCTGAGCCTGAGCCTGAGCCTGAGCCTGAGCCGTCAACTACTGAAGTAGAAGTTGTTCCTCACGATATTGTACTAGGTGTTAACGGTGACTCACAGCAGTTTGGACTTCTTGGAGAAGTCCAAGGACGCAAGGTTGCACTAGATTTAAATCACACGCACACACTGAGCCTATTTGGCGTTCAAGGTGGAGGTAAGAGTTATACCTTGGGGTCTATTGTTGAAATGGCGACCAAATCAATTCCTGCGATTAATACTCTGCATAAAGAGCTTGCAAGCGTAATATTCCACTATAGCCAGACTCAGGAATATAAACCCGAATTTACATCAATGATTGCAGCGAATGATGATGCTTCTCAATTAGCTAAACTCAAGTCTACTTATGGAGCTGAGCCAACGTCTTTGGATGACGTAGTGCTATTGACGCCAGAAGATAAGTTATCGGAACGACAATCTGAATATCCGGGAATAGAAGTTTATCCTCTGAAGTTCTGCTCTTCAGAGCTTCAAGCGGGCCATTGGAAGTTTTTAATGGGCGCTGTTGGTAATCAGGCCGCCTACATTCGCCAGCTTGGCAATATAATGAGGCGAAACAGGAAAAACTTGACGATTGAAGCTATTAGAAATGGTATTCAAGACTCTAATTTGTCTGACACGCTGAAAGATTTGGCAGAGATGAGACTTGAATTTGCTGAACAATATATTGATGACAAATTAAGTGTAGCTTCCCTTATCCGCCCTGGGAGAATGATAGTCGTTGATATTAGAGATGAGTTTATAGAAAAAGATGAGGCTTTAGGTCTCTTTGTTGTTCTTCTACAAATTTTCTCTGAAGCAAAATATAAAAACGATACCTTTAATAAGCTAATAGTTTTTGATGAGTGTCATAAATACATCGATAGTCCTGACTTAGTGAAAGGGTTGGTTGAAACTGTCCGTGAAATGAGACACAAAGGAACAAGCGTGATGATCGCTAGTCAAGATCCGCCTTCAGTGCCAGTGGAACTTATTCAGCTGTCTTCACAGATTATTTTGCATAAGTTTAATGCTCCAGATTGGTTAAAGCATATTCAAAAGGCTTGTATTGGACTGAAATCATTAACACCTGAAAAGTTGGGCTCGCTGAAGCCAGGTGAAGCTTACATTTGGTCAAGCAAAGCAAGTGATAACGCGTTTGTTAGCGACGCAATGAAAATTCAATGTCGCCCAAGGGTAACTAAGCATGGTGGGGATACGTTAACTGCCGTTTAATAATTTCATATGGGGAATTTTTTCCCCATTAAATATCATGTTAATGAAATTATTTTTGAAGACAGGTTTTTAAGAGCTTCCTTTCGTTCAGCTAAATAATCATGTTTATTGTAGATGCCCTCAACACCTTTCAGCTTATGATTTAGACATCGCTAGGCAACATGGCCTGGTGTGCCTTGTTGGGCGAGAAGAGTACGGCAAGTCCGGCGAAGATCATGAACAGTGAAATGAGGCACATCACCCATTAGGTTGGGTGGTTGCTTTTTTTTGCCGGCTTCGTGGCCAAATAACTTTGAGATAGCTCTATTAAGCGTGTCAGCCCCCATATGTGGCTTTTTGCTGCTGCGACGGCTTGGAAAAACATATTCAGAGCTAAATCCTCTAACTTTTAATTCATTAAGCCATTCGAGTACTTCAGGCGCTAGAGGTATCGTAAAGCCAGTTCCTGTTTTACTTCTATTTGCTGGGAGCTCCCATATGCCCTCATCTAAATCAAATTCGTTCCATTTAGCTTCGCATAATTCCGATTTACGAACCCCTAAGCAAAGCAGTAATAAACAGGCAAGGTAATTGTCACGGGAAAAACTGTGATTGTTTTCCTTTGCAACTGAAAAGAACTGCCTAAGTTCATCCTTGCTTAAAGCCCTTTCTCGGCTTTTTTCTACACCTCCAGCATCACTAAACGAGAACGCTAATGCCGGATTGTTTGCTATGAGATCTAGTTTAATCCCGAAAGTGAACAGTTGCTTACAGTAGCCTAACGCATCATTTGCAATAGAAGGGCGACCAGAGTCTTTAATTGAAGTGATTACAGTCCTAATGTCTCTAGAGCTTATTTGTTCAATCTTAAACTCACCGATATGAGGTGCGATATCTTTGGTGTAGACCCTTTTAGGTATATTAGGGTGCTTAAGCCTTTTAGATAGCTCTTTGAACCACTCGTCAAAGAGATCATTTACAGTTTTTATGCTCTCTTGCTCAGCACGTTTTTTAGCGAGTAAAGGATCCAGGCCTTCCCTGAGTTGTTTCATTTTTGATGCCGCTTCAAATCGAGCACCTTTTAACGAAATATCTGCGTATTTTCCAAGAGTCATTTCTTTACGCTTTTTATTGGAGGTATAGCGGAGCATCCAGTAAGGAGTACCAGACTTTGGCATCACAAAGTACAAGCCACTACCATCTGCATAGCGACCTACTTCACCATTCTTTATTTTTGACTCAACTTCCTTAACTGTTAGCTTATTTGTTGCAGCCATACTCACCTCAAGTCCTATTTACTCGAGGTTTATATTACCCACCACTTTCGTCTTTGTAAATGCTACTCTGCCCACCGATTTGCCCACCAGCTGGTTGTGGATTTTGGTGGGCGTACATAGACTTTTACGAACGCTGTTTATGCTTATTTCTAATAATTACAAGTGGTTGCGGCCATTATAGGAAGTTGGCGAACGCTACTCAATATTCTGAATTTGCTCGCGCATTTGCTCAATCAATACTTTTAATTCTACCGCAGCGTTAGTGATGTCACTGTTGATAGACTTTGATGCTAAGGTGTTTGCTTCACGGTTAAACTCTTGCATCATAAAATCTAAGCGTCGGCCACATGCGCCGCCTTTAGTTAGGATTTTTTTGGTTTCTTTAACATGCGACTTTAAGCGGTCGAGTTCTTCGGCTACATCTTGTTTTTGTGCTAGGTAAATTAGCTCTTGTTCAAGGCGAGATTCGTCGATGTCGGTTTTTAGCTCTTCTAGCTTTTGGTTTAATTTTTCGCGCTGCCATTTAGCGATTTCTGGTAAGTGGCTTTCCACAATGGCTACTTGTTCTAAAATTGCATCAAGGCGAGTAGCTATCATTTCTTGCAAGTTTGCGCCTTCATCGCCGCGAGCTTGTTTGAAATCTTCAATTACATCATCGAACCCCGCAATTAAATCTTTATTTACGCTATCCATGTCGAGCTCTTCAGCTTCCATAACACCTGGCCAACGTAAAATATCAACAGGGTTGATGTCACCATTGCTTTGTTGCTGCACCCATTGTGCGCTTTTTATTAGCTGCTCAGCGAGTGATTCATTAATACTAAGCTCACCAACATGGGCAGGGTTTGCTGCAAATTTTAAGAAAACTTCAACTTTACCGCGTTGTAAGTGTTTGCGTAAACGCTCACGAATAACAGGCTCCATGCCACGGAATTGCTCAGGTGCGCGGATAAAAGTTTCAAGGTAACGTTGGTTTACTGAACGAATTTCCCAAGTGCCAGTGCCCCATTCGCCTTTAATTTCGCGGCGCGCATAAGCTGTCATGCTGTGGATCATGGATGATTTCCTAGTGTTATTTGTTTACAAAGTTGACTGATTATACCGCATCAGTTTTTAACCTCTAGCGTAAATTTTCTGAAATGTACTTTTCTGTTGCAGTTAATAGTGTAAATCAACATGGCATCTGTTCGTATATATACTTATAATGTGGCAAATTCTGAATTAAGGGGATCGTTAATGCGTCCAAGCGAAAGAACACCTAACCAAATTAGACCAGTTACATTTACACGCAATTACACTATGCATGCTGAAGGCTCAGTGTTAGTAGAGTTTGGAAATACTAAAGTTTTGTGTACAGCGACTGTTGAAGCTGGTGTACCGCGCTTTATGAAAGGCCAAGGTAAAGGTTGGGTTACGGCTGAGTACGGTATGTTACCTCGTTCAACACATACTCGTAATGGTCGTGAAGCATCGCGCGGTAAGCAGGGCGGTCGTACTATGGAAATTCAACGTTTAATCGCACGTGCACTCCGTGCCGCGGTTGACTTAAAAGCGTTAGGCGAAAACACCATTACTATCGATTGTGATGTTATTCAAGCTGATGGCGGTACGCGTACTGCGTCAATCAGTGGTGCATGTGTTGCTTTAGTTGATGCGCTTACTTATATGCGTAGTAAAGGTATGATCAATTCAAACCCACTTAAGCATATGATTGCGGCAATCTCAGTAGGTGTATATAAAGGTCAGCCAATTAGTGACCTTGAGTACCTAGAAGATTCTGAAGCAGAAACAGACATGAACGTGATTTTGACTGAAACTGGCAAAATTATCGAAATTCAAGGTACAGCTGAAGGTGAGCCTTTCTCATTCGATGAACTAGATGAGTTACTTACATTAGCTAAGCACTCAATCCGTGAGATTATCGACATTCAAAAGCAAGCATTAGCATAATAAAGAAGTAGGTTGATTCGTTATGAAAGATTATCAAAAAGAGTTTATTGAATTTGCACTCGAAAAGCAGGTGCTTAAGTTTGGTGAGTTTACTTTAAAGTCTGGCCGCACTAGCCCTTACTTTTTTAACGCTGGTTTATTTAATACAGGTCGTGACCTAGCACGTTTAGGTCGCTTTTATGCGGCAGCACTTGAAGATGCAGGTATTGATTACGATGTATTATTTGGCCCTGCTTATAAAGGTATCCCGATTGCAACGACGACAGCAGTTGCGTTAGCTGATCATCATGACAAAGATGTACCTTACTGTTTTAACCGTAAAGAGAAAAAAGCACACGGTGAAGGCGGTACATTAGTAGGTTCTGAACTTAAAGGTAAGATCATGTTAGTTGATGACGTGATCACTGCGGGTACAGCTATTCGTGAGTCAATGGAAATAATTGCTGATAACGGTGCAGATTTAAGTGGTGTTTTAATTGCACTTGACCGCCAAGAGAAAGGTAAAGCTGAGTTATCTGCTATTCAAGAAGTCGAGCGCGACTTTGGTACTAAAGTTATCTCTATTGTAAAACTAGCTGACTTAATTAGTTACCTAGAAGCCAAAGGCACAATGGATGAGCATTTAGCCGCAGTAAAAGGATACCGTGATCAATACGGCATTGCTTAACAGCTAAAAACGCGAACTTTTTAAAAGCCCAGCTATGTTGCTGGGCTTTGTTGTTTTTAGAGCATTATACTTTTATGGCCTTAAATACGGCTGAAAAGTTACTGAGGCGTTAATAAAGTTTCGCTTTTGTGGTGTTTAGATTAAAAAGGACTCAAAAGGCAGTTTTTTTAAAGTTTTCTTGAAAAAGTGCTTGCGTTAATTCGCTGCATCCCTATAATGCGACCCCACTGAGACGGCAGACAGCAACGCTTAGCGAGGCAAGAGCAACTCAGGGTGTCAAGTAAAACTGAATTTTGAAACGTTTCTTAAAAAAGTAACTTTTCTCAAAATTAAGTGTTGACAAGAATAACGGCTTGCGTAGAATGCACAGCCCTTGAGACGCAAAAGTCTCATAAACGTTCTTTAACAATATAAAGCAATCATCTGTGTGGGCACTCGTACAGATTGAGTTCTAACAGCGACGCTTAGTTTACTAAGTAACGCAAACAAATTTAGAGTCTCAATTGAACTGAGTGACCAACGGCAATAAATTTATTTATTGCAGCACAGTCAATTCGATATCGAAAGATATCAAAATTCAGAATTCATTGAGCATGTCCTTCGGGACA
>NZ_JAKKCT010000003.1:0-620051 GCF_021728095.1 Pseudoalteromonas sp. L1 | reverse complement strand
AGGCAGGATGTGGAAGTGGTGTGAGCCATTAAGCTAACCTGTACTAATTACCCGTGAGGCTTAACCATACAACGCCAAACGCGTTTTGTGGCAGCGTAACGAACAGAAGTTAAGAAACTAAAGTAGACATTTACTTAAAATCAGCATTCCAGATTTAGTAGTCGCGATTTTATATCGCGCTTACAACAGAATACGCTTGGTGACAATAGCGTTTTGGACCCACCTGACCCCATGCCGAACTCAGTAGTGAAACGAAACAGCGCCGATGATAGTGTGGCATTTGCCATGTGAAAGTAGGACATCGCCAGGCTCCTAATTCAGTCGAAAGACTTTAAATTAAAAATAATAAGAAAATCAAACAGAATTTTCTTGGTGACAATAGCGTTTTGGACCCACCTGACCCCATGCCGAACTCAGTAGTGAAACGAAACAGCGCCGATGATAGTGTGGCATTTGCCATGTGAAAGTAGGACATCGCCAGGATCCTAATTAAAGAAACCCGTTGCAGCAATGCAACGGGTTTTTTGCTGTGTGTGTCGTCGCGCTTTTATATCGCGCTTTATCCGCGAATAGATAGCCCATGACGCGGGATAAAGCCGTTGCTACTCGACAAGGCTGCCCCAACACATTTGTAGTCGCGATTTTATATCGCGCGCTATCCGTGAATAGACAGCCCATGACGCGGGATAAAGCCGCTGCTACGCGACAAGGCTGCCCAAACACGTTTTGCGTCGCGCTTTTACATCGCGTGTAGACTTTTAGCCGCAAGCTATCAGCTGAAACACTGAAACACTGAAACACTGAGACATTAGATATTAAGTGTCAGCTGATCTGTGCGGGTGTTTGGTGCTGAGTCTCTCAGCACTTACCCTGCTCATTCTTCACACTTCCACTTGCTTCAGTTACGTTGTTATGCGATAAAGCGTTTTATATTTGTAATACAATTTAGGTCTGCTGTGTCTCGTAAGAAAACTACCAAGTCAAAAGGTTCCTCAGGTTTAAACCGTAAAAATAGTGAAGCATTCATTGTTAAATTCTCATCTCACCCAGAGACGCATCTGTGCCCGTCGGGTTTAATGTATAAAGTGATTGATGATGTTGAGGGAGAACGCATAACAGAGTTTGATACTGTGGTTATTAACCAACGTATTATGCTCGCTGATGGCAGTGTCATTGCCGACAGTTATAAAGCGGGTATGCCTGAGGTGTTCGCTTTATCTGAAGCAATCGAAGGGTTAAGAGAGGGGTTATTATTAATGAATATCGGTTCTCGTTATGAATTTGTGATCCCCCCAGAACTTGCTTGGGGTAAAAAAGGTAACGGTGGCAAAATTGGCGCAAATGCAGTGCTACATTTTGACGTTCGTTTAATGCGTTTAGCTTAACTCTCTTTGCATAACTCCCTTAGCATAAGTCGACAGAGTACTTAAAACGCGTTAATGTTCACTATTAGTTTACTTAGGAACATTATGGACGCATTTACTTCACGAGTTTACTTTCTTCGCCATGGCGAAATCGCTACGCCAGGCATTCTTGCTGGGCAAATCGATGTTGAATTATCGGAGTTTGGTCTTAAGCAAATGCGCCAAGCTTCTGCCGATCTCATAAATTTAAATGCCATATACAGCTCTCCGCTCAAGCGTTGCTCAGTCCACGCTGATTATTTAGCAAATCAACACTCACTGCATGTACAGTACAATAACGCGCTGAAAGAGTTTAATTTTGGTGATTGGGACGGCCAAGATTACCAACAGCTTTGGCAGCAAACCAGTAAACCTCATATCGGTGATTTTTGGCAGCACCCTTGGCAAGTAAAAGTACCCAATGGTGAATTTATGGCAGACTTTTACGCTCGGGTAGAGGCATGGTGGCAAACGTTTTTACAATCATTGTGCGAATCTAAGCATGAACAGTCATTGGTAATTAGCCATGCTGGTGTGATTAAACAAATTCTCGCTATTGTTTGTCAGATGCCAAAACAATCAGCTACGCATTTAAATGTTTTCCATCTCCCTTATGCAGGGCTAATTACACTCGATGTATATATAGATGAACAAGGGCAAGCTTGGCCAAAAATTGTTTTTTAGCCATCTAGAGCGATATTCGTTGAATTATTTACTTAGCCCGCCATAATACTCATATGCTATGGAATGGGGTGAAATTCTCCAGCTGTTCCCGCAACTGTAATCCATATAAATATATGGTCAGCCAGATACTTAGCGCTAACAATTAATCATCGAGCGGGTCAACTCACGTCATTTTCTGGTACTTAGCAGTACTTTCTTGTGCGTTGTGCTTACTCGCCAAGAGAGAAAAAGCTTGCAACAAAATAGCCATAGCGCTGCACCATTAATATCAGTGTCTGATTTAAGTTGGGGTACTGCGAATAAAACCATACTTAAATCAATTAACCTTGAGTTAAAAGCAGGGCAATTTATAGGTTTACTCGGCCCTAATGGGGCTGGTAAATCAAGTCTGCTACGTTGTCTTTATCGTTACTTGAAACCTCAGCAAGGGGCTGTGCTACTAAGCGGTCAAGATATCTGGCAAATCAGTGCTGATGAATATGCAAAGCAGGTTGCTGTGGTTTTACAAGAGTCTCCATCGCAGTTTAATTTGTCTTTATTCGATGTGGTGAGTTTAGGCTTAACACCTCATAAGCGACTTTTTAGCGGCACGTCTGCCAATGATAAGCAACGAATATATCAAGCGATTGAGCAGGTTGGTTTGTCTCATCACAGTGAACAAGCATTTGATTCGCTCTCAGGTGGCGAAAAGCAAAGAGCACTCATTGCGCGCTCTATTGTACAGCAGCCTAAGTTGCTCATCATGGATGAGCCAACTAGCCATCTTGATGTTAAATACCAAATTCAAATAATGGAATTAGCTAAGTCACTCGATGTAACTGTGCTTGCCTCGTTTCATGACTTAAATCTTGCTGCGAGTTTATGTGATGAACTCATCGTGATTGATGAGGGGCGTTTGGTTTGTCAGGGGCAACCAAAAGCTGTACTTACTGAGCAGCTGTTGAGTGATGTATTTGGTGTCTGTGCAGCGATATCTGCTCATCCTCAATCAAGCACTGATAAGTTTATTCCGCATATAACTTATTTCTATGGTTATCAGACACAGGAGCATCAACATGACTGATGCAATGCGTTTAAGTATATGTGTTGTCGTTGGACTTATTAGTTGTTTTTTAGCACTGAGCTTTGGTGCTGCAAATACACCGCTGAGTGAGGTTTTCAATGGCCTGTTTAGCCAAGGTAGCGATGAATTTGTGCAGCGTATTATTTGGCAGTTGCGTATGCCAAGAACAGTGCTGGCATTTTTAGCGGGATCTGGACTGGCTCTTGCGGGATTAATTTTGCAGACCGTAACCCGAAACCCGCTTGCTGATCCTTACTTGTTTGGTATTTCTTCAGGGGCTTCATTCGGTGTGGTGTGCTTTATAGCCCTAACAGGTGTGAGTTTTGGCTTTAGTATGTCTATCGCAGCATTTGCTGGAAGCTTACTTTCTATGCTGTTGCTTATTGCTATTGCAGGGCGTCGCCATGTTGGCCAAGTTGAAGCTATGTTACTTGCTGGTGTTGCTTTATCTTTCTTATTTAGTGCTTTGACTAGTTTGTTGCTTTATTTTAGCGATCCTCAAGCCATAACCGCTATTTTATTTTGGACGATGGGCAGCTTTTCTCGTGCTCAGTGGGACACTCTTTGGCTGCCATTTACCGTTATTATTGCCTGTATGACTTTGATGATTGCATTTCGTCGTCAGCTTAATGCAATGCTGCTTGGTGATGAAAGTGCTGCGACCTTGGGGATTCATGTGCAACGCTTTCGGATCATGATGCTGCTGCTAAGTTCATTAATTACAGCAGTGCTTGTTGCTATGTGTGGGGGCGTTGGTTTTGTCGGCCTGATGATCCCACATATTGTGCGCTACTTTTCACCACAAGGCAGCAGCCATAACTTAGTTATGACATCCTTGGTCGGTGGCATTTTTATGGTGTGGGTAGATGTGTTGTGCCGAACCCTACTGAATAACCAAGAACTACCCGTAGGTGTGATCACAGCCGCTATCGGTAGCGTGTTCTTTTTATTCTTACTTTATTTTCGTAAACAGAGCAGGTAGTTAATGTTTAATATCATGCCTATTAATCAGCAATTTTCAGCTGTTATTCAACAAAAAATAGACCTTAAAACAAAGCCGCTAGGCGCTTTGGGTCAGCTTGAAAGTTGTGCAAAACAATTAACGCTTATTTTTTCAAAGCAGCTTGATAGTGAGCAGGCGCTAGTTGCCTTTAAACCGGTTATTTCAAACCCTTCTTTGGTTGTATTTGCAGGCGATCATGGTGTGGCAAGCCAAGGCGTATCAATTGCTCCGAGCAGTGTGACATCGCAAATGGTGGCAAACTTTGCAGCAGGAGGCGCTGCAATTAATGTATTTTGTCGCCAGCTGGGCTGGCAGCTGGAAGTTGTTGATGCCGGAACACTCAGTACTTCACACGATAAAAGTGTGCATAACCAGCGTTTAGGTGACATCACTGCACCACTGAATACTGAAATGGCTATGTCTCTTAATCAGGTTAAAAAAGGGTTTGCATTAGCAAAGCAGCGAGTTCATTCACTCTATGAGCAAGGCTGCAATACCATCGCCTTTGGTGAGATGGGCATTGGCAATACCACAAGTGCTGCGGCATTAATGGCTGCCATTTTGTCTTTACCTGCCAGCCAATGTGTTGGTAAAGGCACAGGTGTGAGCGACGAGGTTATCGCTAAAAAAATTAAAGTTGTTGAGCAAGCCCTTCAATTACACCAAACTCATTTTAGCGATCCTCTAATGACGCTTGCGGCATTAGGTGGTTTTGAAATTGTTCAGATCACCGGTGCTATTTTAGCAGCTGCGGAGCTTGGCATGGCCGTGATCGTGGATGGCTTTATTTGTACTGCAGCAGCGCTTGTTGCAACTCACATTAATGCACACGCTCGCGATTACATGATATTTGCTCATGCCTCTGATGAACAAGGGCATAAAGCAATGCTCAATGCCTTGCATGCAGCACCATTATTACAACTCGATTTACGTTTAGGAGAGGGCACCGGGGCTGCGCTTGCTTTACCTTTACTGCAAGCATCTGTGGCGTTTTATAATGACATGGCAAGTTTTGCCGATGCCAATGTTGAGCAAGTTGTCTGATATGAGCACTGAACAACACACTTCTGATTCTACTCCAAGCCAGCTTCAGCTATTTTTGCTAGCGCTTAGTTTTTTAACGCGTATCCCCGTTAAATTAAACTTTGCAGTGTCTGATACTGCACTCAATCAGGCCAGCCGCTATTTTGCATTGGTCGGTGTGATATTAGGTGCACTTTTAGCGCTGAGTTTTTTACTGCTAAGTTGGTTATTCCCTGCAGCCATTGCAGTCGCGTTAGTTATGGCGTTTAGCTTGGTAATCACAGGGGCATTTCATGAAGATGGCCTTGCTGATGTCTGGGATGGCTTTGGGGGTGGTTGGCAGGTTGCAGATAAGCTGAGCATTATGAAAGACAGTCGCTTAGGTACCTATGGTGCTGCGGCGTTAGTGATGGCCTTATTAATTAAGTACCAAACACTCGTCGCACTTAGTGAAGTAACCAGTACTGTGATTATTGCACTTGTTTTAGGGCAAAGCTTAAGTCGGGTTGTAGCAACAAGTTTAATTGCAGACATGGACTATGTAAGTCACGACGCCACATCTAAAGTAAAACCCATTGCGATGCATTTAAGCACGCAAAGTTATCAAATACTGTTAGCAACAGGCGGTGCGGTGTTAGCAATTGCATGGTTGTTTTTTGGCTTTACTTTAGGGCAATTATTAATACTCATCAGTGTGCTTTGTGTTACTCGCTTACTATTGAAGCGCTGGTTTGAAAAACAGTTATCAGGCTACACCGGCGATTGCTTAGGAGCAGCCCAGCAAGTATCTGAGCTTGTTACCTACCTTTGCTTGGTGAGTTTATTATGAGCCAACAACATACTTTAATTTTAGGCGGTGCTCGCAGCGGTAAAAGCCGTTTTGCTGAGCAGCTGGCAACAGATTCAAACAAGCCGCTTATCTACATTGCCACAGCAAATGCGGGTGATGAAGAAATGACAGCCCGAATTAACAGGCATCAAGCAGAGCGCGCTAAGCATTGGCAACTTGTCGAAGAGCCTTTGTATTTGGCTAAAGCACTACAACAACATAGCCGAGCTGAAAACTGTATTTTGGTGGATTGTTTAACCCTATGGTTGAGTAATTGCTTATGCCAGCAGGGTGAAGCATTTTGGCTTGAGCAAAAAGCGGCCTTACTCGATGTGCTATCGCTATTGCCGGGTGAGGTGATTTTTGTCAGCAATGAAGTGGGTCATGGCATTGTGCCGCTCGGTGAATTAAGCCGTCAGTTTGTTGATCATTCTGGTTGGTTGCATCAAGCCTTAGCACAGCAAGTTGAACGTGTTGATTTTGTTATTGCAGGTCTTGCACAAACCTTAAAAAGAGAACAATGATGAAAACATTAATGGTGCAAGGCACGACCTCAGATGCAGGTAAAAGTACCCTTGTAGCAGCACTTTGCCGGATCTTTGCTGAGCGAGGCATAAAGGTTGCGCCTTTTAAGCCACAAAATATGGCGCTAAATAGCGCCGTAACCGCAGATGGTGGCGAGATAGGTCGCGCACAAGCTTTGCAAGCTGTAGCCGCAAAAGTTCCCGCAGAAGTCGATTTTAACCCTATCTTATTAAAACCTAACAGTGATACTGGGGCGCAGGTAATCGTTCATGGTAAAGCGCTGTCGAATATGGAAGCAGGCAGTTATCACGACTACAAAAAAGTGGCGATGGATGCAGTTCTTACTTCGCAGCAGCGTTTAAGTGAACGTTTTGAATTACTGGTTGTTGAAGGTGCTGGGAGCCCCGCAGAAATTAACCTGCGAGAAAACGACATTGCCAATATGGGTTACGCTGAGGCGGTTGATTGCCCGGTGATCATTATTGCCGATATTGACAAAGGCGGTGTGTTTGCCCATTTAGTCGGAACGTTAGCGTTATTGTCAGAATCAGAGCAAGCGCGAGTTAAAGGCTTTGTAATTAACCGCTTTCGGGGAGATATTGCGTTATTGCAAGGTGGCCTTGATTGGTTAGAGCAATACACCAATAAGCCAGTACTTGGGGTATTACCTTATTTACATGACTTAGCACTAGATGCTGAAGATGCCGTTGCTATAAGCAATCAGGTTGATAAACCGCAATTACGCATAGCAGTGCTGCTACTTCCTCATATTAGTAATCACACAGACTTTGATGCGCTGCGATTACAGCCCGAAATCGATTTACAGTATGTACGTCATACCCAAGCTATTCCAAGTGTTGATCTGATTATTATTCCTGGCAGTAAAAATGTACTTGGCGATTTAGCGTTTTTAAAAAATGAAGGTTGGCATAAACAAATAACACGTCATCTGCGCTATGGCGGTAAAGTGCTGGGAGTATGTGGTGGGCTGCAGATGTTAGGCAACTACCTTGCTGATCCATACGCTGTTGAATCTAATTTAGGCAGCGCAGATGGCCTAGGTCTTGCTGATTTTGAAACCCAATTAGGGCAACAAAAAGTACTAAGCCAAGTCTCTGGTATTCTTCATTTAAACAATAGCGATAAAGCAATTTCAGGTTATGAAATTCACGCCGGTATAAGCCAAGGGCCCGCATTTGAAAAGCCATTTTTAAGTTTTAATAATCACCCAAGTGGATTTAAAGTAGATGGCTTTATTAGTGACAATAACCAAGTAGCAGGTACTTACTTACATGGCTTGTTCGATACCCCTGAATGCGTATCTGAGCTAATAACTTGGCTTGCACCCAATAGCCAAATCAAGCCAATTGATATTAATTTAAACCGTGAACAGCAGTTAAGCCGTTTAGCAAACGTGGTAGCAGAGAATCTCGATATTGAACAAATCATCAATATTTATGAGAATTTCAATTTAGAGGCATAAGGAACAACAATGAGCGAACAGAATCAAGATAAGCACCAACAGCGCCAGCAAAAAGTAAAAGAAAAAGTCGATGAACGTATTGCTGCTGCGCAAAAAGAGCAAGGTATTTTTCAGGTCATAACTGGTAATGGTAAGGGTAAATCTACCTCTGGATTTGGTACTGTCGCACGCGCTGTTGGTCACGGAATGAAAGCAGCTGTGTGTCAGTTTATTAAAGGGACTTGGGAGTGCGGTGAGCGTAACCTACTCGAAAAAGCAGGGGTTGAATTTGTTATTATGAACACTGGTTTTACTTGGGAAACACAAAACAAAGAGTCAGATACCGCTGCTGCGCAGGTGACATGGCAAGAAGCGAAAAGAATGCTGAAGGATGACTCGATTAACCTCGTTATGCTAGACGAAATAACCTATATGATCACCTACGGCTATATTGATTTAGACGAAGTGCTAGAAGCAGTTAGCTCTCGCCCTGCTATGCAATCGGTGATTATTACAGGTCGTGGTGCGCACCGTAAACTAACCGACTTGGCTGATACAGTCAGTGAAGTTAGAAACGTAAAACACGCTTTTGATGCAGGAATAAAAGCGCAAAAAGGGTTCGATTATTAACATGAGAACCATCAAGTTTGCACTCTTAGGTGTTTTATTTTATTTACCAACATTGGCTCAGGCTCATGAAATAAAACAGCCTCAGCGTATTGTTGCTTTAGCACCGCATATCGTTGAAAACCTATTTGCGATTGGTGCAGGAGAGCGCATTGTCGGTACTGTTGACTATGCAGACTTCCCTCAGCAAGCGAATGATATCGAACGTGTAGGCGGTTATTACGGCATCAACATGGAAAAACTGTTGTCGTTAAAACCAGACCTTGTTTTGGCTTGGAAAACGGGCAACAAAGCCGACGATCTCGCTTACATTGAAAAATTAGGCATTCCGGTAGCGTACAGCAACCCAAATCAGGTTGATAATGTGGCTGATGAACTACGTAAACTAGGCACGCTTACGCATTTGCAAACAAAGGCAAATAAAGTGGCTAAAGAGTTTGAAGCTAAGTTGAGTGCTATTCGTGCAGCCCAAGAGGGTAAAACGACCGTTGCGGTGTTTTATCAATTATGGCCAGAGCCGATGATGACAGTTGGCGGAAATACTTGGATCAATCAGCTTTTAACCATTTGTCATGCGGATAATGTGTTTGCTAATAGCGATACAGACTACCCGCGCATTAGTATTGAAAATGTATTGGTAGCAGAGCCAGAAGTCATTATCATCCCAGATGAAAAATCGAAAAAGCCTCAGCCTAAAATTGATTGGCGACAATGGCCAGAAATGCCAGCGGTGCAGCATAACCAATTTATTAGTGTGAACGCAGATTTATTGCACCGTTTTACAACCCGTATGCTTGATGGTTTGACTGATATGTGTGGTAAAATAGACGTTTCTCGTCAGCAAATACAGGCTTCAAAATGAACGATTGGCAAACATTTTTAGATACCGAGCTTGCTAAACCCTACATGCAAGAAACCTTGCAATATGTGGCAGATAGACGTGCAGCAGGCGTTAGCGTTTATCCCAAAGATGAACAGGTATTTTCAGCTTTTGATGCCACACCATTAAGTGAAATCAAAGTGGTTATTTTAGGACAAGATCCTTACCACGGAGAAGGCCAAGCCCATGGTTTGTGCTTTTCAGTATTGCCTGAAGTTAAAAAGTTACCACCTTCTTTAAAAAATATGTACAAAGAGTTGGCAAGCGATATTGATGGTTTTGAAGTACCTCACCATGGCTATTTGCAAAGTTGGGCCGAGCAAGGTGTGTTTTTACTTAACACCGTACTGACGGTTGAGCAAGGGCAGGCTCACTCTCATAAGCACCTTGGCTGGGAGCAATTTACCGATGCAGTGATTGCGCTTATCAATCAGCATTGTGAGGGGGTGGTGTTTATATTATGGGGCGCACATGCTCAGAAAAAAGGTAAACACATTGATACCTCGCGTCATCATGTGATTCAAGGTCCGCATCCATCACCGCTTTCTGCTCACCGTGGTTTTTTTGGTTGTCAGCACTTTTCAAAGACAAACCAGCTACTTAGCGATCAAAATAAAACGCCAGTAAATTGGTCTTTACCACAAATTCTATAACAGAAATGCAAAAGGCCCAATTGGGCCTTTGAATTTACAAAAAGTCTAGCTCATCAATAGCAATACTATCTGTAAAGTAGTCTAACTCCTGTAGTTCTTTGCGTAATCTATGCTTATCTTTTAACGCTTCGATTTCACGCCATTTTCTCTTCTTATTTTTTGTAGAGGTCTTTCTTGTTTTATTAGGACCTTCTAATATTTCTAAAATATCGTCTAGGCTATCCATGAACTTCTCCTATTGATTTTTTGAACCTCGGAAATACCTATACCACAGGCTGCTTAAAAATAGAATAAAAAAGTGACAATACTGTTACAGAACTGTGATTGATAGATGAATAGATCAAGAGTTTAGTTATTTTAGAAACAAAAACGCCACCGAGCGGTGGCGTTTCAAAAAATGCTGCTGTTCGAATTACATCGCTTTAAAGCGAGCTTCTAATTCAATTTGTGCTTGTGCGAAAGAGCGGATACCTTCAGCTAGCTTCTCTGTTGCCATAGCATCTTGGTTGTGTAACCAGCGGAACTGGCTTTCAGTTAACGGTGCTGGTTTTTCTTCAACAGTAAAGTCGCTCTCTAGTAGGTACTCTTGTGCATCAGTTAATTGGCCTAACTCTTCTAAAAGAGCAGGGCTAATCGTTAACTTATCACAGCCTGTAAGCGCGATGATCTCGCCTGTGTTACGGAAGCTTGCGCCCATAACAACCGTTTTGTAATCGTGGCGTTTGTAGAATTCGTAAATGCTACGTACTGATTGCACACCAGGATCGTTTAGCGGATCAGTTGGTTTTTCCATACCGTTAGCAACATGCCAATCTAGAATACGGCCAACAAATGGTGAAATTAAAAATACATTTGCATCGGCACATGCGCGGGCTTGTGCTTCAGAGAATAACAGCGTTAAGTTACACTTAGTGCCTTCTTTTTCAAGCTGTTCTGCGGCTTTGATACCTTCCCACGTTGATGCAACTTTGATTAAGATTTTATCTTTGCTCACGCCTTCTTTTTCGTAAAGGCTCAGTAAAGTGTGAGCTTTGTCGATAGTCGCTTGGGTATCAAATGATAAACGAGCGTCTACTTCTGTTGAGATATAGCCTGGTACGATTTCGCTAATTTCTTTACCGATTAATACAGCAAAGTAATCACATGCTAACTCAAGTTGTTTAGCTGCATCTTGCTCGGTCTCTTTAGCGTACTGCCACGCTTTATCTAAATAAGGCTTATACGCTTCAATTTCACTGGCTTTTAAAAGTAAAGATGGGTTTGTTGTTGCATCTTCTGGTTGGTGCTTTTTGATAGCTTCGATATCACCTGTATCTGCAACAATAGATGAATGCTGTTTAAGCCTTTGTAGTGCTGAAGTCATTTGCTTTCCTCATTCCAAGCAAGTTAAAAGAAAATCCATTATAGCGGCCTTAATACTGCAACACTATGACAGTGTTTAATAGGTTATATGTCCTTAATTTAGAAAACCAAGGCATTAGGTGTAAAAATGCAGTGTATCAAGGCAGGATGAAACAAAACGTGCATTTTGATTCAATTAATGTTGAAATTGACATCAAACAAATTACAAGTCAATAGCTAACTATGATCACTGTTATTTCACCTGCAAAAAATTTAGATTACGAAACACCAGCCACGACCGATAAATTCACTCAACCTGAATTACTCGAGCACAGCGAAGAGTTAATGTCAGTTTGCCGTGATTTAACACCTGCTCAAATTGGTAGCTTGATGAAAATCAGCGATAAACTAGCTGGCTTAAACGCAGCACGTTTCGCTGAGTGGTCACAGCCCTTTACTACCGATAACGCAAAACAAGCAGTGCTAGCATTTAATGGTGACGTATACGGTGGTTTAGATGCTGCAACATTGACGAGTTCAGAGCTAGATTATGCACAATCTCACTTACGTATTTTGTCTGGTCTTTACGGTGTGCTGAAGCCGCTTGATTTAATGCAAGCTTATCGCCTTGAGATGGGCACAAAGCTTGAAAACCCACGTGGTAAAAACCTCTATGAATTTTGGGGTAGCGTGATAGCCGAACAACTTAATACTGTGCTTGCCGAGCAAGATAGCAAGTATTTAGTTAATCTTGCTTCTAATGAGTATTTTAAAGCGGTTGATAAAAAAGCCTTAAATGCACAAATTATCACGCCACACTTTAAAGACTGTAAAAACGGCCAATATAAAGTGATCAGCTTTTATGCGAAAAAAGCTCGTGGCATGATGGCGCGTTACATCATTGAAAATAAAGTTACCCAATTGAGTGATTTAAAAGATTTCACCGTTGCTGGTTATTACTTTAGTAGCGATGCAACAGCAAAAGAATTAGAGCCTGTTTTCTTACGCGAAGAGCAGAACTAATTTTTAGTAAAATGAATTAGAAGAGCCGTGCCAAGCACGGCTTTTTTATGGTTTTAATATACTAAATTAGAAATGGCGTTCATCTTGCTAAATACTTTGTTGAGCAATTAATTCAACAAGGAATAAAAATGTTAAAAATTCCGTCAGTAAGTGAAGCTGAAAAGCTGATAGAAGAAAAACTCGGTGGCTGGGTTGATATCATCATAAGCCATATTCCAAACTTTATTGTCGCAGTCATTATTACTATCGTGTTTTCATTGCTGGCGCGTATCGTTGGTTCAATGCTCAGAAAGCTACTACGCCGTTCGTTAGAGTCTTCGCAAATAGCAGACTTAATGTCATCGATAGTGAAGGTCATCGTGTTGTGCGTAGGCTTATTTGTAGCCCTTGATTTCTTGGGCCTCAGAGGCACTGTTACCTCATTACTCGCGGGTGCGGGCATAGTTGGCCTTGCCATTGGTTTTGCTTTTCAGGATATGACAGAGAATCTTATAGCTGGTATTGCTATGGGGATCCGCAAACCATTTAAAACAGGGGATGTAATTCGCACCGAAAGTGTGTTTGGTACCGTTAAGGCGATTAACCTTAGAAACACCCTTATCGAGAACTTTTATGGGCAACTTATCTTGGTGCCTAACAAGATTCTGTTTAGAAATATACTCAGCAATTACAGTACATTAGGTGTGCGTCGTATCGAGGTGCCTGTGGGTATTTCGTATGCCGACGACCCAGAGCAAGCCGCTGAGGTGATTGTTAAAAAAATCAATGAATTTGATTTTGTGATTAAACAAGAAGAAACCGCCGTTTACGCCGAAAGCTTTGGTGATAGCAGCGTTAACTTACTGGTTTGGTTTTGGATTAAATACCCAGGTGAAGCGGATTTCATGACCGTTCGTCACAAGGCTGTTGTGGCAGTTAGAAACGCGCTAAGCGAAGCTGACATGACCATTCCATTCCCAATCCGCACCTTAGATTTTGGTATCAAAGGCGGCGAGAAATTAAACGCCATGATAAGCGAAAGACAGCAAGATAAAGACGCAGATACTCAAGTAACCGATGAGTAAAATTTACAGACTCATCGGCGTGATTTACACAGGGAAGTGTGGTTGTGGGGGAGTTTATTCGCAAAGAAAGTGATTAGTAATAAAGTAAAATTATTTGTTAATTCCCATATAATACTCAAACTCCTCTCTACTTATATTAGTTATTGAAAAGTTTGGTATAACTTGCTTTGTTGCAGGAATAGCTCTCGTTTCCAGAGGGAAGTGTCAAATATTAAAGTCATTGTTCGGCATTGTATCGTATGCTAGAGAATCCCAACCTAGAAGACTTGCCATTTTACTTATAGCTATTTTCTTAGCTAGCTGCATTTGTGCCGAAGGATTAAAAAACAATTGATAACTGCTGTTAACTGCACCAGTTAATATATCTACTGTTTGTAAGCCCCAGTGATATTTAGAATCTTCCATTGCAACATGATGTACTTTTGAACATGTTGGCAGCTTCGCTAACATATGATTTGTTACTATCTGCATTACTTCATTTTGTTTTGAATAAGAGCTAGATTTTTGATCTGCAAAGACAGTTATTTTTGCATTTTTCGAACGGCTACTCTCACGGATGAGGAAATCATAAGTTGTGTAAAAAGCTGTCTCCTCATTGCTATGCCACTTTCTATAAGGTTGTTTATGTACTGCTATAGCATGAAATGAAACAGGACTAGTTAATATGAATCTCAATATATCTATACATAAATTTATCTGACCAGCACTTTTCCTAACTTTTTCCCATTTTATTTCACCTTGTAGACCACTATTATCGTAAATGTCAGAAATCTTTTGATTGAATGCAGCGAAGTAGTGTTTGGGAATAGCAATTATACCTATCGTGTAGCAGGGACATCCTTTTGAGGTGCCACTTTCATCGGCAAATGCAAATATTTCATCCATGACTCAAATTCCTTTTGACTCTCAGTAATTTGGTTGTTTATAAACTGCACAAATAAATAATAAAAACATTCTTAACAAATTAACTAAGGAAATACTACCGGAAAGTTATCTTCAGTAGCTGATGTTCGCGCGAAATAAATTTCACGCCTAGGGTGAGCCGTTTTGACTTAGAGTTTAAAATTTACGGCTTAAAGCTTTTAATTAACGTGTTGGTTTTTGCTCCGCCTCAAATTTTAACCCACGGGCTATTCCCCCTAAGTAAGGGGGGGTTACATTTTAAGTGGACACCTGTTGCGCAACACGCTACACTTTGGCAATGATCAAGACATTCAAACATAAAGGCTTGAAAAAGTTCTTCGAGACTGGAAGCAAAGCAGGGATTCAAGCCAAACACGAGCGCCGTTTGAGAATGCAACTAGCCGCTATAGATACCGCTTCGATTATTGAAGATATCGACTTACCCGGATTTAAGTTGCACCCATTAAAAGGCAATCGAGATGGTGTTTGGTCAATAACTGTAAATGGTAATTGGCGAGTAACATTTGAATTCAAAGATGGTAACGCCTACATATTAAACTACGAGGATTATCACTAATGACTATGCATAATCCACCGCATCCGGGTGAATTTATTTCCGATGTATATATGGAGCCTTTCGGTTACAGCTGTAGATTTGTCGCGAAACAGTTGGATGTCTCACCTTCAACTCTTAACAGAGTCCTTAAGGGGCAGAGCTCTATTACTCCTGAAATGGCATTAAGATTATCTAAGGCTTTGGGTAGAAGCCCTGAAAGTTGGCTATCGATGCAGGATAATTACAATCTTTGGCAAGCTAAACAAAACGTTAACCTTACCAAGGTACACCCTATTAGTTTTGCAGTGGCATAATGAGAATAATCACAAGCTTGCTGCTACTTTGGCTGTTCACCTGAAATTTTTTGTGTGTTATTTATAAGAAATAAGCCATCGCGCGAAATAAATTTCACGCCTACGGTGAGGTATTTTTGACTTAGTGATCAAGCTTGGAGCTGGTGGCTTTCGCTTTGCTTAGACCAACCTACAAAGTTACAACAAAAAAGCGCAAGCAGTTTGACTGGTTGCGCTTTTTAATGATTCGATATGCGAATGATTAGTGGAGAATGCGTGCTCTGATTGTACCTTCAACGGCACTTAGTTCTTTGAGGGCTACTTCAGAGTGGTCGGTATCTACATCGATGACCACGTAACCAATCGCTTCGTCAGTTTGTAAGTACTGGGCGGCGATGTTGATGCCGTGCTGTGCAAACGCTTGGTTAATTTGCGTTAGAACACCAGGGCGGTTGTGGTGCACGTGTAATAAGCGGCTACGGTTTGCAAGCTCAGGCAGTGATACTTCAGGGAAGTTAACCGCCGTAATGGTTGAACCATTATCTGAGTACTTAGCGAGTTTACCAGCTACTTCAATACCGATATTTTCCTGCGCTTCTTGTGTTGAACCACCAATGTGTGGCGTTAAAATCACGTTGTCGAACTCGCGCAGTGGTGATACAAATTCTTCATCATTTGATTTTGGTTCTACAGGGAACACGTCGATTGCAGCGCCGCTCAGCTTTTTATCACGTAGTGATTCTGCTAGTGCATCGATATCAACAACTGTACCGCGAGACGCATTGATTAAGATGGCACCTTGTTTCATTACTTCAAGCTCTGCCATACCAATAAGGTTCTTCGTTTGCGGTGTTTCTGGTACGTGTAAGCTAATCACATCGGCACGTTGTAATAACTGAGTGAGGTTATGAACTTGTGTTGCATTACCCAGTGTTAGCTTGTCTTCAATATCGTAAAACTCAACGTTCATACCGATGTTTTCAGCCATGATCCCTAGCTGTGTACCAATGTGGCCGTAACCAATAATACCTAATGTTTTACCACGAGCTTCGAATGAACCGTTGGCAGATTTTAACCAACCGCCACGGTGCGCGAGAGCATTACGCTCTGGAATACCGCGAAGGAGTAATAAAATTTCACCTAGTACTAATTCTGCAACAGAACGGGTGTTTGAGAATGGTGCGTTAAATACCGCAATACCACGCTCACGGGCGCCTTGCAGATCGACTTGGTTAGTACCGATACAGAAGCAGCCGATTGCCACGAGCTTATCAGCTGCTTCTAATACCGCTTCATTAATATGAGTGCGAGAACGAAGTCCTACAAAGTGCACATCTTTAATGCGCTCAATGAGCTCGTCTTCAGGTAAGGAGGTTTTTACGTAATCAATATTACTGTAGCCATTACGCTTAAGCGTTTCGACAGCACTTTGATGCACGCCTTCCAGCAAGAGAATTTTAATTTTGTCTTTTGCTAACGATACCTTACTCATATCCTCATTCCTATTTACTTGATTTGCGGCCCATTTTTGGTGCCGATAATGACTTTATCTGCACCGCGATGGGCAAATAAGCCGTTTGTTACTACACCCACAATCTGGTTGATTGTTAGTTCTAATTCTTTGGCATTGCTGATATCTAAATTGTGTACGTCTAAAATGACGTTACCGTTATCTGTTACAACACCTTCACGGTAAACAGGGTCCCCGCCTAGTTTTACGAGCTCACGAGCTACATAGCTGCGTGCCATTGGGATCACTTCAACCGGTAGTGGAAAAGCCCCTAATGTTGTAACTTCTTTAGATTCATCAACAATACAAACAAATTGTTTTGCGACTGCTGAAACGATTTTTTCACGTGTCAGCGCTGCACCACCGCCTTTGAGCATTTCGTTGTGTGGGTTGATTTCGTCTGCGCCATCAACATACACATCAAGGCTTGATACCTCGTTTAGTTCAAACACTTCAATACCCAGTGCTTTTAACTTTTCAGTTGAAGCCTCAGAGCTTGAAACTGCACCAATAAGGGTGTCTTTTACAGTACCCAGTGCATCAATAAAATGATTGACTGTTGAGCCTGTACCTACACCAACAATGGTGTTTTCATTTACAAACTCGAGAGCTGCCCAGGCAGCGGCTTTTTTTAATTCATCTTGCGTCATAATTATGTGCTCAGTTAGCTGTCAGAGAGGGCCTATAGTATACAAATAGTTTGCTTACCATTGGTAGATTTTCTCTGGGGTTATAATGTGTTTTAACGGTACATCCCACGATTCAATCGGCAATGCTGAAACATGCTGACATTGATGGGCAAGGCCTATCAAAATCGGTTTTTGCCAGTTTTCTTGGTAATACCGTGCCAACGTTTTGTCATAAAACCCACCGCCCATTCCTAAACGGTTACCTTGATCATCGAATGCCACTAATGGCATAAGTAAAATATCAAGCTTGTCTAAAGGACATATTTGACTGCAATTCAACTTGGGCTCCAAGATACCATAGCGGTTTGCTGTCATGGGTGAATTTTCTTCATACCTCTGAAAGTACAAAGTTGTGCCATTGAAGGGGTGAATTATAGGCAGATATAAGTGCTGTTCTTGCATCCATAATTCTTTAATTAACAATGAGGTGTCTAGTTCGCCATCATTGCTGAAATAAATGCCGATATGGGCATTTTTAGCGGGTTTTAGTGATTTCAGGTGTTGAGTAAAATTCACTTTTAGCGCAATTGCTGCATTTTTTTGTTGTTCAACAGTCAGTGAATTGCGCTTTTTTCGAATGGATTGTCTAATTTCTGCTCGCGTGTTGCTCATGTCAATATAGGTGTTAACTTTCTAAAAAAGAGAAAAACTCAGGAAAAAGCTCTACAACGCCAAGAATAGCTAATAACAAAATCACCATGGCGATGAGTGAATAAAGTAGTGTATTAGAACGTTTTTTAGCGGGCTCTGTTAACTCTTCTTCCAGCAGTAAGTCATCTTCTTGCCAGCTATCGTCGCTATCTTGTGGATTGGTACTCTCACTCTCAGGCAAACGTTGTTCTAGATCATCAAGCTTTTCTTCAAGGCGAATAAGGCTGCTTGTAATGTAATCTAAGGCATCAAAAATGCGTTCATCGCGTTGTTTAGCCTCAAGACTTGCATTCGTTTGTTGATTAACTTGGCTTTGATTGACTGGCTGGAGCTTTGCTTTAATCCCCACGCTTGCTAATAGCTTCGCTTGCTTTAATGCTTTTTCTTGTTCGCTAGGGGCAAAGAGTGGTTTATGTTCAAAAAGAGCGGCTACTTTATCTGTATTTGTTTTTAATTTTGCTGCAAGTTGCTCAGTAGCATGTGCTTGATCAACACCGGCTTCTAGCCCTGCAAACATCACACGAAATTTTTCAGCCATGTTGTGATTATCCAATTCCTTAAATCAATGACTTGAGTATATACCCAAATAGATTAGTGGATAAACAAAAGCCCGTGTAAAACGGGCTTTTTCTTTCTAAATGAGTCATCGTCTAGTTAGTACTTAGCTGCTTTGCCTTCAGCTGGTAGTGATTTAAGGATAAACTCACGTAAGTCATTATTTGATGACTCTAAATCAGCATGACGTAAATACATCATGTGACCACTGCGGTAGCCTTTAAAGCTTAGGCGGTCTTTCATTTTGCCGCTCGGGTCTAATTGCCACATTGTGTATTTAGCATCAAAGTAATTGGTTGCACCATCGTAGTAACCTGATTGGATCATTACATTTAAGTATGGGTTTTGCGCCATCGCTAAACGTAAATTTTCACCTGTGTTATTACCAGTACGATCCCAAGGGTGAACATTGCCAAATAGGTTATATTTGATATCTGTTTTGTAGTTAAGCTCTTCACGTAGGTAATAGTTAATTGCTGGCGTGAATGAGTGCAACCATGAGGTAAGCTCTGCCCAGTAATCAGGTGATTCACCTGCATCACGTTTATCAATACCTAAATAACGAGAATCTAAACGACCTACCGTTTGACCGCGCTCGCGTAATAGCTCTTTCCAGAAGAAGTTAGTTGGAATATCAAGGTTGTTTTGCTCAACAAACTTTTCAGATAAACCTGCGTATTTTGCTGCTTGCTTGATGATTGCGCGTTTTTCATCGGCAGCCAAGAAGCCACCTTTAGCAATTGCTGGTAAGAACTTATTAACGGTAAACTCTTCAACTTCAGGCAGTAACTCATCTAAGTCTTTTGCTTGTAGGTCTGCGCTGAGGGCTTTGTGGTACCAAGCCGTTGCGGCAAAGTACGGTAGACGATTTGCAGCTTCTACAGGACCTTCGCGTTTAATACCAATTTCAGTTGGTGATACTAAAATAACGCCGTTGATGTACATCCATTGGCGGTTTTGTAATTCGTGAGCAAGGCCTGAAACGCGAGTTGTACCATAGCTTTCACCAATTAAGAACTTAGGTGAGCGCCAGCGCTCGTTGCGTGACACAAAGGTATTTAACCACTCTGCTAAGTATTTGATGTCGGCGTTTACACCAAAAAACATTTTTTGTTGGTCAGCTTTGCTTGGTAACTCACCTTTATCGTTTTCAAGAACGCGAGAGTAACCCGTGTTTACGGGGTTGATATAAACAATATCAGCGACATCTAAAATTGAATATGGGTTATCTTTTACGCCATAGGGCTGAATTGGGTAGCCTTCGTCATCAATTTTTAATACGCGAGGTCCAGTATAGGCAAGGTGCATCCACACTGACGCAGAGCCAGGGCCGCCATTAAATGAAAAAACCAATGGGCGTTTTGTTCTGTCGTCTACTTTATCGCGGGTATAATAAGTATATTGCAGCGTTGCAACCGCATTACCTTGCTCATCCCAAACTGGTTGGGTACCTGTTGTTGCAGTATAAGAGAAGCGCTCACCGTTAATACGTGCTTTATGTTCTGTAACAACACTGCTGTCGACGTCTATGCGTCGTTCATTATCAGCAAAGCTGGGTGTGCTGAAGGTCAGAGTTAGGGCTGTTACTGACAAGCCAATAAAACTAACTAGTTTCATGTTGATTCCTTATTATTCGAGTTGCTGCTATTAAAGAGAAAAGCTCGCTTGAAGACAAACTATTGAGACTAGTGACCAATAATAGCTGTTAAATAGGAAGATTCTGTAAACTGCGCGGTTAATTACAAAAAAGTACTTTTTAATAAAGATATTTTGCTTAATCATTTAGCTAGATTAAAAAATAA
The DNA here is from genome assembly GCF_021728095.1 of Pseudoalteromonas sp. L1. Classification (NCBI taxonomy): domain Bacteria; kingdom Pseudomonadati; phylum Pseudomonadota; class Gammaproteobacteria; order Alteromonadales; family Pseudoalteromonadaceae; genus Pseudoalteromonas; species Pseudoalteromonas sp. L1. Next base: position 599,512 of record NZ_JAKKCT010000003.1, on the reverse strand, counting down.
CGTATATTTGGCATGTTGGTAATTTGTGTACATGTGCATAGAAAAGAGAAGTTGCAATGCAAAGAGTGTTAGTTGTTGAAGACAGTAAAGTAGTACAGCAAGTGTTACGTCACTTATCTGCCCACTATTTAGATGTGGATGTCGACTTTGCATGGTCTTTGCAGGAAGGCATAGATTTAATCGCTGAGCATGACTACACCCTCGCTTTAGTTGACTTAACACTGCCTGATGCGATGAACGGTGAAGTGGCTAAATATACCTTATCAAAGAATATTCCTACCGTTGTGTTAACGTCTAAAATTGATGAATACATTCGTCAACAAATGCTAGAACTTGGTGTGGTTGATTATGTTGTTAAAGATAATCGTGACTCATACCACTATGCCATTAAACTTGTTGCACAATTACTCAGAAACCATGGTTCAAAGGCACTTGTTGCCGATGATTCGGTATTAAGCCGCACCTTGATGAAGCAAATGCTAGAAAAGCAGCTTTTTAATGTAAGTGATGCCCATGATGGTGAGCAAGCATTGCAAATGCTCAAAGATGATCCTGAAATTAAGCTGCTACTCACTGACTATGCAATGCCAACGATGGATGGTTTTGAGCTTGTTAAAGCAGTGCGTAATTTTCGAGGCCGTGATGACTTAGCTATTATTGGTTTATCAGGCGCAGGTAAGCACGGTTTATCGGCACGTTTTATCAAGTACGGTGCCAATGACTTTTTGACCAAGCCATTTATGAATGAAGAGTTTCATTGCCGTGTAATGCAGACGATGGAACAGCTTGCCCTAATCGCAGACATTAAAGAAAGTGCATACAGAGATCACTTAACTGGGCTTCATAACCGCCGTTATTTTTATCAATACGCCGAGAAAATCCTAAAGAAAACCGAACAAGAGAATGTGCTTGCATTACTCGATATTGATTTTTTCAAAACTATTAACGATCAGTTTGGTCACGAAGCGGGTGATCATGCATTAAAGCAAGTAACAAGCTTTTTAAAAAGCAAGTTTGACGACTTCACAATTGCTCGCATTGGTGGGGAAGAATTTGCAGTTGTGTTAGACAACATGGATCTTGAAAAAGCAGAGGCAAGGCTAAATAGTTTCAGAGAACAACTTGCAGAGCACCAGTTTTCAATTAATGGCGAACCTTATTCACTTACTATCAGCATTGGTATGACTGCATTTCAACATGTCTCACTCACAGCTGCAATGCGCTTAGCTGATAAAGCTTTATATCAAGCTAAACAGCAACAGCGTAACTGCGTAGTACGTTTATAGCACCAATACGCAATAAAACTTAATCATTTTGAGAGATTAAAACTGTTTCTAATTGATTGAAAAATAATTACTTTACGGCTGCATGGATGCAGAGCAATTACCAAGCATAATTAAATAACGAAATGTTTGCTTTGCTATAATCAAGGTTTCATTGCTTGAATTGCACCAGTGCTGGTTAATTGTTAAAAAAATGCACCCTTGTGGTGCATTTTTTTTGTTTGTAAGTGGCTGATTGTATTTAAATCATTGAAAATAAATAATAAAAAATAGTGGCACAAAGGTTGGATTGTTAAAGCCAACAGGATAACAATAAGCGTCCGAAGGGGGCCACTATGAAAATGATTAGTGCAATAATAAAGCCATTCAAACTTGATGATGTGCGTGAAGCATTGGCTGATTTAGGCATTGAGGGGATGACAGTTGTCGACGTTAAAGGCTTTGGCCGCCAACGTGGACATACTGAACTATACCGTGGAGCTGAATACCAAGTCGATTTTATTCCTAAAATTAAACTTGAAATTGCAACTCGTAGCGAAAATTGTCAACGCGTTGTTGAAACCATCACGAAAATTGCTTCAACAGGCAAAATTGGTGACGGCAAAATTTTTGTTTACGACCTAGACCAAATCGTCCGTATTCGTACCGGCGAACTTGATGAAGAAGCAATTTAAGGGGGATTTATGGAAAACACGATTGTAGAGTTGAAGTTCTCACTCGACACTTTTTACTTTTTGATGTCGGGTGTTTTAGTCATGTGGATGGCTGCCGGTTTTGCGATGCTTGAGGCGGGTTTAGTTCGTGCAAAAAATACAACAGAAATACTCACTAAAAACGTAGCACTTTTCTCGATCGCCTGCACCATGTTCTTACTTGTGGGTTATAACATCATGTATGTTGATAACGCAGAAGGTGGTTTTGTTCCTTCTTTTGGTGCGTTAATTGGTACGCAAGCAGCTGATGCAAATCACTCATTAGAGTCTGATTTCTTCTTCCAAGTTGTATTCGTTGCTACAGCTATGTCTATTGTATCTGGTGCTGTTGCTGAGCGTATGAAGTTATGGGCATTTTTGATCTTTACTGTTGTAATGACAGGTTTCATTTACCCGATTGAAGGCTATTGGACTTGGGGCGCAGGCTTTTTATCTGAAATGGGCTTTGTTGACTTTGCAGGTTCTGCAATTGTTCACGGTGCAGGTGCTGCGGCAGCGCTAGCAGGTGTGCTTTTCCTTGGGGCTCGTAAAGGTAAATACGGTAAAAATGGTGAAATTTACCCAATTCCTGGTTCTAACTTACCACTTGCCACATTAGGCACATTAATCCTTTGGATGGGTTGGTTTGGCTTTAACGGTGGTTCACAGCTGCTTGTTTCTGACGCTGAAAATGCAACAGCTGTGGGTAAAATTTTCTTAAACACTAACGCAGCAGCGGCATGTGGTGCTATTGCAGCACTGTTCGTATGTAAAGTGCTTTGGGGGAAAGCTGATTTAACTATGGTACTAAACGGTGCGTTAGCAGGCCTTGTCACTATTACGGCTGAGCCAGCTTCACCAACACCATTACTTGCTTGTCTATTAGGTCTACTAGGCGGTTCACTGGTTGTATTTAGTATTGTTGCACTTGATAAAGCAAAAATCGATGACCCTGTCGGTGCGATTTCTGTACACGGTGTATGTGGTGCATTAGGTATCATGTTAGTACCACTTTCAAACTCAGATGCAACCTTCGTTAATCAATTAATTGGCTTGGTGTGTATCTTAGGGTTTGTGTTTATCGCGTCATCAATCGTATGGGCAATTCTGAAAAATACCATGGGTATCCGTGTTACCGAAGAAGAAGAATTAAACGGTATGGATCAACATGACTGTGGTATTGATGCTTACCCTGAGTTTGTATCAGTGCGTAGTAACTAATTTTAGTGCGTGCTTAAGCACGCACATACAATAATCATTGTGTGTTCAAATCAAAGCTCTACTCAGGTAGGGCTTTTTTGCATTCAAAATAAGTGTTTTCTTATAGGCGATTTCAACAATATTGACTATGCTCAAATAACTTAATCAACAAGGGAATACTATGGATAACAAACTGTTATTAATTATTTTGTCATTGTTTTTACCACCTGTGGCTGTGTTTTTAAAAGCCGGTGTTGGTAAAGATTTAGTTATTAATATTATTTTATGCTTTATATTTTTTATACCTGCGGTTATTCACTCGCTTTGGTTATGTACCCGCTAATCGAGTTTAAGTGACTGTTAATTTTACAGGTGATAGAATTGAGGCTGATTACACCTGTAAAATTAACTGACCAATAGCGAACTCAATGGCTGATAAAAAAACTCCTGCTAAAAAAACGCCAGCAAAGAAAACGGCGTCCACTAAACGAACGACTAAAAAACGCAAAACCTCTTCGAATACGACAGTAAAGTCGCGTATTTTTCGTAAAACGTGGTCAATTTTTTGGAAGTTATCCTTAGCTGTTGTGATTGCGATGGTGCTGTATCTTATTTATTTAGATGCAAAAATAACGCGTCAATTTGAGGGCAATAAGTGGCAGTTACCTGCGCAGGTATACGCGCGAGCAATGAGCTTTTACCCAGGGCAGTTTTTATCACAGCAAGAAGTTCTTTGGGAGCTTAACAGATTAAACTACTCTTCAGTTAATAAGCTTAGTCGTACAGGGCAGTATGTTAAGTCATCTAACAGCATTAAAGTGTATCGCCGCGAATTTGAATTTTACGATGGGCTTGAAGATGCTCGTGTTATTGAGCTTCGTTTTTCAGGAAAAAAATTAGCAACTATTAAGGATAAATTTGGTCGACGCTTAAATTCTGCGCGTTTGGAGCCTGTGCAAATTGCGCGAATTGGTAATGATTCGAACCAAGATCGTGAATTCGTTCCACTTGATAAGTTTCCTGCAATGTTAAAAGACACCTTGCTGGTGGTTGAAGACAGAGATTTTTATCAGCACCACGGTGTGTCGGTATGGTCTATTATGCGTGCCCTATACAGTAATATCAAAGCGGGAAGAACAGTGCAGGGAGGAAGTACCTTAACACAACAGCTCGCTAAAAATATTTACTTAACACGTGAACGCTCTCTTGTTCGTAAGTTTAATGAAGCACTTATCGCATTGATATTAGACTACCGCTATAGCAAAGATGAAATTTTAGAAGCCTATTTAAATGAAGTATACCTAGGGCAATCATACAATCAGGGTGTTCACGGTATGGGGCTTGCCGCTGAATTCTACTTTTCTAAACCTGTGGATGAGCTAGAGTATGACCAAATTGCGTTACTGGTTGCTATGGTTAAAGGCCCATCGTACTACAACCCACGCCGTTACAGTGAACGTGCGATGGAGCGTCGCGATTTAGTACTGCGCTTAATGGTCGAAAACAACTTAATAAATACACGTGAGTATCGCGCATCGTTAAAGCGTCCAATTGATATTTCACCTATGAAAGATAGCCTACAGAAGTCGTATCCTGGTTATTTAGAGTTAGTTAATCGCGAATTAAAGCGTTTGTTACCTGACCAGCAAGTATTGGATGCTGGCGTGCGTGTCTTCACTTATTTCGACTTACAAAAACAAACTGCAATGGAAAAATCGGTTGAGGCAAGCTTACCTTACCTTGAAAGACGTCCTAAAACCGAAGAATTAGAAGCCGCGATGATCTCGGTTAACGTTGAAAAAGGCGGCGTGTCAGCTTTAGTTGCCGGTCGCGATGTTCGCTATTTTGGTTTCAATCGAGTATTAGATACTAAGCGCAATATTGGCTCATTAGTAAAGCCTGCTGTTTATTTGAGTGCTTTTGAAAGCGGCAAATTCAACCTTGCATCTTTGGTTGATGACTCTCCTCTAAGAGTAACGAATGAGCAAGGAAAAATTTGGCAGCCAGAGAATTTTGATAGGCAATTTAGAGGCATGATGCCGCTTTATAAGGCATTTAGTAATAGTATCAATATACCTGCGGTAAATACTGGGTTAGATGTAGGGGTCGATACAGTTGCAACGACCTTGAAGCGATTAGGAGTTGAAGGAAGCATCGATGAATACCCATCACTACTACTTGGGGCATTGGAGTTGTCTAGCTTTGAAGTCGCTCAACTTTATACAACACTTGCTGCTGATGGTCAGTATCGTGAGCTAACATCAATTTCTGCACTGACTGATTCGGTAGGTAAAGTACTTTATAAGCATAATGTTGAATCACAAAAGCGATTTGATGAAGCATCGGTTTATATGACCAAATATGCGATGAAGCGAGTAACTAAAGATGGCACAGCAAAACGTTTAAATGCCCACTTTCCATCGATTCAGTTAGCGGGTAAAACGGGCACAAGTAATGACTTACGAGATAGCTGGTTTGCAGGTTTTGACCAAAATACAGTAACCGTTGCTTGGATTGGTCGAGACGATAATAAAAATACCGGCCTGACGGGGAGTGTTGGTGCGTTAGAAACCTATATTCGTTATTTAAAACCGCTTAACCCTGAAGCCATTGCAGATACTCGTCCAGCTTCTATTCGATGGGCGTTCATAAATGAAGAAACAGGTCTGCAAGCACCACCTGGCTGCGGCAAAGTGGTGCAACTGCCTATTCGAGCTAGTGAGTTTGAGCCTCGTCCGAGTTGTCGACGCTAAATGCTTTCATTGCATCGTTAAGTTGCTCAGCAAGCGCGGTTAAATCGTGTGCGCTTGCTGAGGCATTTTTTGATGATTTAAGCGTCTCTTCGGCTAAACAGCTTACCCGCTTGGCATCATTTAAAGCATCTTGTGTTGCACTCGTTTGTTCACCAACTAACTGCGCGATTTGTTCACCATGTTGACTGATTTCATCCATCGTATTTACGGCTGCAACTAAACTTGCTTTTGTTTGGTTAGCGGATGCTGCCCCTTGCTCCATTTTTTCGACACTTTGCTGCATTTTCTGCTGTGTTAACTGCAATGCATTTTGTAATGAAGCGATAATATCGTGTATTTCCTTTGTTTGTAGCTGAGTTCGCCCTGCCAATGTTCTAACCTCATCAGCGACAACAGCGAACCCTCGTCCTTGCTCGCCGGCTCTTGCAGCTTCGATCGCAGCATTTAAGGCTAAAAGGTTTGTTTGTTCAGCTATGTCGCTAATTCCTTTGCTTACTTGGCTAATATTTGAGGTGTCTTGCGCTAATGAATCCAGAGCCTTTAACCCTTGGTTAAACTCTTGTTGTAATTGTGCGATATGTTGCGCTAACTCCTCGCTATTTTTTGCGCTGTTTTGAACCTGTTTGGCAGCGCTATTGGCGAGAAAAACGGCGTGCGAGGCAGTTTTTTCAACATGCTCTGCCGATTGGCTCATGTTATCTAGTGAGTCATTAATAGCGCTAATGCTTTGTTGTTGCTCAGTAACATCATTGGTCGTTTTATTGCGGCTTTCAAATACGTGCTGAGTGGTACTTCTTACTGAGTGAGTGGTTTTTTGAGCATTATTGATAAGCGCCGTAAACGATTTTAGTAAATCATTGAATAGTAAGCTTATTGAGTTGAGCTCATCCTTGCCTTTTAAATCTAATCGCACGCCTAAATTACCTGTTGCAGCCTCTGTTGCTGCGCGAGAAAACTGCTTTAAAGTATCGACTAATGAGCGGTAAAACCCCATCATCAAATAACTTGCTATAAATAGGCTGATTAAAGCGGCAATGATAACCACAAGACGGGTCATACGTTGCTGTTTTAATTGCGCTAATATCATTGCCGATAAAGCCGGTTCACTGTGGGTAATAAAGTGATTAATTTTACTATTAATATTTACTTTTAAATTTGCAAGCTGCTGCCGTGTAAGTGCAATTTCATCCGGCTCAAGCAGGTCTTGGTTTAATGCTATAAAAAGTGCATTGATACTGCTTGAAAGTTGCGTTGCGGGTTCTGTTAGGGTGTTTTTGAGTTCTTCGTTTGCATTTAAAGATGTATTTAAACTCATTAAAAACTGTGACTCTAACTGCGGCAGTGCTTTAACTTGGTTGGATAACGTAATAAACGTACTCGGCGAAAACTGCCCATTAGATATCACGGTTTCTGCACTTTGTATGGTTTTATTTAAATGTGTGATAAGAGGCGGTAGAGCGGTTACTAATGTGCGATTTAAGTAGCTACTACTGAGCTCATTTACAATAGCAAGTTGTGACTCAATCGAGACTATCTCTAAAATATTGTCGTCACCAGTGGCTGTATTCGCAAAATCTGCTTGTTGGGCAATACTGATATTATCAGCTTGATTTGCAGTGAGTAAATTAGCGAGTAATTGAGGATATATTTGAACCCCTTGATTTTGTTTTTGTGATATTTCAATTCCTTTACTTAAAACGCTTAGTAAAAAAAATAAACTTAAACAAAGAGGAAAAATTAAAATGCTAAACATTAGCGACATTTTTGCTTTGTAACTTAATTGTCCCATTAACAAAACAGCAGGTTTAATTAGATTATTCACAGATACACCCAGTTAGAAATTATATTAGGAGTAGACCTGTGATTGCGTTGTTTTTATTCATAAAAAAAGCCCTTGCGGGCTTTTTTGTCTAATTATATTTTATAGCTTCGCGAATGCGCGTTCTGCCGCTGCTATGGTGTCGCTAATTTCTTGCTCTGAATGCTCTGCACATACAAAGCCTGCTTCAAATGCTGAAGGAGCAAGGTAAACGCCTTCTTCAAGCATTAAGTGGAAGAACTTTTTGAAGCGCTCTAAATCACACTCAGTGGCTTGTTGATAGCTCGTTACTTTTTCTTTGTCAGTAAAGAAGAAGCCGTACATACCGCCAGCGTAGTTTGTTGTAAGTGCAATGCCTGCTTTTTTGGCAGCGGCTTCAAAGCCTTCACAAATTGCTTTGCTCTTTGCTTCAAGTTCATCGTGTAGGCCTTCAGCACTTAAAAGCTCTAAAGATTTTAAGCCTGCAGCCATGGCAATTGGGTTACCTGATAACGTACCCGCTTGATAAACTGGCCCTACTGGTGCGATGTAATCCATGATTTCTTTCTTACCACCAAATGCACCGACTGGCATACCGCCACCGATCACTTTACCTAAACATGTGAGGTCTGGTTTGATGTTGTAGTAAGCTTGCGCGCCGCCTAAAGCAACACGGAAACCAGTCATTACTTCATCAAAAATAAGTACTGATTTGTATTCATCACACACCTCACGCAAACCTTCTAAGAAGCCAGGTACAGGAGGAATGCAGTTCATGTTGCCGGCAACTGGCTCAACGATGATACAAGCAATGTCGTCAGCGTATTTTGCGAAAATTGCTTTTACTTCATCAAGGTTGTTAAACGACACAGTTAAGGTGTGCTTAGCAAAATCTTCAGGAATACCTGGTGAATTCGGTACGCCCATAGTCAGCGCACCTGAGCCTGCTTTTACTAGTAGCGAGTCGGCATGACCATGATAACAGCCTTCAAACTTTAAGATTTTGTCACGGCCAGTGAAACCACGGGCTAAGCGAATTGCACTCATTGTTGCTTCAGTACCTGAGCTTACCATACGTACTTTTTCGATTGATGGTACAAGCTCTTTTACTTTTTCGGCCATTAAGATTTCAGTTTCTGTTGGCGCACCATAGCTTAAGCCATTTTCAACGGCTTCTAATACCGCTTGTTTAATAGCTGGGTGGTTATGGCCCATGATCATGGGTCCCCATGAACCAACGTAATCGATATAACGGTTACCATCAGCATCAAAGGTAAAAGGGCCTTCTGCTTTAGTGATGAATAAAGGAGTACCGCCAACGCCATTGAAGGCACGAACTGGTGAGTTAACACCGCCTGGGATTGATTCTTGCGCGCGATTAAAAAGATCTTGGCTAATTGTCATGAATAGTCCTATTGGGTTGTCACGTTAAATGAGTTGGTTTGCAAGGGCTCAAAGAGCCCAGAATGAAGCGTATTAGCTATTACGCTTACGGCTAAACCAAGGCACGTCGACTTCATATTGCTCAACTTTGTCGGCAACATCTAAGGTTAGAGCAAACAACGCCATGCGAATTAACACACCGTTTTGAACTTGGCGGAAAATTGCTAGGTTGTCGTTGCTATTTAAATCGTTATCAAGCTCGTTTGCTTCTAAACGGCTGTCACGAGGTAGTGGGTGCATCAGTACAGAGTTTGGCTTACAGTGTGCGTTGTAAATTGCTTGGCTGATACGAAAACCACCACGGTATTTGTTCGCTTCTTCTTGTGAAGGGAAGCGCTCTTCTTGGATACGGGTTTGATACACAATATCGGCCGCCAAGTTGCCTTCCATTTTATCAACGACTTGAATTTTATGACCTGCGTTATCAACAGCATCTAAAATGTAGTCTGGCATTTGTAAGCCATCAGGTGCCACCATAGAGAACTTCACGTCTTTATAATGGCACAGTAATTTAGATAAAGAGTGCACAGTACGGCCATATTTTAAATCACCCACTAGGGCAATATGCATACCGTCGATACCTTGGTTGAAACGGCCAAGTTCACGTTCAATCGTTAATAAGTCAAGTAAGGCTTGAGTTGGGTGTTCATTTGCGCCGTCACCACCATTGATGACAGGTACATCACAACCGGTTGCAAACTCCGCAACTGATCCTGAATCAGGGTGACGCATCGCAACGGCATCAGCATATGCTGAGATAACGCGTGCGGTGTCATATAACGATTCGCCTTTGGCTAAAGCTGAGCTTTGCATGCCCGTTGTTTCGCGAACCAAACCACCCAGTAAGTTAAATGCCGTACCGAAGCTTACGCGAGTACGTGTACTTGGTTCAAAGAATAGGTTTGCTAAAATAGCGCCTTCTAATACATTGGTGCGCTTTTGCTTTTTAGCATAAGGCTCCATCTTTTTAGCAACTGCAAAAATACGTTCAATACAATCGCGGTCAAGCTGATTAACCGACAGAATATTTTCACCTTGGAAACTTAACATGGGGCTGTTCCTAATCACATTTATTAAGGCGCCGGCTCTCTATATGGGAGGCCGCATAAATTTGCGCCGTACTATAGCAAATTTTTAGCGTACACAGCAGCAAATTATAAGCTAGGTTTGATAATTGCTAGTGCGACTATTGCTAATAGAATAAGTACTGGGACTTCATTAAAAATACGATAAAAACGATCGCTGCGAGTATTACGATCATGTTTAAAGTCAGCCAGTAATTTGAAACAGTAGCCATGATAGATATAGAGGATAATCACTAACACGAGTTTGTAGTGCAGCCACATACTGTATCTAAACCAATCTCGGCCATATTCAAAAATGGTCAGTACGCCAAACACGAGTGTTAAAACGGCAAACGGCGTCACAAAAAACAGTAAACGGCGCTCCATTACTTTTAGCATCGAGTTGCAGGCTTTTTCTTCACTCATTGCGTGGTATACAAACAAGCGAGGAAGATAAAAAATCCCCGCAAACCAAGCAATCATAAAAAATATATGAAAAGTTTTGTAAACTAATAGCGCGCTCATTGTTGTGTCCATTTTTAGTTGTTATAGCAAGCTGTTACGTATGGTAAGGATATGCCTGATTTGATCCCAACGCAAAAGCCCCATAATTTGCTGGTTATCCAGTAGGTTATAAATATATACAGCGCCACTACGTTTATCTTTTAATAGATCAAATGCATCGGCAAGTGTTGCTTGGCTACTTAAACCATTCAAACTGACATACTTTATATTACTACTTTGGTCAGACATTAGGCTTAAGTCATACTCTGCAAGGCGATAGCCATTTTCATCATCATGAACAATCAATGGCGTTTGACTATCCAAAGCGTCTAATGACTCTTTTATTTGCTCTTTATCATCGCTGTATAGCAGTTTAAATTGCTCATCCATTTCTTCCATTACTCCAACCTTTTGTAGCGCTTCGGTTGCTGGGGATATTTGATATTCAAGCCCTTGAAAGTCTAGTTGCTGCATAAAGATAGAACGATTGCCAAAAAATTGCAGAGCAGTAACATACGCAGAAGAAATGACTAACATAGCAGGAACAATAATTTCTGGACTAGATGTAAGCTCCATCACCGTTGTTAGTGCTGCAAGAGGGGCGTGCAGGGTGGCCGCTAATAAGCCAGCCATGCCAAGCATGCTATAGGTACCCGCAATATCAGTTCCAGGGCTTATAAATTGGGCAAAAAATGCCATTAAGGTACCCATTAATACGCCTAAACCAATCACGGGGCCAATAATACCGCCTGGGATCCCCAGACCAATTGCAAATAATGTGGCAAGTAATTTAGCGATTAAAATTGTTGTTAAAAATTGCACATCATCAGGGGATTCAATGGCAATAGTGATAGCACTCATACCAGAGCCCATTGCATGAGGCACCATGTAGGCGATTAGCCCTGCAATTAAGCCTGCAAGTAATAAGCGAGGAAACATACTTAGCGGTTTAAAAGTGCGAATAATCAACATTAAATTTTGATTAAATGCATAAGCGACTGCACCTAGTGCCATGCCAAAAATAATTAAAAAAGGATAGTGCCAGCCACTAAGCGGGTTCATAGTGATAAGTGCAAGTTCCGATGCGTCACCAAAGACAAATTGAGTGGCAAGGGCACCTGTAACCGCTGCGAGCATAATAGGCACAAAAATATGTACTTTGTATTCTCTTAGCACTACTTCCATTACAAAAATAACGGCAGCAAGCGGGGTATTAAACGAGGCGGCAATGCCCGCAGCAACACCACAGCCGCTGAGTGTGCGCATGGCATTATGGGGTAAATGTAGTTTATCTGCTAATAAGCTTGCACCGGTTGCCCCCATATGAACAGAAGGGCCTTCTCGGCCAACAGAAAAACCACTGATTAGAGCCAGTGCCCCACCAACAAATTGATTGACTGTGTTATACAGTGGCATATGACCATAATGCTTTTTTATACGGTGGATAACGAAAGGAATACCTAAACGGTAATGTTTAAAACCCGTTAGTGCTGCAAATAAAGCGATGACTAAGGCAGCACCAATAGGAAGAAGTACGCGCTCTAGCGTGTCTAAGGTAGAGAAGTCATCGGGCTTTTCCAAAAAAAGACTTTGAAAAAACATAATTGTGAGGCGGAATAATATAATCAGTACTGCCGCAATTAATCCTGCGCAAACTCCTAGTAAGCACAATTGCACAGATGTTTTAGGCTTTGCTAGACGACGCCTCAGCGTTTCAAGCCACATGCATTTTTCCTCACCGCACCTTAGAGCCGCAAGTTTAGCAAATCAAATTCACTAAGTCCTTGTGATTTTGCAAAATTATCTTCTTTAAACGGATGTATAAAGTTACGGGGTATTCATCGTGGTTTTTTTAAGTGAACAATCTCGCTTTTGTTTATACATTTGCTCATCGGCTTTTTTAAGGAGTTCATCGAGAGATTTAGCATCGTCTGGATAGACTGCATAACCTACACTTGCACCTACTTGTAAATAACCTACTTCACAGGCTATGGGTGTTTCTATAGCATTGATTAGTCTAGTAAGAGCACGATTTATTTGTTCTTTATTTTCAATATCTGTGATGACTACAACAAACTCATCACCACCGATACGGGCTGTACAATCTGTTTTTCGCGCAGTTTCTTGTAATCGTTTTGCGATCTCTACAAGTACAAAATCACCTATTAAATGACCATAGGTATCGTTAATAGGTTTAAATTTATCAAGATCAAAGTATAAACAGCCTACTTTTGTGCCTGTTCGTTCTATACGAGCAAACTCATGCTTTAGGAATTTACTTAATGCACTGCGGTTAGCTAAACCTGTGAGGTGATCAGTTTGAGCTAGTTGTCTGATCTTTTGCTCAGCTAAAACTCGTTTGGTGATATCAAAATTAACACCAATCATTCGGTTTCCGTAGATTCTACCATCGGCATTTATATAACGAATTTGTCCACTGGGAAGAACAATCTGAAATTCAGCATGAAATTCCTCATTATTGAGCACCGCTAGTTTAAGTTTATTTGTAACGGCTTCGTATTCATCAGGGTGAAGCGTATTAGCCCATGCGGCATAATTACCATTAAACTGAGATTTAGGGATCTCAAACAGGGTGTGCATCCAGTCATCCCATATCAGTTCGTTGGTTTCAAAGTTCCACTCCCAAATACCTATGTGGGCTGCATCTGCGGCCATTGCCATGCGTTGGTGTAAGTTTTCAAGTTCGGTTTTAGCTTGCTCAAGCTCAGTGACGTCTTCTGAAACATCGAGCAGATACTGTGCTTTACCATGGCTATCTTTAATAGAGAGCTTACGGGTGCGAAGGTAGTGAGTTCGGCCATCAATTGTAATAGGCTTTTCATCAACTGTGAGAATATCACTACTTGTGAGTACATCGCGATCTGTTTGCGCATAACTTAGTGCGTCTTCATTATTAAAAATGTCAAAATCGTTGAGGCCTATCAATTGCTCTTTTGTTTTTCCTAATAGTTGCTCGCCAGCCTTATTTACATGACTAAATGTTAAGTGTTTAGCTTCTTTCACAAACAACATGATAGGTAGGTTATCGAATATGGTTTGGGTGAATGCTTCTTGGTTGTGGATGTCACTCAAATCTTTAATTGTGGCAACGTACGGACCCATATCTTTGTTGCCTATTGAGCTGATTGTCATGGTAATTGGAAATGCGCTTTGGTTCGCTCTAAGAGCATTTAATAATCTGCTTTTACTAAAGCTATTTGATTGCTGGAGCGTTGTTGATTCGGTGTTTAAGATTAGCTCGAGTTCAGCTGATTTATCTGCGATAAGTGTATAGATGTGCTTACCGATTAACTCATTTGGTTGATAGCCAAAAACAGGTAAAACAGCAGGGTTAGCAAATTCGATGATACCTGTGCTATCAAAGCTAATCACAACATCTTGGACTGTATTTAGTACCGCTTTTAGTTTAGCTGAGAGCAAGCTTCTCGCTCTAAGTTCCACAACACTCAGTACTAAAAGGCTTAACACCAATAGTACAGAAATAACAAGCTGAGCAAGCGTTGAACTATCGTGATTTGTAACATAAACAGTTTGCTCAGTTGTATAGACCGACATAGAGATCATACCGATATAATGCATACCGGAAATAGCGCTACCCATAATAACAGCAACGAGCATATTCATGCGTACTTGATGTGTTTTTTGGGCTTGTCGGAGGTCATTTATTTTTAGAGCAATGCCAGAAAGAATGATTGCTACAAAAATTGATAATGAAAACAACCTTGGCTCATAAGCCATATGAGCGGGCATCATCATTGCCATCATACCAACAAAGTGCATACTGCCAATCCCAGCTCCCATAAGAACACTTCGAAAAATAAGTCCTTTTATGTTGCTCAGTGAAGTTGAAAGCACGATATAACTGGCAAACACACTTGGCAGTACTGATACCAAGGTGATTGTGGTGTTGTACTCTACGTTTATCGGTAATCTATAAGCAAGCATACCTATAAAATGCATGCCCCAAATACCGATACCCAAAAAGCAGGCCGCCATTATCGTCCATACTAAACTTTCATTTTTAAGGTGTGAGCTTTTGATTCGAGCAGAAAGTAAAAAAGAAACATAAGAGGCGAAAACGGCAGTAAGAACTGAGGCTATAACAAGCAAAACATCGTACTGTGCAGGGATTATTTGCGCACTATCTAAGTCAGAGTTTATGAAATGAAGCCTTAAATGGTCAATCACTATGATGATCCCTCACCGCTTACTTTAAATAATTAAAAAGTCGTACAAATTAACATTAGTTCAATGCAGATAGCTTAGCCAATGCGTACCTGAAAATACTTTTCAGCCGACAGTCGATACTTGATTAAAATACTCGGGTATTAGATAATTACAGTATTATAGATTTTGAGGGGTTTGGTATGTCTGAAGAGTTGCCAATTAAGTTCAGTGACGCAGCTGCTGTTCGTGTTAAACAGTTAATTGAAGAAGAAGAAAATCCAGATCTAAAACTACGTGTTTATGTAACAGGTGGTGGGTGTTCGGGTTTCCAATATGGTTTTACTTTTGATGAAAAAGCCAACCCTGGTGATTTAGAAATTGTAAAGAATGGCGTTACTTTAGTCATTGATCCTATGAGTATTCAGTATTTGGTTGATGGGACGGTCGACTACACTGAAGGACTTGAAGGGGCACGTTTTTTTGTAAACAACCCCAACGCTACAACAACCTGTGGATGCGGAGCTAGTTTCAGCGTTTAACCGATTATATGAAAAGCCACGTGATGTGGCTTTTTTATTGCCTTTATTTCTACACCATCCTGCCTTTATTCTTAGTGCAGATCTTAGCAATGGCTTTGGCTTTTCCCTTAGAAAAACTTTTTAAAATGAAAACAGCGTTAGTAGCAACGCTCTCCTTTTGTATATGACGATACAGTGAAGCTGGGTTTCGTTAATAAGTATTATTGGCAGGGGGAGGCTTATTAATGTTAGCCCTACTAGCTTTGAGTAACCTGAATCATTAATAAGAAAAAGCCTAATACCAGTGCAGAGGCGATTAAAATATACATGAATCCTCTTTTTCCTTGTTTAATTGGTATACGATTTTGCTTTAAAAATAGGTACCAGATGACACATAGTACAATTGGCAACAAAAATAATATTCGGAACATTTTCTAGCCTTTTTCAGTATTTACGTACACTTTAAGCATAAGTATGCAATTTTAAAAGCTATATTTTATATTTAACACGGTTCCAATTGATCAATTTTTTGGTACAGTTAAATAACTAATTATAGAGCATCTGCTTTAATTTTAGCTTTAAAACTAGACTTGCCAAGCAAAGCAGTCTATACCTGAAACGTGGACATTTGTATAATTATTAATTCACAGAAAAAATTATTAGTATATAATGTGTCCAAGAGTGAGACGGGCAAAATTTCACTCTTTAATTAATTAACTCAAATCATCTAGTAGGAGATGTATTTTTATGATGGGTAAAACAGTTTCTTCTGACGAAAACTCAAAACTAACGAAGTGGCTTAAAACAAAACGCCATGAGAAAGGCCATACAATGCGCAGCCTTGCTCAAGTTTTAGGAACGCCACATTCATTCATTGGTAAAATTGAAAACCAAGAACGTCGTTTAGATGTTATTGAGTTTATGCGTTACTGTGATGCTTTGGAAGTAGACCCATACGAAGGTCTTAACCTATTAAAAGACGCTTAATTTGCTGTTACTAATACATTTTTAGTAATACAATTAGTGCATGGATGCACTAAATAGTCATCCTCACTTTTCGGTAAATACCAATCACACCTTTATATTTTTTGTTAATTATCTCGATGATAATTGTTCTCTAACGCATAAAGCTTGTGGCGGATTAAGAATAAAAATACCAGCGAAGGAATTACCATGAGCGCTGTTAGCACAAAAAACAGTGCCCAGTTACCTAAAAGCCAATCATCTATCACAACACCACTGTAACTAGACAGGAGTGTTCTGCCTAAGTTTCCAAGTGACGCTAAAAGTGCATAATGAGTTGCACTAAAGGCGCGATCACACAGCATAGAAATAAAGGCGACCATTGCAACCAGTGACCAGGCCTGTGTAAATCCGTCAATGATAATTGCAAAGGCATAGAGGCTTAATTTAGGGCCTGCAATAGCAATCCAAGCAAATGCAAGGTTAGACGCTGCCATAGCAATGCCGCTAATGAATAAGCCTTTTACGATACCGTAGCGTTGATTGAATAGGCTACCGACGAAAGTAAAAGCGATGGTAAGAATTGCAGTGCCTACTTTTGAGAAGGTGGCAATGTCACTGTTGCTAAAGCCCACTTCTTTATAAAACACAATCGACATTCGCCCAAGGAAGGCTTCGCCAATTTTAAATAGGAAGATAAACGCTAAAAGTGCGAGCGCTGTTTTTACACCATTGCGTGCAAAAAAGGTTCTAAATGGATCAAACACGGTGACCGCTAACCAAGCAATTATTTTTGCAAATCGCGTTTGTTCTACACCCATAAGCTTTTGCTGATAGGTAGACTCAAGTTCAGCCTGAATAACTTCACGATTTGATTCGGGCTCTTTTGCCCAAAGTACACTACCCATTAATAGCAGCATGATAACGGATAAGAAAAAGTAAACTTGGGGCCAATCAATAGAGGGGATATCAGCCATGTAGAAGGGGAGTGCTCCTAGTAAAGCATAACCACTCCACCAACCTGATGTTGCCATGGCGGCAGCTGCCGTGGCTTTATGGCTTTCATTTTCACTTAAAGTATCGATACGAAACGCATCAATGGCGATGTCTTGAGTCGCAGAGGCAACCGCAATGACTAAGCACAGTGCGGCGGCAAACCAAAGATTCGCTTTGATATCGAGCCCTGCAAGTGAAAAGGTGCCTATAAAAATGACTGACTGGCAGAGTAAAATCCAGCTGCGACGCTGACCAAGCCACTTAAATAAAACTGGCAGTTTTACACGGTCAACTAAAGGTGACCATAAAAAGTTAATGCTGTACGCCCCAAATACAATGCCAAATAGGCCAATCATACTTCGGCTGAGGCCTTCATCTTTTAGCCATGCAGACATGACAGAACCAATGAGTACCCACGGAAAGCCACTGCTGATCCCGAACAGAAAAATATTGATTAAGCGTTTGTCTTTAAAGTACGAAAAATACTCTGAAACAGAAAGCGTCTTTGTCATAGTACTGCCATGTGAGTGGGGCGATGAGTTCGCTTGTTATTTTTATAGTGCAGTGGGTTCAATCATTTTTACATTTAAGATAACCACAGGCGTTTTGGGTACAAAGCTGTAACCTATTTTTTCGTTATAAGCTGTTTCCACGCGCATAATTTTATCCAACGTTTCATAGCCATCCATAACCATGCCAAATACAGCAAACCCCCAGTCACGACCTGGGTTTAAATGATCATTATCATCCATATTAAAAAAGAACTGGCGTGTCCCTGAGTGCGGTTGTCTGTCTTGATAAGCCATGGCGATGCTATACATATCATTTTTTAAACCATTACCGCTCTCATTAAAGATAGGGTCGTATTCGTGTAGACCATCGTAATCTTTATCGTAGCCACCGCCTTGAATAACGAAATCTCGTTCGTTGTCTTCATCACGTTCTACACGATGAAATACACTCCCTTTATAGCTACCATCAGCGACATAAGTTAAGAAGTTGTTGACTGTGATAGGAGCGCGAGAACGGTCCATTTCTACGATGATGCTACCGAGTGTGGTGACAATTTCGACACGAGGAAACATGTTGTCTTTTTGGATGAACTTACCCTCAGTTGCACAAAAGGTGTTCTGGCTGAACAGTAAGATAAAACTAAGTATAAAAATGCGCTTCATAGTTAACCTTCCAAATAAGCGATTAATTCTGGGTCAGATACAATGCGGGTAATTAGTTGTTCAGTCAACTTATTCAGCTGACTCTCAATTTTTGCTCTATCGTGTCTTAATGGCCCTTCAAGGTTTGCACTGCCGCGGTAAACTTTACTAAAGTTACTATTACTTCTTATTACGCGAATACCCAGCTCAATATTGGCATGACTCGTGTGTGTCATCATTTTTTCAGTGACGATCGCTTGTAATGCGTGAATATCTAATTCAAATCGTGTTGTCGCAAGATTAGAAATACTGGCACCATTTCGGCTAAGGGCGCTATCAAGTGTGCTTTTTACTGACTCAGTCAGGCCTGGACTTGCCAGGGTTTTTACTTTATCTGATTCAATAATTTTTAGGGTTACATTATCACCACGCAAATCAATGACGCTGGTACTGATATTTGCATTGATTGAGGCAACCTTACCGCTTTTATAAACAGGGTTTAAGATCAGTTGGTTAGGTTGGTTACTACACGCTGTTAGCGCAACTAACATGCTTAAAAGAAGTATTTTTTTCATTTATATTGCTCCATTAAGTTGTCTTTTTTGCACTTAAAACAACAAACTTTTTATTTGAACCTAATAGTTTACAGTTGCCGAACATGCGTTTTAGTTTTTCATGATAATCGAGGTGACGATTACCTATTATTCTTAATTCACCACCTTGTTTAAGTGCCTGCTTAGCTTGTTTAAACATCTGCCAAGCAATGTGATCTGTGACAGCTTGCGCTTGATGAAAGGGGGGGTTGCACAAAACAAGATCTGCACTTTGCGGCTCAAAATCTGTTAAACAATCATTTTGAATAAATTCACAGTTAGCTAATTGCTCAGGTAAATTACTTTGTATATTTAGGCGTGCAGATTCAACTGCCATGTATGATTCATCAACAAAGGTTACATGTGCTTTGGGGCAGCGTTTGAGTGTCATCAGTCCAACAACGCCATTGCCACAGCCTAAATCAATGATGTGGCGTGCTTTACTGGTTTGTGGCAAGTAGTTAAAGAAAAAGCGAGCGCCAATATCTAAAGAATCACGCGAAAAAACATTGGCGTGATTTTGAATATCAAACTCACAGCCTTCAAGTGGCCAGCTTACAGGAAATGCAGCTTGTTTATTGAGTTGGCTCGTTTTACTGATGATTAAGCGAGATTTTTTAACGGCTAAACTTGTTGATGTTTCGCCAATGAATTGGCTAAACGCTTTAATTGTCGAGTTATGAATGTCTTTGGTTTTTCCTGCTGCAATTATGTCAACATCTTTAGGTAACGCGGCACTGATTGCAGCAAGTTGATGTTGTAAATAGCCTAAATTTCGTGGCACTTTTAAGATCACTAAATCAACCTTGTTTGGTAATGCCTCTAAAGAGTTTAATTGCGTCAATGAGCTTGTTTCTAAGCCATTTGCTTGTAAATTGTAATAGGTTGCTTGATGACTAATATACGAATCATTAACTGAATAAGTGGTTAATTGATTAAACGCACAAGCCAATGCACCAAAGCTGTCATTTAAAATCAGGATTGAATTTGCCTGCGCATGATGCTCCCTTACATAAGTGACAAGGTACTCATCGGCAGAGTCCCAAGCTTGTAGGCTGCGATTTTTTTGATCTAATGGAAAACGTTCTAGGGTATAGGTATTATCGCCGAGTTGTACTTGGGTGGTCATCATGGTTTTAGGATAAGTATTTAAGTATGGGTAAATTCTAACATGCAACAGCCAAACGCCAAGCCTAATCATTTACCTGAAGGGTTTTATTATCAACAGAAAGCGTTGAGTGCTCAAAAAAGTCTCGATTTGTTTTATTTTTTACAGCAACATTTAAATTGGCAACAGCCCAATATCACTGTATTTGGTAAAACCCATCCTATTCCTCGTTTGCAATGCTTTATCGCTGATAAGCAGATTAACTATGCTTATTCAGGCACACAGCTTGTGGTTGAACCTTGGCCTAAGGTGCTTGATGCAATGCGAAGGCGCTTATCCCAACAATTACACATTCCATTTAATGCGTTATTGGTCAATTTATATCGTGACGGTCAAGATTGTATGGGATGGCATAGTGATGATGAAAAAGAGCTTGGTGAGCAGCCGACTATTGTGTCCATTTCACTGGGGGCTGAGCGGGTATTTAAAATTAAGCACAAACACAGTAATGAAAAACAAAGTATTGTGCTGCAAAGTGGTAGCTGCTTAATAATGAATGGCTTTAGTCAACGTGACTATCAACACAGCTTGCCAAAGCAGCAAAGGCTAATGCATCCCCGTATTAACTTAACCTTTCGCTCGATAATATAAAATTATTGGTAAAATGAGTCATCCCCTTGATATAGTGACGACCAATTATTTTGCTATTAAAGGTCTATGACACATGTCAATGCAACAACAAATTGAGGAAAAGCTCGCAGCGGGTATTGAATGTAAGCACCTAAATGTTGTCAATGAAAGCCATATGCATAGTCGTGGCACAGAATCACACTTTAAGGTAATTGTGGTGAGCGAAGAGTTCGCTGGTAAGCGTTTACTTGCACGTCACCGTCAAATTAATGAATTATTACAAGATGAATTAGCGAATCATATACATGCATTGGCGATTCATACTTTTACGCCCGATGAGTTTTCTGCACAGCAAGGGCAGGCTCCTGAATCACCGAAATGTTTGGGTGGTTCGAAGTTCGATTAATCGTATGGTTTGATTAGTAATTTATACTTATATTACTGATCAGACCTGTATTTTAACTATTAGCCTTTAAACTAGCGCTAATTTTTATTGTGATAGATATAGGATGATCAATGGTCATTAAGCCTAAAATTCGTGGATTTATCTGCACTAACGCGCATCCAGTAGGGTGTGCTGAGCATGTACAAGAACAAATTAATTATGTGAAAGCACAGGGGCCACTGAGCAATGCACCTAAAAATGTATTAGTAATTGGTGCCTCTACTGGTTATGGTTTGGCATCACGTATTACAGCTGCATTCGGTGGTGGCGCTAAGACTTTAGGCATCTTCTTTGAAAAAGAAGGTAGCGAGCGTAAAACAGGCTCAGCGGGTTGGTATAATACTGCGGCATTCCAAGCAGCTGCTGAAGACGCGGGTCTTTGGTCTAAAAATATCAATGGCGATGCGTTTTCTAATGAAATCAAGCAAAAAGCAATTGATACGATTAAAGCTGACTTAGGTAAAATTGATTTAGTTATCTACAGCTTAGCGTCTCCTCGTCGCACTGATCCAAATACAGGTGAGACATACTCATCAACGCTTAAGCCAATTGGCTCAGATATCACAACAAAAAACTTAAATACGTCTAAGCGTGTGATTGATGAAGTAACCGTTGAAGCGGCAAGCCAAGAAGACATCGACAATACAATCAAAGTAATGGGCGGTGAAGATTGGGAAATGTGGATTGACGCATTAAAAGCAGCCGATGTCCTTGCTGATAACTTCAAAACAACAGCTTACACCTACATTGGTAAAGAGTTAACATGGCCAATTTACGGTCACGCAACGATTGGTAAAGCAAAAGAAGACCTAGACCGTGCAACACAAGCAATCAAAGAGTCTACAAAAGGCTTAAATGGTGAAGCGTATGTTTCTTCATTAAATGCAGTTGTGACTCAAGCAAGTTCAGCAATTCCTATCATGCCTTTATATATCTCTGCGTTATTCAAAGTAATGAAAGCAGACGGCACATACGAAGGTACCATTGAACAAATCCATGCGCTATTCACTGAAAACCTTTACGGCGAAACGCCACGTTTCGATGACGGCGGTCATTTATTCCAAAACTACAAAGAGTTAGAAGACGATGTGCAAGCTCGTGTTCAAAAAGTGTGGGATACGGTAGACACAGACACCATTGACGAATTAACGGATTATGTGGGTTACCACAATGAGTTTTTACGTTTATTCGGTTTTGGTATTGATAGCGTAGATTACGAACAAGATGTGAATCCTGATGTGGCGATTTCGCAGCTGATTGACTAGTGATTAAATAACACTGGTTTTGGAAAAGTCGCTTTTTTAAGCGGCTTTTTTGTTTTTAAGAGAAAATAAAACGGCATCAATAGCACTTTGGTCTATATTGAAATTAATTCAAATGGTTTTTTGTAGTCTAAATAACCACATCAGTCGTATAAATTTCATATTTGCTCTCGCATAGTCACCCTGATTGATGTTAAAATTCGGGCAATATATGTGAGGAGTTTACTGCGTTGCTTGTTTAGGTGTGAAACAAGCTGTTTTTAGATACTAAGAACTTAACTTGAGCATATCAAGAAGCGACGTGGTTGGTACGATTTTTCAGTTTCTTTCCGTTAATGTAATGCAAGTGCGTATGATCAACATAAAAAAAGGTCTGGATTTACCCATAGAGGGCGCACCTCAGCAAGTTATTCATGATGGTTCTGCCGTCAAACGTGTAGCTGTGCTAGGTGAAGAATTTATTGGTATGCGTCCAACCATGCATGTTCGTGTGGATGACCAAGTCAAAAAAGGCCAGGTACTTTTTGAAGACAAAAAGAACCCAGGCGTCTTATTTACTGCACCAGCTTCTGGGGTAGTTAAAGAAATTAATCGTGGTGCTAAACGTGTGCTGCAATCTGTTGTTATTGAAGTTAATGGCAGTGAGCAAATCACCTTTGACTCTTTCAAGGCCGACGAGCTTTCAAGCTTAGACCGTGAAAAAGTGAAAGAAGTACTAGTTCAGTCAGGTCAATGGACAGCACTACGTGCTCGCCCATTCAGCAGAGTAGCGGCTTTGGATGCAAATCCTAGCTCAATCTTTGTAACGGCTATCGACACTAACCCGCTAGCTGCAGATCCTGCAGTAATCATTGCTGAAAACACTGCAGCATTTGAAGCCGGTTTAGCTGTGGTATCTCGTTTAACTGACGGCAAAGTATTTGTTTGTAAACAAGCTGGTAGCCAAGTGCCTAGTTCATCAATCCCTCAAGTAGAAGTACATGAGTTTGGTGGCAAACACCCGGCTGGCCTTGTTGGTACACACATTCATCATTTAGACCCAGTTTCTGCTAGCAAACAGGTTTGGCACTTAGGCTACCAAGACGTTATTGCGTTTGGTAACTTATTCCTGACAGGTGAAATCTTCACAGACCGTGTAGTTTCGCTTGCTGGTCCGCGTGTTAAAAACCCACGCTTAGTAAAAACTCAATTAGGTGCATCATTAGATGATTTAGTTGCTGGCGAATTAGAAGACGGTGATAACCGTGTAATTTCTGGTTCAGTGCTTTCAGGCGCTACTTCACAAGGTCCACATGCTTTCTTAGGTCGTTACCATGTACAAGTATCTGTATTACTTGAAGGTCGCGAAAAAGAATTCTTCGGTTGGATTGCGCCTGGTGCTAATAAGTTCTCTGTAACACGTACCTTCTTATCTCACCTGACTCCGAGCCGTCTATTTAACATGACGACTTCTACAGGTGGTTCGAACCGTGCCATGGTACCAATTGGTAGTTATGAGCGTGTTATGCCTTTAGACATCTTACCTACACTATTATTACGTGATTTAATCGCACGTGATCTTGATGGTGCAATTTCGTTAGGTGCGCTAGAGCTTGATGAAGAAGATTTAGCGTTATGTACTTTCGTTTGTCCAGGTAAATACGAGTACGGTTCAATCCTGCGCGATTGCTTGACTACGATCGAGAAGGAAGGCTAGAGAGATGGGTTTAAAGAAATTTCTAGAAGATATTGAGCCGCATTTTGAACCGGGTGGTAAACATGAAAAGTGGTATGCGCTTTACGAAGCTGCTGCAACTATTTTCTATACGCCTGGTTATGTAAATAAAGGCAAAACACACGTTCGCGATAACATCGACCTAAAACGTATGATGATTTTAGTGTGGATGGCGACGTTCCCTGCAATGTTCTTTGGTATGTTCAACATCGGTCATCAGGCCGCGGGTGCATTAGCGCAAGGTTTTGAACTGGCAAACACATGGCAAGTTGGTCTGTTCCAACTATTTGGCGGTGAATTAACTGCTGACTCTGGTTGGGGCGCGAAAATGTTTTACGGGGCCTGCTTCTTCCTACCAATATACGCAGTAACGTTTGCTGTGGGTGGTTTCTGGGAAGTACTATTCGCTTCTGTGCGTAAGCACGAAGTAAATGAAGGTTTCTTCGTAACATCTGTATTATTCGCACTCATTCTGCCGGCAACAATTCCTTTATGGCAAGTTGCATTAGGTATTACGTTTGGTGTTGTAATCGCTAAAGAAATCTTTGGTGGTACAGGTCGTAACTTCCTTAACCCTGCGCTTGCTGGTCGTGCGTTCTTATTCTTCGCATACCCTGCGCAAATTTCAGGTGACACAGTATGGACTGCGGTAGATTCATTCTCTGGCGCAACTATGCTAGGCCAAGCGTTCGTTGGTTCACTTGATTACAGCAACATGGAACTATGGTGGAATGCGTTCTACGGTTTCATTCAAGGTTCTGTAGGTGAAACGTCAACATTAGCATTATTAATCGGTGGTTTATTCCTGATTTATGTGCGTATTGCTTCATGGCGTATCGTGCTAGGTGTATTCCTAGGTATGGTTGCAACGGCATTCTTACTAAATACAGTTGGTTCTGAAACTAACGCAGTATTTGCGATGCCTTGGCACTGGCACTTAGTGCTTGGTGGTTTTGCATTTGGTATGTTCTTTATGGCAACAGACCCAGTATCTGCATCATTCACAGACAAAGGTAAGTTCGCTTACGGTGCGTTAATCGGCTTTATGGTTGTAATGATCCGTGTTGTTAACCCGGCATTCCCAGAAGGTATGATGCTAGCAATCTTATTTGCTAACTTATTTGCACCATTATTCGATCACTTTGTAGTGCAAGCTAATATCAAGCGGAGGTTGGCACGTAATGTCTAGTAATAACGAATCAATCGGCAAAACGCTAACCGTTGTTGTTGCACTATGTTTAGTGTGTGCAATCATCGTATCGTTTGCTTCAGTTCAGCTTCGTCCTTTACAGCAAGCTAACAAAACTCAAGATATTCAACGTAATATCCTAGCGGCAGCTGACATTGACGTTGAAGGCTCTGTGTCAGAGACTTTCAATGGCAAAATTGAAGCGCGCGTTGTAGATATGGATACTGGTGAATTTGTTGAGGGTGCAGATCCTAACTCATTTGATTTCGAGAAAACTAAATTCGACCAAGCGCGTAGCTTTGCGTTGAAAGAAGAGGGAATTAAAGACATCGCGGGTATTCAACGCATGACTAAGAATTCACCTGTTTATATCTCGAAAAAAGCAGATGGTTCTACTGATGCAATCATTCTACCTATCCAAGGTTATGGCCTTTGGGGTGTAATGTATGGCTTCTTAGCGCTTGAGAGTGATGGTGAAACTGTTAAGAACATCAATTTCTTCAAGCACAACGAAACGCCTGGTCTAGGTGGTGAAATTCAAAATCCACAGTGGACTGCTAAATGGCAAGGTAAAGAGTTACCAATCAATATCATGAAAAGTGGTGCAAGCAATGAACATCAAATCGATGGTCTTTCTGGCGCAACATTAACTTCAAATGGTGTTGATCATACAGTTGACTTCTGGACTGGCGAGCATGGCTTTGGTCCATTCCTTGCGAAAGTACGTGAAGGAGCGTTGAAATAATGGCTGATACTAAAGAAATGAAGTCGGTCCTGTTTGGTCCGGTATTCGCAAATAACCCAATCGCACTACAAGTACTTGGTATTTGTTCTGCGCTAGCGGTAACATCAAGCTTAAAAAATGCACTTATCATGTCAATCGCATTGACACTTGTAACAGCATTCTCAAGCTTGTTTATTTCGTCAATTCGTAACCACATCCCATCATCTGTGCGTATTATCGTGCAAATGACGATTATTGCATCATTAGTAATCGTGGTTGATCAGGTATTGCAAGCATTCTCTTATGCAACGGCAAAAGAGCTTTCAGTATTCGTTGGTCTAATCATTACTAACTGTATCGTAATGGGTCGTGCTGAAGCATACGCAATGAAGTCACCACCGTTAATGTCTTTCTTAGATGGCATCGGTAATGGTTTAGGCTACTCAGTAGTACTACTAACTGTTGGTTTCATCCGTGAGTTATTCGGTAAAGGTTCACTATTCGGTGTTGATATTATCCCACTTGTACAAAACGGTGGCTGGTATCAACCAATGGGTCTATTGATTTTACCACCGAGTGCATTCTTCATTATTGGTTTATTCATCTGGGTACTTCGTACCTTCAAGAAAGACCAAGTAGAAGCAAAAGCGTAAGGGGCGAGCAGTGGAACATTATATTAGTTTATTTGTAAAAGCGGTTTTCATTGAAAACTTAGCTTTAGCCTTCTTCCTAGGTATGTGTACTTTCCTTGCTGTATCAAAGAAAGTAACAACGTCAATCGGCCTAGGTGTGGCAGTTATCGTGGTACTAGGTATTTCAGTACCAGTAAATAACTTGGTTTATCACGCTGTTCTTGCACCAGGAGCATTAGAGTGGCTTGGCTACCCAGAAGCAGACCTTAGCTTCTTACGTTTCTTGACGTTCATCGGTGTTATTGCAGCACTGGTACAAATTCTTGAAATGGCATTAGATAAGTTCTTCCCTGCACTTTACAACGCGTTAGGTATCTTCTTACCACTGATCACAGTTAACTGTGCGATCTTCGGTGCGGTATCTTTCATGGTTGAGCGTAACTATAACTTCGGTGAGTCTGTTGTTTATGGTATCGGTTCAGGTGTGGGCTGGGCACTAGCAATTACTTTACTTGCTGGTATCCGTGAAAAAATGAAGTATTCAGACGTTCCTGATGGCTTACGTGGTTTAGGTATTACTTTCATCACTGTTGGTCTTATGGGTCTTGGCTTTATGTCATTCTCTGGTATTTCACTTTAATAGGTAGCGAGGATAAATCATGAATGAGATTTTCTTAGGCGTTGGTGTTTTCATCGCTATCGTTGTTATTTTAGTTTTAGTTATCATTGGTGCTAAATCTAAATTAGTAGCAAGCGGCGATATCATCATCGGAATTAATGGCGACCCAGAAAAAGCTATTAAAACATCAGCAGGTAGCAAGCTATTAGGCGCGCTAGCTGATTCAGGTATCTTCGTTTCATCTGCATGTGGTGGCGGTGGCTCTTGTGGTCAGTGTCGTGTACACATCAAAGAAGGTGGCGGCGATATCTTACCAACAGAACTTGATCACATCTCTAAAGGTGAAGCGCGTGAAGGCTGCCGTTTAGCGTGTCAGGTAAATGTTAAGAACGACATGGAAATTGAACTTGAAGAGTCAATTTTCGGTGTTAAGAAGTGGGACTGTACTGTTATCTCTAACGATAACAAGGCAACGTTCATCAAGGAACTTAAGTTACAAATTCCTGATGGCGAGTCAGTACCTTTCCGTGCCGGTGGTTATATTCAAATTGAAGCACCAGCTCACCACGTTAAATACGCTGATTTCGATATTCCAGAAGAGTATCGTGGCGACTGGAACCACTTCGGTTTCTTCGATCTGGAGTCTAAAGTAGACGACGAAACAATTCGTGCATACTCTATGGCTAACTACCCAGAAGAAGAAGGCATCATCATGCTTAACGTGCGTATCGCTACGCCGCCGCCAAGAGACCTAAGCCTTCCATGTGGTAAAATGTCTTCGTACATTTGGTCATTAAAAGAAGGTGATAAAGTAACTATTTCTGGCCCATTCGGTGAGTTCTTCGCGAAAGACACTGATGCAGAAATGGTATTCGTAGGTGGTGGTGCAGGTATGGCACCAATGCGTTCACATATCTTTGACCAACTTAAGCGTTTACAATCTAAGCGTAAGATGAGCTTCTGGTATGGTGCGCGTTCTAAGCGTGAAATGTTCTACGTAGAAGATTTCGACGGCTTAGCAGCAGAAAACGATAACTTCGTATGGCATACAGCACTGTCTGATCCACAACCAGAAGATAACTGGGAAGGTTACACAGGCTTCATCCATAACGTACTTTATGAAAACTACTTGAAAGATCATGAAGCACCAGAAGATTGTGAGTTCTACATGTGTGGTCCTCCAATGATGAACGCGGCTGTTATCAACATGCTTAAAGATTTAGGTGTAGAAGACGAAAACATCTTATTAGATGACTTCGGTGGCTAACACCATACACAAAACAATAAGTTTTGGTTAGAATACAAGCCTCGTAGCACTTAGTGTTACGAGGCTTTTTTTATTTTTATACCAACGTCACGGTATCCTAAAGGTGAGTGCTATGAATAAAGTGTTTTATCGCCAAGGCTTGATGGCCTTTTTTCTACTAACTATTACTTTACTCATGGCAGGTTGTAGCCAAGCAGATAAAGCTGAGGAGCTTTATTTTGAAGGCAAAACCATGGGAACGACTTATCACATCAAGGTATTTGCTGAACCTTCTAAACTAGCAGGGGCTGATTTACATTCTGAAATTAAGCAAGCACTCAAAGATGTAAACCAATCTATGTCGACGTACATTCCAGATTCAGAAATTAATCAATTTAATCGCTTGCCCGCAGGTGAAGTTATGCCGGTTAGTGATGATTTTCGTAAGGTTGTGGCTGAGTCAATTCGCCTTGGGGAATCAACAAAAACCCTTGATGTGACAATGGGGCCACTTATTGACTTATGGGGCTTTGGCCCAGATAAAAAGCCAACTAAACGCCCGACTGATGAAGCCCTGGCGGCGATGATTGAAAAGATTGGTGTTGATAAGCTTGAATTAACAGATTCAGGCCTAATGAAAACGATAGACGGTTTAGAACTGTCGTTTTCGGCTACGGCAAAAGGCTATGGCATAGATAAAGTTGCTGAGGTTATTGAAAGCCACGGCTTAACAAATTATATGGTTGAGATAGGTGGTGAGCTGCGTGTATCGGGTATTAAGCCAAGCAACATCACATGGAAAATTGCAATTGAACAGCCAGATGCAGAGCCTGGCGTGCGTAAAGTACATAAAGTGATTGAACCAGGTACCAATGGTATTGCCACATCAGGTGACTACAGAATTTTTTATGAAATGGATGGTGTGACATATAGTCACTTAATTGATCCTGTAACAGGTATGCCAAGTCGTCATGACTTAGTGTCGGTCACAGTATTGCATCCTTCAGCAATGACGGCTGATGGCTTAGCAACAGCATTGACAGTTATGGGGATGGATCGTGCCCAAAAATATGCTGAAGAACATAGTCTGCCGGTATATTTAATTGGTAAGTCAGACAATGGCTTAGTCACTTATTCAAGCCCTGCTTTTAAACCTTATTTGTAGCAGGGCAAGAAGCAGTTTATAATGCATACAGCCCAACAGGTTGGGCTCAATTTTATTGCTGAACAATAGGGGCAAAGCAATGTCACTTTTTCTTCTTACATTTGGTCTACTTATTTTAATTGTGGCAGCGATGGCTGTTGGTATGATTGTGCAAAAGAAATCTATGGCCAGTAGTTGTGGCGGCCTAGGTGCTGTTGGTATCGACAAAGCCTGCGACTGCGACGACCCGTGTGACAAGCGCAAAAAGCGCATGGCAAAAGAACAAGTCTGGAAAGAGAATCAAATTCTTTAACCACAAAAAAAGCGCCTTTAGGCGCTTTTTTAATGTTTATTAATTGAGTTTTATGAGTTCTGAACCTAGTACTGCGTATTTTATGGTTTGTCCTTGGTAAAGTAAGAATGCCGCTGAGGCGTGCAATTTAGGTTGCGAATCAAATGCGCCTTGGCACCAGTAAACTGGCCAGTGGGAACGGTTATCGAGTTTCGCGAAATCCCCTGAAAAGCAGCTATAACCTTGCTTTAATAGCTCTTTATAATGCCTCTTATTAAGCTTAATTGGTTCTGTTAAAGAAAAACCTTTACCTGGGTTATAAACGAGCTTGTTGGCATCTATTTGAGTGTAGCCACGGCGAATGCTACTTATATCTCCCAGCTCTTTGATACGTGGTGCATTGCCTTTGTTATTAATGGCTATATCTATTTTGTAATCACCGTAATGGCTCTGTACATTCACATCATCAATAAGTAGATCGACCCAGTTATTACTAGCATTAAAAGGAATTGCATTGTATTGGTTAATGCTGGCTGCTTTCCACGTGCCATTTTGTAGTGTATCGATTATCTCTTTATAAAGTACACGATTTACTTTTCGCGCAACTTGGCGATGAGGGTCGTTCGGGTAAGCACCTGATTCAATTAATATAGTGCGAATACCCATTTCGGAAAATGTATCACCAAAGCTTCGACACGAGTAACTGTCGTTATACTTTGCTAGGTGCCCTGGGATCATCGTTTCAATTGTTTTAGCTAAGTGAGCGATAAGCTGCATGGCTTCGCCACGGCTAGTATTAATCTCTCTTGCATCATTATAGGCAGGGGCGAGTACAGAAATAGTAGCTTGATTCCCTTTTTTTCCTGCACCGTAATACGCGTTCTGATCATGCAAGTTAAAGCCAAAGTCAGGTTTAAACTCCTTAGCGGCACGCATGAGTGTTTGCCCCTCTGGGGTCCTCAATGCTTTTGCATCGCGGTTTAGGTCGATACCTTGTGCATTGTGACGCGTTTGAGCTTTGGCACCGTCAGGATTAATCATGGGAATAATCCTGAGCGTTAGTTTGTCTTGCCAGCTTTGTAGCCAGTTAGCGTTTTCGGGCAAAGTTATAAAATCAAGAAAATCCATAAGTGCAGCGGTGGCCGTGTTTTCATCACCATGCATTTGACTCCACATCATCACTTTTGTGGTGCCAGAGCCTATATCAAGAGCGTAAATGGGTTGACTGTGGTACGACCTACCGAGTTGCTGTAGTGTAATTGCAGGATGCTTGGCTATGCGATTTAAAACAGGTTTTATATCTGTGAGATTAATCGCTGCTTTATCAAAACCATCAACCTCGTTATTTTCAATTTCAGTGGCAATTATTGGTGTACTGATTAGCAAAGTCATGGCAAGTATACAGCCCCGCATAAGATATCCTTTATTCCTTTTTATTTTAATGCTAAGAATATTATATTTACATTCGTTTGGCTAACCTTTGTTCAACCTTATCTTCTTGCTTTTATTCTTTTTAACTTTGGGGTACTTAGCGGCGCGCGTTTTTAGTCGATTTTTTTAAAAGTACACAGAATAAAGGCGCTATTATTGAATATTGCTCTTGGAATATTTCCCAAGAGCAAGTAAAGGTTGGAGTTGCTAAGTTTATACAGTGAAAGAAAACTTCGATTTACGCAGCAGTCCCACAATGGCAAGTAATGAAAGAATATAGAAGGGCATACTGCCCCCGCTTTTTTCTTTTGTTTCTTCGCCATTATCGTCTGTATCATCGGCTTTAGTGGTTATAGTAACTGTACTTGGCTCAGAGTAGCTCATACCATCAAAAACGCGGTACTGAAAGCTAGTTTCGTAGCTTGTATTAGTTTGCGGCGTATATGATGCGATTCCACTGTTGTTGTCTAATGTTACTGAACCTATGCTTGGCTCAGATACAAGCTCATAAGTAAGTGGATCTGAATCTGCATCTTGGGCTAATAGTTCGAATTGAGCTGCTTCAGATTGATTGATGATTAATTCCAGAGCCTGTGTCTGTGGGGATGTATTGGTATGATTTATTGTAATCATTTTATCAATATTTAAACCAATCTCGTTGCTTATATTAACGACAAAATTAGCTGGCTCTAACGTTGAGATTAATGGTGTATAGGTAAACTCACCCGTTACATTATTACTAAACACAAACTCGCCTGATGCTGGCTGTACCTTTACGTTAAGTTGAAGATTACTGTTTTCACCTGCACCTGATAAGGAGAGAGTTTCGCTCAGTGGCGTGCGCCAATGAGCAGAAATTGAATTAGGCTCAATGACAAGAGGTGTTCCATCAATATTGACTGAAACCGACACACTTTCAGTGGCCCTTCCGCCTATAGACATAGAAAGCTCAAATTGGTCTAGGCCAACTTCGCCAGTTGTGGGAGTGTAACTAAAGTGGCCAAGAGCCCTATCGGTAAATGTAATATTGCCTTTGCTAGGTGCCTTTGAAATATAAAAGCGATAGTTGAAGGAATCTTTTTCGCTCAATGCTTTAAACTCAACAGGCGTGAACTTATTGGTGTTAAATTCAGCTACACTAAGTTGATAAGGTTGCTCTGTTTTTTCGCCGATTTTAAATAGTTCTCTGCCATTTGAGTGTGTTATTAGCCAATAGGTCTTTTCGTTAACTATTTCAATATCTGAATGTGTAGCGGCCACATCAAGAGTAACCAGCTTATTATATTGTGCATTTGCCAAATTAAATACACCTAGTTCATTTTCGCAGGCGATATGAAGTTGGCCACTAAGGTGTTGCTCAACAGCAATTAATTTTGATGATGCACAGAAGTTAGCCACTTCTTGTTTGTTTCCTTGGGCGGAAATAGATACTAAAGCCCCGTCCTGCGTTGTTGTATACAATTGCTCGTTATTATTATACGTAAAAGTATCAAGTGATTGGATATCACCTAAATCAAGTAATGAGTGGGTGTTTTTAACAAAGTTATAGACGGCTGTCTGCTTGTTAGTTCCTAGATGCTCAAACACAAGTTCTTTAATACCATCGCCGTCAAAGTCAATTGTCGTTAGTAATTCTGATGTATCAAGTTGAGGTTCACCAATAAGTGAAATCGTATATTTTATGTTGTCACTGTATAACTCTCTGACTTCAAATGGTTTTGACTGATCAGCATAATACCATTCCGAATATTGGTAGAGGTACTCTTGGTTTCCGTCACCGTCAATATCACCCAATAGCTTGAAATAGCCAATAAAAGGTTGTTCGATATGATTAGACCCATCCATGTTCAATATATAGTGTTTCCTAATAGCGGGATTCCACTGCTCACCTTGAGTCGAGTACACAATTTTATTATCGGTGTTTCTACCAAAAGGTATTATGGAAACTTTATCTACTTTAGAAGCATAAAGCTCTTTAGTTACACTTTTTGACCATGATTCAGTTTGTGTGACAGGAGAAATACTATTTAATATTGTATAACTTGTTAAATAGGCAGGATCCCACTTCGAACCTGCGATAATAATAAGCTGTCTATACTCTTCAATAATCTTTACCTCTTCATTTTGCATGGCTAAATAAGCATTGCCGTTAAAGCCGAGTTCAGTTACCTCTCCGAATCTCACTTCTTTAACATTGAGTCTCTGTATTTGCTCAATTGTTTCTTTTTGCTCATCGCCATACAAGTCTAAATATTCATAGATATAATGAAGAATATTAGGTTGATAATCGCCTCCATCCTGTGTTGTGACGCTCCTGCCAATGACTTCTTCTTCTCTTGTTAAATAGTTATAGAAATAGTTAAAGTGAGTACTAGGATACAGATCATGGTACATCTCGGCATTGTTATCAATGGCTGTATAATCTTGATAAAGGTCGTTGTTGTAGTAAGGCGATCTACTAGTGTAATTTAACAAACCACTATCTTGATTACAATCTTCTAGCGTACTCTCCAAAGGCCAAATAACGCTGTTTTTATTTACATCGATAGTACACCTTCCAGCTATTGCTTCATCCATGCCATCATTATTTAAGTCTTTGGCAAATAGGTATCTGCTTGTTACGGGGAGCTCGCCAACTTTTTTTACATCACTGCCTTGAATTTGGTAGATTTCGCCGTCCCATGTCAGCATTTCATTGAGCAGATGATTGGTAAACTTTCCGACAGTAAACTCATAATGTGGCAGGGTGTAGTGCGCTTTTGTTTCGAGGCTATGCATATCTAGCGTGTACATAGTGCTTTCATTTATTAGCATAACCTCAATATTGCCATCGTTATCTATGTCTTTAAATTTAACGTTATCAGCAGTTATATTTGGGATCTTTTTTACATATTTTCTAGCAGTTAAATTTACAAGGTGTGCGTTGCGTTGATCGCTAATAATAATAGCAAAGTGATTATCTGAACTTTTATCGTAATAAATTTCAAACGAAGCAATTGACTCTCCTTCGCTCTCAAACTCTATTGCATTGGTTACTGGCGTGTTGACAGTTTCATCATTGCCGATGATACTAATAATATACAACCTTTGGCTGTCATCATTAATCATTGCAATGATGTCTTTATTCGAATCATTATCAATATCGATCACTCTAACATTACTTAAATCATCAAAGCTTGAAAAATGCTTCATTTTTTCTACGTCGGCGTATGATGATTGAGTAGTTAACATCAAGCTGAGAAGTGTCGATGTAATAGCAAACTTCATATTATTCCCTTAAAAATAGTTTCGCGTTTTTGTTTTGGACCCTTGTATATCAACAACAAGAGGCAATAGTAAATTAACATACTTTATTATGCTGCGTAACTGAATTAGGGAATGAAAAATAAAAAAGTGATATTATTTAGAATGCTTCTGGGTTTGAGTACTGATACACAGCTGTCTCAAGCTGCATTACCTTGCAGTATTAAGAAGTTTTTATACAATTTCTTTCCTATCTATTTCACTTTGTAATATAAAATCCTCTAATTTTTTAGGTGGTTATCTAAGTTAGTATTGGTTATTTACATTTTTTTATAGCTTAATTAAATGCTGGTTAACTGACCGCTGTTAATTTTTTCTTGTATGATAAGTTGACTTTGTTATACTCCACATCGAAATTTCAGTAATTACTGAAACTTTATTGATGAAGATCATGTTACCGTATTAAAAAATAGGGTAGAGCAACTACCTTAAATGTGGTGAAAGTTTTAAAAGGCGTGAGTTTTGCGAGCAATTAATCAGTCACAAGGTGTCAAACAGTCTAGTTTATCTAGATTGCAATTGGCTGCGCGTGCGTTTTTTGCTGGTAAAGAGCTAATGTCGGTTTTAGCTTTGCTGCTGATTAATTCAGCCATGCTAATCAACGGTACATTAGAAGATGCTCACGGGCTAAGAAGTTTATTAAGCGAAGGTGCTTTATACGAAACACCATTACTTAATGTGTTGAGCTTTTTAGCTTACCCAGTGGTGTCTTGCCAGTTACTTATTGGTTTATGCTGGTTGGTCTTCCATTTCTTCCCTGCGCGTCGTGCAGGTGTCATTTTACGTAAAGCGGCCTTCGCAGCGCGTGAAACGATAAAGTCTTTAGTAGTACACAGCGCTCATGGCTGTCGTGCTCCTCCTCGTGTAAATGGTTGTCTGTAAATAAGCTTTGTTGCTTAAGTTCAGCCATTTTAGTCATTTGCTAAGTTGTCTTTACTAAGCACCTAG
The DNA here is from genome assembly GCF_021728095.1 of Pseudoalteromonas sp. L1. Taxonomy (NCBI): domain Bacteria; kingdom Pseudomonadati; phylum Pseudomonadota; class Gammaproteobacteria; order Alteromonadales; family Pseudoalteromonadaceae; genus Pseudoalteromonas; species Pseudoalteromonas sp. L1. Next base: position 563,676 of record NZ_JAKKCT010000003.1, on the reverse strand, counting down.
TGGGCCTTCTGCGTCCAAATTTCAGTCAGCTAACCTAATTATTCCCACATTTTAGCGTGCCGATTTTCTGTGCTCGTTACTTGGCTGGGGATGTCTGTGGCCGTTTTTTGCTACAGAGAAGCGTCGTGTACTTATCGACAAGTGTTAACTTTTAGGTTGTAGGATATTCCTTTGTCAATTCGTAACCTTTGTAATATTGCTCTAGCGTCTTTAGTGCTGGCTTTGTCTGGCTGTAAAGGCGGGGTACTTGATCCAAAAGGTCAAATTGGGGCTGACGAAAAGTATTTAATTATCGTAGCGACGGTATTAATGCTGATTGTTGTAATCCCAGTTATTGCCATGACAATTTATTTTGCATGGAAATACCGTGATGGACGAGACCAAGAAATTTATGCTCCTAAGTGGGCTCACTCAAACAAGATTGAAGCGGTTGTATGGACCATTCCGATTATTATTGTGGTTATTTTAGGTGTGATCACTTGGCAATCAACGCAAGATCTTGACCCTTATAAACCACTTGAAGGGAAGGGTGAGCACCTTACTGTAGAAGTGGTGTCTTTAAACTGGAAATGGTTATTTATTTACCCAGAGCAAGGCATTGCAACAGTGAATGAGTTGGTTTTTCCGGCTAACGTGCCTGTTCAATACAAGATCACCTCAGAAAGCACCATGAATTCATTTTTCATACCTCAGCTTGGTAGCCAAATTTACTCAATGGCAGGCATGGAAACCAAACTTCACTTGATAGCTGATGAACCAGGAACTTTTAAAGGTTTCTCTGCAAATTACAGCGGTGCTGGTTTCACGGGCATGAAGTTTAATGCCATTGCTACCCCAACCCAAGCTGATTTCGATGCATGGGTGAATAAGGTTAAAAATACAGGCTCTGCGCTTACTAAACAGACCTATGTTGAACTTGCTAAGCCAAGTGAGTACGACCCAGTTAAATACTACGCCAGTGTTGATAAAGATATGTTTCATTCAATTGTAATGAAATATATGCAAGCGCATGGCTCACACGGTGCAATGCAACACGCAATGCCAGAGCACTCAGCTCATAAAGGGCATAGCGAGGACGAGGAATAATCATGTCGTTGTTAGGTAAATTAACATTAGACGCAATCCCGTTTCATGAACCAATTATCATGGTTACCATGACGGTGGTTGCTGTCTTAGGCTTGCTAGTGGCAGGCTTAGTAACAAAATATAAAAAATGGGGCGTGCTTTGGCACGACTGGATCACCTCAATTGATCATAAGCGCTTAGGTGTGATGTACATCATTCTTGCGCTTATCATGCTTTTCCGTGGTTTCGCGGATGCCATTATGATGCGACTGCAATTAGCGATGGCTACCGGCGGTGCAAGTGGTTACTTACCACCTGAACATTACGACCAAATTTTTACGGCGCACGGGGTGATTATGATCATCTTTATGGCGATGCCGTTCATGATTGGTTTAATGAACATCATTTTACCGCTGCAAATTGGTGCCCGTGATGTTGCATTCCCATTTTTGAATAATCTAAGTTTTTGGTTAACTGCTGGTGGTGCGATACTCATTAATATTTCACTGTTTTTCGGTGAATTTGCTAAAACAGGTTGGGTTGCATATCCACCCTTGTCAGAGTTGTCATTCAGTCCGGGTGTGGGGGTCGATTATTATATATGGGCCTTGCAGATATCCGGCTTGGGTACTTTGTTAACGTCAGTTAACTTCTTAGCGACTGTATTTAAAATGCGTGCTCCTGGCATGACATTAATGAAAATGCCTATTTTTACGTGGGCTTGTACGTGGGCAAATATCTTAATTGCAGCATCGTTCCCAATTTTAACTGCTGTACTGGCAATGCTAACGCTTGATCGTTATCTCGATTTCCACTTCTTCACGAATGAATTAGGTGGTAATGCGATGATGTACATCAACTTATTCTGGGCATGGGGCCACCCTGAGGTTTACATTCTGATCTTACCTGCGTTTGGTATTTTCTCAGAAGTTATCTCTACGTTTGCTGGTAAACGCCTGTTTGGTTATAAGTCGATGGTTTACGCAAGCGGTGCGATTTCGATTTTAGGTTTCATCGTTTGGCTTCATCACTTCTTTACTATGGGCTCAAGCGCTAATGTGAATGCCTTCTTTGGTGTGATGACCATGGTCATTGCAGTACCGACGGGTGTGAAACTCTTCAACTGGTTATTCACTATGTATCGTGGTCGTTTACGTATTACGGTGCCAGTGCTTTGGACTTTAGGTTTTATGGTGACTTTCACTATCGGTGGTATGACCGGCGTGTTACTTGCCATTCCTGGTGCTGACTACGTATTACATAACAGCTTATTCTTAATCGCTCACTTCCATAACACTATTATTGGTGGTGCGGTATTTGGTTATTTAGCGGGTTTTGCGTTTTGGTTCCCTAAAGCAATGGGCTTCAAACTTGACGAGAGCTGGGGCAGAAGATCTTTCTGGTGCTGGTTAATTGGTTTCTTCGTGGCATTCATGCCGTTATATGTACTTGGTTTCTTAGGTATGACACGTCGCTTAAACCACACTAACAACCCTGATTGGAACATTTGGCTATACATTGCAGCTGGCGGTGCAGTGATCATTATGTTCGGTATCTTATTCCAAGTTGTGCAACTGGTAGTGAGCTTCAAAAACCGCGAGCAACTCGATGATACAACGGGTGATCCGTGGAAGGGTCATACGCTTGAGTGGGCATCTGCATCACCTCCGCAGTACTACAACTTTGCAAAAATCCCTCATGTTGATGATATCGATGCATGGACAGACATGAAAGAAAAAGGCCTAGCTTACAAGCAAGAAGCTTCTTATAGCCCAATTCACATGCCAAAAAATACCTCTGCTGGCGTGTTAATGAGTGGTGCATTAACAACCTTTTGTTTTGCCATGATTTGGCATATTTGGTGGCTTGCAGCCTTTGGTTTACTGGGCGCTATCGCGGTATTTATCAAACGTTGTTATACGGCGGATGTTGATTACTACGTGCAACCAGATGAAATTGTTGAACTTGAAACGGCGCACAATACCGCCGCGACTAAAGGGGTGAATGCATGAGTTCTATCACTGCTGATTTAAACACCTTAGATAATACTCAAGGTCATGTTGATGCACATGACCATGAGCATCACGATACGGGTGGCAACACGGTTTTCGGTTTTTGGTTGTACTTAATGACCGACTGCTTATTGTTTGCTTCTTTCTTTGCAACCTATGCCGTACTGTTTATGAACACAGCCGGTGGCGTGTCTGGCAAAGATATTTTTGAACTTGATTTTGTTGCGGTTGAAACCGCGGCACTCCTACTTAGTAGTATTACCTTTGGTTTTGCGATGATCTCTGCGCATTCGCAGAAGAAGGCCGCTACGTTAACTTGGTTGCTGGTTACCTTTGCCTTTGGTGCCGTATTTATTGGTATGGAAGTATATGAATTCCATCACCTAATTGCGCACGGTAATGGCCCACAACAAAGTGCCTTTTTAACCTCGTTTTTCTCTTTAGTGGGCTTACATGGTCTGCATGTGACGGCAGGTTTAATTTGGATGACAATCATGATGATCGAAGTTTTACGTCGTGGTTTAAACCCGCAAACAGTGACACGCCTAAGTTGTTTAAGCCTGTTTTGGCATTTCTTAGATGTGGTGTGGATCTGTGTATTTACCGTTGTTTATTTAATGGGAGCAATGTAATGAGTCACAGTGAATCACATGTCATTAATAATCTAGAAGTACACGCACATAACGCGCAATCACATGGCAGTATCAAAGACTATTTAGTTGGCTTTGTGTTGTCGGTGATTTTAACGGCTATTCCATTTTGGGCTGTAATCAGTGGGTCGTTTTCAAAACCAGCCACCGTATGGTGCATTGTGACGATGGCGGTTGTGCAAATTTGGGTGCATTTAAAGTACTTCTTGCATTTAAGTTTTAAAACTGAAGACGGCAAGGCCAGCTCATTGTCATTTATCTTCAGCGCTATCATTATCGTAATGGTGGTTGGTTTGTCGGTGTGGATCATCTACGAATCGAACGCCATGATGATGTACTAATAACAATTACTTTGTAATTGATTAAAGAGTTTACGAAAGGAGCTGGTTAGTTTGAGGTTGTGTCTCCAGTTCTTACAGTCTGTTACTAGCTAGTTTCTTTCGTAATTTTGCGTTTGTGCGAAATATTAGAGGAGTCGAGGAAGTGTTTCGACGTTATTTAAATGTCACTAAACCTGGCATTATCATGGGCAACTTAATCTCCGTCGCGGGAGGATTCTTGCTAGCCTCTCGTGGTGATGTTGACCCATGGTTAATGATCGCGACCTTGCTAGGGTTATCTTTAGTCGTAGCATCTGGATGCGCAATCAATAATGTCATTGATCGTGATATTGATGTTGCTATGGCGCGCACTCGCAAACGCGTCACAGTCACTGGCGAAATGTCAGCAAAGGCGGCTATGACACATGGCATCGTGCTTGGTGTTTTTGGTTTCTCATTATTAGCAGTGTATACCAACGTAGTGGCACTCTTATTTGCTACGTTTGGTTACGTCATTTATGTTGGTGTATACAGCTTATATATGAAACGTCGTTCTGTGTACGGCACCTTTGTAGGAAGTTTATCGGGCGCAGTTCCACCTGTGGTGGGCTATTGTGCGGTAACTGGGCAGTTTGATGCTGGTGCTGTGATTTTATTGGTAATGTTCAGTTTATGGCAAATGCCTCATTCATATGCAATTGCAATCTTTCGTTATAACGACTACCAAGCGGCCAGAATTCCTGTGCTACCTGTAGCGCAAGGGATTGAGAAGGCAAAGCATCACATTGTTTTATATATCGCCGTGTATGCGTTGGTTGTGATGTTATTAACCATTAGTGGTTATACAGGTTTAGCTTTTATGGCTGTGGCTTGTACAACGAGTTTTTGGTGGTTGCTAATGGCGCTTCGTGGCTATCGTCGCAATATTGATGTAAGCGGCTGGGCGCGCCAAGTGTTTGCTTTTTCGATAGTAAATATTACGGTTTTGAGTATAGCGATGGCTTTAGATTACCATTCGGTAGCTCCACAGCTACTTGTTTTAACTTAGAAAAAAGTTGCTAACATATCCCAATGTTACAGTAGCAAAGGCCCGGTTTTTTCTCCACCGGGCCTTTTTTCGTTATTGTTTTTGTAACAATTTTAATGCTTGAAAGCCACTTCCTTTAGTCTCTCCATTCATTCTATAAAAGTATGAGTAATTGTATAAAGTACTGTTATTGTATTCCCCTAGGTACTCAAGACTTCTAAAAAACACACCGCCATCTTCTGTCGCTTCAGACTCACTTATACATGACTCATATGAAGAAGCGGATGGACAAGAGAAGTTGTGGATCACAAGTATTCGATTATTTTTGATTGTCCAAAAATTGTCTGTTTCTAACTCTGTATTGAGCTCTGGTAAGTCTCCAGTTGTTGAGCTAGAAAATAGTGAGCGTTCATCCTCTGTAAAAGCAAAAAAACTTTTACTATCAGAGTTTGATAAGCTTGGGTCGATATATAAACCTATAACATCTTCATACTTAATTGTATTGGAGCTGTTAACTTCACTGAACAGTGAGCCTTGATAGAAGCCTTGATTATTTTGAGCTAAAAAAATATCACCATTAGCTTTTTGGAAAAACTTGGCTGAGTAATTGTTATTATCATAACTATAACTCAATTTTTCACCGTCATTGTTGATGGTTAAAACGGTTTCTATTTTTTCAGCTTGATGAGGAAAATAAGAGGTAACAGAAAACTCTGTCTGAGTATTTACCTTAAAGACTGGATTTGCCCTCAAAGTGCCATCTTCAGTTTCAAACTCTGATGAGAGTAACCGTCCAGTATATATACTTCCTGAGTTAAGGTCAGGAACTGATATAGGCGCTATCTTTTCTTGTATTATTAAGTTGGTTTGGTTGCTTAAAGCTTTGTCCAATCCTCGAAAGTCTTCAGTATTGAATGTACCAAGATCGGTTAATAGAGCTGCGCTGTGTGATTGCTCTGCAAAGAAAAATTTATCATCCGAGTAAAGTATGTCAATTGCATTTATAGTCACAGCTAATTCTAGAGCTTCATATAGCCCCGTTTTCATGTTATGGAAATTAACTTGGAAAAGCTGTGAGTTGCTATCAGCAGTTATTTGATTATTAGATAGCTTGCCAGTAACTTTTACAGATCTAGAAAAGCTACCATTTCCAGTATCAACTTTTAAATCGCTGTATAAGTGACTATCGCTATCAACTACGCTAATATTTTCAGAAGGGTAGCTTCCTTCATCAGTTAAGTAACTAGGTGTTACTGCGGCTAAATCTTGTACGTGTAGGTTTAGAACGTGTTCTTCAGTTTCGTTTTTGAAGTGTACACGCAGACTTTCATTATCGGACGCAACAACGGTAAGATCTGAAATATTACAGTAAGAATAGCACACTCCGCTGTCATATCGCGTTAGTGCTATATCACCTTCGCTGCTTACTTGGTAATCAAAGCTTGTTAGTTCATTATTTAATATGTGGGCGCCAGCATTATTTTGACCGAATATAAACTTAGTCTTTTCATCACTTGTAGACCAAATGCCAGCAAGCTCACTTGAGGTAAGTTTTATTTTTTGCCACTTACTAGGATCGTCGTTGATTGTGATAGTTAATTGATAATCCTTACTAGCGTGGCCGTCAGATAGTGTTGCCTGAAATGTGTATTCACCAATATCAAAAAAATCTGGTTCAACTTTTAATGTGGCCTCTGTGCCATTAGTGGTTAATGTTAACCATTCAGGTTGATTTGCAATGGCTAGTGTGAGTGTATCATTATCATCATCTTTCATATCTAGTGTGAATGATGCTGATGACATTGCTTTAGTTTCTAGGGTGAGTTGACCTATTAAAGAAGGGGGATTATTTGTAGCTTCTTGCTGTTGCGTTGAATCATCAGAAGAACCACCTCCACAGCCTGCTAAGACAAGTGAAAGGGTAGTTATTAATAATTTTTTCATATTTACTTCCTTTTTTGTAAGCAAGTAGTCTAATCGTTTTCTGAAAATTCATCAATAAAATTAATGTGTTAAATGGTTGTGGTGACTGGTGGTAATCTCTTGTATGTTTATTTAATGTTAGAACTGAGCAGCTTGCTCTACTACTATGCCATGGCGAGCGGCAAGACGACGGTGATCTTTGTCATAGCCACCACCAATTACCGTTGCGACAGGTATATTGCGCTCTAGGCAACGCTTAAGGACTAAATGGTCGCGTTGCGCTATCCCTTGCCAGCTTATATCAAGTTTTCCTAATCCATCCTCTTGCCATACATCAACACCTGCATCATAAAGCACTAAATCTGGGTTAAGGGTGTTTAATAAATAACTCAGCGTATCGTCAACAACGCCTAAGTATTCACTATCCGCCACATTGGGTGCTAATCCTATGTCTAAATCGCTGGCTGATTTGCGAAACGGAAAATTCTTTTCGCAGTGGATAGAGCAGGTATAGGCATAGGGCTGATGCGCAAGCATTGCTGCGGTACCATCACCTTGGTGAACGTCTAAATCAAAAATAAGTATATTGGTGACTTCACCACTTTTTATTAGGGTTTCGCTGGTAAACGCCAAGTCGTTTACCATGCAGTAGCCGGATCCAAAATCAGTATGAGCATGGTGGGTGCCTCCTGCTAGATGGCATGCTATACCATGCTTCAAGGCAAGACGCGCCGTTTGCAAGGTGCCAAGTGGGGCGGTAAAAGTACGCGCCATGAGTTGCTCAGACCAAGGCAGGCCGATACGGCGCATTGCTTTTTCGTCAAGGCGGTTATGCCAAAGGTCATAAATATAATTATCGCAATGTACTAGTTCGAGTGGTTCTGGCGTGCCTAACTTTGGTTGGACTAAATTACTATTAATAAGACCAAGGCTTTTTACATGTTCATATAAGTATGCAAATTTGCTCATTACAAAGCGATGCTTCGGATCGAAGTTAAATGAGTAATTAGGATGATAGACGATAGGTAAGTGTGGATTTAAATTCATTGAATACAGCACAGCCAGTTTTTAACTATGGTAATAAAGTTACCTTTAATAGTCTATTCGGGTATATGTATCAGCATAGTTAGCTCTCGGTGTAATAGGTCATCGTCTCCAAGGTTTAGCTCTACTAACCGCTTTAAGTGAGTGATGCTATCAATATCGATATGAACACAGTGTAAGCCTAAATGAAACGGCTCAATATGCCTGATTTCAACAGACATATTAATAGTGACTTGGCTTTCTGGCAGCGAGAAAGTAAGTTCTGCCAGCGCATTTTTATCAGCCAAGAGCTTATCAGGAAGGCTTACCAGTGCCCCATTTAAAGATATATCGAGTAATTCACAATTGTATGTGTGTTCATTCATAACCAATGTTGCTGGTGTAGAAAACAAGATACGCGAATACTTACGGCGATTTTTCATAATAACCCTTAGCGATGCTTAAGCTTAGAGTATAGTCAATCACTCACGAGTTTGGCGGCATTGCCATGAAGTTTTTTATCGTCGGGGTCTGATGTGGTGGTTAGCCAAATAACTTGGCCTTGTTTATTGATAAAAAGCGTTGTGGGTGTTCCTTTTACGCCAAGTTGTTGCACAATCAGATCTGCCTTTATTGCTGTTTTAAAATGATGCCCTCTGTTTATTAAAGATTGCTGAGGTGCTGCATCATCGTCTTCACGAAAGCTAACACCTATCACGCGAAGGCCGTGACGTTTATATTGTTGATGAATTTTCTCAAGCCCAGGTTGAAGCTTTTTACAGTATGGGCACCACGTTGCCCAAAAGTGAAGAATATAAGGCGTGCCAAGTAATTCAGCCGTTTTAAGCTGGCTCCCATCAGCCATTTCAAGCGTGAGAGGAGGAAGTTGTATGGGGTTTTCAAGTTCAGATGCAAAGGTGCTATTTATAAAGTATGAAAACAGTAGAATAAGTGCTAGCAGGTGTTTCATGAGATTAGTTCTTTTTTAAAGTTGGTACTTTAATAAGAACTAAATGCAAACATTTTTCTTTCAAAATAAAAAGCCCTGCGTGTGCAGGGCTCTGATAATGATAGCTTAAGTATCAATTAACCTATTTTTTTGTATTTAATACGCTTAGGTTGCGCCGCTTCTGCGCCTAAGGTTTTCTTCAACCACTCTTCGTATTCTGTGTAGTTACCATCGAAGAAGTTAATTTGACCTTCGTCACGGTAATCAAGAATATGTGTAGCAATACGGTCAAGGAACCAACGGTCATGCGAGATACACATTACACAGCCAGGGAACTCTAAAATAGCGTTCTCAAGTGCACGTAGTGTTTCAACGTCTAGGTCATTGGTTGGCTCATCCAGTAGTAATACGTTACCACCTGCTTTTAATAGCTTAGCTAGGTGTAAACGGTTGCGCTCACCACCTGATAAGTCTTTAACGAACTTTTGTTGGTCGTTACCTTTGAAGTTAAAGCGGCCAACATAGGCACGGCTTGGGAATTCAAAGTTACCAATTTTCAATACGTCTTGACCGTTAGAGATTTCTTGGAAAACCGTGTTGTTCTCGTCCATGTCACCACGGAACTGATCAACCGTTGCAAGTTCAACGGTTTCACCCACAATGATCTCACCGCTATCTGGCGTTTCTTCACCACTTAGCATTTTGAATAGCGTCGATTTACCCGCACCATTGGCACCGATAATACCTACGATAGCGCCTTTCGGCATTGCAAAGTTTAGGTCATCGATTAATACGCGATCGCCAAAGCTCTTCTTCAGGCCTTTCACTTCGATAACTTGGTCACCTAAGCGTGGACCCGGTGGAATGAATAGTTCATTCGTTTCGTTACGCTTTTGGTAATCGTTTTGCTGTAGCTCAGAGAACTGTGCCATACGTGCTTTAGACTTAGCTTGACGGCCTTTCGGGTTTGAACGAACCCATTCAAGTTCTTGTGCGATTGATTTTTGACGTGCTTTTTCAGATTTCTGTTCTTGTTGTAAACGTAAATCTTTTTGCTCAAGCCACGATGAGTAGTTACCTTCCCAAGGAATACCTTCACCACGGTCAAGCTCTAAAATCCAACCTGCTACGTTATCTAAGAAGTAACGGTCGTGGGTTACAGCAACCACGGTACCTTCGTAGTCGTGTAAGAAGCGTTCTAACCAAGCAACTGACTCAGCGTCTAAGTGGTTAGTCGGTTCGTCAAGAATAAGCATATCTGGTTTTTCAAGTAGTAAACGGCAGATCGCAACACGGCGACGCTCACCACCCGAAAGGTGTTCAATTTTTGCATCCCAAGGTGGTAGGCGTAATGCATCAGCTGCACGCTCTAACACGTTATCAATATTGTGACCATCGTGTGCTTGGATGATAGCTTCAAGTTCACCTTGCTCTTTCGCAAGTGCATCGAAGTCAGCACCGTCCATTGCATACTCGTTGTATACTTCATCAAGACGATTTAATGCATTTTTAACTTCGCTTACCGCTTCTTCTACTGTTTCGCGAACTGTTTTGTTCTCGTCTAGCTGCGGTTCTTGCGGTAAGTAACCGATTTTAGTGCCTGGTTGAGGGCGAGCTTCACCTTCAAAGTCTTGGTCAACACCGGCCATAATGCGCAGTAACGTTGATTTACCTGCACCGTTTAGACCTAGCACACCAATTTTTGCGCCTGGGAAAAAGTGTAAAGAAATATCTTTTAAGATAGTGCGCTTAGGTGGCACAACCTTAGATACTCGACTCATCGAGAATATAAACTTGTCTGGTAACACCATGAAAGAAGCCTTCAATTTATAATAAAAATTAACAGCAAGTATTGTATACCCAAACTACCTCAAAATACAGAATTCAGCGTTTATGATAGGCTTAATATCAAGGTGTTATTTACTCAAAGAGTCATACATTTTAATTAATGACCACTCAGAAATATCACTTCATTTGGACATCTAAACATCTAGAGGTTGAAATTTCTAACTATCCGTTCATAATTAGCAGTCAGATAAGTATGCTCGGAGCCAGCTATGCCCATTACAGTAAAAGATGAATTGCCAGCCATTGCAAAATTACGCCAAGAAAACGTGTTTGTAATGCCAAAAAGTCGCGCGAAAACGCAAGAGATACGCCCAATGCGTTTGGCCATCTTAAACTTAATGCCAAACAAGGTTGAAACCGAAGTGCAGTTTATTCGCTTGTTAGCTAATTCACCGCTACAAGTTAATGTTGAGCTGTTGCGCTTAGATACTCACCGCACCAGTAGTAACTCTGAGCAGCACATGGATACGTTTTATCGTTATTTTTCAGAAGTGAAAGATAATAACTACGATGCCATGATTATAACAGGCGCGCCGCTTGCTCATTTAGAGTATGACGAAGTTGCTTACTGGGACGAACTAAAAGTTATTTTAGATTGGGCAGAGCAGCATGTTACGTCTACGCTGTTTTCGTGTTGGGCGGCCCATGCCGGGCTTTATCATCACTATGGCCTTAAGCGCGAACTTAAACCAAATAAATTAAGCGGTGTATTTACCCATAAAAGTTATTTTGACCATGCAGCACTTACCCGTGGTTTTGATGATACCTTTTTAGTGCCGCATTCTCGCTATGGTCATATTGATATCGACAAGATCACTGCTTGCGACGATTTGGTGGTGTTAGCTGGATCTGAGCGAGTAGGCGCCTACTTAATTAAAAATAAATCAGGCAGCCAAGTGTATATTACTGGCCATCCAGAGTACGATGCCCATACCTTAAAAGGGGAGTATTTACGCGACCAAGAAAAATCAGCGGATGCGCCTAAGCCAGAAAACTACTTCCCTGACGATAACCCAGACAACGAACCGTCGAAAACGTGGCAAAGTCATGCCTTTTTATTGTTTTCGAATTGGTTAAACTATTATGTGTACCAAACTACACCGTATGATATTAACTTAGTTAGCCAAGATGTAAGGACTAACAACTATGCCGAGTAATGCAGTGAATAAACGCGAACAATTAACCGAGGCGCTAAAACAGCGAATTTTAATCCTCGATGGCGCGATGGGCACCATGATCCAAGAATATAAATTAGAAGAACAGGATTATCGCGGTGAGCGCTTTAAAGACTGGCATGTACTTATTAAAGGCAATAACGATTTATTAAGCCTAACTCAGCCAAAAATCATTGCTGATATTCACCGTGCTTACTTAGAAGCCGGTGCCGATATCATCGAAACGAATACCTTTAATGCCACGACCATTTCGATGGAAGATTACGATATGGCGAGCCTTAGCCGCGAAATCAACCTCGAGTCAGCGAAGCTTGCACGCAGCGTGTGTGATGAACTTGAAGCAAAAGATCCTAGCAAACCGCGTTATGTTGCCGGTGTACTTGGGCCAACGTCAAAAACCTGTTCTATTTCACCAGATGTAAATGACCCAGGTTATCGTAATATCAACTTTGATAAGCTGGTAGCGGCGTATGTTGAGTCAACACTGGCATTAATGGAAGGTGGTGCTGACCTTATTTTAATAGAAACCATCTTTGATACCCTTAATGCAAAAGCGGCTTCGTTCGCTGTAGAGGAAGCATTCGAGCAAGCTGGTCGTAGTTTACCTGTGATGATCTCAGGCACCATTACCGATGCCTCTGGTCGTACTTTATCAGGACAAACAACCGAAGCATTTTATAACTCAATTCGCCATATTAAACCGCTCTCAATCGGCCTTAACTGCGCCCTTGGCCCTGACTTACTGCGTCAATATGTTGAAGAGCTATCGCGTGTCTGTGAAACCTTTACCTCGGTGCATCCCAATGCAGGTTTACCGAATGAGTTTGGTGAATATGATTTAGAAGCCCCTGAGATGGCCAAAGAAATTATCGATTGGGGCAAGTCTGGCTTTATCAATATTGTAGGTGGTTGTTGTGGCACCACACCGGCTCATATTAAGGCGTTTGCGAAAGGCCTTGAAGGTGTTAAACCTCGCCAATTACCTGAGCTTGAAGTGCGTATGCGCTTATCGGGCCTTGAAGCGTGTAACTTAAACTAGGAAACCGACATGACTGACCAAATTGCTGTATTTACTAACGTCGGTGAGCGTACCAATGTAACAGGCTCGGCTAAGTTTAAGCGCTTGATCATGGAAGAAGATTACGAGACCGCTCTCGATGTTGCCCGTGAACAAGTAGAAAATGGCGCGCAAGTGATTGATATCAATATGGATGAAGCCATGTTGGACTCGAAAGCGGCGATGGTAAAGTTTTTAAACTTAATTGCCTCAGAGCCTGATATCTCAAAAGTACCTATCATGGTCGACTCATCTAAATGGGAGGTGATTGAAGCGGGCTTAAAATGTATTCAAGGCAAAGCCATTGTTAACTCAATTTCACTTAAAGAAGGTGAAGAGCCATTCATCCGCCAAGCTAAGCTAATTAAGCGCTTTGGTGCTGCTGCGGTTGTAATGGCGTTTGATGAAACTGGGCAAGCAGAAACTGCTGATCGTAAGTTCGAGATTTGTCAGCGCAGTTATAAAATACTCGTTGATGATATTGGCTTTCCTCCAGAAGACATTATTTTTGACCCGAACATTTTTGCTGTCGCAACGGGCATTGAAGAGCACGATAACTACGCGGTTGAGTTTATCGAAGGTACGCGTCGAATTAAGCAAGGCTTACCGCACTGTAAAGTGTCGGGCGGTGTATCGAATGTGTCGTTCTCGTTCCGTGGTAACAACCCAGTACGTGAGGCTATTCACTCTGTGTTTTTATACCACGCGATTAAAGCGGGTATGGACATGGGCATTGTAAATGCGGGTCAATTAGCGGTTTACGACGATATTCCCGAAGAGCTGCGCAAAGCTGTAGAAGATGTGATCCTCAATACCGACCCTGGTGCCGGTGAGCGACTTGTTGAACTTGCACCAAAGTACTCAGGTATGGCGCAAGCAGAGAAAGTTGAAGATTTAGAATGGCGTACATGGCCTGTTGAAAAGCGCCTAGAACATGCGTTAGTAAAAGGCATTACCGAATACATCGATGAAGATACCGAAGAGTGCCGCAAGAGCAAAGCTAAGCCTATCGAAGTGATCGAAGGGCCGCTTATGGACGGCATGAACGTTGTAGGTGACTTATTTGGCGCGGGTAAAATGTTCTTACCTCAGGTTGTTAAGTCTGCTCGTGTAATGAAGCGCGCCGTTGCCTATCTTGACCCTTTCATTGAAGCCGAAAAAGAAGAGGGCGCAACCAATGGTAAAGTGGTTATGGCAACCGTTAAGGGCGACGTACACGACATTGGTAAGAATATAGTAGGCGTTGTACTGCAATGTAATAACTACGAGGTTATTGACCTTGGTGTGATGGTGCCGGCAGAGAAAATTTTGCAAACCGCCATTGACGAAAAAGCCGACATTATTGGTTTATCAGGACTTATTACCCCATCACTTGATGAAATGGTGCATGTTGCTAAAGAAATGACCCGTCGTGGTTTTGAATTACCGCTACTGATTGGTGGTGCAACAACCTCTAAAGCGCATACCGCGGTTAAAATTGAGCCTCAGTATGATAAAGGTGTGGTTTATGTCAATAATGCCAGCCGCGCTGTAGGTGTGGTTTCTAATTTATTGTCGAAAGAGTTAAAGCCGGCATTTTTAGAGAAAACCAAGGCTGAGTATGAAAAAGTACGTGAACAACAAGCGCGTAAAAAGCCGCGCTCAAAACCCGTTACTTTACAGCGTGCTCGTGACAACGCAGTAAAACTGGATTGGGACAACTACACGCCACCTGTGCCGAAAAAGCTTGGTGTGACTGAATTTAAAGATGTTTCGATTGCGACGTTAAGACAGTACATCGACTGGACACCTTATTTCATGACGTGGTCAATCGCTGGTAAGTACCCACGTATTCTTGAAGATGAAATTGTGGGTGAACAGGCTAAAAGCTTATTCGCTGATGCCAACGCAATGCTTGATGAGCTTGAGCAATCAGGTGCGCTACAACCTCTAGGTGTCATTGGTTTATTCCCTGCAAACCGAGTAGGGGATGACATTGAGATTTACACCGATGAGTCGCGTACAACGCTTTTAACTACATCGTGTCATTTACGTCAGCAAACTGAAAAAACCGACTTTGCTAACTACTGTTTAGCTGATTATATAGCGCCTAAAGGCACCCCTGATTACTTTGGTGCGTTTGCGGTTACCGGTGGTCTTGAAGAAGACGACCTTGCCGATGCCTTTGATGCTAAGCAAGATGATTATAATAAGATCATGGTTAAAGCCGTTGCAGACCGTTTGGCTGAGGCATTTGCAGAGTACTTACATGAGCAAGTGCGTAAAGAGTATTGGGGCTATGCGGTAGATGAAAACCTATCGAACGATGAACTTATTCGTGAAAACTACCAAGGTATTCGCCCAGCGCCAGGCTATCCGGCCTGTCCTGAACATACAGAGAAGAAGAAAATCTGGCAGTTACTTGATACAGAGCAACGTATTGGCATGAAACTAACCAGTTCATATGCAATGTGGCCTGGGGCGGCGGTATCAGGTTGGTATTTCTCTCATCCTGAAGCTAAATACTACGCGGTGGCGCAAATTCAACAAGATCAGGTTGAAGATTACGCAAAGCGTACCAACATGACACTTGCCGAAGCTGAGTGTTGGTTGTCGCCTAATTTAGGCTACGAGCCAGAATAGTAAACAGCCGAGTATGTAAATACTCGGCTTTTTTATTGTGCTTAGATTTGCATGATAGAGTCTTAATTTGAGGGAGTGGTGCTAGAGCCGATACTCTAAGGCGATACTTAATTGTGAATAAGGCTAAGTACCTAACTTTAACTTTCGTACTTTAAATCTCGTACGATGCATCAGGTTAATCCTTCTAACGGATGAGGTTAAACTTTGTAAAGCTTTTCCGTAACTTCATCTCGTTTAATCACTTTCGTTGTTATGAGTTATCTCTACTCTCCATTGATTCAAGCCATAAATTCATTCTTTCTTGTTCATCACACACCGCTTTTTCAAGGTATCGCTCAGAACCATCGAGAAAATACTTGGCGGTGACCTTATTTATTATCCAACGATTGTCTTCTCGATTAAATGAAATGTAGTAATCAAGAGGGACTCCGCTGGTATTGGTACCGCTTACTAATAAACACCCATCTTTATCATCAATTGACTCTTTAGTATCAATTATTTTGGTAATTTCTGTGGGGAATTTTGCTAGAGGATCAACAAATGCTGTTTTATCAGTTATGGATCTTGCTTCCACTAAAGCCTCCCAGAGCTCTTTTTTTAGTAAAGTTTGCTCTCTAGGGGTGCCGTACAGGGATTTATATTTATTGAAGGAATCGAGCAAGTCATTATTATGCAAAGTATTATTACTTGAACTGCAGCCAAATAAAAAAGTGCTTAATATGAAAAGTAAATATCTCATTAAACTTAGGTGTGAAAATATTAATTTAAACGTCATCTAATTCTAACTTATAAATCTAGATTAGCTTTTTTAAAATAGAAAGCACCACACCAATAAACTGATGTGATGCTAGGGGAGGCATAAAAATTAAAAAGGTGATTCAGGGTAAGCGGTTTTGCTTTGTGTGCCTGTTAGTCTGTGCAGTAACTGTTTTTGTCTGGCTAATAATAAACCTGAGCGTTCGTTAAGTGCCTGACAGTGCTTTGATTTAATGACTAACTGCTGCATTAATGTTTGTGTTGTTTGTTTGATTTCTTTTGGCAACTTTTCAACTAACATCATTAAGCCTTCTTTACCTTGTGCAAGCCCTAAACTTTGTAAATAGCTATCACGGCTTAGATGGTTTTTATCTAAAGATTGTAAAACAGCAGACATCTTGGCGTTGTGCTGTTGTAATGTTGTATCTCGTTCGCTTAGAAGCACATACTGTTGTTCAAGTGCACTAATGAGTGAATCAAGCTTGCGTACATCGTGTTGTAGGCTTTCAATAAACTGCTTAATGCTGTTTATGGTCATTTTTTATGAAACTCTAGTAGGGCATTGATTAATGTATCTTGGTCAAGTGACAGCTCACCATTCGCAATAGCGGCTTTTACTTTTGCTACTTTTTCAAAGTCAACATCAGGCTTTGACGCTAAGTCTTCAAAGGTATTATCGATTGTTTTACTAAGCGAACTAATTTGCTCTGCGCTTGCTTGCTTGTTTGCCGCTGTGTGAGATTTTTTACTGATATCTTGACTGCCCGAATCAATAAAGTTGTTCACTTTTGCAGCTTGCTCAACATGACTACTGCTACCTTTGTTGTTTATGTTCATTATCAATCCCCAATTAATTTTCTACTAATTTTGTAAAGCGACCCAATTTATCGATTTCTTAAATTTATTTTTAAATTTATAAAAGTGTTGCTTTTACAACCCCTTTATCAATCACTTGGCCTTCAACAATTTTACCAGAACTGAGGTTTTTTACTTTGATCATTTGGCCTTTAATCCCTTCCTCAAGTGCAATTGCTTTTACACTTGCAGTAAAGGAGCTTGTGCTGATGAGAAGTTTTATATGCTGCTCTTTATTGACTAGGTAGTTATTTTCGAGCTGTCTGCGAGTGACTAAATCGCCTTGCTTGATGTTTCTTTTAACTGTCATTCCAATCAATTCATTTGTGCTCGTTTCCATACCGTAAACGTGTTTTGCAATGTTAATGGAGTCATAGTTTAGTAACTCATTGCTTAACACTTCGCCGCGTTGTAAGTCACGTTTAGCAACGACTAAATTGAGCCACAGATCAACTTTTGCGGTGGCTCTAAATTGCCAAATGGGATCTGCACAGCTGACGGTCAGACGAATTCTACCTGCGGGAATGGAATTGGGTTTTACCCTGTTTATTGATAACTGATCACAGCTAAGCTCTTTTGCTGCAGCTGGAATGTATAACGCAATTTTTTTTTGCTGACCTTGCTTGTTTATGCTGCCTAAGTAATGAGTTATTTCGCTATTTATATACTGTTTAATCTCTTTTTGAAAATTGCTTGCTAAGACATTAGCTGAAAATAATAAGGAAATAATTCCAAAAAAGAGGAAAAAAGCACCATTCCGTATCGGAAGTATTGCTTCCGCTTTTACGTGCCTTAGATTGAATTTGTTACAGTAACTCATTGAAAAATATGTCTTATAAAATTTGGCATAAAGGTTGTTAATAGCCTTATACCGAATTCAAAATGTGCAAACGAGCATACAAGACGTAGTCAGTTGAGGCAACAATGGCATTATTTGATAAAGCGTTAGGCGTACACCCATTTGCTATGCAGTTGAGAATAGACAGAGCTGAGGTTATCGCAAGTAACCTAGCAAATGTCGATACCCCAAATTTTAAAGCAAGAGATGTGGATTACCAGCAAATTTTGGGCGATGTCGCAGCGAGTATGGAGCATAACAATGATGTAGGCTTTGCGGGAATTACTGCCAATGAGCTGATGTATCGTGTGCCGTATCAAGCATCCAGTGACGGTAATACCGTAGAGCTCAATGTCGAGCAGGCAAAATTCTCTAACAACAGTATGGATTTTCAGACCAGTATGACCTTTCTAAACATGAAAATCAGTGGCCTGCATAAAGTAATCAAAGGAAATTAATAATGTCTTTTAATTCTATTTATGACATTAGTGGCAGTGCAATGCGTGCTCAAGTCATGCGCTTAGATACCATTGCTTCTAACCTTGCTAATGCTGACACGGCGGCGTCTACCGAAGAGGGCGCGTATAAGGCGCTTAAGCCGGTTTTTTCTGCCATGTATAAAGACTCTTTTGATCAGCAAAATGTGGCAGCTGCTGTCAATACCATGGGTGTGACAGAGTCTAATCGTACTGTTGAGCAACGTTATGAGCCTAACAACCCACTTGCCAATGATGATGGCTATGTCTTTTATTCAAACGTCAATGTACTTGAAGAAATGGCAGACATGATGTCAGCAAGTCGTAGTTATCAAACATCCGTTGATGTTATGTCGCGTGTTAACAGCATGCAGCAAAGCATTCTTAAATTAGGACAGTAGCACCATGGATATCGCAAATACCACACAAAGCAATAACAATGCTGCCAATGTAAGCTCAAGTATTTCAGGGAATGTTAACTCGGCAGAAGAAATGTCGACCATGTTTTTAGAGTTGCTGGTGGCACAGATCAGTAATCAGAATCCGTTACAACCTATGGACGGAACCGAATACGTTAGCCAACTAGCTGAATTCTCAAATGTTGAATCATTGCAAAGTATAAAAAATAACACCAGCGCGAGTTTAGATAACAGTAGCAGTATGTTAGTCCTTGAAGCGACTAACTTAGTTGGTGAAACAGTGACAGTGCCAGCGGATGTGGTTGCCTTAGAAAAAGAGGGTAAAGTGTCGGGTCTTGTTAACTTATCAACACCTGCTGATTCAGTCACTGTGCAACTTTATGACAGTAATGGCCAGTTAGTTGAAGAAAAACAGTTGGCATACAGTGGTGTGGGTTCTTTGAATTTTGAATTTGATGAACAAGATGCGGGTGGCTATTCGATTAATGCTTTTTCGACAACCAATGGTGTTTCACAACGCCTGACACCTTGGCTAAATGGTGAAGTAGAGCGCGTCTCTGTGGGTAGCAGCAGCGACGATATTTTATTGCAAGTTGATGGCTTAGGTAATTTTGCCTTAACCGATATTAATCAAGTTGCCTAGACTAAAGAGGAATAATTATGTCTATGTTTAATATAGGTTTAAGCGGCCTTAAAAGCACTCAAACAGGGTTAGAAGTAACAAGTAATAATATCGCTAACTCATCAACTTCTGGTTATAAAACCGGTAATACAGAATTTGCCGCAGTTTATAATGGTGGTAGTCGTGGTGGTGTGCGTGTTTCAGATATCAAAGAAGACTTTGTAACTGGTGGTGATATTGTTAGAACAGGTAACGCACTCGATATTGCAATTGATGGTCAAGGTTTTTTTGCTATCTCTGAAGGTAACCGTATTGCTTATACGCAAGCAGGGCAATTTACCCTAGATAACGAGCTTAATATTGTTAATGCAAATGGGGCAAAGCTGCAAGGTTATGGCGTGAGTGATGCTGATGCGGCTGGCGAAGCTGAGATCATCCCAGGTGTGTTAACGGACCTTAAAGTACAAGGTGCGAACATTCCAGCTGTCGCAACTGATGCAATCGATTTTCATGGCAACTTAAGCTCAGCCAGCGACATTATTTCTTATCCTGTAGCACCGAATAATTTTGATCCTACCGATGGCACACAGTATAACTTTTCACAGTTAACAGAAGTATTCGATTCGCAAGGTAACAGTCATGTATTGACTCAATACTTCAATCATACAGCTGATAACCAATGGCAAGTAATGTACTTTATGGATGGTTCACCACTACCTGCAAGTGCACTTGGTACCCCCGCAGGGGCTGTGACTGATACTCAGGATGTTGTTGTAGATGGCAATGTTGTCACAGCAGGTGTTGTTAATATTACCTTTGATGCCGATGGGCAAATGCAACCGCTTGATCCAGGCTTTACGCCTCCTGCGCCGCCAGCACAAGAAGATGACAACGTTCTTGACCCTTATAGTCAACGTGAAATTACCATGACTTTCCCTGTTGGTGGCGGTGCTGCGCCAATGTCTTTAACGCTGGATATGGCAAAAACAACGCAGTTTGGTACTAATTTTAATATTCTTGAAAATGATGCCAGTGGCTATTCAGCAGGCACTTTCTCAGGTTTATCAGTTGAAGAAGATGGCAAAATTTTCGCCACATTCACTAACGGAGAATCTAAGCTTCAAGGGCAGGTTGTACTTGCTTCGTTTGCAAACACAAATGGTTTAGAAGCGGGTGATAATACGGTTTGGTATGAAACCCGTGACTCTGGAGGTGCCTCATACAGTGAGCCAGATAGTGGCACAGTTGGCGGATTAATCGCAGGTGCGTATGTTGGCTCTAATGTTGATATCAGTGAGCAGTTAGTCGGCTTAATGTCGTTCCAACAGAACTACCAAGCAAATGCGAAAACCATCAGTAGTGCTGATGAAATGATGCAAATTTTATTTAGTAATACTTAAGGTTTCATCTTATGGAAAAGTTAATTTATACCGCTGTCTCAGGGGCTGAACTAAACAATACAGCCTTAAAAGTAACAGCCAATAACTTAGCCAATGTAAGCACCGCAGGTTTTAAGGCTGATTTAGAGCAAGCGCAATCAATGCAAGTTACAGGCAGTGGGTTTCGCACTCGTTATCACGCACAAATGTTGCCAGTCACTACCGATTTATCAGCGGGTCCTATGATGGACACTGGCAGAAAACTGGATGTTGCTCTTAGCGATGGTGGTTTTTTAGAAGTGATTGATGACAATGGCGAACCTGCTTATACGCGCTCTGGCAACCTTGAAATTGATGCAGATGGTTTCTTAACCGTAAACAATCGCCGTGTGCAAAGCAATATCGGTGATATTCAGTTAGGGGATTTTGCAGAGTTAGAAATTGCTCCTGACGGTATCATTAATGTGGTTCCGCTCGGTGGTGGTGTTATCGCTGAAGAAGCACAAATTAAACTTGCTAGTACCGGTGATGAAGGTGCGGTGATGGTTAAAGGGCGTGATGGTTTATTTCGTGCTGAGAACCTCGAGCCGCTAGACATGGATGAAGCTATTCGTTTGCGTACAGGTGTACTGGAAGGGTCGAATGTGAATGCGGTTCAAGAAATGATTAAAACAATGAATATTAGCCGCCAATTTGAAATGAATATCAACATGATGAAAGCAGCTGATGAACTGGCAAACAGTGGTAATAAGCTGGTTAGCGGTCGCGGTTAGGATGTGGAGTGAATAATGAATTCAGCATTATGGGTAAGTAAAACAGGGTTAGCAGCGCAAGACTTGCGTATGACCACAATTTCAAACAACTTAGCGAATGTGAGCACGGCTGGTTTCAAAAAAGACCGTGCCGTATTTGAAGACCTATTCTACCAAGTACAGAAGCAACCAGGCGCACAAGCAGATGACTTGAATCAGTTACCGTCGGGTATTCAGGTGGGAACTGGGGTGCGTATTAATGGTACGCAAAAGCAATTTACTGAAGGAAGCTTTGAGACAAGCAGCAATCAATTAGATGTTGCGATTGCAGGGCAAGGCTTTTTTCAAATTGAAAGCCCAGATGGTGAGCTACTTTACACGCGCAATGGTCAATTCCAATTAAATTCAGAGTCTTTATTGGTAAATGGTAACGGCTTACCGCTTGCGCAAAATATCGCCCTACCAGAGGGGACAACTAAAGTCACTATCGGTCGCGATGGTACAGTGAGTGCAGTTGTTGATAATGGCGTTGAGCCAATTGAATTGGGTCAGTTACTAACGGTTAATTTTGCAAACCCTGCTGGCCTAGAGAGCTTAGGTGGTAATCTTTACCGTGAAACAGCAGCCTCAGGTGAAGCCATTGAAGGTGTGCCAGGTGAAGAAGCATTTGGTGAATTACAGCAATTTACCATTGAAGGTTCGAATGTCAGTGTTGTTGATGAAATGGTAAGTATGATTGCGGTACAGCGCGCGTACGAAATGAACGCTAAGGTCGTATCTGCAGCTGACGAAATGTTGCGTTTCATTAATCAGAATGTGTGATTGCTATGATTAAGTTAAGTGCTACTGTTTTATTGGTTATGCTGCTAGCAGGGTGTAGCAATACCGATCATGAACAATATGTGCAATGTAAAGTTGTTCATGGTGAACCCAAGTGCCCGATTCAAAAACAATCCAGAGCACGCGAAGACTATGAAGTCGCTAAAGATGCGTATCAAGTAGGCTTAAATTATGAAAACGGTAGCCTTTACAGTGACAGCTATATGTTTTCTCTGTATTCCGATAAACGTGCTTATAGAGTGGGTGACATTTTAACGGTTGTTTTAAATGAGCGCACACAGTCGAGCAAAAGTGCTGATAGTAACTTAGAAAAAAATACTGATGTTGATGTGTCGGTGCCTTTAGCGGGTAACTTGAATGTCGCTGATTTTAATTTAGGAATAGGTTCAAGCACTGAATTTGATGGTGGTAGTAGCGCAAGTCAGCAAAACTTTTTAAGCGGTGCAATCACAGTGCGCGTTATTCATGTGCTTTCAAATGGCACATTAGTGATTAAAGGACGCAAACAGATTCAGCTAAATCAAGGTGATGAATACATTGAAATGGAAGGCCTCGTTCGCCCAGATGATATTGACGTAGCTAACCGCATTTCATCATTAAGAGTTGCCGAAGCACAAATTAGCTATACAGGTAGCGGCACACTAGCCGATGCATCAAGCCCAGGTTGGTTTACTTCTTTATTTAGCCGTTATTTAAACCCATTTTAGAGCGTAGATATGAAACAGATACTTTTACTATTGCTTGTTCTTAGTAGTTGCTTTACGCCAGTTCGAGCAGAGCCGTCTTCACGCCAGCTTCTTGAGCTGGTTGATGTATTAGGAGTAAGAGACAATCAGCTTGTAGGCTACGGCTTAGTGGTTGGTCTAGCTGGCTCAGGCGATAAGGCACAAGTAAAGTTTTCTGCGCAATCTTTGAATAATATGCTTAAACAGTTCGGCGTCACAATGGATGAAAGCCGTCTGCCTAAATCGAAGAATATCGCAGCGGTTGCTGTGCATGCAACACTTCCTCCTATGGCCAACCCTGGCCAAGCAATTGATGTAACGGTTAACTCTTTAGGGGACGCCAAAAGCCTTCATGGGGGGAGTTTAATGCTTACTCCTTTAAAGGGCATTGATGGCAAAGTATATGCACTGGCGCAAGGTAACCTTGTTGTAGGTGGTACAAATGCCAGTGGCCGTAATGGTTCATCTGTCACAGTAAACGTCCCCACGTCGGGGATTATTCCTGACGGTGCGATCATTGAACGTAACACGGCTGATATGTTCAAGTTGCAACCTGATGTAATTTTGAATTTAAAAGAACCCAATTACCAAACCGCTCGAAACATTGTTAAAGCGATCAATAAAGTTTTTGGGCCATCGGTTGCAAGTGCTGAAAACTGGGGGCGTTTAAAAGTCAGTGCGCCAATTGACCCTGATAGCCGCAACACTTTCATGTCAATGCTTCAAGACATTCGTGTAGAACAAGGCTCTAAACAGCCACGTGTTATTTTTAATAGTCGTACTGGTACGGTCGTGATGAACGAGTTGGTAAAAGTGAACCAAGCTGCGGTAAGTCATGGCAACTTGACCATTACGATAACTGAAATGGAAGGGGCTTCACAGCCTAACGCATTTTCGAATGGCAGAACGATGCCATTGCAATCGAGTAATATCGATGTGCAGGAGCAACACAATGGCATGTTACTGATGCCGACAGGGACTTCGCTGGATGAAATTGTAAAAGCAATTAATGCGCTTGGTGCTACACCGAGTGAGTTAATGTCAATTCTAATTGCGCTTGATAAGGCTGGAGCCTTAGAAGCTGAACTACTCGTGATTTAATAAGGGGTCAATACAGTGACTATTGAGTTAACCAAGCCGGATTTTAATACCTTACAATCGCTTGCTATCGATCCTGGTCAAGTTCAGCAGCTTATAGCTAATAATACGCAAGAGGAAGGAATTCAAAAGGCTGCGGAGCAATTTGAAGCTATTTTCTTGCAGTTGGTTTTGAAAAACATGCATGCTGCAACCGAGGCCGTGTCATCACAAAATGGCTTTTTTGCAAGCAAAGAGCAACAGCAATTTCGTGATATGTATGATGCCCAAACAGCTCAGGAGCTAGCTGCAAATAACCAGTTAGGTTTAGCTGAGGCAATCGTTCGTCAATTTAGCGAAAAGTTTACACCGGTTGAAAATAAATTTAAGGAAATGGCACAAGTTGTCGCTGAACATAGTAAAGAGGTGAATGAAGTTGAGGCAGCGCCTGCGCCTGTTGAGCGTTTAAGTGGCCCTGCATTCGCTCAATCACTTAATATTATTCCGATTAGGTAATTGCTATGTCAATGATAAGTAACGCCATGAGTGGCTTAAATGCGGCTAATGTCGCTATGACGGTTGCAGGTCAAAATGTTGCAAATGCAGCGGTTGATGGCTACTCACGTCAAGCTGCAAGTTTTGCTACGAGCAACTCGCCGTTAGGCGGTGTTTATGTTAATTCAGTCGATCGTATTGTCGATGCATTTTTAAATGATGATATTTGGCGCACGCAGTCTGACTTGTCTTATTATCAAAGCAAGCAAACATATTTAGGTTATGTAGAAGAAATTGTTGGTACAGACTCGTTAAATTTTAATGATGCTGTTGGGCAGATAACAAATGCCTTTAATGCTGCGGCAAGTAGCCCTGATTCAAATGCATATAGACAGCAAATTATTTCTTCATCTGAAGGGTTGATACAAGACTTAGCACAAATGAATGGCGCGCTTTCGGCACAAATAGATAAATTGAGCCTAGAGATGACGAACCTAGCAAGTAATACTAGTTCAACAGCTCAACAGATCGCGGACGTGAATCAGAATATAGTGCAAGCTATAGCAAATAAGCAGCCTACCGCAGAACTCAAAGACAAGCGCGAACAATTAATAACAGAACTATCATCGCAAATAGGCATTGCCATCACTGAACGTGATGATGGCAGCCTTGATATTAGCACTCTAAGTGGCGCGCCTTTAGTTATTGGAACTTCTGCTGCAACAGTGTCAGTTGCGGGAACTGAGGTTAGCACGTCATTAAAGGGACAATCATTTACACTTAATGACCAAGTCGGTGGTAAGTTTGGTGGCTTAATTAGTGCCGACTTGCAAGTTATTCAACCAACACTTGAAAAACTAAGTGATTTGGTCAAAGACTTTGCCGATGATGTGAATACTGCTTTATCTGAAGGGTTTGACTTAAATGGTGATGCTGGTATTCCTTTATTTACTTACAACGTTGCAAACCCTCTATCGTCAATCGAAGTTAATCCTGCAATTACCCCAGAAAAAATTGCGTTAATAGGGGGGGAGTTTGATGCTGGAGGAAATTGGGTTGCAGCAGGCGGGCGTGGCGATAACGCCAATGTCGCCAATATTATTGCGGCTATTCAAAGTAATGATGATGACTTCTCTGTGTTGGTTGGGGATTTGGGGATTGCAAGTAAACAAAATCAAAACAGTGCGACAACCTCGGAAGTGTTAAATAGCAATGCGGTACTTGCTCGAGATAGCCGAAGCGGCGTAAACCTAGATGAAGAAGCTGCTAATTTGCTGCATTTTCAGCAAATGTACAGCGCGAATGCCAAAGTGATTACTACGGCTGATCAAGTATTCAATACTTTACTAACCATGTTTTAGGAGTGAGTCATGCGTATTAGTAGTCACCAATTTCATCTTAATTCAATTAAAAATATCCAGCATAACACTGCAGAATTTAATAAAGCATCAGTTCAATTGTCGACCAATGAGCGTATTTCGAAACCATCGGATGACCCTTTAGGTGCCGTTATGTTGCTAAAGCTTGAAAGTGAAATCGAGTCTTTATCGCAATATCAAAGCAACATGGATGCAGTCAATTACGCTTTAGGCCAGCAAGAAGTACAGCTAACAGGCATTGTAAATCAAAGCTACTCATTACAAGAGCTCATTACGACTGCGGCAGATGGTTCAATGGGCACTGAGCAATTAAAAGCACTTGGACAAGAAATGCGGGTGATTTTTCAAGGAATGCTCGATTTAATGAATGCTCAGGATGGCGAAGGGCGCTATTTATTTTCTGGTAGCGAAACCAATAATAAGCCTTTTATTCAAGATGCAGCGGGAGATTACATTTATAACGGTGATGAACGTATTCGCGAAGTGGCAGTGTCACCAGACTCTAGCGTATTAACAAATATTATCGGTAGTGATTTAGACCCTAATGCTGATTTTTTAAACGCCATGAAAGATTATTTGGATTTAATTGACAACCCACCTGCTGCAGGTGTTGGTAATGAGTCACGCACTATGATTAATAATTTATCTGATTACTTAGGGCATATTACCGGCGAAATAACAGTGATCGGTGGCACGATGGCATCAATGGATTCGTTGGCAACCAGCAACCAAGACATCAATACGTTTACGACTAACCTGCGTGATGACATTAGTGCAGTTGACTACCCTGAAGCCTATATTCGCATGAACGAATCAATGGCCGCTTATGAGTCTTCGATGCAAGTGTATGCAAATGTTACACAGCTATCATTGTTTTCATATATTAAGTAGTTATTGTTTAAGGAATAATTAATCATGCTTGTTCAAGGTAGCGAGAAGCCAACGCAGATTGAATCAGTTAAGTCGAGCAAAGCATCTGTTGTTGAGCAGCTGAGCTCGGTGTCGGCTAGTGATGTAAAGCAATCAGCTAAAAATACAGCTCCTGAACAAGGCCAAGTTGCCGTATTATCTCGATGGGCTAAAAAGGGGCAGTTGAGCCAAGCGATGGCGCAAGTTGAACATCGTGAAATGACGATAAAACAGTTGTATTCAGGTCTTGAAAAACTCGCGCAACAGTTAAAATCAATGCCTAGTAGTGCACCGGTTTCTGCTTTACAAAGCCACAGTATGACGCAGCAAATTACTCAACTGCAGCAACAAGCAAGCGCACAAAGTTCAGGTCTAAATTCGCAACTTAAAGTGCAGCAGCCAAATGCTCAAGTTGTGCGTCAGTTAAATAGTAAAGTCGATTTGATATCACAGCGTCCGCACGATGAAAGTATTCATTTGCTGCTAGGACGAAGCGGTAAAGCCGTACATTTACAGCTACCGGCTAATCAAAGTGAAGCTGAAAACTTAAATACGATTGCTGAAGCATTTGCCAAGCAGCAAATAAATGTTGAGGTGAACCGCGATAACCGTTTGTTGTTCACTACATCCCCTGAGCACAGTGATGCACTTAAAGAAAATTGGGTCATTACCGGCCAGGGAGTACGGGTTGCAGCGGGTAATCCTATTTCACTCCAACTTTCAGAGCTCACCAGTCCGCTTGAACAACTAGAAGAGTCGGTAAAAAAACAGCAAGATGTCAGCGCACATTTAGATTTTATAAATCGTGCTCAGCGTCAGCTAAAGGCTAATTTATTACAAATCCAAGCCCAGCACCGTGAGCTTACAGCCCAATTACAGCAAATAGAAAAAAGTGCAGATGTCTCTGGTGAGCAAATGACGCAACTTAGCCAATCATTAAAATCAAAAATGCTTACGCCAAATGTTGATAATATTGCTGTGATAACAGCACAAGCAAACATGACCCGTAGTATGGTGAAATACGCTTTAGCTTAAAAGATAAATTAGTTTTTAAATTCGTACAGCGTGCCTTGAAGCACGCTGTTGCGTTTTTAATAACAGGCGGTTTTGAACAGATTTAAAAATAAATGAAAAAAATAGAAAAAAAATTTTAGTTTTCACAGTAGGTGGTCGCTCTTAATAAATGAAAGTTAAATAAATAGAATTCACAGGAGAATTTAAAAATGGCTTTATCAATTCAATCAAACATGGCGTCACTTTCTATTCAAAACCAACTTAACCGTAGCAACAACGATCTTTCTGTTGCACTTGAGCGTTTAGGTTCTGGTTTTAAAATTAACTCAGCAAAAGATGATGCTGCTGGTCTGCAAATCGCGACACGTCTTAATGCACAGGTTCGTGGTCAAGAAGCAGGCCTTTATAACGGTAACAATGCAATGTCTATGATGCAAACAGCTGAAGGCGCGTTTGAAGAAATGACAAATATTGCATACCGTATGAAAGAACTTGCAACGCAAGGTGCAAGTGACACAAATGGTGCCGGTGAATGGACAGCACAAAGTGCAGAGTACACAGCTCTTGCCGCAGAGCTAACTAACATCATGGATAACACGTCGTTTGGTGACGGTACAACACTACTTGATGCAGCTGGTAAATTCGGTGCTGGTCAAGTTGATTTCCAAGTAGGTGCAAGTGCAGCAGAAACACTAGGTGTGGATATCTCAGCTGAGCTTGGCAACGTAACTACTGCAATTGGTAGCGCAGCAGCGTTTACTGATGTAGCAACAGCTCAAGCTCAAATCGCATTTGTTGACACTATCATTGATGAAATTGGTACAGCTCGTTCTGGTCTAGGTGCAACAATGAACCGCCTTGAGCACACAATGAACAACGTTACAAACATGAAAGAGAACACGCAAGCTTCTGCGGGTCAATTAATGGATGCTGATTTTGCACAAGAAACGTCAAATATGACTAAGCAACAGCTACTTATGAACTCTGGTATTTCAGTACTAAGTACAGCAAACAGCACAACACAAATGATTGGTTCACTACTACGTTAATCTAATCATTATAATAAGCACCGCCAATTAAGCGGTGCTTTTCAATAACGAAAGCATTTTTTTGTAAAGTGCTTTCGTTATCGTTAATTGGAGAGCCAATATGACATCAGCGCTTAGCATCGATCCCGCTAATTTAGCGAGTCAATACACGCAAATTGAGCGACAAGCAAAAGATCAGATTTTATCTACGCAATATGCAAAATATAATAATCAAATTAAAGCATTTACTCAGCTTAAGAATGATTTATCAGATTTTTTTGATGCATTAGAAGATTACCAAGACCCTGATACAGGTTTGCTTACTAATACAGCGTCTGTTAGTAGCGAAACAAATATGAATGTGACAGCCTCAGCTGATGCAGTCAGCGGTGACTACGATATTTTTGTTGAGCAGTTAGCACAAGCACACCAGATAGCATTAAGCTTTGATCCAAGCCAACCCTTATCGACCGATGGCGAATTGGCTGTTAGCCTTGGCACGGACAGCTTCTCTGTTGACCTAGCAGGTTTGCCTGCGGGGGCAACGCTTACTGACTTGGCCAGTGCAATCAACAATCATGCTGACAATAGTGGCGTAAAAGCGACGTTGATGCGCTCAGGGAGTGAAACATTTTTAGTGCTGACCAGTGAAGAGTCTGGTGCTGCAAATACTGTATCAACAACATTTACACCTGGTGCAGATGCAAATGGTGCAAATATTAGTAATGCGATTGCATCACAGCAGGAATTAACCAGTGCGCAAGATGCTATTGTAAAGCTAGGTGCAAACTCAAATATTACGGTGACCTCAACCAGTAACCAACTAGATAATGTTATTGATGGTGTGAGCATTAACCTTACTCAAGCCCAGCAGGCTGGAGAGACACCCATTAAAGTGTCTGTCGCACAAGATAATGAGAAAAGCGTTGAGAATATTCAGCAATTTGTTGATAAATTCAATACATTATTAAGCTCAATAAACGATAACGATGCGTTAAAAAGAGATGTTATGGCATCGGGAATAGGGCGTTCATTGCGTAATGACTTTCAAGGTGAATTTGCAGGGAAAACCTTATTTTCCATTGGTATTGAATTTGACCGTTATGGCAAGCTATCTATTGATAAAGGTAAGTTAGAAGATGCAATTGCCACACAACCAGAGCAACTAACACACATGTTAACAGGTGCTGATGGTTTGATGGCAAAACTCGAGCAGCGTGTTGAGCCATACACAAAAAGTTATGGTTTAATTAATGATAAGAAAAACACTTTGCAGGCGAGTTTAAACCTAGTGACGGATAAACAACAGCGCCATGAATATTCTATGGAGCAGGTTTACAACCGTTACTTATCACAATTTACGCAAATGCAAATAACGATTTCTAAATTAGAGTCATCAATGGGACAATTTTAAGGGTATTAATTATGTATGATTTAAATGATGGCTTTTCAGCTTATAAAAATACTTCAGTAGAAAGCCGTGCGGCTGGCGCTGATATTCATAAGTTAGTTTTAATGTTATTCGATGGGTTTTTAGATGAACTTGAGCGTGTAGCTGGTCATATACAGCAAAAGCGTTTTGATAAAAAAGCTCAGGGCATTGAAAAGATGATGCGTATTCTTGGCGGTTTAGATGCCTCTTTAGATACAGAAAAAGGCGGCGAAGTCGTTGTTAATATGCAGCAGCTTTATGAGTACTGTGGTGGTGCTTTAATGACTGCAAGTCTTCAAAATGATTTATCTGCATTGTCATCTGTACGTGAAGTTATGCAAAACCTACAGCAGGGCTGGGCAGGATTAGGCTCTCAAGCTGCTTAATCACACCTTATTTATAAGTAATGTTATTTGTTCTGAATCCAAAGCCAGCATTTTTAGCTGGCTTTTTTTGTAACTTAGCACTCTCAACAAACGCTTAAGTTCCTCTTTACTTCCTATCTTTCCGATAAGCGGAAATTAAACTTCCGTTCTGCATGTTGTAAATTAATTTTTTATTTATATATCAACGCCTTGTGTTTTGGAATGCTTTTTGCTCGTTAAGCTGGTGTTAATGCAGCTCTGAATTGTTTACGGCTGCTCGCTTTAATTGAAATGATCATGATGAATAAACAGCAAACAGACCAGAAAATTCAAACCCTATTGCAAGCTATGGCGAAAGCGATAGAAGAGCAGCAGTGGCAACATATTCGTCATTTTGATCAGCAATTAATGCAGATCCTTAATGAGGCAAAGTTAGCACCTTGGTACCCAAGTTGGCAGTCTAGAGTGAGTGAGTTGAAAGGTGAATATTCACACTTTCTAGCATTAATTAATGCGCAAAAAAACGAATTACAAACACGTATGCAGCAACATCAAAAAGATCGTGACGGCATTATTGCATACAAACAATTTACTGATGGTGCGCGTTAATGAAAGAATTAATCATACACCCACATGTTTCAGGGAATAGAGCCGGTGCTGAAAAGGTGCAAGCAAACTTTACTGACCCTGAAACAAGCCAATTCGATTTAACCGAACATGAAGAACACGCACAATCTACTAGTGAACTTGGCTCTGAGCTTGAGCAAATAGAGACAGAAAAGCCATTTGAGCTACCGTCTCAATGGCGCTCAGGCGTATATACACAGTTTAAAGCTGAAAATGAGTCAAGCATGTTAGCGCCAGATATAACTGCATTATCTGAAACATCGCTACAACAAGGTGCTGAAGCAACAGAACAAGAACAAATCAATATGGACCAAGTTGATTCAGCCCTGCCTATTCAACCCGCTTCTCAGGGAGTTACAGAACCACAAGCTTTAGGCTCGCTTCCTGTGCAGAATAGCCTTACTTCAGCTATGCAGGCTACTGCTGAAAATGAAGCTATATCAGAAAAAATACGCGTGAATGAGCAAAGCCCTACTACACAGGGTGAATCAGCCTCGAAAACCTTGCTTGATGGTTTATCTACTCAGTCGATAGCAAATGCTACAGAGCAGGAGCAGTTACAAGTAACGAGTGCTCCGTACGCTAAAGAGTTACTACAGCCTAGCCCTAATGGTGCTCAAGCTATACCGGCAGCTAATCAATTATTAAACATTGAAACTGTTGAGTTAACTAAAAAGCAAGCACCTTTATTTAATGCATCAAGTTTGAATACGGCTATTGTATCGCCGAGTAAAGAATACCCACTTAGCAGCCAGCAACCGCAAATGCCCCCTGTGGCTGAGTTGGAAACGTTGCGCTCAAGTGAAACTAAAGTAGGACCGGCTTTAATGCTGGAAACAAGCCCAACACAGCCCAGTAAGGTCAAGACAGCGCTTGAGCAGCCCAATTTTGCGACGACAGAATTAAGTCGCTCATTTTCTTTTTCTTCTGCTGCCAGTTCAGAGCAAGCCACACAGGTGCAGCAGTGGCGAACTGAGTCGTTATCGACAAATAGTAGTGAATGGGGCCAACGCTTACTGAATGTGCTGCATGACAAGGTGCAGTTGCAAATAGGCCAACAGGTTCAACGCGCGCAAATCCGTCTTGATCCTCCCCAGTTAGGCAGTATTGACATAAGTATTAGTGTTGAGGGAGAAAAAACCACAGTACACATTGTTGCGAGTAATCCACAAATACGTGAAGCCATGCAACAAACGCTTGAGCAACTTCGCCAATCACTCACTAATGCTGAGCAAAGTACTGTTGATGTTGATATTAGCGATAAACATCAGCAGCACAAACAAACACACGAATTTACACAAGAGCAAGATATTGCAGCTAATCAGTTAAATGATTTGCCTACCTCTGTTGAGCCTAGGCAAGCGCAGCAACAAGATTGGTTGAATAGACTGATATAGAAATGGGAGTGGAACTTTGAAAAAAATACAATTAGCAGTACTTGCTGTCGGATTATTAGCACTTGGTTTTTTTGGTGCAAGCTATTTTCAAGAATCAAAAGCAGAGCAAGCCCCAGTGGCCTCCGTTGATAAACCAGACGTTAAATATATGGCAATGGATCGCTTTATTATCAGTGTTGCTGACGATGAATATGCTCGTTATTTAGTGCTCGATTTGAGCCTTGGTTTTGCACCAACCTTACAAAACGAAACAGATGCAGAAACCTTTATGCCAGTACTACGTAATGTGCTTGTAAAAAATTTTGCGAATATGGAGCACGCTACTGTGCGAAGCACATTTACCGATGTAGAGAAAGTTCAAACAGATCTACTTAGCCAGTTTAATAAGGTGTTGGCTAATAAGTCATCGCTTGAATTGGCTGATGTATTAATAACCAATGTTTTCATTCAGTAGAGAACGCGTATGTTAGTTGAACAACAATGGCCATCTTCGGATGAGCAGCAAGCAGGTTTAATGAGTACACATACCGAGGGTGAACTACTCGAACGGTATGCATACTTAGTGAAGCGTGCAGCTTCCCACATGCGAACGCAATTGGGTGTTGTTGTCGACATGGACGATATTCAGCAAATAGGTTTAGTGGCACTGCTTTCGTCAATTCGTCGTTATGGTCGAAATGTCGACGAACAATTTTCGGCATTTGCTTTTAAGCGTATTCGTGGCGCGATGCTAGATGAGTTTCGTCGAATAGATTGGCGAGGACGACAACTAAGGCAGCAGTCGCATCAATTGCGTGATGCTTCGCGCAAGTTATTGAAGCAACTAGGTAGAGAGCCCAGTGATAGTGAGCTGTGCCAAGCATTGGATATTGATTTAGAGCAGTTGTTGAAACTGCATTATGCAAGTCAAGCTGAAGCAATTGATAGCCTTGAAGCATTGCTCGGTCACGATGACTCGTTTACTGATGCGGGCAGCCAGTTATCACATACAGAAACAGCGTTAATGCTACAAAAAGCACTCGCCAGCCTACCAGAAAGAAACAAGTTGTTACTGCATCTTTACTACAGCCATGAAATGAACATGAAAGAAATAGCCCTTGCCCTTGATTTAACCGAAGCACGGGTCTGCCAACTACATAAATTGGCAATAGAATCTTTAACAAGAAAACTTCAACAAAGTGAATAACCAACCGGGAAAACAATTATGCAAAGAATATTAGGTTTAGTCGTTGTGCTGGCCGCCGTACTAGGTGGCTTTGCTATTGCTGGTGGTAACTTAGCGAGTATGTGGCAGCCTGCAGAGTTTGTAATCATTTTTGGTGCGGGCTTAGGGGCGCTTATTGTTGGTAATTCACGCCATGTTTTAACTGAAATGTTAAGTCAGTTGAAATATCAATTCTTTGACAATAAAAATCAAAATAACAAAGACTTGTATCATGACTTGCTCATGGTGGTATACACCTTACTTGAACTGGCTCGCCTAAAAGGAATTAAAGAGTTAGATGACCATGTAGAAAACCCTGATACCAGCTCAATTTTTTTAGCCTACCCACAGGTAACAGCCTTCCCTGAGTTAGTAACATTTATTTGTGACAACCTTCGTCTATACAGTATGGGGAAAATTAGCCCACATGATTTCGATGCAATGTTAGAGCAAGAGATCTTTTCAATTGAAGAGCAAAAAATGAAGCCGTCAAATGCATTAGGCGATATTGCCGAAGCAATGCCTGGCTTCGGTATTCTAGCAGCGGTAGGTGGCATTATTATCACGATGCAGCACTTAGATGGCCCTTTGAGCGAAATAGGCTATCACGTTGCAGCAGCACTGGTGGGAACTTTTGTTGGTATTTTTGGCTGTTACTGCCTACTGGCACCTTTGTCATCGGCTATGCAGCAGTATGTTAAGAAACAAATGACTATGCTTGAGTGTGTTCGAGCTATGTTAGTAGCCCACGCAAAAGGCCATGTAGCTATTGTGGCGACTGACTCTGGTCGAAAACTGATAACACAAGAAAGTAAACCTTCTTTTACCACGATGGAACAGTGGATCAATAACCGAGCAGCTTAAATGAATAATTCTAACCCAGTAATTATTAAACGTGGTCGCCGCTCAGCAAAGAGTGGAAAACACAGTGGTGCTTGGAAAGTAGCCTTTGCTGATTTCACATTAGCGATGATGGCGTTCTTCATGGTGCTATGGATCATGGCTATTACCAATGAGCAAGAGCGAAAAGATATTGCTCATTATATGCGCACACATTCAATCTTTGATGGCAGCCCCGCATTATTTGAACCAGGCAATAGCCCTTTTCCTGTCGATTTAGGGGGATCTCCTTCTGTTGTTGACCATAAAGCATCAAATCGCTTGCCACCTGATAATCCTCGCCCAGGCATGAGTGAATATTTAAAAGTACCTAAAGGCGATCATGCGCCTTTAGCGGGTAAAGGCGATAAGCTTAACTCAGTGATAGACAGTGAATTTGCAGCATCGAGTGAGCTGAGTTTATTGCTAAGTAGTTTTCAAGATTTAGCCAAAGAAGAGCTATTACAGAACAATCTGCACGTTGAAAAAGTCAGTTCTGGGCTCAGAGTGATTATTCAAGATGATAAAAATCATCAAATGTTTGCGCGTTCAGAGCAAACGATGTCGCCATTTTTTGAAGACTTATTTTTACACTTAGGTGGCCTGTTCAGAAGTATTGAAAACAAAATCATTATTTCGGGTCACAGTGATGCCAGTGCATTCAAAGGAACTCAGTCGAATAACTGGGACTTATCAGGTGCACGTGCATTTCAAGCAAGAAAAATCATGGCCGCAGGTGGGATGCCAACAAACCAAGTTATGCAAGTTAATGCTTTTTCTTCTAATAGACCGATTAATCAAAAAGATAGATTTGCGAGTGAGAATAGACGTGTCGAAATCCTGATTCTGACCAAAAAGGCAGAATCAGAGTTAGAGGCGTTATTCGCTGAGGATAACATCAATAATCCTGTTAAAAAGGCCGCCAGTGCTGCAACAGCAAATCAGCCCGTATTACGCTCTCAGGAGTTATATGAATAAGTCAGAAGAGTCGAAACGAACTCACCCTCGCTGGCCTCTTTGTGAGCAAGATACTCAACTTCCTGCGGCAATGCAGCAAGGTGGCATTGCCGTGAAGCTGCATCATTCATGGTTGTTTAACTACTTTATATGCCGTGCTGTGGTTAAAGATATTAGCGTAGGTGGGGCTGGAATGTTGGTGCCTAATGAGCATAAGTTACCGGGCAAGGTCCGTGTAGCATTTAATGATAGTAATGCTTTTATTGGCACAATTCGTTATACGCACCCCGTTACAGAAAAATTGAACTTTGTTGGTATTGAATGGCAAAAGAAAGATGAATTAAGGCGTATAGAGTTAGTTGCTGAGTTACAAAAGCAGGCTAATTACACAACGACTTTATAGCCACACTTTTGGATATTGGAAAATTTTATGAAGCAATTTGTTAAGCCAAAAATAAAGCTCTTCAAGGCTGAACAAGGTAAAGAGTTTAGGCCGTATGCGATCACGCAGCAACAACGTCAATACGAAATTGCCCATCAGCGAGCGGGTGAATTTAGTTTGCATAAAGCCATCGAATTTGAGTTAGGACAGCTATTTAATGATAGTCAGTTTGCCGTTGATATTAACTTATGTTCACA
Source organism: Pseudoalteromonas sp. L1 (assembly GCF_021728095.1). Taxonomy (NCBI): domain Bacteria; kingdom Pseudomonadati; phylum Pseudomonadota; class Gammaproteobacteria; order Alteromonadales; family Pseudoalteromonadaceae; genus Pseudoalteromonas; species Pseudoalteromonas sp. L1. The sequence goes on along the minus strand of NZ_JAKKCT010000003.1, from coordinate 526,941 downwards.
CAGCACCTTGCAAAGCTGGCTGGCTGAAGCGAAACGCGTTTTCTTTAAAAGTGCTGTTTTTGAGCCAATAGACGCTGATGCTTATATCGCATTGGATTACACAAGTGCTCACAGAATGGCTGATTTATGCCTCGGTGGTGATTTAAGTCAAGCTAATAAGGCTATAGCAGAAGAGCCGCCAGCAGAGTTAACGCGCACAGAAAGCCGCATTTGTGCACGGTTGTTACAAAAACAAGTGCAAGGTATTCAAGAGCTTATGTTTAAAGAGCGGGCATGCTTACTCGCTGAACCATGTAGCACTAACAACTTACCGAGCGCGGTCAATTACCTTGCATTTAAAGTACGGTTGATTCTTGATAACGATGTGATCAGCTGGTTCATTTGGTTACCAGTGGCTTTCTTTAGTCAACCGCAGGGCGAGCATGACGAACAACAAACACACTTATTAAGTATGGAAAAAAGCAGCCAATTTTTAGTGAAAGGACATGTTGAAATGGCGCGCAAAAAAGTCACGTTAAGGCAGTTAAAAGCGGCATTAAATGGTGAGGTATTGCCTATTCAACTTAGTGAGCCTGCTTCTTTCAAGTTAGGTAATAAAACCTTCTTTACAGGTCAAATTGTACAACAAGATGCCAGTTTGACTTTCCAAATTACAGATAACACAAATAAAGAGTAAATGAATTATGACTGACAACCTTGATGATGCATTAGCAGGTTTAGATCTTGATGGCTTAGACGACTTAACCGCTGAGCCAAGCAATGAGAATGATATGTCTGTATTTGCTGATGTGCCGTTAACTATTACGCTAGAAGTCGCGAGCACAGAATTAACGTTAGGTGAGTTATCACAAGCCAAACACGGTGATGTTTTACGCTTAGACAAAGCCGCAGGTGAGCCGATGGATGTGAAAGTGAACGGTGTGTACTTTGCGAAAGCTGAAGTTGTACTGGTTGATGGCCAATATGGCATTAAGTTTATCAGCCAAGATGAGCAAGAAAAGGCGGATAGTTAAGTAATGAATTTACGCAGTGCATTCAACGTCGGGTTTGGTTTACTTATCCTTCTTTTACCAACTTGGTTAAACGCGCAAGAATTAACATTGTTCTCGTTGCAAGACACAGAGCAAGGGCAAGACTATAACGTCAAGCTGCAAATTTTGTTAATGATGACAGTGTTGAGTTTAATACCGGCGTTGTTAATGGTACTGACCTCATTTACTCGGATCATTGTTGTGCTCGCGATTTTGCGCCAAGCAATGGGTCTACAGCAAAGCCCTCCAAATCGTGTCTTAATTGGTATTGCATTGATGCTTACCATGCTTATTATGCGTCCGGTTTGGCAAGATATATATCAAAATGCGTATAAGCCTTTTCAGGCAGAAGAGATGGGATTAGAGCAAGCACTTGCTCGAGCTGAACAGCCTCTACGTGCATTTATGCTTAAGCAAACACGTGAAAGCGAGCTACATCAAGTGCTTTTAATTGCTAATGAGCCCACCAACTTAAAAGCGGATGAAATTCCATTTGAAGTGCTTATGCCTGCTTTTGTGCTTAGTGAGCTGACAACCGCTTTTCAAATCGGTTTTATGCTATTTATTCCCTTTTTGATTATTGATTTAGTGGTTGCCAGCGTATTGATGTCGATGGGTATGATGATGCTATCCCCTTTGATTATCAGCTTACCATTTAAGCTGATGGTGTTCGTACTCGCTGATGGTTGGTCAATGGTGGCAGGAACGCTGGCTGCGACATTCGGAGGGCCAATATGAGTCCTGAGATGGCCACGCAACTGATTGCCGATGCAGTCTATACCATTATAGAGATGATTTTGGTACTGATAGTACCAGGGCTTATCTTGGGTATTGTGGTGGCAGTTATACAAGGCGCCACCTCTATTCAAGAACAAACGTTAACCTTTCTACCTCGTATGTTGCTAACACTGTTAATGGTGGTGTTTGCAGGGCATTGGTTAGTACGCACCTTATTGACGTGGTTTGAAGATCTTAAGTTTATGATCCCAGGGGTTTTTGGTTGAACTCCTTAATTGCTTTAACCAGTAACGACATTGTTAGCTGGATGGGTACCATGTGGTGGCCATTTGTTCGGTTTTCGGCTTTGCTGTGGGCAATGCCAGTATTTGAAAACCCTGCAGTGACTCCACGCGCGCGAATCGCTGTGGCTATGATGTTGGCCTTTTTAGTGGCAGGGCAATTACCACTCGCGCCAGCCGTTGATATTTTTTCGTTAGATGCTGTCGTGCTGACTGTTGAGCAGATCATTTTTGGTGTCTTAATGGGGCTTGCCTTGCGGTTGTTGTTTGAAGTGATGTCTCTGGTTGGTCTTGTGTTGTCGATGCAAATGGGTTTATCGATGGCTTTGGTAATGGACCCAGGCAGTGGTAACCAAGTTGCATTGTTAGGGCAGTTGTTCTGGATAATGGCAGCGCTTTTGTTTTTTGCCGCTGACGGTCATTTAATTACTTTGCACGTCATGGTCGAGAGTTTTACTGTTTGGCCTATTGGCAGCAGTATTTATAACTTAGACATTATGGCTGTCGTTAATTTATTTGCTTGGTTATTAGCTTCTACTTTACTGCTTGCACTACCTGGCGTGATTGCCATGATGTTAGTCAATCTAACGTTTGGTGTAGCAAGTCGCGCAGCTCCTTCTTTGAATATCTTTGTTTTAGGCTTTCCGATGGCCTTAATAATGGGTTTCTTTTGTGTATTTATGACGCTTAGTTACACAGGCAATGCATTTGCTAACCTGACCTACCATGTTTTAACCGTATTTAAAACGGCGATGGGAGGGTAAATGTCAGATAACAGCGCACAAGAAAAAACAGAACAGCCCAGTGAAAAGCGCCTCAAAAAAGCACGTGAAGATGGGCAAGTAGCGCGTTCTAAAGAACTTAATACGGCTATTTTATTAATGGTGAGTGTGGCAGGGCTATTGTTTTTCGCTAATTTATTTTATGACCTATTTATTGGCTTGATGCGCACAAGTATGCAACTGGATCATAGTATTATCGATAATACGAAACTCATGCCAAATGCCATTGCTCAAGCAATACTCGATATGCTGGCAACTTTAGTGCCTTTTTTATTGCTCGCGTTCTGTGCTATGTGGATCACGGGTGTGTTACCTGGTGGGTTTATTTTCTCAAAAAAATTACTTGCACCTAAGTTAAGTAAGCTAAATCCTCTCTCGGGTTTAGGAAGAATGTTTGGTAAGCAAGTTTTGACTGAGCTGTTAAAGTCGATGATTAAAATTGCCTTGTTAGCTATTTGCTTATTCAGCTTTTTGACTCAGCTATGGCAACAGTTGGTAGCCTTACAAAATCAAGATTTGCTGGTGGCTCTTAATCAAGGTATTAGCTTGCTATTTTTAGCTATGATGATCACTGTAACTTTGCTGTTATTTGTGGCTGTGATTGATGTGCCTATTCAGCAAAAACAAATTCTAGATAAAATAAAAATGACCCATCAAGAAGTCAAGGAAGAGCGCAAATCATCCGATGGTAACCCCGAGATCAAAAGCAAAATTAAGCAAATTCAATATCAGCAAGCAAATAGGCGTATCGAAGAGCGGGTCCCCACAGCAGATGTAATTGTTACAAATCCAACACACTATGCGGTTGCGATTCGCTATAACGAAGAAAAAGCCAAAGCCCCTTATGTTGTCGCTAAAGGTATGGATGAAATGGCACTTAGGATCAGAACATTAGGGCGTCAGCACAATAAAGAAGTCATTGAGTTACCTGCTTTAGCGCGGGCTATCTACTTTTCGACACGCATCGACCAAGAAGTACCTAATGGACTTTATAAAGCGGTTGCTTATGTACTTACTTATGTAATGCAGCTAAAGGCTTACAAGCAAGGGCGAGGTCAAGCGCCAGCGCCATTGCCTGAACTTGAAATTCCCAAAAATTTACAAAAACCATAATGGTGGAGAATGACTTTGAATTGGCGTAGTTTAACCCGACCTTACACCGCTATACCGGTATTGCTGTTAGCTGTTTTATCTATGGTTATTTTGCCATTACCCGCATGGCTACTGGATACCTTATTCACCTTCAATATTGTACTTTCTGTGATCGTGTTATTGGTTGCTGTTTCAAGTTCAAAGCCGCTCGATTTTTCTGTTTTCCCAACCATTCTGTTGGTTGCAACCTTAATGCGCCTTACCCTAAATATCGCATCGACGAGGGTTGTTTTGCTACATGGTCATGAAGGCTCTGATGTGGCAGGGCGAGTCATTCAAGCATTTGGTGAAGTGGTGATTGGTGGCAACTATGTTGTCGGTATCGTCGTATTCATTATCCTGATGGTGATTAACTTTGTCGTAATCACCAAAGGTGGCGAGCGTATCTCTGAAGTTGCAGCACGTTTTACTCTTGATGCAATGCCAGGCAAGCAAATGGCAATTGATGCTGACTTAAATGCGGGATTAATTGGCCCAGAACAAGCTAAAGAACGACGTGCCACCGTGGCACAAGAAGCTGATTTCTATGGTTCAATGGATGGTGCTTCTAAGTTTGTACGCGGTGATGCAATAGCCGGTCTGATCATCTTAGTAATCAACTTACTGGGTGGTGTCAGTATCGGGGTATTTCAGCATGACTTAAGCATGGCTGAAGCATTTCAACGTTTCGCTCTTTTAACAATTGGTGACGGCTTAGTTGCGCAAGTCCCTTCATTACTGCTGGCTGTTGCTGCAGCAATTATTGTTACCAGAATGAACGATGAAGGTGACATGAGTGAAGCGGTGGGAAGCCAGTTACTTGCCTCACCAAGAGTTATTCTAACCGCCGCCTTAGTCATGTTGGTGTTAGGTATTGTGCCAGGTATGCCAAGCCTTGCGTTTATTGGCTTTGCATTGCCTCTTTTGTATGTTGCTTGGCGACTTTACAAAAAGACACCACAAGGGCAGTTAGAAGAAGCGCAAAGCATTACAGATACAATTGCCCAAGAACAAGCAGCTCTGAGCTGGCAAGATATTCCGCATGTCGATACTTTAAGCGTTGAGCTTGGTTTTCGTTTAGTTTATTTGGCCGATAAGGAAAAAGGCGAGGAACTAGCAAAAACAATACGTGGTATGCGTAAGAGCTTATCTGAACAACTTGGTTTCTTGTTACCTGAAATCAGAGTTAAAGATAATCTAAATCTTAATCCTCAAGAATATAAAATCAAACTAGCGGGAGTGGCCGTTGCGTCTGCTCAACTGAATGCCAAGCAGCTACTAGCTTTAAACACCGGCGATACTTACGGCCAGTTAGATGGTGAACTAACGACAGATCCGGCTTATGGCTTGGAAGCTGTGTGGGTTGATGAGCAAAATAAAGCCAAGGCACTGAATATGGGTTATTCAGTTGTCGACTTAGCCACTGTGATCGCAACGCATATGGGCAAAGTGATAAAAGAGCATTTAGATGAGTTGTTCAGTTATGAGGATATTCAAAACTTACACGAAAGATTAAAGGCTGTATCACCTAGTTTGGCTGATGCGCTTGAAAAGTCTTTACCAATTAACCTGCAACTAAAAGTGATGAGAATGCTACTTAAGGAGCATGTTGCGATTGGTGATATCGTGACTATTGCAGGTACTTTAGTTGACAGTATTGAAGTCACAAAAGACCCGATTCTACTTGCTGCCGATGTACGCTGTGCACTAAAACGTGTGTTAGTAAAACAAGTGATGGGAAGTCGTGACGAATTAGCTGCTTATAGCTTAGATGAAAAACTAGAGCAAACGATGCAGAGTTCGTTAGAGCAAGCAATGCAAGCAGGGAAGGTAGCATTGGATAGTTTTGCTGTAGACCCTAATTTACTTGGCCAGTTTCAACGAGCCATGCCTGTGATTGCAGATGAAATGAAATCTCAAGGTGTTAACCCTGTGTTGATTGTTATTCCGCAGCTAAGACCATTACTGGCGCGCTATGCTCGTTCATTTACGAAGGGAGGTTTATCTGTGCTTTCTTATAACGAAGTGCCTGATAACATTAAGGTTAGTATTATCGGTTCCCTAGGATAGTATGTGGCGTATGAATTTAATATGAATAAATACCCATAATGTTGCTTTTTGGTTTTTTTTATCTATAATCATTAAGAATTAGGTACTTGTTAACTGTTTTATAATAACAGTTACTTAGTTGGAAACACTAAGACAATTAAATGGCAAACTACGCCGAAAGGGTAGGACGCAAAGCTTCCAGTCTAAAACCGCAAGGTCATGATAGTGGGGTTACATTAACTTAGCGGCACGTCTATTCGCCTCTTCAGGCAATTTGTTCCGCTTATTATACACGTTAAAGCTCTAATTGGGCTGTTTATGATAATTGGAATACGAATGAATAACTCACATCAGCTTGTTAAGGCAACTTTTTTAATTGTTGTAGGCATTATAACTGCTTATGCATTGCCTGTGAAAGCTGAACGCGTAATTACCCAAAATTATGAGCAGGCAACATGGTATGTCAGTGGCGATGCTTTTTATTGCCAGCTTAGCCAGAAACTAGATAGTTATGCACAATTATCGATTATCAGCGAGCCTTCAGAGCCACAGCATCTGGATTTTAAGTGGCTGTTAACTGAGCGTGATATCACGGATGTACAGGTATTTGCTCGTACAGCAGATTGGCAAGATAAACGAGCGATTGCCCCTTCAATACAATTCTTTTCAGCCAATATTGAGCAGCAACAGGTTACGTTTAACCAAGGTGTTGCACCTATTTTAAGCGCCATTAAGCAGGGCTACTGGTTAGATACAATCGTCGGGTTTGGTGATGAGCAGCTCAGACTGACTTTTCCTACAACTCATAGCGATAACGCGATTGATCAATATCAGCAATGCCGTGAAAAATTAGCACCTTTGTCTTGGCGACAAGCGAGAGATTATGAAATTAATTTTGACTCAGGAGAGCGTGTTGTTAAACGTGCCGCAGACCTGAGTTATTTAGAGAAACTAGTTCGTTATATTCAACTCGATCCTAAAGTTAAGAAAGTCATGATTGATGGGCATACAGACAATGTAGGTTCTCCGCTTGCCAATCGTTTGTTATCGAAAGAAAGAGCAGATGATGTGGCATCCCGACTTATCGAGTATGGGATCGATGCAAAGTTAATTGAAATCAGGGCTCACGGAGGACGCTATCCCGTGGCAAGCAATTCAGATTCGAACGGTCAGTCGTCAAATAGACGCGTCTTAATTCGTCTATTTCGTCAAAAAAGCTAAGGTGTGAGAAGGAATATGGATCAGAAACATCTACTATGGCTTGCGCCAGAACAACCATCACGTGAAATTGAATTGGCGATCAATGATGAGCAGTATCAACTTCTGTACACAGATTCGATCCCCGATGCTATTGGTTATTGTTTGAGTTATCAGCCTGAACTGGTATTAATTGATGCTCAACAAGCACAAATGAACTTGGTTGACTTGGTAAAACTAGTTAAAAGAACTCATCAAGGTGGACAAATTATCACCCTTGTGGAATCGAACCAAGGTGAGCTTGCTTCACACTCACTTAATAATGGTGCTGTCGACTTTTTACTTAAACCGTTTTTTGCTGATCAACTAAAACTAACCATCCGTAACGCTGATTCTATGAAGCATGGTGTGAGTGATTTAATTGCTGTGTCACTGAAATCACAACAAGTGCTGAGGCTTGCCAATCGTGCAGCACAAACATCTGCAAGCGTACTCATTATGGGTGAGTCGGGCACAGGTAAAGAAAAGTTAGCTAACTTCATTCATCAATCTTCTCCACGTGCAGATAAGCCATTTATTGCGGTTAACTGCGCAGCTATTCCAGAAAATATGCTGGAGTCTATGTTATTTGGTTATAACAAAGGTGCATTTACCGGTGCGGTAGCACAGCAAGCGGGTAAGTTTGAGCTTGCAAATGGCGGCACTATTTTACTGGATGAGATAACCGAACTGCCTTTAGAGCTACAAGCCAAATTACTTCGTGTCCTACAGGAGCGAGAGGTTGAGCGATTAGGCAGTCATCAACGCATTAAACTCGACATTCGTGTGATTGCAGCGTGCAATAAGCCGCTGCGTGAGCAAGTAGAGAAAGGCCTTTTTCGCGAAGACTTATTTTACCGCTTAGATGTATTGCCGTTAATGTGGCCAGCATTACGTGACCGAAGTGACGATATTTTACCATTAGCAAAGTATTTTATTGCTAAATACGGAGATGAGAAGTTTCACTTTAGTCAACAGGCAGAGCAGTTAATGCATAGCTATCACTGGCCAGGTAATGTTCGTGAGCTGGAAAATGTAGTGCAAAGGGCATTAGTGATGGCTCGCGGTGTTGAAATTCAAGCGGCAGATCTAAACCTACCCGAAAACGTTAAAGCACTAACGACAACCAGTGCGTCACAGTTAAAACATAGCAAGAAACAAGCTGAATTTGATTATATTTATGATTTACTTAGCCGTTTCAAAGGACACAGAACCCAAACCGCAGAGGCACTCGGTGTGAGTACCCGAGCTCTTCGATACAAAATAGCCGCCATGCGTGAGTATGGCATGGATATAGACGCAATCGCTTAATTTAAGGAACAGAGTAATGTCACCTATTGAAAGTCAACGCCTTCTGCTTGGAAAAATGACTGGTATGCAGCAACTAGCTGCGGCAGAGACCATTGCGCCTGCAGCAAGTAAATACCAAGACGCAGCAATTAGTACCGAATTCAAAACAGTTGTTCGCGCGGTTAATGAGCAACAAAATATCTCATCGCAAATGATGCATGCGGTAGATACGGGGCAAACAGATGATGTTGTTGGGGCGATGGTCGCCAGTCAAAAAGCGAGCCTAAGCTTCTCAATGTTAATGGAAGTACGCAATAAACTACTTAATGGCATTGATGATGTCATGCGTATGTCACTGTAGAGGTTGTTATGAAAGGCGAATTAACTAAAGCTGTACCGCCGATGTCTGGGGAGACAAACCTACGTGAAAAAGTCGTAAACTTCTCAAATAAAATAAACTTTTCAAATAAAAGCCATGATAGAAATGTCGCGACAATCGCTTTGTTAGCGACGTTAGTAGCTGCAACTATCGTTGTTATTTTGTGGACATCAGCAAAGAACTACGTGCCGCTCTATGGGAACCAAGAAAGTTACGATAAAGCCAATATTTTAGAAATATTGGATAAAGAACAAATTGTATTTCGCATTGATAACGACACAGGCAATATTTTAGTTCCTCAAGAAAAACTAGCAGACGCACGGATCACTCTAGCGGCACGTGGTATTAAAGCTTCAATGCCTGAGGGCGTTGATAACCTCAGTGCTAAAGTATCGATGGGCACAAGCCAGTTTATGGAATCGATGCAATATCAACATGCTTTGGAGGGAGAACTTGCCCGCACCATTATTAATATGCAAGGTGTTCGCAATGCGCGAGTACATTTAGCAATACCAAAGCGTAGCTTATTTATAGGCAGGGAAGAGCAAAAATCAGCTGCATCTGTGATGGTTGATTTAGCGCCAGGGCATGAACTAAAACCTGAACAAGTAGAAGCTATTATTTCACTCATCATTGGCTCAGTACCTGGTTTAAACCCGCGAGATGTATCAGTAGTCGATCAGCGCGGCAAGTTACTGTCGGGTGATTTATTTGATACCACTCCCGTTGGTAAAGAAAGTGATAAGAAGCTCGCTTTTATCGAAAAGGTTGAACGTAACATAGAGCAACGCGCTGAAATTATGTTACTGCCTATTTTAGGTGAAGGAAATTTTCGAATTCAGGTTTCAACAGATGTTGATTTTAGCGTTGTTGAAGAAACACGTGAAGCGGTAGACCCACAAGGGGTGTTAAAGCAAGAATTGGTTAAATCAGATTCTCGACAAGACCAATTTGCCGGTGGTATTCCAGGTTCACTGGCTAATCAACCTCCACTGCCAGATCAAGAAGGTGAAGAGGCTGAAAATGAGCGAGTGTCTGAACGCAGTGAAAGTAGCCGTGAATATGAAAATGGCCGCTCTGTTACCCATACTCGTTTTGAAGTTGGACGCTTAAGCTCAATGAGCGTATCTGTACTTGTTAATGAACAAGCCGCTGCCACAGCTGAAGGTTGGAGCCAAGAAGGCCTAAATTCTTTAGGCGAAATGGTTAAAACAGCCACCGGTTTTAATGAGCAGCGTGGCGATCAGTTCAATATCACCAGTTTTGCATTTGTTGAAGCAAAACCTTTTGTACCGTCTGACGGATTACAATGGTGGCAAATGCCTGAAATTCGAGAGTATGCTCGTTACATTTTCGGTACTTTTATTAGCTTAATGCTTATTTTCTTTGCGGTAAGACCGCTGGTAAATCATTTGATTAAAGGCAAAACAACAGCTTCACCACCAAGCGAAAATGAGCAAGAAAAATTAGCTGCTGCTAAAAGCGATGCCTATGAAAGACAAAGTACACCTCTGGATGGCGCACTTGAGCGAGATAGCAAAAATGAACAGCCTGAGCAGGAAGGTGAAAATATTGCATTGCCTAAGATAGGCAGTGATTTTGAAGAGCAAATAGCACACATGCAGTTATTAGCAAGCCGAGAAACCGAGCGTGTAACCTCTGTGATTAAATATTGGGTAGAGCAAGGAGTTGAAGTTGAGTCAAGTAAATCAAGATAATGTGACAATGTCAGCACCTGCTCGTGCGTCACTCGATAGAGCTGCTATTTTACTGCTCAGTATGGGCGAAGAAAATGCAGCAAGTGTGATCCGTAAACTCGGTCGCCGTGAGGTACAGGCAATCTCAGAGCGAATGGCCAGTATTTCTAACATTACAAAAAATGATGTAGCTGACACGCTCACCAGTTTTTTCGATTGTTACCGTAACGAAAGTGGGGTTAATGGCGCATCAAGGCTGTACCTTGAAAGAGCACTTGATAAAGCCGTTGGACGTAAGCTTGCACGTGGCATGTTAGATGATATTTATGGTGGCGCGATGAGTGATGATCTGCGTCGTTTAGAGTGGATCCCACCTGAGCTAATTGTACGTTTCTTAGAGCATGAACATGTGCAAATGCAAGCACTGTTTTTAGCGTTTTTACCAGCCGATCAAGCCGCTGCTGTCATTGCATTGTTTCCTGAAGCAAAGCACGAAGACCTGTTATACCGTATTGCCAGCTTACGAGAAGTCAGTGAGCATGTGATGGATGATATTCGATTAACCATTGAAGCTTGTATTGAATTTGTTGGCAAGCAAGTCGGCTCTCAGGTAAATGGAGTTGATAAAGTTGCAGATATTATGAGCCGATATAACGGCAATAAAAGCCAAATTATTGAAGTTATTAAAAAGCATGATTTACAAGTGGCAGACGCAGTACAAGAACGTATGTATGACTTTGCCAGTTTATTACTGCAAAGTGATGAGACCCTTTCTCAATTAATGAACGATGTACCTGACGAGCTTTGGTTGATGGCATTAAAAGGTGCAGATGAAAAAATTGTTGCACGCCTTTTGGGGGCATTACCAAAACGCTTAGCGCAAGTTTATCAACAGCAGTTAGAAGCAACAACATCACAGCCGGTGAGTAAAGTGGATGCTGCACGTCGTGAAATCATGAGTATTGTACGTGATATGAGCAAGCGAGAAGAAATCACTTATCAGCTATACGAAGAAGAGACCGCGGGTTAAGTGCTATGCAAGCTTATCAGTTTCCAACGTTAACAAAAGAACAGCAGCACCAGAGTGTTCAGCAGCGTATTGATGCAGCTGAACAGGCTGCTTGGCAAAAAGGCTTTGATGAGGGATTAAAGCAAGGTCAAGCGGCGCTACAAGCTGATATAGAAAAGCGGGTCTCGCAGCAAGCTGAACTATTATTGCAAGAGCGTGAACTAGAATTAAAGCAGCAAATGCTGGCACAATTCGATGTGCTAACACAGCAAACAAAGCAACAACTTAATCTGCTGTCTAATGAAGTACTAAAAGATCTTAGTGTGTTAGTTGCGAAGGTCGCGGAGCAGGTAATTGCCTGTGAGTTAACTTTGCAGCCTAATTGCTTAATTGATTTAGTCGAACAGGCCCTCAATTTATTAGCAGGGCGAGATGATGTTAACGAAATTGTTTTTTCTAGCGCTGATGCGGCTCTTTTTGACGATTCAAGCTTTGATAAAATACCCCTAACAGTGAGTTTTGAACCTCAACTTGCAAGTGGCAGCGTAAAGCTTATTTCTAGTGAGCAAAGCCATAGCTTATCTCTTTCAGAGCGTTTAGATGCTGTACTTACTGATATAACGCCAGCCCTTCTTAACGGTCAAGTTATTCATGAGTAATACTGTGTTATCTCATGTTCTTAGTACTGCGACAAAACAGCTGACAGCCCCGCCTTTAATTCAAAGTTACGGTCGTCTTGTAAGAGTCAATGGTATGACATTAACAGCTGTCGGCGGGCAGTTTTTAATGGCAAAAAAATACCAAGTCGAGAGCATTGATGGTACGTGGAATGATGCTCAAGTGATTGGTTTTGATGATACCAAAGCGTTCTTGATGCTACTAAATAAAGCAGATGGTTTATACGCTGGTGCGAGAGTCAGAGCTGTTGCTGATACACAAGCGATAAAGATTGATATGTCTTTACTCGGAAGAGTAATTGATGCACAAATGCAACCGATAGACGATTTAGGTAACTTAAGTCGTGTTGATTTAGGAGCTGATTGCGTTCTAAAAAAACAACCCTCTTTGAACCCGTTGCAGCGTAAAGGGGTGAGCGAGCCCTTGGATGTGGGAGTCCGCTCAATAAACGGTCTTTTTACCGTTGGAAAAGGGCAGCGTTTAGGGCTTTTTGCAGGCTCTGGTGTCGGTAAAAGTAAGCTACTGGCCATGATGACTCGCTTTACCAGTGCAGACGTTGTAATCGTGTCTTTAGTTGGTGAGCGTGGCTGGGAAGTGAAAGAATTTATAGAGCAAAGTCTTGGCCCAGAAGGGCTCAAAAAGGCCATCGTAATTGCTTCCCCTGCTGATGATTCACCGCTTTTGCGAGCAAAAGCGGCGGAGTTAAGTCATCAATTGGCTGCTTTTTATCGCGACCAAGATTTAAATGTTCTGTTATTGATGGACTCTTTAACTCGCTATGCGCAAGCACAGCGAGAAATAGGCCTTGCGGTTGGCGAGTTGCCTGTCGCTAAGGGGTATCCGCCATCGGTATTTAGTAAGTTGACTCAGTTAGTTGAAAGCTCTGGAAACAGTGAAAAAAGTAAAGGTTCAATGACCGCTATCTACACGGTATTAGCAGAAGGGGACGACCAGCAAGATCCGATTGCGGACAATGCGCGGGCTATTTTAGATGGCCACATTGTATTGGACCGAACGCTTGCAGAAAAAGGTCATTATCCAGCTATTAATATTGGCGCATCTATAAGTCGTGTTATGCCTAACATTGTCTCCTCTGAGCAGCTTGCCTTTTGTTATAAGCTTAAAAAGCTCTACAGTCGATACCTACAAGTACATGAATTAATACCGCTTGGTGCCTACCAAGCAGGGAAAGATACTGAATTGGATTTAGCTGTACACTTGTATCCACAAATAGAAGCATTCTTATGCCAATCATTAAATGAAAAAGCAGACTTTGCGACTACAAATCAACAGCTTTCGCAGTTAATAGGAAAACATGATGCTAGATAAGTTTAAAAATATGCAGCAAGAAAAGCTTGATAGCATGCTCTCTGAGCAGGCTGTTTTAAAACAGCAAACCGAGTTAGAACAACAGCGATTAGCCCAATTAAAGCAATTTATCGACGATATGCAAACAAACAACCAGATGGGTAATGCAATTGGTTTGCAAAATTTAGCAGGCATGAAACACATTCTACATGGGTTATCGCAGCAGCAGGCCGAACGAGTAACGCAGCTACAAGGCGATCAATCACGTCAACAACATGCCTGTATCCAACAACTTTCATTCACGAAGGGGTTAGAGGGCGTCATTGCTAAAAAAGCACATCAGATCAAGCAAAAACAGGCTCGTCAGCATCAGAATCAACTTGATGAGTTAGTCGCGCATGCAGCCGTTCGTCGTAGTTAAAGTAACCTGCCCTATAAAGAGGGCTAACCTCTCACGTGCCTAGCACTCAGTTTTGATAGTGCTATAAGTAATTAATTTATAGAAGCTTTGCTCCTGTTTAAGGTAAAAACAACCTAGCCTTAATGAACAAAAAGGCCGGTATTTTTAATACTTTATTCTTTTTGTTAAGCATTTAGCATGTGAAAAGCTGTATTACGCCTTCATTATTAGATATTTGTGTTAAAGTTATTTAGGAATAAGCAATAATAAACGCAAGGCAAAAGTGTGATCGATACAGTCAATGCAAGTCAGCAAGATAAAGCACGGTTTTTACGTGTATTTGCATTCATTGGGGCTGTTACCTCTTTTTTTATGTCTATTACTAGTTACTTAGATGGCTACACCGTTCTTAGTGCTATGCTAGTGGTTGCAGTGGGTGTATTTGCCAGTCCGTTTATTATTAAAAATCGTGACCATACAATTGCTATACTGATGCTTTACACCTTGTATGCGATTATGTGCTTTTTGATAGTGTCTGGCGGTAATCATGGTACAGGTCCTTTATGGTTATTTATTGCCTCGCCTGTAACCTTTTTCATTCGTGGCTTAAAGCGCGGAGCGATAGATTTAATCGTACTTGCTTGTGTGATTTCAACTCTCTTTTATTACACGGACAAATTGGGTTATTACAGTTATCCAAGTCATTACTTTCCTACACGAGTTATGCTGTGTTTCTCAATTTTATGCATTCTTGGTGCGTTCTATGAGTATTACCGAAATAAGTATAGTCGTGAGCTCATAGCGCAACTTAAAATAAACAAAAAGCTGGCCCGCACCGACGCCATGACCGATTTATCAAACCGACATTATGCGACAGAGTGTATGCAAAGTCGTTGCTTTGAAGAGGGGGCCGTGTTTCTTTTAATTGATGTTGATAACTTTAAACAAGTGAATGACACCTATGGTCACCAAGTGGGTGACGAAGTGCTTATCTTTATTGCCGATATCTTTAAGAAAGTGTGTACCGATGAAGACATTAATTCGCGTTGGGGTGGTGAAGAGTTTTTAATTGTAATCCCAAAAGGGCATGAACTTCGCGCACGAAACGTTGCTGATGAAATACACACACACCTAGCAAATAATACATTTAAAAGTGGTGAGCATTCCTTCAATGTGAGTTTAAGTATTGGTTTGTATCAGCGAACCCATATGGACAGTATTGATCAGTGCTTAAATATCGCTGATAAGCGATTATACAAAGCAAAATCTCAAGGTAAAAACCAAACAGTTGCTGAGCCAGATTTGGCCAAACACGAGCCAGCCTAATAAGCCCCGCCGACTCAATTATTTTTACTGATGCTACTTTTTATCACTAACTTGTGTATTATGTGCTCATTATTTACAAGGGCATGTGAATAGTGAGTCAAGATAAGGAATATCATCAACATCTTCTTCTTAAGTTCACCGCCTGTCTTGAGGCTCACTTTTAATGTCACTCTTAGAATCATTTAAGAAGTTAGGTAACTACTTTGGTGCATACAAGGTACACCTATGCCCCGAAGTTAAAGGCCAAGTGAGTGAAAATGGTGAACCTTTAATTAACGTAAAAATAGAAAGGTTACTTTGTTTCTCTGACGGAAAATATGTAGAAAGCTATGTATATACTGATGACAAAGGCGGCTTTTCTTTTCCAGAAGCCAATATTCGCTCTAACCAACCAGCTGTGCCATTTGCAGAGCTTTTCACATCTCAAATCATAACGCTTATTCATGAAGGCACTAAATATATTTTATGGACATCAAGGTTATCAGGTACAAAGTATCGTCATGAATATGCTAAAAAATTAAGTTGTTTGAAAGCAGATATATCTGATGAGGAGGTCTTTTTTCATTTTAAAAATAATCAAGTTCTGGGTTATAAATTTCGAGCTGCGAGTATAGCGCGTTGGGATGAAGACTTTGAAGTTATAGATGTAGATTCTTATCTTGGTATATCGGATACTGAATCTGATGATCAAGAGTGTCAGTCATAACACTTAAGCCTCGTCATAGCGTTAACTTCTTTCCTTTAAATAACTTTCAATATCAATTTTCAAGCAAGTTTTAAAAAGCAAAATACCTAAAGACTAATCTGCTTGGCATAGTTTTGAGGCACAATTATTTACAATGATACTATTTTTTTTTATCGCTGAGTTGTGTACTATGTGCTCATTATTTACAAGGGCATGTGAATAGTGAGTCAAGATAAGGAATATCATCAACATCTTCTTCCCGTTAAGTTCACAGCCTGTTTTGAGGCTCATTTTTAATGTCACTCTTAGAATCATTTAAGAAGTTGGGTAACTATTTTGGTGCATACAAGGTACACCTATGCCCCGAAGTCAAAGGCCAAGTTAGTGAAAATGGCAAACCTTTAATTAACGCAAAAATAGAAAGGCTACTTTGTTTCTCTGACGGAAAATATGTAGAAAACTATGTATTTACCGATGACAAAGGCGGCTTTTCTTTTCCAGAAGCCAATATTCGCTCTAACCAACCAGCTGTGCCATTTGCAGAGCTTTTCACATCTCAAATTATAACGCTTTTTTATGAAGGCACTAAATATATCTTATGGACATCAAGGTTATCAGGTACAAAGTATCGTCATGAATATGCTAAAAAATTAAGTTGTTTGAAAGCAGATATATCTGATGAAAAAGTATCTTTCTTTTTCAGAAATGATGAAGTCGAAGGTTATAAACTAAGTGCTGGTGGTATAGCTCGTTGGGATGAAGACTTTGAAGTTATAGATCTAGACTCATACTATGGATTATCGGAAATTGAATCTGATGATGAAGACCATTAATTCTAATATAGGGAAATAAATATGAAAACATTAACGCCAGCTTTTGCTGCTGATTTTGCCGCATTGGCCTATGAAACGTTGGAAAGGGCCCCATTAGAGTCTACTGAATATTATGGCCGATTAGAACATACTTTTTCAATGGAAGCTGGCTCTATCAAAGGTGTCAGTGGCTCTATTCTTGAACGCGTTTTTACTCATTCGACCAACTTTGGTTGCATTGCAAAAGGCAAAAAGGGACTGTTTGAAGGTGATTATGTCTTAGCACTACGCGGCACGGCAAAAATGCGAGATGTGATTACTGACCTTAATTGTGGTTTGAGTACCTGTAGCAATAGTCAGCCTGTGCATGCGGGGTTTAATCACACTTTTAACTCATTTAGAAAGCAGTTAGAACAATTTTTTAGTAAAAAAGCGAGCAAAAAGCTAAATATACATGTTGTGGGTCATAGCTTAGGCGGTGCTTTGGCTAATTTAGCTGCGAATTGGTTAAAAAATCACTTTGGTGCAAATGTGAAGCTTTATACTTTTGGTGCTCCACGAGTTGGTTATCATAGCTTTGCTATACAGACAGAAGCTGCAACAAATAACCATATTTATCGCTGTGTGCATGCCGCTGACCCCGTACCTTTAGTGCCTGTCTGGCCATTTATGCATACGGAGCAAGAATATATTTTAAATGGTGCTGCAACAATTACTCCAAAAGCCCATAGTATGACAGACCAGACGCCAGGCTACTTACATACTGCGAGTAATTTTAAAAGTTATGCTGCAATCAATAAAGGTATGGAAAAACGGATTCAAGAAGAAGTCAGGCTTGATTATGATAAGCGATTAGAGTGCAGCCGTACTTCAAGATGGGCAAGAAAAATAGGCGCTGCATTAATCACATATTTACGTGATACAGGCAAGTTATATGCGATACAAAACCACTACACGAATACGCTTACCGTCTATGACCAAATTGCTAAAGCATTAACCGACAGTATCGATCTCTCTAAAAATTATACGAGTGATGTGAAGGGGATTTTAGGTTACATGCTGGCTTTTTGCGGCTATCCATTTAAAGCAATCTCATTTACGTATGCATCCATCAGGCATATTTTAAAGTTAATGCTTAAAAATGTGTTTTCTCTTGCAGGCCAAGCAATAGCACTAACAAAATAAGTACAAAAGCCGCCGATGGCGGCTTTTGTTAGGTTGCAAAATTAATGGCTTTTCTCAAAGTCATTAACTTCACGCTCTGCTTCTTCTTTCGATTTGCCGTATTTTTGCTGGATTTTACCAACAAGCTCTGTACGGCTACCTTCGATTCTATCTAAATCATCATTGGTAAGGTCGCCCCATTTACGTTGCACTTTACCTTTTAACTCTTTCCAATTGCCTTCTAAACGATCGCTGTTCATCATTATCTCCTTACTTTGTTAAACATTCACTTTAATAGAAGCAATTGATATGCCATTCAATTTAATCAGTTAAGTTATTGAAATTATTGTAGGTAATGAGCTTTAACTATAAGGCGTTTATTTTTTACTGCAATTTGTTCTTAGTTATTTATAAAACCCTGTAACTTTTTCTTGCAAGGGAGAGTCATTGTCGTCGACTGTTTTTGTTACAATAGCTAAAAATAAAGTAAGAGAAAGAAACGTGCTGCCCGTACAAGATATTTACCAATCATTGTTAACAACGATACAAAATAACCCTATGGCTTTGCTGCAAGCACCACCAGGGGCAGGTAAATCAACATGGCTGCCATTAACGCTGATGCAAGCAGGCCACTTCAAGCGGATTGTTATGCTTGAACCTAGGCGTTTGGCTGCACGTAATATTGCTCAATACTTGGCGTCTTTACAAAATGAGGCCGTTGGTGAAAGTGTTGGTTTGCGCATTAGGGGTGAATCAAAAATTAGTAATGCAACCAAGCTGGAAATTGTGACAGAAGGGATGCTGACACGGATGCTACAAAATGACCCTGAGTTAACCGGTGTCGATTTACTTATTTTTGATGAATTTCATGAACGCTCGATTGCCGCAGACACAGCCCTCGCTTTTGCGCTTGAAACACAAGCAGCCCTTAGAGACGATTTAAAAATCTTACTCATGTCGGCCACCTTAGACGGTGAACGGTACAGTGAGTTTTTTGACTGCCCAATAATATCATCTGAAGGGCGAAGTTACCCAATTGATGAAATTTATGTTCCACTTAAAGATGAAAGCCGATGGTTAGAGGATATACCTGCGGTTATTAAGCAAGCACTCAATGAGCAAACTGGTAGTGCTTTGGTGTTTTTACCAGGTCAGCGAGAAATTTTACGTGTAAAACAGGCATTGAACGATCTTGCTGATGATTGCGAAGTGTTTACTTTATTTGGTGAACAAAGCAAAGGAGAGCAACAAGCTGCTATAGCTCCTGCACAACAAGGTAAGCGAAAAGTCGTGCTGACAACAAATGTAGCCGAAACCAGCTTAACGATTGAAGGGATCCGTATTGTTGTCGACAGCGGTAAGCGCCGTGCAGCCAGCTTCAACTTAAAAACTGGGGTAACTGAACTTGTAACCCAAAGCATCTCTCGTTCCTCTGCGGTACAACGCGCAGGCCGTGCAGGGCGTTTAGAAGCTGGTGTGGTATATCGTCTAGGTAGTAAGCAAACGTTTGAACGTCGTAACAGCCATGACGCCCCAGAAATCCTAACAAGTGATATTAGCCAACTACTGCTTGAAACTAAGCAGTGGGGCGCAGCTGTTACTGAACTAAACCTTCTTGATGCACCAAGCCCACAGCAAATTAAACACGCAACAGCACTTTTAAAAATGCTTGAAGCGCTTGATGAAAATGAAAAACTAACAAAAATCGGTAGCCAAATGCTTAGTTTTGGAGCGGATATTCGTTTATCACATATGCTTATTAAGGCTAAGCAACTTCAAGCAAGTATGCCGGGAATTTATGAACTCGCTGCATACTTAGTGGCGCTGCTTGAGAGTCGTGTGAGTATACCTGCTGATCTTAAGCTTGCACTTCACAGCATGCATACAAAGCCTCATCCACTGTTTAAGCAACAATTAAACTATTGGCTATCACGTTTAAATTTGAAGGCAGTGCGTGAGCTAAATATGCAGCCCCTTGCTTTGCTGGTGGCTTTTGCATTCCCAGATCGCTTAGCGAAAAAGCGTGGCAACGGCTATTTGCTCACTAATGGCGCGGGGGCCGACTTAAGTGATGAGTTTTGGCATAACGATGACTATCTCGCTATTGCCAGTATGGGCGGCCACAAAGGGGGTCGAATATTTGCGGCAGTCGCATTTTTACCAAATGAACTTGAAGATCAGCTAGGGCATTTATTTTCAGAGCAAACCCGCTGTGAATACGATGAAAAATCTGGACGTTTTATTCATCAAGAGGAACTAAAGCTAGGGGCAATTACAGTAGCAATCCAGCCAAGTAAACTGCCTCTTGATAAGGCCGAGCGCACTAAAGCATGGCTAAATTTGTTCAACAAAAAAGGCTTTTCACTATTTAATGAGCAAAGCGAAAGTGAGCAATTACTAATTAGAATGAGCTTAGCGAGTAAATTATTGCCGCAGTCATTTCCAGTTATTAGTAGTGACGAATTGACGACTAATAATCAGTGGCTTGCACCTTTCCTTGATGAGATAAAAAACGTAGAGCAATTAAAAAAGCTTAATTACAGTGAAGCTTTAAAAAATTGTTTTGATTGGCACCAGCAGAGTTTACTAAATGAGTTGTTGCCGCTGCGTTTAACCGTCCCCAGTGGCTCAAATGTGAGAATTACATACCAGCTAGATGGACCTGCAAAGCTGAGTGTACGCATGCAAGAAGTTTACGGCATGACTAGCACACCCTTGCTTGCACAGGGCAAGTTACCCCTTCTAATGGAGCTATTGTCGCCAGCAAGGCGGCCACTACAACTCACTCAAGATTTAGAGAATTTCTGGCAAACTAGTTATAAAGAAGTACAGAAAGAGATGAAAGGTCGTTACCCCAAACATTTCTGGCCAGATAAACCAGCTTTAAGTCAGGCAACTAACAAAGTAAAAAGCAAGATGTAATCTAACTCGCACTATGTGTTAGTTCAGAGATACAGTGTGGTTATAAAGCAAAACCCCAGTAACTTAGTTACTGGGGTTTTTAATTATTCAACTTTAGCGATTACTTGTTAAGTGCCAGTTGTAGCTCACGATTGCGTTCAAGCTGCGCTAAGAAGTTGTCTGCAATTGGTTTAAACTTAGCTAACTCATCACGTGGTAGTGGCTCTGACTTAGGCAGTTTAACTGTTTTAGGATTGCGGTGAACGCCATTTACTAAAAACTCATAATGTAAATGAGGGCCTGTAACACGACCTGTTGCACCAACGGTACCAATCTTTTGACCTTGTTTTACTTTTTGACCTGTTTTAACAAGCTTTTTGTTCAAGTGTAAGTATTTAGTCACGTATTGAGTGCCGTGGCTAATAAATACATAGTTACCGTTATACTTACTGTAGCCAGCTTTAACCACTTTACCATTACCAGCAGAAACCACCGGTGTCCCCGTACGAGCAGCGTAGTCAATACCATTATGCGGCTTTACAGTCTTCGTTACTGGGTGTAAGCGACGTGGGTTGAAGCTTGAGCTTATATATTTAAAGTTAACAGGGGCACGCAAGAATGCTTTTTTCATACTACGGCCTTCAGGTGTGTAGAAGTTTCCATCAGTATGACGAATTGCAGAATAGCGTTCGCCTTGGTTGATAAATTCAGCGGCAATTATTTTGCCGTCGCCTATGTACTCGCCATCAACATAATGCGCTTCGTAAATAAGACCAAACTGGTCGCCTTTACGAATGTCGTTTGCAAAGTCAACATCCCAACCAAAGATGTCAGCAAAATTCATTATTTGGCGTTCACTTAACCCTGCGGCGATACCTGAGGTCCAAAAGCTATTGCTGATTTCGCCACCGGCCGATTTACTCAAGGTTTCGATTTCTTTACTATCGATTGCTGTGTCGTAGTGACCTTCATCATTTAAAGTAACGTACAGAGTATCGGTTTTTGAAATTACATAACGAAGCTGTGCAAGAGAACCGTCATCAGCTGTAGCAAAACTCAAAATTTCACCAGGGTGAATTTTGGTTAATTTACGCGTTTCAGCATTTGTGTTGATTAGTTTATGTAATGTTTGCGCCGAAAAGCCCGCGCGTTTGAAAATAAGTGCTAGATTATCGCCGTTACGTACTTGATGATCGACAAGGTCGTATTCTGGTAATTTAGCAGCTGCTTGCTCTGAATTTAGTTCAGTTAGTTTTTCGTTATCATCAACTTTAACTTGTAATTCGTAGCGTTTGCCAATTTCAAGTGCGTCGGCACTGTTATCCTTTGAAGCGGTGGCTTTTTCTGACGGTAATAATGCTAAGCCGATAATAGCAGAAACCAAACCGAGAATAAGCAGTTTGTGTTTTTTGGGGAGTTTATGCACTACGTGAACCATAACGTGCCTTTTTCTGCTGTCAAGAAAATTAATTACTAATATTGCAGGATATACCTAAAATAGAGCAAATACCAGTGTTTTGTAGATTTAAACTAGCGCTATTTTACGCTAGAATTGCTCAGCGTGTTAATCTTTTTTGGTTAAATTTGCAGCATATGTCTGATGTTAAGCTAAATATGCATTAGTTAACTAAAGTACCTTCATAAAAATGCAATAACGCGGTATAAAGAACAATCACGCGCGCTGCTCCACTAGGCTGATGCTTAAAATACTTAAGTTGGCTTGCTCTTGGTGCAGTTTTTCTGGAGCTAACTTGCTAAATTTAATCATTTTTAGCTCTATTTTTAACCCTGATAGGCCACCACGCCCGGTAAGCTGAATTTTTGGAGTAATACACAGTGGATTTACAAACCGCTCTAGCTGAGATAAAACGCGGTGCAGAAGAGATATTAATTGAAGACGAATTAGTTGAAAAACTAAAGTCTGGTAAAAAGCTTAAAATTAAAGCGGGTTTCGATCCAACGGCGCCTGATCTGCATTTAGGTCATACGGTTTTAATTAATAAAATGAAAACCTTTCAAGACTTAGGTCATGAGGTTATTTTCCTTATTGGTGACTTTACCGGCATGATCGGCGACCCAACGGGTAAAAATGTGACGCGTAAGCCGTTAACTCGTGAAGATGTACTTGCTAATGCAGAAACATATAAAGAGCAAGTATTTAAGATTCTAGATCCTGCAAAAACAACTGTTGCATTTAATTCTACTTGGATGGAAAACTTAGGTGCAGCAGGTATGATCAAACTGGCTGCGCGTCAAACAGTAGCACGTATGCTAGAACGTGATGACTTCAAAAAGCGTTATGCCGGTGGTCAATCAATTGCTATCCACGAATTTTTATACCCACTAGTACAAGGGTGGGATTCAGTTGCATTAGAAGCAGATGTTGAGCTTGGTGGTACAGATCAACGTTTCAACCTACTAATGGGCCGAGAGCTACAAAAAGATGAAGGTCAAAAACCGCAAACAGTGTTAATGATGCCACTGCTTGAAGGTACTGACGGCGTTCAGAAAATGTCTAAGTCATTAGGTAACTACATTGGTATTACTGATGAGCCTAATGATATGTTTGGTAAAGTAATGTCTATTAGCGATGAACTAATGTGGCGCTACTATGACTTATTAAGTGCATTATCTATCGAAGAAATTGCAGCTCTTAAACAGCGTGTTGCTGACGGTGCAAACCCGCGCGACATTAAGATTGAGCTTGCGAAAGAAATGATTGCACGTTTCCACAGTGAAGAAGCGGCAGAAGGTGCTCATCAAGATTTTATTAAGCGTTTCCAAAAAAATGCTTTACCCGATGAGATCCCAGAATTAACAGTAACGATTGCTGAAGACACTGTATTTATCACTAATTTACTAAAAGAAGCTAATCTTGTTGCAAGTACGTCTGAGGCTATGCGTATGATCAAACAAGGTGCTGTAAAAATAAATGGTGAAGAAAAAGTAACAGATACTAAGCTTGAAGTTGCTAAAGGCAGTACTGAAATTTACCAAGTAGGTAAACGTAAGTTTGCTAAAATCACCGTCGCTTAAGCGTTAATTAGACGTATTATAAAAACCAGCCTCGGCTGGTTTTTTTGTATTTGTTAAGCAAAGGCCAGAAATGTGATTATCTCAATACAGATGATAAATAGTAGCCAAAATGCTTTAGCCTGATTTAGTCGGCTTATCAGAATAGGAATGTCATCTGCACAGGGTAATCGCTCCGTACCCACACGCATTTTGTTAAAGCGCACACCTTTGTATAAAGCTGGCCCCCCTAGTTGCACACCCAGTGATGCCGCACTTACGCTAAGCAGCCAGCCAGTATTGGTTTGGTAAAAATGGCGTCCATAATGTTTAATGTAATGCAGGCTTTGTTTACTCGCGTTTGTTGCTGCAAGTGTAATGGCAAGGAGTCGAATAGGTATCCATTCAAGTACAAATAACAGCTTAGCAATAGGTATTAAAAAAGGGCTGTTAGGTAATTGTTTTTCGCGCCATGCTTGGTGAATAAGGGTTAATAAACGGTAAGTCAGGCATATTATTGCGCCGCCGACCAAGTAAAAAAAGATTACGGCAAAATACTGCCGTGCGCTTTGTAGCAGTAAAGACTCCATACATGCTTTGCAAATCCCTGGGGCTGATAGACGAGATACATCTCGTGCAACTAAACCCGCGAGTAATTCTCTGGCAGCCGCTTTCTGATTTTTTTTAACTAAGCGCGCAATTCGAAGTGTCTTCTTTTCTTGTCCACGGCTATTGAGTAATAGGTAAAGAATTAGCCCGTTGAGCAGCTCAGGATAAAAGGCAAACTCTAAAAATAACATGACCAGTACTACAATCAGCAAAGTTGTAAGCGTAAATGCAAGTATTGACGATAAATACTGATAGCTTCTTGGATTATGTTGATCGTAAAGGCGATCGCCAAGTGAAGAAAAAATAACACTCAGTAGTGTATTGGGGTGATACCAGCTTACTAAAGGGAAAAAGCGCTCAGCAAGGAGCGCTATAAAAAATACAATAATGTCCAAATGGGTTTGAACAAAACTTGCAATCACCTTATAAACTCACCGACGTCAGTTTCTCTAGTAGAGCAACAACCATTTTAGATGAATTAATAGAGGCTGTTTCGATGTACTCTTCAAATGATTGTGGAGACTCTTTACCAGCAATATCAGACATAGAGCGGATAACCACAAAAGGAGTGTCTAGTGAGTGACAGGCTTGAGCAATTGCTGCGCCTTCCATTTCTACTGCAAGCATGGTTGGGAAGTCTGCACGTGCTTTATCGATTCGCACCGGATCACACATAAATGAATCGCCTGTGCAAATTAGACCAATCATGGTTTTTACATCGCTGATTTGGCTTACGCTTTGTTCAGCAGCTTCAATTAATTTAGGATGTGCAGCAAAACCTGCTGGCATTTGTGGTACTTGGCCAATTTCGTAACCAAAGGCTGTTACATCAACATCGTGGTGACGAACTTCAGATGAAATAACGACATCACCCACGTTAAGAGAAGCCTCAAAGCCGCCAGCTGAACCTGTGTTAATCACACAATCTGGAGTGAAGTTGTCAATTAAAAGCGTAGTAGCAACTGCAGAAGCAACCTTACCAATGCCTGATTGAACAAGTGTTACAGTATGACCTGCTAACTCACCTGTGTAAAATGTGAATCCAGCTTTTGTCATTACACTTGGGTTAACCATGGTTTCGCGTAAAATTTTTACTTCTGGCTCCATCGCGCCAATAATACCAACATGCATAATATTTGTTTCCTTAGGTTGAATAGGGTGATTATATACCCAACCTTAAGTAGTTTCGAGAATTCAGCAAGTGTAAAAACAAAAAAGCAGACTTAAAGTCTGCTTTTGCCAAAATTATGACACCCTATATTTCTGCCAAGGCTGTTGAGTGAGCTTTTGCCTGAGAAGGCGACAACACGGCCGGTTTTGTTACGCGGTTGCGAGTTGGTCTTAGTGGCGCTGCACTAGGTTTACCGAGTTTAAACATAATCGCATCACGCACTTCTTTAGGTTGGTAGCCCGCTTTTACTTTCATGCGGATATGTGGAATACCTGCTGCTTCAAGTGCACCACTTACAAACCAATCACGCTGCGCTTTGTGTCCATCCTTGTTCGTGTTATTAACAAGGTCAACTGCGGCAACAATGGTGAGCTTATCTTTATCAATTAAGACATAGTCTAATTGCTTGTTTTTGGCTTTAGTAATTGCAGCACGTTTAGCTTTAGGCGAAAGCCCTTGTTTGCAGTCAATTAAGTCGATGAGTTTAACACGACTTACAATCTTATATTGATCGCCTACTGCACGTTCAAGAAGGTTTAAAAACGCACTCTCTACTTGTGTAAATACACTTTGTTTACGAGTGAAAGGGTATGGGTTTCCGCCATCATCTGTATACTTTGACGCAACAACAGAAGCCCCTACGACTAAAACTAAAATTGATAATAAAGCGAATTCCATCTGGTAACTCCACAACAACAAATTGACACTGAATTGTATTAGCAATTTATGTGCCTAAGTTGTGAGGAGTTACTGAATTAAGCGGTATATCCGTTAGCAACACCTTTTACCGCAATGGCAACGGCGTCGTGCGCATGCAAAGATTCATAGTGATTAATTTGCAACCAATAATCAGCGTAGCTTTGTGCCTCGAGCAGGGCTTTAATTTTGCGGGCAGCGTCTTCACAAAACATCAGGTTTTGACCATTTAAGCGAGCAAATTCTTGCTCATCTTCACGTTTTACGGCTGCTTGTACTGGGGTTTTCAGTTCGCTTTCAATGGCATCTATTAAACCAACAACATCAAAGCTCTCAATGCTGTTATCAAGCTTCACCTTTACATTGGCAATCGAACGTTGTGAGTGTGGTGTTGCTACTATTCCCTCTGTGCTGCCAAGCCACTCATGGACAGCTTGTTTATCAAGTTGACTGTCAGTAAATTTTTCAGCAAAGGCATTTTGAATTAACTGACGAGCAAGTGCAGCAGAGCATGGGCAAGTTGATGAGTAAGTAACATCAACCATTAATTCAAAGCTTAAGGTGCCTTGGTTTATTTTTGCTATAAGATGAATAGGGTAGTTTTTCCAGCCTACTTTACCACTTAACAGTGATTTTCGACGCAGCGGCAGTTCAAACTTAAACTCAATTTGTGCACGGTCGCTCAAATCATCATGGCTAGTAATAAAAGCATCGAGTGCTTGTGCTAATGTCTGCGGGTTAACGTGTTGCTCAGTCGATAAGGTATCAAGCGCCAAAAATAATCGCGACATATGGATGCCTTTGGCATCTTCTTTGTATAAGTTTACAAAAGCACGTGCCTTGGCAATCACATTTACAGGGGCAATATTGTGAGATTCAAAAATAAAAGGGAGCTCAATTTCACCCATGCCAACCCAGTCTAATTTACCAGTTTGTAAAGCAGGTGCTGTATCAGCAATGTCAGGCATTGTGGTTTGCATGGTTATACTCATTTCTTTGCAGTTATTAAAGCGCGGTAGTTTACATGAAAAAATATAAAAAATCGGCGTTGATGAAAAAATTCTGTGTTTATCGCACAATATGAATATTTCTAAAGGAATAGTGGTAAAATTAACTATGCTGTTTTTTTTCAATTATGTGCCTAAGCTTTATCTATGATTGATTCGTCTTTGAGTCCGTGGGCTCGCACACTCTCAAGCTTGATCTCCAAATATGGTGAGTTTAAAACTGCCGCAGTTTGTTATGCCTTATTGTTAGTCATGTCATTAATTCTGTCATGTATGTTTTATTATGTGGCTGTGGGCACAGTTACCTTGGTTGATGTTCTTGCGGTGATGTTTTTTACCGCAGTCGTATCGCCACTTTTAATTTCTGTATTATTAAACTCAATTCGTCAGTTAGAAGCCTCTTACAGTTATTTGGATAGTGCAACTAAGCAAGAAAAGCTGTTAAACCAAACACTAAAAGACAATATCAGTCGCTTAAATGAAGAGATTGATGAACGTAAAATGGCTTTTCATGCAAAGCACAGAGCAATTGAAGAGCTAAGGCGTGAAATCGCAGAACGTAAAAAAACACAGCAAGAGCTGGCACAGCAAGGGATGTTACTACGCTCAATCGTCGACTCCTCTCCCGATTTATTTTATTACCGCGACAACAATGGTGTTTTTGCAGGTTGTAATAAAATGTTTGAACAAGTGATGGGTAAAAGTAGTGAAGAGTTAATAGGGAAGAGCGTTGAAGAAATCTACCCTAGTGATTACCTTCCTGAAGTGCTGTGTACAGATAAAAAGGTAGCACAAACTCACCAAGCACTTACCTTGGATGTTGAATACCCTGTGGATGGTGAAAAACGCTGGTTTGAGATGCGTAAGTTACCGTTTATCAATGAAAAGGGGGAGTACATTGGTTTGCTCGCTTTCGGCCGTGATATTACTAGCCGTAAAGAGGCTGCTCAAGCACTTGAAGCGGCATATAAAGATAAAGGGAAATTTATTGCCACCTTAAGTCATGAGCTAAGAACTCCCTTAAACGGTATCGTTGGTTTAACCCGTATGTTACTTGATACTGAGCTCGATAAGCAGCAGCGTAGCTGGTGTAATACAGTTTTTTCTAGTGCCGAAACGCTTGGCAATATCTTTAATGATATTATTGACTTAGACAAAATTGATCGTGAGCAATTAGATATTGTCACGGACTCTGTGAATGTCGCTGACTTTATCAACGATGTAGTGAATTTTGCAGGCCTTATTGCTGAGCAAAAAGGGCTTGAGTTTAATATTAAACGTAAAGGCACGCTGGATGTTTATGCGTCGCTCGACCCAACTCGCTTACGCCAGGTTGTTTGGAATTTAATTAATAACGCTGTGAAGTTTACTCAGCAAGGTCATGTTGAGCTTGAGTGCCGCCGTGAAAACCGCCCTGATGGTCCTTGGCTTGTTATGCGAGTCACTGATACTGGGCAAGGGATCCCACGAGAGCAACTACATCGTATTTTTGATATGTATTATAAAGCACCAGATGTGAATGGTACCAATGCAATTGGCTCTGGCATTGGGCTAGCGGTAACGAAAGCACTTGTAACTGCAATGAAAGGGGAAATTCACGTGAGTAGTACAGAGGGCGAGGGAAGTGTATTTGTTGTGGAAATACCGCTTAAGCTTTGTATTGCACCGACAGAGAAAAGCTATGCTGTGCGTAGTTTAAATATTTTATTGGTTGAGGATGTTCCTCTTAATGCTGAAATTGCCACTAACTTACTTGAGCAACGAGGGCATGAGGTTATTTGGGCGGAAACCGGTGAAGATGCATTGTCGTTCGTTTATACCGAAGATGATTTAGATCTCGTGTTACTTGATATGCAGTTACCAGACATTAATGGTGACGAAGTAGCTCGCCAAATCCGTGAGGATGAACATTTTGATGGCCTGCCTATAGTCGCGTTGACTGCAAACGTTCGTAGTGCTGAAGAAGAGCTTGCAGGGATTAACATTCAAGGGGCACTCGCTAAGCCTATCAACACCACTAAACTTGATAAAATGCTCGGTGAGCTATTTGATATTAAGCAGCAACAAAACTGTCAGCCTGAGCCAATCAAAGCCGTGACTAAAAAAGACTTATCGGGTATTCGCGTTGAGCTTCTCGATATAGAAACCATTGAGGACTTTGTTGGTTCAATGGGTTTAGTTATCTTTAATCGTAGCTGTGAGTTATTCAATAAGTTGAACCCGCAGTATCAAACAGAGCTTGCAGATGCTTTGGCATCAGATGATAGAGAAGAGTATAAGTCTGTTGCCCATAAACTAAAAGGTGCGGCTGGCTCTGTGGGCTTAAATGATGTGCAGTTACACGCGAAGAAGATGGAGCACGGCGCGCTTGAACAAAGTAGTGAAGAGTTACAACAGTGGCTGGATGTTTTAGCAGCTAAAATAAATGAAGGGCGTGACGCCCTCCAATCATTTTTACAACAGTTAGAAAGTTAATTCTAATTAGCTGTCGATTTTACCAATGAAGCGATAGCCTTCACCATGGATGGTGCTAATAAGCTCAGATGTGCTGTTATCGCTTTCAAAGTGTTTTCTGATACGACGAATAGTAACGTCTACAGTACGGTCATTAGCACGCAGCTCACGACCTGTCATGTGCTTAATAAGTTGCTCACGGCTGAAGATACGACCAGGAGAGTCAAGCATTAGACGCAGTGCACGGTATTCACCTTTAGGTAAACGTTTAGCATCACCACTTGGCGATGTTAAACAACGGCTGTTTTCATCAAGTTCCCAACCGTTAAATGTAATCACACCATTTGTTTCAAGGTTTGTTTCTTCACCACCAAGCGCTGTACGTGTAATAAGGTTACGCGCACGAATTGTTAATTCGCGTGGGTTGAATGGTTTTGTGATGTAATCATCAGCACCAATCTCAAGACCTAAGATGCGGTCAACGTCGTTGTCACGACCAGTTAAGAAAATTAGACCAACGTTGCGTTTTTGGCGTAGCTCACGTGCTAAAATTAGCCCGTTTTTACCTGGCAGATTGATGTCCATAACTACAAGGTTCACATCATCATTATTTGTAAGCTTGTCATGCATATCATCGCCATCAATGGCTTCAATAACTTTGTAACCTTCAGCTTCAAATAAACTAACGAGGTTTAGTCGAGTTACGTCTTCATCCTCTACGATCAGAATGACTGGCGTTTGCATTGTATATTAACCTTTTCGGAAATTTTATTTACAAAAATTCGGTATTACCAAGCAAAACCGAATACTAGAGATTATAGGATTAGATCCAATTGTTAACAAGTAAAATCAATTTGGATAAAACTTAGCCATAGCTAACAATCGAGATTGCACTTTAAAGTTTTGCTGCAATACGTGCTGCTTATTGATATACAGTCGGATTTTATTTCCTTCTTGAACCAGAGAGGCTATACCGCCGTTTTCTAAAAAACTGATACTTTCACCTATGGTTAAAGTATCCAATGAAATTGTATCGGTCCAAAGTGGAAGTATATCATTTTCTAATGTTTCATCAACGTATGTGATATCACAAACCTGAGAAAGTTCAGAAATTTGCTGACTTTTTTTCACTAAAATAACCTTGATTGGTTTTTTGTTAATTTGCAGTTCATTTCTATCTTTTAGGAACGCACCTGGTCCGTACTCTAAGTCATAAAAACAAAATGAAATAGGGCGGGTTATGTCATCGTGGGTAAACTCGACAAACTTTGCAATCTGAAACAAAAAAGCAGATTTAACTTGATCTGGAGATTTAGCAAAAACCGACCACGATGAAAACAGCAGCAATATAAAAACAATACTTCTCATCGTATTCCACCTTCATTCATTGGTAAGGTGATAATGAAGTGTGCCCCATCTTGCGCTAACTCGTCATACACAATACTGCCACCAAGCGCTTGAGTGACTAAATTGTAAACTAAATGCATGCCTAACCCACTGCCACCTTCACCACGCTTAGTGGTAACAAATGGATCGAAAATACGTTTTTTTACTGACTTTTCAACACCGATACCATTATCAAAATAATGAATAGTGAAGTTTGATTCATTCTTTTGTACGTTAAAGGTGATTTCGTTGTCTTTATCATCATTAAATGCGTGAATCACAGAGTTACTTAGGAGTTGCTGTAAAACTTGCTGTAAGGGCCCTGATTTGGTTTCTATATTCAGGTCTTTGTCACAGTTTATTGTTATGTTAGGGTTGCGGTACTGTATTTCTGAACGCATAGAAAGCACCACATCACTTAATAAGTTATTAAGATTAACTTGTGAGGTACTCTCACTATCTTGATTCACTGCGACCTTTTTAAAGCTTGAAACAAGTTCTGCTGCTCGATTCAGGTTTCGATAAATGAGATCGAGGTTTTCAATGCCATCGTCAATAAAACGCTTTAAGTGAGTTGAGGTTAAGGTTTTTTGTTCAAACTGTGTACAAATTTCTGCAAGTTTATCGCGTAATAGGGTGGAACCGGTTATACCTAGTCCAATAGGGGTATTTACCTCATGGGCAACACCCGCAACCATTTGCCCAAGCGAAGCCATTTTTTCATTTTCAACAATTTGGTTTTGATACTGGTGCATTCTTTCTAGGGTATTAAGAAGCTCTTGATTTGCCTCGCGTAGGGCTATTGTTCGTTGGTTAACTTTTTCTTCGAGGCTTTGGTTGAGCTGCTTTATTTCTTGCTTATCTTTTTCATGACGTTCAATTTGCTTTTGTGTGCGCGCAAGCATGATATTTAAGCTAGCAGCAAGTTGATTTATTTCATCGATATTTGTCTTTTTCGCCCGTGTTTCGTAATTATGGTTCTTTGACACATCTTGCAGTAACACACTGAGCTCGTCGATTGGGTTAGCAATACGTCTTTGAATCTGGCGCGCGACAAAGTACACCAACACTAAGACAAAAAGTATCAGAAAAATATCAATAATGATTTTTCTGTTGATGTATTGGTTTAATCTGTCTAACCCACCTCGAACATACACGTAGCCTATGGTGTTGCCTTCGTAAACGATGGGGGTGATAAGCTCAATGACCTTATCTTTTATATGAGGCTCTAATAGTTCATTTATGCTGCCGACTTTAATGGGCACTGGCGGCGTTTTGCTGGCATTAAAGCTACTAAAGAAGACGGGCTCGTTAGATAACTCATCAATAGAGTAAATATGAATATTTTTGATTAATGGAACAGACTCAAATGACTTTAAGCGTTCAGTTTCTGTGTCATTATCGTCAAATAACACAGTCACTTGGGCATTATAAGAGACAATCTTCGAGAGGATCGTTATTTTATCAATAATAAGGCTTTTTTGTTCTTTAACATCAAGGTAAGTCGAAATTGAGATCGACAATGACAAGCATAATGCTGTGACTAACATAACGGCATTAGTCAATGCTTTACGAATACTTGTTTGTCTTTTGAATATTGACATATGCCTTATTAAGCCAATCTTTTTTATATTATTAGTAACTGTTTAGTCTAGCAAAGACAATAGAAAGTAACTAAATATTAGGAAAAATATTTAGTCACGGAATAGGCTATTAGGCATTTTTGCTACTTAGCAGAGTAAACGGCAAATTTGGTATTCTTAAAATCTGTGTTGAAACTAGCAAACTGCGCCTCGAGGATGGGCGGGTATTTTAAAAAGCTATTAGCAACAATCGTTAATGAACCTTGCTTGGTTAGGTGTTGTTTAGCATTAGCTAAAAATGCTTCGGCAATACTGTAATCTGTGGCGATACCTGTATGGAATGGCGGGTTGCTGATGATTAAATCAAATTTGCCACTAATATTTTCAAGGCCATCACTTAATAAAGCTTCACCTTTGAGGTTATTTAGCGCAAGCGTTTGCTCAGTGGCATAAGTTGCCAGCGCACTTACATCGCTACACACAAATTCAAGTTCAGGCTGCTTGAGTCCTAAGTAAGTAGCAATAACACCTGCACCACACGCAAAGTCGAGCACTTTACCCGTGTTAATATGAGGCGCATTATTAAGAAGTACTGCTGTACCCACATCAAGTGCACCGTGGTTAAATACCCCAGGCACGCTAATAGCTGTAAATTCTAGATCGTTTGTTTTGACTTGAAATTGTTTGTGATACCGGCTGATATCAAAGCTATTGTTTAGCGTAAGCTCAGAAAATAGATACAAAATGCAGTGTTTGGCACTGTCGATTTTGTTACTAAAGCCAGAGTAGTCTTTTAATTGCTTTTCTGCTGATTTAACGCCGCTTTTATTTTCACCTACCACAAACAACTGGGCATCTTGGTGACATACAGCACGAATGTTATCAAGGCACATTAGTGCTTCAGGCTTCGCCTTTGGATAATAGTAGATAACTAAATCATAGTTACCATTAGGAATAGTGTGATCAACCACGGCATGTACACCGGCAATTTTGCTGGCATACATGGCATTAGCGTGATTATAACTGAACGCAGTAATTTTGGCGTCAGGGTTTAGCGCTGTAAGTTCGCGTAAAAAGCCATCTTGCTCGAAGTTAACCACTAAAATGGACTTTCCAACAAGCTCGTCTTCATTTCGAAGCAATAATAAACTTGGGTTGGTTAACTTGCTCATGCTGCTTTTACCTTATATTACTTTGTACGCTCAAACATTAGATCCCACACGCCGTGACCTAAACGGTGACCGCGTTGCTCAAATTTCGTCAATGGACGAGAATCTGGGCGAGGAACATAATCATTCGTGTCTGATTGGTTTTTGTAACCTTCAGCAACTTGCATTACTTCAAGCATATGTTCAGCATAGTTTTCCCAGTCAGTTGCCATGTGAAAAACACCACCAATTTTTAATTTGCTACGTAATTTTTGTGCAAATTCAGCCTGTACGATACGACGCTTGTGGTGACGTTTTTTGTGCCATGGATCAGGGAAGAATAGCTGCAACTTAGCTAAGCTTTCATCAGCGATACAATCGGCCAATACTTCAACCGCATCGTGCTCGAATACGCGTAAATTAGTAACTCCGGCTTCGTCGGCATCCATTAAACAAGCGCCAACACCTGGACGGTGTACTTCAATACCGATGAAGTTAAGCTCTGGAGCGTTTTTAGCCATTTCAACCAGTGACTTACCCATACCAAAGCCGATTTCTAGTACGACGTCATTATCGTTACCAAAGACATCTTTAAAGTCGAGCATGCCATTTTTGTGCTCAAGGCCCATTGTTGGCCAACACTTTTCGATGGCGGCTGCTTGGCCTTTTGTTAGGCGACCTTCGCGCTTAACGAAACTACGAATTGTGCGGATATATTTACCCTCTTGCTTTGCTTGCTCGAGGTTTGGGTTACTTGAGTCACTCATATATTTTGGCCTGATAAAAACACTGACTATAGAAAAAGGTTGCGTATTATCCCTGACCTGCGCCTTGAGTACAAGCTTTTAGCTTGCTTGGCCTAACTAACTGCAATAGACTGAGCCGCAATGAGCTTCAGCAAGTAAAGATGTTATTTTGAATTTAAGCAATAAGGAGTCAACTTGGTTCGCTAGCCAAGTGGTTGACTGGTATCACCTTCACGGCCGTAAAACTCTTCCATGGCAGTTAAATAAAACCCCTTATAAAGTGTGGATCTCTGAGGTTATGCTTCAGCAAACTCAGGTCGTCACTGTCATTCCGTATTTTGAAAAGTTCATGCAGAGCTTTCCTGATATTATTGCACTGGCCGATGCCGATGAAGATCAAGTGCTGCATCACTGGACTGGCCTTGGTTATTATGCTCGCGCACGTAACTTACATAAAACGGCAAAAATAGTCCGTGATAAATACCAAGGTGAGTTTCCAACCACGCTTGAAGAAGTAATGGATTTGCCTGGTATTGGTCGCTCAACAGCGGGGGCTATCTTATCGTTATCGCTTGGTCAGCATCACCCAATTTTGGACGGTAACGTTAAACGTGTACTCGCGCGCTTTTTTATGATCGAAGGCTGGTATGGAGTTAAAAAAGTTGAAAACCAACTGTGGTCATTATCATCACAATTAACGCCTAAAGAGTCGGTTACCGAGTTTAATCAAGCAATGATGGATTTAGGGGCAAGTCTGTGTTCACGTAGCAAGTTTGACTGTGAGCCTTGTCCTTTAAACAGTAAGTGCCTTGCTTTTAATGAAGGTAAAGTTAAAGAGTTTCCGCATTCAAAGCCTAAAAAGGCTGTACCGAAAAAGTCATGTCATCAGCTTATTTTAGCCTGTGACGATAAAGTACTTATGGAAAAACGGCCTAACTCAGGAATTTGGGGAGGCTTATTTGGCTTTTTCGAGTTTAGTGAGTTAAGCGAGCTAGAAACATTTTTAGCCCAGCATGGTTTAACGGCTAATACACAGGAACTTGAAGCGTTTACTCATGTGTTTTCGCATTTTGAGCTGACCATTAATCCACATGTTTTATCATTGCCAAGCATTCCAGATCTTATTAATGAGCGTCAATTGGTTTGGTATCCGCTTGATGAGTCTGTTGAAGTCGGCCTTGCAGCCCCTACGAAAAAGCTGGTTAAACAATTACGAGCAATAGATTACAATAACATCACGCAATAAGAGTAGAGAGCAATTATGGCACGCACAGTATTTTGTCAAAAGTTACAAAAAGAAGCTGAAGGCTTAGGCTTCCAACTATATCCAGGTGAGCTTGGTGAAAAGATTTTCAACAACATCAGTAAAGAAGCGTGGGGCCAATGGCAACACAAACAAACGATGTTGATCAACGAAAAGCATCTAAACATGATGAACCCAGAACATCGCACTTTTTTAGAAGAGCAGATGGTTGGCTTTTTATTTGAAGGTAAAGACGTTGAAATTGAAGGTTATCGTCCACCTGAAAAATAAGCACAGAAATTAAAAAGGGCCGATTGGCCCTTTTTAATTTTCACTTTCTTGGTCGGCTTTTTTGATTTGTTCTTTTAAGAACTGTGCTACTTTAGAGTATTCGATTTCGAACTCGTCGCGCAGCTCAATTAGATCGTCACTTGTTAGCTCTTCTTCTTTACAGCGTTGTTCAAATGCTGCTGCAAGTTCGGCAATTTTCATTGCCCCAATTGTTTTGGAAATTGACTTTAATTGATGGCATGACGAAATGATGGTTTCTAAATCATGATCGATCACCCCTGCATTTACCTCTTTAGTTAGTTGATTACTTTGTTCAAGGTACATTTTAAAGAAACGCAGTTTTTTAGCTTCATCGTTATTTATGTATTTACCAAGCATGCTCATATCAATTGGCATGGCAGGTTGTTTTATTTCAAGAGGAGTACGCTCTGGGTCGACTTTATGCGACCACTTTAGCAATGTTGCCTCAAGTACGTTGAGTTCGACAGGTTTTGTAATGTAGTCGTTCATGCCAATACTTAAACAACGTTCTTTTTCCCCTTTCAGTGCATTAGCGGTAATAGCAACAATATAGGGTTGGGCGTTGATGTCAGGAAGCAAAGAGGCTTCGCTGCGAATTTTTTCAACCATGTCATAGCCTGACATTTTTGGCATGTGTAAGTCGGTCAAAATGATCGAGTAGTGGTTTTCACGCCACATTTCTAATCCTTGCTCACCGTTTTCGGCCAGCTCGACACCATAACCTAATAAATGTAATTGATCTGTCAGCACTTGCTGATTCAGAACATTGTCTTCAACCAAAAGGATTAATTTATTTTCTTCACGGGCTTGATCCACGCTCAAATAGTTATTGAGTGTTTTTGCAGAGGAAATTTGTTTTGGCTGATGAAGGCCTGCAGCAACTAATAACGACACCATAAAGTTAGACTTACATAGTGGTGCTGCATTTAAATAAAAAATATTTTTATGATTAACTGCGGCTTCATCTAGCTTACTTAATACAATCACTTGTTGATGGTTGTCTTCTAAGGTGTAAAGCAAACGGCGTAGTATGTAGTTAATATCCTCCATGCTTTCGATGCCATCGAGAATCCAAATTATGTCTTTTTTATCTTGCTCTGCTTCTATTTTTTCATTGCTATTGGCAATGATTGTCGTAGCGCCCATAAATGAAAGATAACGAGTTAATAAGCTTTGTCTGCTTTCGTGCTGGGTTACAACAACCACTCGCTGGTTTTTCATCACCTGTTTGTGAGCAAAGTTAACTTTTCCTTGCGTGCTAAACGGCAGCTCAACGATAAATTCACTACCGATCCCCAAATCACTGTTTACAGTAATCGTACCTAGCATCAACTCGGTAAGGCTCTTACAGATCGAAAGCCCAAGACCTGTGCCTCCATACTCGCGTGTAATAGAGCTTTCGGCTTGAATAAATGGGTTAAATATTTCACGAAGCTGTGTCTTGGTCATGCCTTTACCGTTGTCGGAAACGCTAAAACGCAAGGTGTAATGATCGGTTGTGTTTTGCGCGACTTCGACAGATATTTTTACATGACCTTTTCGGTTATCGTCTGTGGTTGTAAATTTAATCGCGTTACTACATAGGTTATAAAGCACTTGGCGTACGCGGACTGTATCGCCAATTAAGTTGGTCGGAATATCGGGTGCTATGGCAAGTTCAAGATCTAAGTTACGCTTTTTAGCGACAGAAGACAGCACACGGGCTACTTCTTCGATAGTATCTGAGACCGAAAAAGGAATGTTATCGATATTGAGTTTTCCAGCTTCGATTTTAGAGAAGTCGAGAATGTCGTCTAAAATGCCAAGCAAGGAAAAGGCAGAGTCACGAATTATTGTACTAAGTCTATGTTGTGCACCATCGAGCTCTGTTTGACGCAGTAAATCAATAGTCCCAATCACCCCATTCATTGGTGTTCTTATTTCGTGACTCATTGTTGCTAAGAAGGTTGTTTTAGTTTCGTTGGCTTGCTCTGCTTTTAATGTTGCTTGTTCAAGTGCCAGTGTTCTGTTTTGTACTTCAGTTTCAAGGCTACTTTGTAGTTTTTGTAGATCTTGTTGTGCTGCTTTATTTTCAGTAATTGCAGACTGAACTTTACTAAGTAAATGGTTAATGTTTTTAGCTACAATATCTAAACCAAAGTCAAGGGTTTCAGTAACATGAGTGTGGTAATTTTGGTTTTCTGTAATAGCTAATAGTTCATCGCTAAGTAGTTCACTACTTTTCATAAAACGTTTATTAATATACACATTTAATAATACAGACAGAAAAATAAGTGCAATCAGAGCGACAGCAGCTAATACATATGACATTATAGCTGATTCAACAATTGGCTGTTCTTGTGAATGCTGCTTTACGATTAACTCGCCAACGGGTTGGTCGTTAAATTCAAGCACTTTGTGAATTATGCTGGCTTGTTCTAATTGCTGATTTACTTTCGTTACAGCGATGAGTTCTTCTTTATTGTTTGCAAATACCAAAGACACATCACCATTCACCTCGTACCTATATAAGTAGTAATCAAACCCAGCATTGAGTAAAAGGCTAAGATCCAGTACTTCTTTGACCTTATCTTGGCCCGGCATTGTGAGTGCACTTACTAAGGGGGGTGATAATTGTTCCACTACTTGCGCAGCATTTAGGCTTGGGTATGTAACTTGAGTTTTAGAATCCTTTGTTGGGTAAAAAGAGTAAGCTACAACCGCAAAAAGTGTAATAACAAGGTTTGTTATAATAAATAACGGTAATAGCCCTTTTACAGGAGATGTTGATTTACTCGACATGGCTTTTATCCAACAATTTTACAGCAGTAAGAAGTAGTTACTTGATTGATTAACACAATCCTACCATCAACGAAGAAAAATTCACCACGTTTTTCCTTAACCAAAGTAATAATCGTTGGAGGAAACTATTAGAATAGGAATTTTTGCTGCATAAGTAACCGTAAAAGTACGAAAAACAGCAATCTTGATTGAAAACTGTTCAAACAGTCAGAATCCTTAAAAAAAAGTTGACTTGAGAGGGCAAAACCCGTTTAATACGCCGCACGCCCAGACAGCGACAACTAGGTTTGTTGCCTAAAGGTTAGTGCCCAGATAGCTCAGTCGGTAGAGCCATTTGGAATTGCATTGAAAATCCTCTTTGGATGTTCAACATAAAGCCGAATATTGCCCAGATAGCTCAGTCGGTAGAGCAGAGGATTGAAAATCCTCGTGTCGGTGGTTCGATTCCGCCTCTGGGCACCATTATTTAATATATTGGTGTTGTATCTAATAGTTAGAACATCAGTATTGTGCAAAGCACACAAATTTAGTGTGCCGACTTAGCTCAGTTGGTAGAGCAACTGACTTGTAATCAGTAGGTCATCCGTTCAACTCGGATAGTCGGCACCATTTATTTTTAAACGAAAGTTTAGAATGCCAGGTAGCTCAATCGGTAGAGCCATCGGGAATTGCATTGAAAATCCTTGTTGATATTCTGCATAAAACTAAATATTGCCCAGATAGCTCAGTCGGTAGAGCAGAGGATTGAAAATCCTCGTGTCGGTGGTTCGATTCCGCCTCTGGGCACCATTATTTGATAATCTCTTTTAAAGTGATTATAGTGCACAGCGCACAAAAATTTAGTGTGCCGACTTAGCTCAGTTGGTAGAGCAACTGACTTGTAATCAGTAGGTCATCCGTTCAACTCGGATAGTCGGCACCATTTATTATCCTAGGCAGCAAATTGCAGTTAGGAACTTAGCCCAGATAGCTCAGTCGGTAGAGCAGAGGATTGAAAATCCTCGTGTCGGTGGTTCGATTCCGCCTCTGGGCACCATTATTTGATAATCTCTTTTAAAGTGATTATAGTGCACAGCGCACACAAATTTAGTGTGCCGACTTAGCTCAGTTGGTAGAGCAACTGACTTGTAATCAGTAGGTCATCCGTTCAACTCGGATAGTCGGCACCATTTATTATCCTAGGCAGCAAATTGCAGTCAGGAATTTAGCCCAGATAGCTCAGTTAGTAGAGCCATTGGGAGTTGCATTGAAAATCCTTCTGGATATTCTGCATAAAACTAAATATTGCCCAGATAGCTCAGTCGGTAGAGCCATCGGGAATTGCATTGAAAATCCTTGTGGATATTCAGCACAAAAACCGAATATTGCCCAGATAGCTCAGTCGGTAGAGCAGAGGATTGAAAATCCTCGTGTCGGTGGTTCGATTCCGCCTCTGGGCACCATCCTTTGTTACTTCAAACTATTTCCCTATATTTATATTAAAAATTCCTAATTAATTTAGTTTTAAATAATAACTACCAGTTTTTTAAGTGTTTGTTTTCCCAATTCAAAGTCTTAGAGTTTTATTCAATAAATAATTGCTCAAAGATTATGCTTTTTAGTTGAGTTATGGCAACATGTGATAGTATTTTGTTATTTTTAGGAACTTGATTAGGTGCTACTTATCAAAAGAGTTATTGCCATGATCAAATTATGCGAAAAGAAAAGATATAGCAAAATTGTCGAAAGTGCCTAAATAACAAAGGTTGTTTTCAAAACAACGCACTTAACTAAGAAGGTTAGGCCTAAATTTTATATTGGTTTAGTTATATGATTTTAAATTAAATAGTCATATAGTTAAACGTTATGGTCAGCATATTTAAATGGAAAGGAATATTTAATATGGA
Source organism: Pseudoalteromonas sp. L1 (assembly GCF_021728095.1). Taxonomy (NCBI): domain Bacteria; kingdom Pseudomonadati; phylum Pseudomonadota; class Gammaproteobacteria; order Alteromonadales; family Pseudoalteromonadaceae; genus Pseudoalteromonas; species Pseudoalteromonas sp. L1. Next base: position 486,010 of record NZ_JAKKCT010000003.1, on the reverse strand, counting down.
TATTAAAAATATCGCACTATCTATCACATTTAGTTTTTTATTTTTAGTCGGTTGTGGTGGTAGTAGTGGTGAAGACAACCCTCCACAAAGCATTCCAGAAGCGCCTACTGATAACCCAGTGGCGAATACTTTACCCACTTTAAGTTTGAGTCCCGAAGTAGAAGTTAATGAATTAACTGAGGTTATAATTAATGCAGAGGCAACAGATTCCGATGGAACAATTACTTCAATAAAGTGGGAACAAATTTCAGGAGAGCCAGTCTCTTTAAGTGATACTGATAAGTTGATACTTTCGTTCACATCACCAAAAGTCTTAGCTTATGAAGTTGAAAAGTCGTTTACTTTTAAGTTAGTTGTTACGGATGATCAAGCTGCATCCGCTGAAGCAGAAGTGAATGTTAAAGTTATCCCTAGTAACAACGTTCCTGTTGCTGAAGCTGGAGATAACAAGACTTTCCTAGAAAATGAATTAGTAAGCTTAAGTTGTGATGAAAGCTACGATCCAGATGGTTCTGCTATAAGCTATAGCTGGGAACAAGTAGAGGGACCTCAGGTTAAAGTACTTAGTGCAGATACCTGTAACCCCTCATTTGAATTGCCTCAAGGGGCAAGTCAGCTAAGTTTTAAGTTAACAGTAGAAGATGAGGATAAAACCACCTCTTCTGACTTAGTGAGCATTGTTGGTAAGGAGTATTCGGGTACAGTAAATAGCTTTAATAAAGAAAGTTTAATTTTTCGTGATGAGTACTCTAGTGACTCAACCTACTCTTTTTCTGCAAGTGTAGAAAAAGGCATCGCTTTTACCTCGGATAACAGTCGATTAAAAGCTTTAGATATATCTGACCCTTACAATATTCGAGCGTTCGGTTGGGAGAGTGCTCAAAATGGTTATCAGGCGAGTGTCATTTTTGATGATCTATTGATTGCTGAGGGAAGAACTGGACTTTGGTTCTATGATATAAGCGACATTTCAAATATAAATCTTGTAAGTTCTATTGAAAATGCTTTCCAAAACAAAAAATTTGCTAAGTATAAAAATATAGTTTATGTATCTTCAAGCGAATTTGGGATTGAAGCGATTGATATTTCTAATTTAACATCGCCTCGCTATATAGATAGTAATACCTTAAATGAGAGTCTTTCTGGAGTAAATGACTTAAAAATTAAAGGAGATTTTTTATATGTTGCAACTGAAAGTGAGGGGTTGAAGGTATTTAATGTATCAACGCCACTTGAGTCTATTTTAGTGGCTGAGTTACCTTGTGATTGCTCTTTCAAACAAATCGAAATAAATGAGAATATAGCAGCATTAACTGGTTCAAAACAAAGCTTGCTGCTCGTTGATATTTCATTACCTACACAATTGAGCGTCATTTCAGAAACAAGCGTATCATCCCAGAATATTGCTATGGCTTTTGCTAAAAACGTTATTGCGGTTGGTGATAGCTCCGAAAGTGTCCGTTTTTTAGATATATCTGATCCTAATTTTCCTAAATGGATAGGTAAGTTACCAAACACTATAGCCTCAAAATGGCTAACTTTTCATGAAGACACTTTGCTTTTAGTAGACTATTTTAGTTCAAGCCTAGAAAGTTTTGACATTTCTTCTCTTTCAGCTCCTCTAACAAAAGAATATCAAGTTGATCAAAATTTTCAGTTAAATTCACTGGTCGTTGAAGATGAGGTTTTATACTTATCTAGCAAAGATAATAGATTAATTATTAAAGATGCCTCTAATTATGAACAGCCAGAAGTATTAAGTGAAGTTACAGTTTCTAAAGCGAATAAACTTCTAATTAGTGAAGATTTATTGTTTGTTGGTACCCAGAGCGAAGGTTTACATATCCTTAATGTTAGTGATAAGAGAGCTCCTTTTTCAGTGGGTAATATCCCATCGGCTAACCCAGTAAATGCTTTGGCTGTGAAGGGTGATAAACTTCTAATTAATACAGCTAATTCAAACCTAGTTTTATATGATATAAGTGAACCTAGTGAACCAGTAGATAAGTCAGTATTACATGGTTTAGCATCTAGAGGTGGGGCAATTTCTGATATATCCATCTCTGGAAATACAGTTCACGTTGCTGCTGAAAATGAAGCTGCGATTATCAATATTAATGAAAATAATGAGCTCAACAAACAAGGGTATTTTTTTAAAGATTGGTTTGGAGATGATAGCTGGCACTATGTCTCAATTGTTTCCTATAAAGATTACGTATATTTGTTGAGTAAATATTATGGACTAAGGATACTGAACATTTCAGAACCCGAAAACATTATTGAAGAAGCACGCCTACTGAATATTTCTGGAACGAGTTTAAAGTTAATTGGTAATGAGCTGTATGTGGTTGATCCAGAAACTGGCATTTCAAAGTACTCTATAAAAGCACCCAGCAGTCCAAAATTGTTAAGTAGTTACATAACAAGTGATTATGTTACAGATATAGCGATTCAAGGAGATAAGATCTTTAATATGGAGTGGAGTAGGGATCCGACTGCTTATTATTACAACTACTCTTTGCCTAAGAATGGATACTCTGTTTTTGATTTTGATAAGTTACTCAACGTGACTGGTGGTAAAGCAAGAGCAACTGCAGATTCGAATTTAACTTATGATGTAACTTGGGATTTTGACGGTAAAATAAAGCTGGATTGTATTGTGAGTGGAGGGGAATGTGAAGTGGCTCTCGATACACAAAATAACAGTGCTAAAGTCTTGTGGAACACTCCTATTAGTAAAGGTGAATATCAAATTTCGATATTAATAGGTAATACCAGCTTTTTTAATTCATATGAAGACATGTTAATTTTAGATTGAGTTTTTACTAGATGTTAAAATGCGTACTCTCCCTGTAACTAGGGAGAGTGCTTCAAGTATTAGGTTATCCTTTTTAAACATTACCACTAAAGCTTTAGCGCTCACTTGGCATAAGGAGCAAGGTCACCGTGTAGTGATAGTTTCAGGAGAGTGTGCAACAAAAAATTGCTTTGGACCTGAAAAAGTTTCGAGAATTAAAACTGCTTATACTCTCTCTGAATTTGAACATATTTATGCTTATGGCGATAGCTCTGGCGATACAGAGCTTCTTGAGTTAGCAGATACGTCTGGTTATCAGATTTTATAGTTTAATGTTTTCGTTTTTTATCTCTAGAGTTTAGCCTCTTATCGTATGCCTATGTCAGGCAGTGTAATTTTATGTAAAGTCAGTTGAGCAAAACTTAACGTGGTGCTTGAATAACATTCATAAATTGATGTTTTTCAGGTTTTTAGAATGAATTGGCAATATAAGCCGAGTTTATTGGCTTTAAGTGTAATTTTGCTAAGTGCATGTGCGAGCCAGCCGACTCACAATGAGCGAGTTGCTGAGCTTGAGACTGTGCCAAGTGCATGGCAGCAACTTCCTTCTGGCGGCAAGGTGCTTGCAGTTGAAGATAACTGGTTGCAGCAATTACACGACCCTCAAGTTTTTACTTTAGTTGAGCAAGCATTAGCCCATAACCAAGCGATTTTACAAGCGGGGTACGATGTCGCGATTAAAGAGCAGCAGCTTATTGCTGCTGGGGCTGATTTATGGCCCAGCCTTGATTTATCAACACGTGCAAGCCGAAGTAAAGATAATCGTCCTGTTAGCTACAACAACGCCAGCTCAGCATCATTAGAGTTAAGCTACGAAGTTGATTTATGGGGTAAATTATCGGCTTCAGAACGACAAGCAAACCTTGAATACCTAGCTGCAAAAGCCACCTTTGCGCAAAGCAAACAACAATTAGTGGCTGATGTAGTATCAGGTTGGTTTGATGTAATCACAAATCAAAAACTGCTCGAACTTTATAAACAGCGCGAACAAAATGCCGAACAGAATCTATCGATCATTGAGTCGGGTTATCGCCAAGGTTTAAATGAAGCGCTCGACGTCTATCTTGCTCGTAATGAGCTAAATACTGAGCGCTCGAACATTGCCGCGCAGCAAGCAACTTTAATTAAATCGATCCGTGATTTAGAGCGTTTAACAGGCCAATACCCAACTGGCGCGTTAAGCGTTAGCGCAGATTTACCACTACTCGATAGTGCCATTCCACTTGGTTTACCTTCAGAGCTTATTACTCGCAAACCTGAGTTAATGGCAAGCTGGTATCAATTACTTAGTACCGATGCTGGGCTTGCTTATGCGCATAAACAGCGTTTTCCGAGCTTAAACCTTTCTGCATCAATCAGTGATAGCACAGATAGAGTGAGCGACTTATTTTCGCCTTCAAGCTTAGCGTGGTCGTTGATTGGTAGTATTTCGATGCCGCTTTTTGAAGGTGGCCGCTTAAAAGCCAATGAAGAACAAGCAAGGTTAAACGTTAAGCGCCAAGAACAGGCTTATCTTGCCACACTTTATGATGCCTTTAACGATGTTGAAACAGCGATTAGCCAAGAACAAGCGCTTAAAGTACGCTACGAAAAAACCTTAGAAGCGCAGGAAAACGCTATTGCTGCAGAGCGTTTGTCTTTTGAACAATATCAAAGTGGTTTGGTTACCTACACCACGGTACTTGATGCGCAAGACCGTTCGTTCAATGCGCAAAGTTCGGTAATCGAAATTAAAAACCAGTTAATTATCAACAGAATCAACTTACATATTGCCCTTGGTGGTGATTTTAGTGAAGCAAACAGCGAAGTAGCAGAGCAATAATCATGAATAGCAAGACACGTAAAATTTTAATTCCATTGGTAGTGATCGTTGTAACGGTGCTGCTTGTCATGTTTATAAAAGGCAACCCGCCAAAGGCTAACCGCTTTTCTTCACCGCCAAAAGCAAAAGTGAATGTGGCTGTTAAAACCCTTACACCAGAAACTTATCAAGTGATGATTGATAGCTTTGGCACCGTAAAACCACGTACGCAAAGTATGCTAGTGGCGCAGGCTTCAGGACAAATTATTGAAATTAGTGAGCAATTTCGTGAAGGTGGCTTTTTTGAAAAAGGCGATGTGTTGTTGCAACTAGATGATAGAGATCACCGCGCCGAAGTAAAATCAGCACAAGCGGCTTTATTAACCGCTGAGCAAAGCCTACTCGAAGAGCAAGCGCGTGGTCGCCAAGCAGTTACCGATTGGGAGCGCTTAGGCAAGGGCGAACAAGCAAGTAGCCTGGTACTGCGTAAGCCACAACTTGCAGCAGCCGAAGCAAGTGTATTGTCTGCCCAAGCGACGCTTGAAAAAGCGAAGCTTGATTTAGAGCGTACAAAAATCACTGCTCCATACGCAGGGCGAGTTTTAAGCCGCAGCGTAGATTTAGGTCAAGTGGTGAGTAATAACATGGAACTTGCTAGCATTTATGCCATTGATCGTGTTGAAATTCGCTTACCAATCAAAAATAAAGACTTACCGTTCATTAATTTACCAGAACAATTTCGTGATGGTGCTAAAAATAGCGCCGGTTCACTCGTTAACTTCAGCTCAGATCTCGTAGGTAAGCAGCAATGGCAAGGTCAAGTTATTCGCACCGAAGGGGCCATTGATGAAAGCGCGCAGCAGCTTTACGTGGTTGCACAAATTAATGACCCTTACAAAGCCACTTCTGCGAATCAATACCCAATTAAAATTGGTCAGTACATCAAAGCACAAATTACCGGCAAGGCGGTTGAAAATGCCATTGTGATCCCAAACAGTGCAATTTACCAAGGCACTTATGTATATGTTGAAGAGCAAGGTGTACTGCGTCGCAAAAACATCTCACTAGCTTGGCAAAACGCGACTCAAGCTATGGTTGCCGAAGGCTTATCGGCAGGAGAACATTTAGTGATTACACCGCTTGGTCAAGTAAGCTCAGGTACACAAGTGACGGTAATGGGTAGCGAAGCGTATCAAGCTACACGTGGTAAAGCACAGCGTCCAAGCCGTGAAGAGCTTGAAAAGCAAGCAAAAGAGCAAGGTATTACAGTTGAAAAACTAATTGAACAACGCCGCGCTGCTCGTGAGCAAGGAGCGCAATAATGATAGCTTGGTTTACAAAGAATCATGTTGCAGCAAACTTATTGCTGATCAGCATTTTATTAGCGGGGCTATTTAGCGTTTCGACGCAAATACCACTTGAAGTGTTCCCTTCATTTGAAGCAGACCGTATCAGTGTTAGCGTGACCCTACGTGGCTCAACACCTGAAGATGTTGAAAAAGGTGTCGCTATCCGTATTGAGGAAGCGGTGCAAGATCTTGAAGGCATAAAGCGTATTACTAGCCGCTCATCAGAAGGGTCTGCCTCGGTATCAATTGAAGTCGATACTGGCTATGACCCAAGGGAGCTATTAGCCGATATTAAAAGTCGGGTTGATGCCATTAACACGTTTCCGGTCGATGCAGAAAAACCAGTTGTGGCACTCGCGCAGCGCACTCGTGAAGTAATAGCGGTAACTGTGTCGAGTGAATATGGCGAAAAAGAAACCCTAGAATATGCCGAGCATGTACGTGATGACTTATTACGCTTGCCGGAAATCACTCAGGTAGAGCTAAGTGGGGTGCGTGATTACGAAATTGCCATTGAAGTAAGTCAAGATACATTACGCCAATACGATTTACGCTTATCGGACATTTCTTCAGCAATTAGTAATTCAAGTACCGATGTTTCAGCGGGTAACTTAAAAACCGAAGGGGGTGATGTACTCATTCGCTCAAAAGGCCAAGCCTATCGTAAAGATGAGTTTGCCCAAGTTGTGGTGAAGTACCAAGCTGATGGTACCATTATTCGCTTAGGCGACATTGCCCGTATTACCGATGACTTTGAAGAAACCCCAGTTCGTACTCGCTTTAATGGTAAGCAAGCGGCGTTTATTGATGTGTATCGCATTGGTCCACAAAGTGCGATTGAAGTTGCTGATGCGGTAAAAAATTACATTACCGAGCATCAAAGTCAGCTGCCTGAAGGGTTTGAGTTAAGCTTTTGGGATGACGACTCTGAAATCGTGAAAAGCCGTATTGCGACGCTAACAACCAATGCTATTCAGGGTGGTATTTTAGTTCTTGCGTTACTGACCTTGTTCTTGCGTCCTGCTATTGCCTTTTGGGTGTTTATTGGTATTCCTGTGTCGTTCATGGGCGCGTTTTTAGCCATGCCAATTTTTGGTATTACGCTTAATGTAATGAGTTTATTCGGCTTTATTTTGGTACTCGGTATTGTTGTTGATGATGCCATTGTGACCGGTGAAAACGTCTACACCCACCTAAAAACAGCCGAAAATGGTGAACAAGCTGCTATTCGTGGTACGCAAGAAGTTGCGACACCCGTTACCTTTGGTGTACTAACAACGGTTGCCGCATTTTTACCATTAGCTTTTATCGAAGGTAACCGTGGTGCCTTATTTGCGCAAATTCCTGTTGTCGTTATTCCGGTATTGCTGTTCTCTTTAATTGAGTCTAAATTTGTTCTGCCGGCTCACTTAAAGTACTTAAAGCTACGTAGTGAAAAAGCAAATCCGTCAAAACTGCAGCAGTTTCAGCAGCGTTTTGCCGATGGCTTTGAACACGCCATAATGAAGTACTATCAGCCGCTACTAAATGTTGCGCTAAAGAATAAATTAGCAACGGTCAGCTTGTTCGTCGGTATTTTCTTTATCATTTTGACCCTGATCACCAGCGGTTGGACGAAGTTTATATTCTTCCCGCGTATTCCAAGTGAAACCGTTCGTGCAGAGCTAACATTCCCTGCTGGAACACCGTTTGAAGTGACCAACAAGTACATCATCGATATGTCAGATAAGGCCAAAGAGCTACAAGACAAGTATCGTGATGAAGATGGCCAAAGCGTGATTTTAAATATTTTGGCAACCACGGGTGGCCGAGGTGGTTCGTCAAATACAGGTAGTGTGCGCTTTGAAATCACACCAGCCGAAAAACGTGAATCAGATATTGGCTCTCGAGAGCTTGCCAGTGAATGGCGTGACCTTATCGGTATTATACCTGGGGCTGAGAGTGTGACTTTCCGTGCTGAATTTGGTCGCAGTTCAGATCCTATTGACGTGCAGCTAAGTGGCAGCTCAATCGACACCCTTGAAGCTGTGGCAGAAAAAGTTAAAGAGCGTTTAGCAACTTACCCAACTGTGTACGAAATTGCTGATAGCATGTCAGATGGTAAAGACGAGCTGCAAATTGAGCTAACAGAGCAAGGTTTGGCGCTTGGTTTAAATCGTGTTGATGTATCGCAGCAAGTGCGTAATTCGTTCTTTGGTGCGCAAGTTCAACGTATTCAACGTGGTCGTGATGATGTGCGTGTAATGGTGCGTTTGCCAATTGAAGAACGTCGTTCAGTTGCTGATTTAACTGATATTTTAATTAAAACCCCAACGGGTGGCACAGTACCATTGTCGCATGTGGCGACCTTAGTACCGGGGCAAAGTCCATCGTCTATTTATCGTATTGATCGCTATCGTACGTTGAATGTAACAGCCGATGTTGAAAAATCAAATACCAATATGACGGTACTGCAAGCAGACTTAAAAACTTACTTAGATGAGCTAATGGTGCAATACCCAGGTGTTGATTACTCGCTCGAAGGTGAAGCCAAAGAGCAGCGTGAATCATTTGGTTCACTCGCTTGGGGTCTGGTGTTTGTATTCTTTATTATTTATGCGTTATTAGCGATACCGTTTAAATCATATATGCAGCCATTAATTGTGATGAGTGTTATTCCGTTTGGCATGATAGGTGCGGTAATGGGTCACTGGGTAATGGGCATGGAGTTAACCATTATGAGCTTACTTGGCATGTTAGCCTTGATAGGTGTTGTAGTGAATGACTCTTTGGTATTGGTTGATTTTATCAATAAGAAGCGTGAAGAGGGCGGTGATTTACTTGAAACCGTTAAGCTTGCAGGGGCTGCACGTTTTCGCCCAGTAATGCTAACCAGTTTAACCACCTTTATTGGTTTAATGCCGCTGTTATTTGAAAAAGCAACGCAAGCACAATTCCTTATTCCAATGGCGGTAAGCCTTGGCTTTGGAATCATCTTCGCAACGCTTATCACCTTACTATTAGTGCCAGTTAATTACCTATTAATGGAGCGCTTTCAGGGATGGTTTAAATAAGGCGCGAAGTTAAAAATTGGCGCTTGGTTGAGGCTAGGTGCTAGGATGCGGGGTAAACCCGCAGCTACAGGTAACGATGTGGCGGCGGATTTATCCCACCGCAAAATATAAGAGTTACTAGATATCAGTCGTCAGAAGTTAGATTGTGCCTGCACACAGTTAAAGTGAAATGCTCACCCGTAGGCGTGAAATTTATTTCGCACGAATAAGTCAGTTATTGTAAAAACGAAAAACTACAGAGAAGATTTCGATATCTGATAGATAAAAAGAAAAGGTGTTCCCCAAGTATGCGGTGCCCGGTGTCAGTCCTGAAACCTTGAGGTTTCAGGGCGGGAATCTGCGGTTTACCGTAGGCTTCTCGGTACATGCCGAGCTTGCACAATAGTAGACGAACAGAAACCCTAACATAAAATTTATCGGCTCAGGGACTTAACCAAGCTCCTGCACCCTAGGGAACACCTTCAGTATATAAGACAAGTTTCAATCCTTAAACCATAGAAGTAAAAAAAGCGGATCGTTCGGGTAGTTTTTCCCCACCTTTAACTGCTTATTTACTTTTCAGATTGCTTTTTGACCTCAATCATACAATTAATTGGAGTTGCGATTTATCGAGTGGTAGCATGGTGTTACTTAGCCGAACAAAGAAAAAGTTATGAGCACGTTACCTGATTACCAACAAGCCCAATTGTTATTAGAAAAGAGTGAAATTTTTGTCGCACCAGCCGAAGCTCATGGTGTGATCAGTGGTTTATTAGCCTGTGGCATCAATATCGAAGCCGACGAATACTTAGGTTTATTAAGTGATGTATTCAACGATGGCTTAGCCTTTAATAAAGATTTAAAAGCATTTTTTGCTGATGTGTATTCTCAGGTTGTTGCCAGCTTTAGCGATGAAGAGTTTCAATTTGACCTATTCCTACCAAGCGACGACGAAACACTGATCGATTTAGCTAATGGCCTAGTATCTTGGGTATCGGGTTTTATGCTTGGTTTTGGTTTAAAGCAAAAAGATTACGGCAAGTTATCTGCTGATGTGAAAGAAGTGATCAGCGATTTTAGTGAAATTACCCGCCTAGACACCCTATTTGAAGAGACCGAAGAAGACAGCCAAGCACTGCACGAAGTGATTGAGTATGTGCGTGTTTCTGCGCTGCTATGTTTTGCTGAGCTAGGTAAAGAGCCAGCAGATAAAAACCCTAAGAAGACCCTTCACTAATCAAATTACAGAGGTTTAGCATGTCGTCTATTGCAATCGATAAAGCTGAATTTAAAGCCCGTCGTGAGCACTTGCTTGCGATGATGGATAAAAATAGCGTTGCTATTATTCCTGCGGCAGGAGAAGTAACGCGCAGCCGTGATACTGAATATGCATTTCGCCAAGACAGTGACTTTTTCTATCTAACTGGGTTTAACGAACCAGATGCGGTTTTAGTGCTTTGCCCGTCGAGCGATACACCAAGTACCCTAATTTGCCGTAACAAAGACAAGCTAGCTGAAATTTGGCATGGCCGTAGAATTGGCTTCGAAAAAGCTAAATCTGAGTACTTATTCGACGCAACTTGCCCACTTACTGAACTAGATGAACAATTATTAGATTTGGTGAACGGCCAGCAGATTTTATTTTATGCACAAGGCACTTACGCAAACTTTGATGCAAAAATTTGGGATTTATTAAGCACACTTCGCGGCGCACCTAAAAAAGGCTATAAAGCCCCACATACCATTAAAGATATTCGTGGTTTAGTGCATGAAATGCGTTTGTTTAAATCTGATGCAGAATTAAACATTATGCGCGCAGCGTGCGAAATTAGTGCACAAGGCCATATTCGCGCTATGCAGTTTGCCAAACCTGGCGCAACTGAATACCAATTAGAAGCAGAGCTTCACCACCATTATGCAATGAATGGTGCACGTCATCCTGCTTATGGCACGATTGTCGGCAGTGGCGACAACGCTAACATTTTGCACTACACACAAAATGATGCTGAGCTAAAAGATGGCGATTTAGTATTAATTGATTCTGGCTGTGAACTTGAAGGGTATGCGGCAGATATCACACGTACTTTCCCAATCAATGGCAAGTTTAGCGAACCACAAGCGGCGCTTTACAATATTGTATTAGCAGCTCAAGAAGCAGCATTTAGCCAAGTAAAGCCGGGCGGTAGTTTATCGAAAGCGAATGAATTAGCCTCAACGGTACTGACGCAAGGGCTGATTGATTTAGGCATTTTAACTGGTGAGCTTGATGAGCTAATGGCAAACCAAGCGTGCAAAGCGTTTTACATGCATGGCCTTGGCCATTGGTTAGGGTTAGATGTGCACGATGTTGGCGAATATAAGCTTGATGAAAAAGAGCGCGTATTTGAGCCAGCAATGGTGCTCACCATCGAGCCAGGTTTATATATTAGCGAAGATGCAAAAGTACCAGAGCAATATAAAGGCATTGGTATTCGTATTGAAGATAACTTACTTGTCACTCAAGATGGCCATGAAAACCTGACTATTTCGGTTCCTAAAACCATTCGTGACATTGAAGCAGTGATGCAAGCAAACAAAGGCTAGGAGCAAGCGTGGCAAAGCAGTTTGATGTTGTCATTATCGGCGGTGGAATGGCGGGTGCAAGTTGTGCACTGGGCCTAAAACAGAGCAATAAGCAGTTATCAATCGCTGTAATTGAAGCAAATGAAGTAAGCGCAGACTATCATCCTAGCTTTGATGATAGAAGTATTGCGCTGGCTCAGCAGTCTGTTCAGTACTTAAAATCAATCAATGCGTTTGATTGCCAAGCGCCATTTGCGGCAGCGATTAAAAAAGTAACTGTATCTGACCGTGGTCATTTTGGTAAAACGCATATTGATTGCCAAGAATACGGTCATGATGCCCTTGGTTATGTGGTCGAAGTGAACCCATTTGGGCGCAGCCTTCATCAGCAACTTACGCGTACTGATGTTAGTTTGTTTTGTCCTGATACGGTTGCCAAGCTTGAATATCAAAGCGATTGTGCCAATATCACGCTGAGCTCCGGTGAGCTGTTGAGCGCAAAGCTTGTGGTGATTGCCGATGGTGCTCATTCGCAAAGCCGTAAACTAGCCAATATAGAGTTTAATACTCGCGCTTATCAGCAAGCGGCGATTATCGCTAACATCGAAGTGGCTGGTGGTCATCATCATCATGCCTTTGAGCGTTTTACTGAGCACGGCCCAATGGCGTTGTTGCCAATGAGTAATAACCGATACTCACTGGTGTGGTGCATGGAGCCTGAGCAAATTGAGCACATTATGGCGCTTGAAGACGATGCCTTTTTAGCTGTGTTACAAAAAGCATTTGGTTACTGCGGCGGCGCATTTAGCAAAGTGGGTATGCGTGCAAGTTATCCGCTTGTGTACGGTAAAGCCGAGTCACTGAGTAGCCACCGTACAGTATTAATTGGTAATGCAGGGCATGCTATTCACCCAATTGCAGGGCAGGGCTTTAATTTAGGCCTGCGTGATGTGCAATTATTGTGTGATATGGCAAATAGAAGTGACCTTGGTGATTACGCCTTTACCCGTTATTACAGTCAAACTCGCAGTAAAGATATTACGACCGTGATGACACTCACAGACAGCCTTGTGCGTTTGTTCTCTAACTCATCACGATTGCTCGCGCTTGGTCGCAGCATTGGCCTTTTCTCAATGGATTTATTCTCCTCGTTAAAAACCCCGCTGGCAAAACAGCTTATGGGTCAGGTTAAGCAAGGTAAACGGATATGAAACAAGCACAAGTTTGTATTGTCGGTGGTGGCTGTGTTGGCCTTACGCTAGCACTAGGTTTAGCAAAAGCAGATATCAGCGTGGTGGTGATTGATGCGAGTAAAAATCAAACCTTACCGGGTGATGATTACGCACTGCGCGTGAGCGCATTGAGCCTGGCTAGTCAGGGCTTATTCGAGTCTTTAAATGTATGGCCAGAGATCATTAAACAACGTGCTACACCTTATACGTCGATGGATGTACGCGATCAAGACAGCTTTGGTAAAATTCATTTTGATCATAACGATCTCGACTTACCGCAGCTCGGTCATATCGTTGAAAACGACATTATTCGCTACGCTTTAATTAGCGAACTTGAAAAGCAAAGTAATGCCACTTTACTGTTCGAAACCCGCTATCAGCAAATTCATCAAACCGACTCTGATGTGTTTATTACTCTTGAAAGTGGTGAGCCTGTGATTGCTAAACTTTTAGTAGCGGCTGATGGTGCTAACTCGGCTATTCGCAAACAGTTCAACATGCCAATTACCTTTAAAGACTATGACCATCACGCCATTGTTGCTACGGTGAAAACTGCTGAAGAGCATAACAACACCGCACGCCAAGTGTTTTTGCCAACTGGGCCGCTGGCGTTTTTACCCTTGCCAGATAAACATACGCACTCAATTGTCTGGTCAACAAGTCCAGAGCATTGCGACACACTTTTAGCGCTTGATGATAGCAACTTTAATAAAGCGGTTATGGCAGCCCTCGATGGCCAATGTGGTTTATGTGAAGTGCAAAGTGAGCGCATGGCGTTTCCACTTAAGATGCGTTATGCCCAGCAGTGGGTGTCGGGCAACGTGGTATTAATGGGCGATGCAGCGCATACCATTCATCCATTAGCTGGTTTAGGCATGAACCTTGGCCTAAAAGACGCTGCTTATTTAATTGAGCTATTAAGTAATGAGCAAGGCGAGTTTGCAAGTGCACGTACGCTGCGTGATTATGAACGTACCCGTAAGCTTGATGCACAAAAACACATTGCCATGATGCAAGGCTTAAAAGAGCTATTTGCAGGTGCTAACCCACTGAAAAAGCTTGTACGTGGCGTTGGCTTAAGCCTTGTAGACAACCTTGGGCCAATTAAGCACTTATTTGCCAAAGAGGCCATTGGTAAATAGCTATATTAGCGATTTTTGTTTCAAACGTTTTCTAAATTGGCTCGGTGTCGAGCCTTTTAACGTTAAAAAACGTCGATTAAAGTTTGATGCGTTTTTAAATCCGCACTGATCGCTAATTGCTGTGATAGAACGATTTGTATTAATCAGTAACTTGCATGCCTTACCAATTCTAAGCTGATTAATAAACTCAGTGAGCGTTCGCTCCATTCGTTTTTTAAAAAAACGATGAAAATGGTTTGTACTCATATGTGCCATTTTAGCGAGTTGCTCTGCGTATAGCGGCTCTGTGTAGCATTGGTAAATATATTCAATTACTTTATCAAACTTATCTTTGCTAGGATCTGTTCTGTCGGTATATCGAAACCCAGAGCTTGATAACGACAAGGCACTGTTATCTTGGCTCATAAGTCTTAGTAATTTTAATAGTCCTAAATATTGCTCAAACGGTTCACTGTGTTCAATTTCTTCAAAGTATGATTTAGCATGTCGAGCACATGCTTTTGAAAATTTGAGTCCTTGATAAGAGTCTAGGAGTAACCCTTCTAGGGAGTGTAGCTCTGGGTGGCTATCAATCAGTTGAAATAACCATTGCTTGGGGATTTGTGCAACATGAACAACTTGGTTGCTCTGATCCTGATTGGGTGTTGATTGCCATGTGTGGGGCAAATCAGGGCCGAGTAAAACTAAATCTAACTCGTCGTAAGGCGCAATATAATCACCAATATGACATACACCTTGGCTATTCAGTGTTAAACAGACTTCAAATTCTGGATGGTAATGCCAATTAAATGGAATGTAATCAAGCTGATATTTACAGTATCGCCACGATGAGTTTGTATTGGGGATCACTTTTTCGCACATTGCACGCATTGAATCAGCCTATTATTATTTTTAATTTCCTTATTTGAGCAAATGTTAAGATTGATAGTGATACTATTCTATTACCTTTTGGTATTAACCTACTCCAAGCTTATTCTTATTAATTATCATGGTTTAAATTTTCGTCATAAATAGGCATTAATTGATAGAAAAATACTAGAACAGGTAAGAATTGTACCTCTTAACGTAAGGTTAACGGGATAACCTAGTGCCGCTTTTATAACAATAAATAGGGACTAGGAATGAAGATTAAACACACCAAAGCACCATTTCGACTAAGCATATTGGCAATATGTACTTCAACATTATTTAGCGCACCAACAACAAGTTATGCTCAAGAGATTGATGCTAAAGACGACATCGAAACCATCGAAGTAAGAGGCATTCGCCGCTCATTAGAAGCGTCTATGAATACCAAACGATTTGCCGACGGTGTTGTCGATGCTATTACCGCAGAAGATATTGGTAAGTTTCCTGATAAAAATATTGGTGATGCACTGCAACGTATTTCAGGGGTAACTGTTGACCGTCAATACGGCGAAGTAAGTGGCGTGACAATCCGTGGTACAGCACCAGAGCAGTCACGAGTGTTATTAAATGGACAAACAGTGGCAAGTACATCTTGGTATGACTTAGGCCCTGCCACACGTACTTTCAATATGGAGCTATTATCGGCTGAGCAAGTATCTGCTGTTGAAGTGTTCAAAACGCCGGAAGCAAATATTGAAGAAGGTGCTCTAGGCGGCACGGTTAACTTAACAACGCGTAAGCCTTTAGACCTTGATACAAATACGCTCATGGTGTCGGCTGAGCTGGCAAGAAGCTCGCTGTACGATGAAACGGATCCTGGCGGTTCTGTGCTATTCAGTTGGAAAGACGATAACGAAAAATTTGGTGTGCTAGCAGCCTATTCATATGAACAGTTAACATCTGGTCGTCATGTATTAGAGTCCATAGGTGGCTACTACGAGTACTTCGCAGAAGATCAAAGTGCAAATCAACAATCAACGGTAGGTGCGTGGAGTATTGGCTCGCAAGCATTTAAAGCAGAGCGTGAGAGAACAAGTGCGCAACTCACGGCACAGTTTACACCAACCGATAATACAGAGTTTGTCGTTGATTATTTTCGTTTTGAATTCGATAACCCGCATGTAAACCATAACTTTTTAACAGTCAGTGCACGTGGTATGGGCTCATCTAATGTTGTTAATAATTCATTAGGGGGAACAGAGCAGGCAACAATCGAGCCTGGGTATGCATCTATTATATACAACCCTGTGGTGCGTAATGCCGTTAACATGAAGGCTGATGTATTAAACCTATCGGGTAAATATGTAGGCGATAGCTTTACTTTATCAGGAGTTATTGGTCAGTCGACATCCGATGGCGGTACTCAGTTTGGTGCATCTTCTTGGTGGATCCCCGCAACAGATGAAGGCGATAAAATTGGTGATCCGGCATTTCCTGATGGACAAAATAGTACCGATGGAGGTTTTACCTATGATGCAACAGGACCCTACCAAGTATGGTTAACATCACTTGATGCGACAGATGCTTCGCAGCTTAAGCATGCACAAGAAGCTAACTATGAAACCACAGTTCAAGAGCATGAAGTGAGCTATGCGCAATTAGATCTTGAATTTATCCTAGACGGCCAATTTTTTACTGCGCTTGAAACCGGTATTAAATTTAATCGCAGTGAGTTTTCTCGGGTCGCGTTTAATCGTAATCCCGATGAAATAATTGGTTTTGTGCCAGACAGTAATTTTGCAAACTGGAGTGGCGGTGTTTTTACAGGCCTACACTCACAATCTTCAGGCCACACACTTGATTCATATGCCTATCTTGATACCGACAAATGGTGGGGGTTTATTTCAGATAAGTACAAAGCCGGTGCGCTCACTGAAGTTGCAAATCTAGGTAATACCTTCTCGGTTGATGAAGATATGATTGCTGTGTACGTAAAAGCCGATTTCGGTGGTGAAAACTATCGCGGTAATATGGGCGTGCGCTATGTTGAAACAGAGCAAACATCACAAGGTTTTGCAGCAGGTCAACAGTTTGAAGAAACCATCGATTACGATAACTTCTTACCAAGCATTAACTTTGCCTATGATTTAACAGATAACATTATTATTCGTGCGGCAGCATCGCAGGTAATGGCGCGTACCAACTACAGTGATTTAAAACCTGGTTTAGCTATTAATGAAAACTTTGGTAATGCAACAGGTGGTAATCCAGATTTAAAACCGTATGAGGCTGATCAAGCTGATTTAGGTATAGAGTATTACTTTACTGATGCATCAATGTTTTCAGCAGCGTTATTTACTAAGCAGATTGAGAATGTTGTTTTCTCAACAGAAGCGGTTGAAACCGTTGATGGCTGTGGTGCGAGCCCAGATCTTTATGATCAATGCCGTGTGACCAGACCGCGTAGTAATGGTGACGGTGAAGTAACAGGTTTAGAGCTACAGCTTCAGCATAGCTTTGATAATGGGATTGGCTTTATAACCAATTACACTTACGTTGATAGCGAAACCAATACCCCTGATAACACCAAAGAAATGGTGCCAGGGGTGTCGGAAAATAGCTTCAATGCGTCATTGTTTTATGAAAATGCTTACATCAGCACTCGACTTGCGTACAACTGGCGCAGCGAGTGGATTGGTGTTGGTGCGGCCCAAGCTGTGAAAAACGATGATTATCAGCAAATTGATGCTTCAATCATTTGGCATGCGATGGAAAATCTTGATGTCAGCCTTGAAGGTGTAAACCTTACCAACGAGGTTATCCAATCATACGATACCAACTATGGTCTTACACAAAATACCATTGAATTTGGTTCTCGTTACTATCTAAGTGTTAGCTATAAATTTTAATGGAGTTAGGCCGTGTAATACGGCCTAAACACCCTATGAAAGAAATTAAAAAGTTAGCAATTTTAGGGGGTGGTACAGCCGGTTGGATGTGTGCTGCTTACCTAAGCAAATTCCACACTGATCTGGATATTACCCTGATTGAGTCGAGTAAAATCGGCGCTATCGGTGTAGGAGAAGGATCTACACCTCATTTAAAACAGTTTATGCAACAGTTGGGGATTGCTGAGCAGCAGTGGATGCCTTATTGCGATGCGACATTTAAAGCGGGTATTTACTTTAAAAATTGGAATGGTGATCACCGTGCTTATTTTCATCCCTTTTATAGTGAGATGGATATCAACACCGCGGAGGTATTTTTTGTAAATGCCAATGCAAGACGTCGCGGTCATGAGCAGTGGTGTGGCCCCGATAGTTATTTTTTAACAGGACATCTTGCAAAAAACGCGTTAAGCCCGAAAGCCAAAAGCCCAATGGTGCGTGAGCAGCACTATGGTTATCACTTTGATGCCAAAAAGTTAGCTCATATTCTAAAGGGCTATGCAATCGAGCGTGGTGTTACACATATTGATGATGAATTTGTTGCAGCAATAACAAATGCTCAAGGTGAAATAAGCGAGCTGAAACTAAAACACTCAGCACCGGTTAATGCTGATTTTTATATTGATGCAAGTGGTTTTAACGCGCGCTTAATTGGTGAAACACTCGGCTGTAGGTTTCAACCTTTTACAGATCAGCTATTAAATGACAGCGCTGTAACTGTAGCGTGCCCACAAAATATGAATCAGCCGCTACAAGCTGCGACACATTCAACTGCGTTGAGTGCAGGTTGGCTTTGGCAAATACCTTTAACCTCACGAGTTGGCACAGGCTATGTTTATAGCTCGGCTTTTCTCTCAAAACAACAGGCAGAGCAAGAGCTTGCAGCAACGCTTAATATTTCAGTGAATGACGTTGAGTTCAGACATGTGTCCATGAAAGTAGGGGCTCGCTCGTCCGCATGGCAAAAAAATGTCATGGCAATAGGCTTAGCACAGAGCTTTATCGAACCTCTCGAGGCGACATCACTGATGGTCACCCAGCAATCTATTTTGTGGCTTAGTAAGGCTATATCAAAAATTCAAACAAGTCCTACACAAACTGAAAAGCTAAGACTACATACCAATCAGCAACTCCATTATTTAGTGAATGGGATTAAAGATTATATTTGTGCGCATTATGCGACATCCAAGCGTCGTGATAGCGCTTACTGGCGTGCTGTAACACAGGCTACTGAGATACCAACTAGGTTAGAGCCATTGTTAGCAGCATGGCGAAACGGCGATGATTTTGATGCTTATTTATATCATCAATACCCAGAAAGCGTTTACTCAAGGCCGAGTTGGTACAGCTTACTGGCAGGTATGGACTATAGAGATAGCGCGTTAAATGCCCCCACTGAAAGCGCTCAACAAGAGATCGATTTAGCCGCTCATGCCTATTTAGAGTCGTTATGTAGCAAGCACTTCGAACCGCACATAATGCAGCTTAAGGCAATGCAGCAAAACAACTTTGAATAGTATTAGTAATCGCTTGATAAATGTCACATGGCTTTAATTTTTTAAGCACACTAAGAATTAAGAGTGGTGATTACCACCCCTTGGATCATTTTGTTTGTCCGCCCACAAGCAAATGCAATCACCACTCTGCTTAATTTAGGTATATAACAATGAAAATTAATTACTTATTAGTAACTTTGTTACTTTTTACATTTTTTACTATCTCTTTTATCACTAACTTGCTGGCACCTTTGTTTCCGGCATTAATAGAAAGCTATGACATAGGCTTGGCACTAGCTGGTTTCTTTGCATTTGCTTTTTTTATTGCGTACGGCGTGATGTCAATTCCCGCGGGCTTATTGGTGCAGCAATTTGGTGAAAAGAAAATCATGCAGCTAGCGTTTTTATTAGCGCTGATTGGCAGTGTTATTTTTGTAACTATGCCGACCTTTTTTGTTGCTATGCTCGCGCTATTTTTGATTGGTTGTGCAATGGCGATGCTGCAAGTTGCTATTAACCCGTTACTCAGAGCCAGTGGCGGTGCACATAACTTTGCGGTGTTATCGGTTGCCGCTCAACTAATGTTTGGCCTCGCTGCGAGCATTTCTCCATTAGTGTATAGCCACATAGCGGGCTCTGCCAACAGAGGTGAGAAGAGTTGGTTACTACAGTGGGTACCAGAGAATATGAGTTGGCTCAGTATGTATTTAATCTTTGCATTGGTTTGTGCCGTGATGTTGGTTGCTGTATCACTTGTACCTATGGCGAAAAAGGCCGACGACAACAGCGAAACGTTACATCTCAAAGACAGCTTAGCGCTTTTAAAAGACCGCACTGTGATTAAGTTCTTTTTTGCTATTGCTGCTTATGTGGCTATTGAACAAGGCGTTGCGAATTCAATTTCAGTTTTTCTAGAAAGATATCATCAAATCGATCCACAAACTCAAGGCGCACAAGTCGTCAGCCATTTTTGGTTAGCACTCACATTAGGCTGTTTATTGGGGATTGTATTATTGAAACTGTTCAACGCTAAGCGTGTATTACAAGGTTTTAGTGTTGCTGCCAGTGCCTGCTTTATTGCTGCAATATTCGGTAGTAAAGAGGTTGCAGTGATGGCTTTTCCTGCGGTTGGATTTTTCTTATCTATTATGTGGTCCGTAATATTTTCTCTTGCCCTGAACTCAGTGTCATATGGGCATGGAGCTGTATCAGGTGTTTTATGTACAGGGATTATCGGTGGAGCGCTTGCATCGCCAACCATCGGTTTGATTAGCGACCTGACTAATAGCTTGCAGTTGGCTCTATTGGTTGTACTTATTCCACTGGTTTACTTATTCAGTGTGGGAATATGGGCCAAGCCACTTGTTAATAATCACACCATTAATATTTTTAAGCGTAACGCGCAAACGTCGATTTAAATAAATTTAGAGTAGAGGCTGAGATGTCAGACACCATTTTATGCGTAGATTTAGGTGGAACTAAAGCACTGGTTGCTCAAGTTGATGAGCAAGGGATCAAGGAAAAACATTACTTTGACGTTGATAGCCACTTAACGAAGCAGCAGATGAATCAATTTTTGTATCGCATAATTGATCACGTGATAGATAAATATTGCAAAGGCATCGTTGTCGGCGTGCCAAGTATGGTGTTACAGCCGACAGGTGTGGTTATTGAAACGATCAATATTCCCCATTGGTATGATGTTCCTTTAAAAACATTATTAGAGAATCGTTTTAACTTACCAGTTCTGATCCATAACGATGCAAATTGCTTTGCGATGGGGGAGTATAAATATTCTCAGGTAAACCCAGACGATAATCTTGTTGGTGTCTGCATTGGCACAGGGCTGGGGGCAGGGCTTATTTTAAATGAGCAACTATACACAGGTAAGCATTCTGCGGCAGGCGAGTTTGGTAGTTTTCCCTATTTAGATGGCATTATCGAAGACTACACATCTGGGCAGTTTTTTAAAAATCAACAAACCACAGGTCGGGCAGCTTATAACAACGCACTTAACGGTGACACTCAATCATTGCGTTTATTTACGCAGCTAGGGCAGCACCTTGCGCATGCCATTAATCAGGTAATACTTGCCTTTAACCCAGATAAAGTTGTGTTGGGTGGGTCTGTTGCTCAATCCCACGCGCTATTTATGCCTGCGCTTAAATCGGAACTCGCCTTACTGGTGCAGCCCATTATTATGCAGTCGCTGCAAATTACCATTAGTGAGCTTGGCGACAATGCGCCATTACTCGGTGGTTATGAGTTATTTCAACTTGCTGCATCTGAAACGAATTTATTGGAACAAGCATCATGAACAAGGTTATTTTATCGGTTATAGCAGGGTTGCTATTGTTGACTCATTCAGCCCAAAGTGCGACTCAAGCAGAGTTAAATCATTTAGCAGAGAGTCTACAAGTAAATTATCAGTTGATAGATGCAAACCCCGTAAACTGCCCAGCTCCACATGAAAAGCAGTGTTATTTGTCAGCGCTTACATTTACCTCTAGCACTGATATTGACCCACAACAGTGGCACATTTACTTTAGCCAATTAATGCCTGTTTATAAGGTCGATTCGAAGTGGTTTGATATTGAACATATCAATGGTGATATTCATCGTATTTCGGCTAAACAAGCATTTAAAGATATGCCGGCAAATACCGCATTTGCAGTACAGTTTTATAGCCAAGAGTCGCAAATTACTCGTTCAGAATTTTTACCTAACTTTATACTCGCTGCACCAGGGCTTGATAGTAAGGTTATTGCCAGTACTAAAACATCTGTCGATAATGAAACACAGCTTGAGCTACAGCCGTACTTGCAACCTTTCATCACTGATGCACAACTACAAGTGAGCGATGACGATGAAACGCCTTGGATGGGCGCAAATTATCTTTATGATAGCTACACAAAACCGACATTTAAAACAGCTCCGTTAGGGTTAATCCCTTCACCTATAAAACTTGAGCAGCTTTCAAGCTCGCGTATTGATTTGAGCAAAGGCATAAAGGTCGTAGCTAAAAAGTCGCATTATATTGCTCTCATACCGGCATTAAAGCGATTAGCCAAGTTAGGAGTACCACAATCGAAAGAGGGGGTTGTGATTAATGTATCGCAGCAATTAACGTCTCAGTTACCTGATGCGTATGAACTTACCTTACGTAATAACGCTATAACTATAAATGCAAACAATACAAGTGGTGCTTTTTATGCCTTACAAAGTCTTGCAGCCTTAATAAGCTTAGATGATTTAACCTTACCTGAGTTGAGAATTACAGACGGCGCTAGGTATGAGTACAGAGGCATGCATATCGATGTGGCCCGTAATTTTAGATCAAAGGCTTTTATTTTAAATACGATAGAGCAAATGGCTGCGTATAAATTAAATAAGCTTCATTTACATCTAGCTGATGACGAAGGCTGGCGTTTGCAGATTGCGGATCTTCCTGAACTAACCTCTGTAGGAGCAAATAGGTGTTTTGATTTAACAGAGCAAACTTGCCTGCTACCTCAGCTTGGTGCTGGCATAAATGCTAACTCTGGAATAAATGGCTACTATAGTCGCGCTGACTATATTGAAATTTTACAGCACGCTAAAAAACATTTTGTTGAAGTGATCCCCTCATTTGATATGCCTGGGCACTCTCGAGCAGCAGTTGTTGCAATGGAGGCACGTTTTAATCATTTTATGGCATTAAATAAACCAGCCCTTGCAAAGCAATATCGACTTACCGAGCCTGAAGACACTACCGTATATAGCTCTATCCAACATTACAAAGACAACACGCTGAATGTATGCCTTGATACCACTTATGACTTTATCGATAAAATATTAGACGAGGTTATTACACTTCATAAAGAGGCGGGTGTGCCTTTAAATACATACCATATTGGTGCCGATGAAACAGCGGGAGCTTGGCTACAATCCCCAAGTTGTATCGCATTACAGCAAAAAACCAAGATACACTCGTTTAATGGTTACTTTATTGAAAGAATCGCTAAGCTCGTTGCTGATAAAGGCTTAAATGTGGCGGGGTGGAGCGATGGTTTAAGTGATGTGAATGTAAACAATATGCCCAGTAATGTGCATTCCTACGCGTGGGCAACATTAAGTGACGAAGGTCACAAGGTCGCGCATAACCACATAAACAATGGTTGGAAAGTCGTTGTGACCAGCCCTGATGTTACCTATTTTGACTTTCCTTATCAGTCACACCCACAAGAAAGAGGAAATCATTGGGCAAGTCGTGCTATAGACAGTAAAAAAGTCTTCTCTTTTATGCCGGATAACTTACCCGCACACGCGCAAATTTGGCGCTCTGTGAAGCATCAAACCTACGTCGCCGATGATAGCCAATCAGCAAGAACGGCGGATGCATACGGCATTCAAGGACATTTATGGTCTGAACTATTACGAAGCGATCAACAAGCTGAGTACATGATGTACCCTCGTTTGTTTGCTCTTGCCGAGCGAGCATGGCACAAAGCTGAGTGGGAACTTGATTATAAAAAGGAAGGCGCTATTTATAGTCATAAAACTCAACAGTTCACTCTAGCCATGCAGCAACAAAAAGAGCAAGACTGGCAACACTTTGCAGCCCTTGTTGGGTTTAAAGAGCTTGCCAAGCTTGAGCAAGCAGGGCGCTTTTATCGTATTCCCACAGTCGCAGCCAAAAAGACGGACAGTGGCATTGATGCGTTTGTTCCCTATCCAAATATTGCTATCGAGTATCAAGATAAGTTAGGAAATTGGCATCGTTACGATAGCCATAATAAACCTTTGCAAGCTGTCAAAGTAAGAGCGAAGAGTATCAATAATGACAGGGCTGGCCGTGCTTTAAAACTAACTAATTAAATCAAAGTACTGTCGATTTTTAAAGCCGCAATTAGCCTGCTGATTGCGGCTTTTTCATGTTGTGTATACAGCAAAATGATAGCGCTGTCATTTTTGTTAGTGTATGATTAAATTTTTGTGATTGGTATGGAAATTAAACGGCAGAAAGCTGCTATTATGACCCGCCAAATAAAAATAATTAACCAAGAGAACAATTATGGAAGCAACGGTTGAGTGTGACAACAACACAAAACAAAGCATCTGGCTGCCAATGGTATTGGCCGGCTCGATGTTTTTTATTCTAGGGTGTATAACCTGGCTTAATGGCGCAATTACACCATTTTTACAACAAATGCTTGAGCTATCGCCGTTACAAGCTTCGTTTATTATCTCCTCATTTTATATTGCTGTAACCGTTGCCGGTATTCCATCTGCAATGCTTATAAAACGAGTTGGCTATAAAAACGGTATGGCGATTGGTTGCGCTATTATGGCCTTGTCGGCGTTAATGTATATTCCGGCTGCTAAACTGCAAATGATCGAAATCTTTTTGTTTGCTCAGTTAATGATTGGTGTTGGACAAACTGTTTTACAAACTGCTGTTAACCCGTATGTGGTTAAAATGGGCTCTGAAAAGTCAGCCGCAGTGCGTGTTTGTATTATGGGCTTATTAAATAAGTTTGCGGGTGTGATCGTGCCTGTTATTTTTGCCGCTGTGGTTGTAAGTGGTGTAGTGGATGGTGCGGGTAAACTATCGCAAGAACAAAAAGACATGATGGCGAACAGCCTTATCATGCCTTATGTGTTGATTGCTGGTTTAATCATGCTATTTGCGGCATTTGCTAAATTTGCCCCATTACCTGATTTAGTGTTTGATGAAGATGAATCATCAAATGGCAAAGGCGAAATTAAAGAAACCCTAGCACACCCACATTTGGTTTTAGGTGTTGTTGGTATTGCGCTATACGTTGCTGTTGAAGTGATTGCCGCTGATACTATCGGTTCGTACGCGTTGCAAATTGGTGTAGCTGACTACTCAGTGATGACCTCATATACTATGGCGTGTATGTTAATTGGCTATGCAATTGGTATTTTAACTATCCCACGCTTTATGAGCCAGCAAACTGCGTTATTAATGTCGGGTATTGCCGGTATTATCACAGTCTTGTTAGTGGTTATGGGTAGCAACGACTCATTCATCATCTCAAACTTTTTATTAGTGCCATTTGGTGGCCCAGAGCTTCCAGATCCTCTTTTATGTATTGCTTTACTCGGTTTTGCTAATGCTATGGTGTGGCCTGCAATTTGGCCTTTAGCGCTTGCAGGCTTGGGCCGTTTAACTGGCACAGCCTCAGGGTTATTGATCATGGGTATTGCTGGTGGTGCATTAGGTCCTTTATTAATTGGCCTTGGGAACGTGGCTGGCCTTGGTGCACAAGGCGCATACATTGTGATGATCCCAAGCTATGTATTTATCTTATTCTATGCCTTAAAAGGTCATAAGATGAGAAGTTGGAAATAACTTGGTGTAATAATTCAAGTTAGGCAAAGCCGCGGTACGCCCATCACCGCGGCTTTTTTATTTCGTATAGATTATCTGCTTTTATAAACGCGCCATGCAAGCATAACGCCTACGCAATGGTAGAAACCCCACCGTAGGCGCGACATTTATTTCGCGCGATTTATCTCATAAATTTTGCTCATATAAACGCGCCATGCAAGCATAAGGCTTACGCAATGGTAGAAGCGCCACCGTAGGCGTGAAATTTATTTCGTGCGAATTTATTCCACAAAAAAGCCGTGGGATTTTCATCACACGGCTTTTAAACTTTCGCTAAGTCGTTTTATTAGAACGAGTAGCTGTAACCTAGTTGTAGGGTACGTGGTTTACCTGTTTGAATACCACCATGAGCGCGGTTTGCAACGTAAGTCTTATCAAACAAGTTATCTACAGTTAGATATACTTTTTGTTTGTCGTCGATAAGGTATTTAGCTGCTAAATCCCATACTACACGGCTGTCGATTGCATTGCGGCCTGAGTCTGATAGGTCTGCATGCGCATCTGAAACATAGCGCATTTGCGTATCGAATACGAAGCTTGAGAATGCAGCACCAACAGAAAGGGCTAGCTGGTTTTCAGGCACGTATGGCATTTCATCACCACTTGTTACACTTCCCCATAGGTCAGATTCAAAATCGTTTTCGAACTCAGAGTCTGTGTATGTGTATGTTAAGCGAACAGGGAATGATGCTGCATTGCTTGTAAATACTTTACCCGCGCTTAGCTCAAAACCAGATACTGATACTTCACCATAGTTGTATTGGTCGCCAATGTTGTCATCGCTACAACCTACAGCTGCAGTACAGTTACCATGCATGTTGCTGTAGTCAGAGTTAAAGTAAATGACTTCACCAGTAATACCAGCGTAATCATAACGACCACCAAGCTCAATATTTACACTCTCTTCTTCTTCTTGGTCAGCGTTACCTGGCGCTGCTGGAGCGTAACCTTTTTGAATACCAGCAAGCAGCGTAAGGTTGTCGTTTAATGTATAAGTTGCGCCAAGTGAAGGCACTAAAATATCGCTGTCGTTGCTGATATCTTTTGTTAGGCCATTAGAGCGTGTTGGATCAGACTTAGACCACTCTTCACGTGTAATCGTAATATCTTCGTAGCGTAGGCCAGCATTAATAATTAATGCATCAAGAGTCCATTGATCTTGGATGAAGAATGTTGTCGCCTCAGCGCTATCTACGCGGTTACTATCAGAACCACGTACGCCTCTTTCAGTTAGCGTCATTGAAAGGTCTTGATTTAGCGTGTATGTGTCTTGCCACTGAAAGCGGTCCATCTCGTCTTCATGGTAACGAGCGCCAACAGTAATGTAGTGGTTACCTGCTGGAATGTGGAATTCAGTTTGTAAGCCTTTTGCTTGGTAGTCACGGTTATTTGCTTTTACGCCAATGCCTTCGATCCCTTCGCTTGTTGGGTTTGCTTCAAACTCGCTGTATTGCTCAAGGTAGCTTGTACCCACTTTACTTGCTTTATACCAGTTACGGTGAAAGTCGTTTACATAAGCCGTAGCCAGTAGTTCGTAACCGTCACCAAAACGATATGCATAGTTTAGTTGATACGCATTGTGGCGTGTATTCATTTCATCGTTTTGTGATGCTGCATAACGACGGTATGGACTTTCTTTGTAATCTGCATCTGTTAAGCCCATATATGTTTCATCAGAGCGCTCATCAGAATACTTTAGTTTCATTTCTAGGCTATGGGCTTCGTTGTCGCCAAAATCAAAACCAAATTTTAATAGTAAGTCATTTTTCTCAAAGCCAGTGTTGTCACTGCCAACAGGTAGATCTTTAAAGCCATCAGCACCATAAGAGAAAACTTCAACTAAGCCAGCGGCATTGTTTTTCTTTTTACCGTAGTAAGCGTGGCCTTTATAAAAACCATCACTACCAAGCTCGGCATTAAACAATCCTTTAGAGCCTTCTGTTGGTAAACTACGAGAAACTAAGTTTAAAACACCACCTGTTGTACGAGGACCATATTTAACAGAGGCTGCACCTTTTAGTACTTCGATAGACTCCATACGACCCATAGTAGGGAAGTAATAAGCTGAAGGGGCAGAATATGGAGCAGGGGCTACAAGTACGCCGTCTTCCATTACAGATATTTTATCATTACGAGAAGTGCCCGTGCCGCGCATGCCAATATTTGGGCGAAGGCCATAGCCATCTTCCTCTTGTACATAAACGCCAGGTACTGAGCTTAATACACGTGAGATGTCAGTGTATTCAAACTTTTCTAGCTCTTGCTCGCTAATAAACGTTGCCGAACCTGGAATATCATTAATAGCCGCAGCTGAGCCAATTACAGTAATTTGCTCAAAGCTTTTTTCTTCTTTTGTTGCATCTTTTGCAAGTGCATTAGCGCTTAATGATAACGCGATTGCAGTCGAAAGTGCTGAAACAATAAACTTAGATGTCATTGTGTGTCCTGTCTGTGCTTGGTTTTGAAACGCTGTAATTTAAACATGGAAAATAATACGAATCAATCCTATTTGTACTAAAATAGGTACTAATGATTAAGTTTTTGATATAAAAGAGTAAAATGGCTTTATAATAGTATTGTAATACTATACTTTAGCTAGTGTTTTAGGGTGGTTTTACAGGTGGCTTTTAGGTTTTTTGTACAGGAAAGTGCAATAACTTAATGATTGATATCAATATACAGTTTTAACCATGCACGATATTTTGGCTTTTTTTGTGTCGCAAATACTGTTTTTATTGTGATTCAACCTTAGGTTAAGCGCAAGGCTATAAACTCAGCGAGTTTATCTACTGCGTTACCAGCTTCATCAGCACGTTTTATTAAACTAATACCGATTTGACCCAGTTCAGGGAGGTCTTTGGTTTGCAGTTGGTAGCTTAGCTCATTGGGTACGGTACTTTTTGCGAGCACCGTGATGCCTAAGCCTTCTTTTAAGGCGGCAGTCAGGCCAGTTAAGTCGGCATTACTGTAGGCTATGCGGTATTTAATACCCGCACTTTGTAGTGCTTCGATTGCACGGCGGCGATAAATACACCCTTCAGGAGCGGTTACAAGCGTTACCACATCATTTTGCGCAAGGTTTAAATCACCTACCCAAACTAGCTGGTCTTGCATAAAAATAGGGAACTTGGCAGATTCGAGCTCTTCGTTTAATGCCAGTACTAAATCGAATTGATCTTGGCGCGAGACCGACAATAAATGTTTACTCAATCGTGAGCGCACTTCGAGCGATACGTCAGGGTAGAGGGCAACAAAGTCACCAATGATCGACGGTAAAATACGTGCAGCAAATTCACTGGGGATCCCTAAGCGCACTTTACCGGTGACGTTTTCGCTGGTGAACTGCTGTAAAATGGCATCGTTTTGTTGCAGCATTTGCTTAGCTAGTGGCATAAGCAATTCACCATATTGATTAAGCACTTGGCGCTGCCCTTGTTTTTTAAACAGCTTATGGCCAAGCATGTCTTCTAGGCGCTTTATTTGTAAGCTCACAGCCGGTTGTGATAGCCCTAATAACTCACCCGCTTTGGCAAAGCCGCCTACTTCAACAACGGTGACTAGGGTACGTAAACTGTCGGTAGAAATATTTTTCATAAAAAAAATCTATTTATAGGGCTATATATATAAGCATTATTTATCAATTGATAAATAATTACAATTTGTTGTTGTATGCACGGCGCAATATACTTCAAGCATTAACGATTGATAGGTGTCACATATGACTTTTACGCCAATAATGTTTGCTCGCCACAGCCAAGCTGAGACCCCAGCAGACAACGTGCTACAAGCAAATAACGATACTGCCATTATGGACTTTAGTGGCACTGAAGCAATCCCATTTTTAACGGCTATTTTAGGTCTTGATATTAATAAGCTAACCGCCAGCGGTTTAGGCTTACGTAGTTCATTAGACGATGACCTAACAAGCAGCTACGCTTATGCCCTGTATTACTTTAACGAAACTGCATTTCGTTTTGTGCTAGGTAAAGATGCCAGCGTGCAATTACAGTCGCTTATTAATGAGCAACAACTACGTTACGACATTGATTATGTAATGCGTGACGACTTAAGCGCGTTAACCTTAAGTGGTGAGCAAGCGTTTGATGCCTTGGTCGACAGCTTTAAACTTACGCCAGGGCTGCGTTTATCAGACATGCGCAGTTGCTATGGTGCACAAAGCGGTGAAGTATTTATAACCGCTATAGACAACCAAGCAACACAGCAATTTCAGCTGGTGGCGCGCCAAGCAGAGCTTGATAAATGGCAAACGCACTTACAGCAGCTCGGCTTTGATTTAGCCTTAGCCAACGTTGCTTAAAATAGAAAGTTTTTAAAACAGCTATACACTTGGGTGTTTAGCTGTTTTTTAGTTACAAAATCGCAATTTGGGTGTGACAACTGTGCAACTAATGTATAATCGCCGCCCATGTTATTCCCCCTCATTAAATTGAGGCCACGCCCCACAACTTGTGGGTTAATTTAAAAGTGAAGGAATATTATGACTTCTAAAACAGTTTTACATGCTAAGCACCTAGAAGCTGGCGCAAAAATGGTTGATTTCCACGGCTGGGAAATGCCAATCAACTACGGCTCACAAATCGAAGAGCATAATGCGGTTCGCACAGATGCAGGTATGTTTGACGTATCTCACATGACTATTGTTGATGTTCAAGGCGAGCAAGCGCAAGCATTCTTACGTAAGCTTGTTGCAAACGACGTTGCTAAGTTAACTGTACCAGGTAAAGCACTTTACACAGGTATGCTTAATGAAGAAGGCGGCGTTATTGACGACCTGATCATCTACTTCTTCTCAGAAACTGACTATCGTTTAGTAGTTAACTCAGCAACACGTGAAAAAGATTTAGCACATTTAGCTAAAGTGTCGGCTGATTTTGCCGTAACGGTTACTGAGCGTCCTGAGTTTGCAATGGTTGCCGTTCAAGGCCCTAACGCACGCGCTAAAACAGCAACTTTACTTAACGCAGAGCAACAAGCTGCTGTTGAAGGTATGAAGCCTTTCTTTGGTGTGCAAGCAGGTGATTTATTTATTGCGACAACAGGCTATACTGGCGAAGATGGTTATGAAATCGTAGTACCTAACGATCAAGCTGCTGATTTATGGCAACAACTTCTAGACGCAGGCGTAGCGCCAGCTGGTCTAGGTGCGCGTGATACATTACGCCTTGAAGCAGGTATGAACCTTTACGGCCTAGATATGGACGAAAGCGTTTCTCCACTTGCTGCAAACATGGCGTGGACAATCGCATGGGAGCCAGAAGATCGTAAGTTTATCGGTCGTGAAGTATTAGAGCAGCAACGCGCTGACAAGAGCACAGACAAACTAGTCGGTTTAGTGCTTGAAGAAAAAGGCGTATTGCGTAGCGGTTTAAAAGTCATCGTTGAAGGTGGTGAAGGGGTGATTACCTCTGGTACATTCTCACCAACGCTTGGTCACAGTGTTGCGCTTGCACGCGTTCCGCGTTCAACTGGCGAAACAGCCCAAGTAGAGATGCGTAAAAAACTGGTTAACGTTAAGGTTGTTAAACCTTGCTTTGTACGTAACGGCAAATCAGTTATCTAAACTATAAAAAATTTGGTGTTATCACCTAATAATGCCAATCATGTTGAGTTGTTAGCATGATTGGTAACAGAACCAAAGGAACAAAAAGATGAGCAATATCCCAAGCGAATTAAAATATGCTACTTCACACGAGTGGGTTCGCGACGAAGGTGACGGTACGTTTACTGTAGGTATCACTGAGCACGCACAAGAACTTCTTGGCGACATGGTATTCGTTGAATTACCAGAAGTTGGTGATGAAGTTGACGCGGGTGAAGACTGCGCAGTAGCTGAGTCTGTAAAAGCAGCATCAGACATCTACGCACCAATCGGCGGTGAAATCGTTGCAATCAACGAAGAGCTTGAAGATTCGCCTGAAACAGTAAATAACGACCCGTACACTGACGGTTGGTTATTCCGTATCAAAGCATCTGACACATCAGAGCTTGATAACCTGTTAGACGCTGAAGGCTACACTAACACAATCGACGAAGACTAATTAATTAGTCACGCCGACTAAAAGCCCCGTCTAGATACCTAGCTAATCAACTGCCTAGCTTGGGTTTCACTGGGGCTTTTATGATTTTATAGCTTACGTTTCCATACGCTGTAAGTTACTAAATCAACACGTTTTTAAGTTATTGCCAGTTACCCATTGGCAGTAACCACTTTTTTTTGGATCATAGGAATCTGGACAAATGTCAAACGCCAAATCTCTTGAACAATTAGAGCAAAAGCAAGATTTTATTCGCCGTCACATTGGGCCAAGCCCAGCGCAAGTAAGCGACATGCTGAGCGCTCTTGGAGTATCGAGTGTTGAAGAGCTGATCGGTCAAACGGTACCTGCAAGCATTCGCTTAGAGCAAGGTTTATCAATTGGCGAAAGCCGCACTGAAGTTGAAACACTAAGCTACTTAAAATCAGTAGCAAGCAAAAATAAAGTGTTCAAATCATACATCGGTCAAGGCTACCACCCAACTCACGTACCTCACGTAATTTTACGTAACGTGCTTGAGAACCCAGGCTGGTACACTGCGTATACACCATACCAACCAGAGATTGCACAAGGTCGTTTAGAATCATTATTAAACTTCCAGACTATGACCCTAGACCTAACGGGTCTTGACCTAGCAAGCGCGTCATTACTTGACGAGTCAACGGCTGCGGCAGAAGCAATGGGCCTTGCAAAGCGTGTTGCTAAGTCTAAATCAAACACATTCTTCATCGCTGAAGACGTACACACGCAAACAATCGACGTTGTTGCAACACGTGCAGAGCAATTCGGTTTTGACGTTATCGTTGGTAAAGCAGCTGAAGCACTAGACCACGACATTTTTGGTGCGTTATTCCAATACCCATCAACAACGGGTGAAATCACTGACGTAACCGATTTAATCGCTGGCGTACAAAGCAAAAAAGCGATTGCCTGTGTTGCTGCAGACATCATGAGCTTATTACTGCTTAAAGCACCAGGTAAACTAGGTGCAGACGTAGTGCTTGGTTCAGCACAGCGTTTTGGTGTACCTATGGGTTACGGTGGTCCACACGCTGCATTCTTCGCAACACGCGACAAGTACAAGCGTTCACTACCAGGCCGTATTATTGGTGTTTCTAAAGACCGTTTAGGTAACGACGCACTACGTATGGCAATGCAAACACGTGAACAACACATTCGTCGTGAAAAAGCCAACTCAAACATCTGTACAGCGCAAGTACTACTCGCGAACATGGCAGCGTTCTACGCGGTTTACCACGGTCCACAAGGCCTTAAAACGATTGCTGAGCGTATCCACCGTTTTGCAGATATCTTAGCGGCAGGCTTAAAAGCGAAAGGCGTAAACCTTAAGCACGACACATGGTTCGATACACTGACTGTTGTTGCAGATAATAAAGACGAAATCGTTGCACGTGCAGTAGAGCACGGCGTTAACTTTGCGTCTAACCGCGCAGGTGAATACTCAATTTCTGTATCAGAAACAACAACGCGTGCAGACGTAGCTGAGTTATTCGACATCATCTTAGGTGAAGATCACGGCCTAAGCGTTGATGCGCTAGCAAACGAAATCGAAGTAAACGGCAGCAACTCAATTCCTGCAAGCCTAGTACGCGATGACGAAATTTTAACGCACCCTAACTTTAACTCGTACCACAGCGAGACTGAAATGTTGCGTTACATCAAGCGCCTAGAGAACAAAGATTTAGCGCTTAACCACTCAATGATCTCATTAGGTTCATGTACAATGAAACTTAATGCGACAGCTGAGATGATCCCAATCACTTGGCCTGAGTTTGCAAACTTACACCCATTCTGCCCACTTGATCAGGCAGCGGGTTACCAAATCATGATGACAGAACTACATGATTGGTTAGTAAACATCACAGGTTACGATGCAGTTTCACTACAACCTAACTCAGGTGCACAAGGTGAATACGCAGGCTTAATCGCGATTCGTAAATACCATGAGTCACGCGGTGAAGGTCACCGTAACGTATGTTTGATCCCAAGTTCAGCGCACGGTACAAACCCCGCGTCTGCACAAATGGCAAGCATGAAAATCGTGGTTGTTGACTGTGATAAAAACGGTAACGTTGATATGGCAGACCTTAAAGCGAAAGCCGAAGAGGTATCTGAAAACTTATCTTGTATCATGATCACTTACCCATCTACACACGGTGTTTACGAAGAAACAATTCGTGAAATCTGTGACATCGTGCATCAGCACGGCGGTCAAGTGTACATGGACGGCGCAAACATGAACGCGCAAGTAGGTGTTACAAGCCCAGGTTCAATCGGTTCTGACGTATCGCACCTTAACCTACACAAAACATTCTGTATTCCACACGGTGGTGGTGGTCCAGGTGTTGGCCCTATCGGTGTTAAATCTCACCTAGCGCCATTTATGCCTAACCACAGCGTAATTAATGTAGCTGGCACAAACATCGGTAACGGTGCGGTTTCTGCAGCTCCTTACGGCTCAGCAGCTATTTTACCAATCTCGTGGGCATACATTGCCATGATGGGCTCTGAAGGCTTAAAACAAGCAACAGAAATGGCTATCGTGAACGCTAACTACTTATCTGAGAAGCTAAGCGAGCACTACCCAATTTTATACCGTGGCCGTAACAACCGCGTTGCGCACGAGTGTATTGTTGACCTACGCCCACTCAAAGAGCAAACAGGCATCTCTGAAATGGACGTAGCTAAACGTCTACAAGACTACGGCTTCCATTCACCAACGATGTCATTCCCAGTAGCTGGCACACTAATGATTGAGCCAACTGAGTCTGAGTCTAAAGTTGAGATCGACCGTTTCATCGAAGCAATGGTGTCAATCAAGTCAGAAATCGACCGTATCGCATCTGGCGAATGGTCAATTGAAAACAACCCGCTCGTGTTTGCACCGCACACACAAGCAGACGTACTAGGCAATGAGTGGAACCGTGCATACGACCGTTTCTACGCAGCATTCCCAGTACCAAGCGTAGCAAAAGACAAATTCTGGCCTACAGTAACGCGTATCGATGACGTATACGGCGACCGTAACCTAGTTTGTTCATGCCCAGCGGTTGAGACATACCGTGACTAAGGTTTGATTAAATTCAAATGCCAAAAAGCCGTTGCAGCAATGCAACGGCTTTTTTGTGTTTTGGAGAAAGTTAGCGAAGGGAAAGGGAGTTATCAGCTTTCAGCCGTCAGCTGTCAGATTAAAACTAATAAACTGACCCTAAGATCTACTTTCAGGTCAAATAAGAGTTAGCAAATATAAATATCCATTAATTAATGGTAGCTTTTCTCAGTTTATTGTTTTTTGCCATAATTTCTTTTTGCCGATGCTATAGCTTTTAGTGTGTTTTTCTTCAATTCTGGCTGCATTTCCTCTAATGGATTACTTAACCATGCAGGTTCAAGACCCCGCTTAGAGGCTTCTTCTAATAGAGGCTTGTATTGATTTTGTATAAAAATATAAAAAATCTCACATCTTCGAGCTCTTAATTTAATTCTTGAAACTATGTCTCTTTCATCCACGATACTTTGAGATATTTCTTTTAATTCATTCCAAACAGTTTTATCAGAAATGAATGTATCCATAAGGATATTCTCGATAAATGTGAAGTCTGATATTAAACTTCTTATTATATGTCCGCCTAATCTACTCGCAAAATAACCACTATTTATATCTGCCTTACCATGGGACTTAGTGTGTATGAACCTCTTTTCGCAAAGGTCCGTTAATACATCCATTGTATCAGCTTCAGAAAAACCAATCGCTTTTAAGTTATCCCTGATAACAGGACCCTCAATAAAACCGGCTCCATTACTACTGCTTTGCTTAACCAATGCGCTTAAAACAAAAAGTCTAAGTAGTTCCCCATTAGAGCGACCAAGCCTAGAATCTAAAGGGTTGCCTATTACAGAATATTCTTCACTATAAACAGATTGATTACCAAGTAGTATAGAACGAAATGCTTCCTGTTTAGGTAGGGTATATCTGTGTGTTGTTCGGAAAGTTTGCAATGCTTTTGCTGGATCTGTATATCCTCTTGCTAAAAACTCACGGGTCATCCTGAGTGCAAGTCTTACGTCATGATTTGATAATACATCAATTCTTTCACCTATCTCTGTTCCCAATACTGAACTTTTTACAATATCTATGAATATAGATAAGTCCTCAACTTTAAAATCAGCACCATTTAGTGCCGTAAAACTCCCATTTTTGCCAGACAGCATTTGGCCTGTAAGGAAAAAGCGACGAGATAAAACTGACGGTATTTCAGGTGGTTCAATATGGATAGGATCAAAATCAAAAGCATCGAATGTCGGTGAATTTCTATGTTCGACGTAGGTTGATTCTCTCATTGCTATAATTAAATTGATATTTAATCGGCCTGCAAGGGCAATTGCATCTGAAAAAATTTCAGATTGAGTGTTGTCATCCTCAAATTGGTCTATGTTATCTATTACCAAAAATACTGGGCTATTTTTTGCTGCGTAAGTGATTAATTTGTCAACATATGGATCGATATTGTTATAATCTTGCATTATTAATTCAGTGATTTTCTCCTTAAAACTATCTTCATCACCTGAAATTAAAAACATTGGTCCATCTTTTAATGATTCTATCTCTTGACTATAAGCATGTTTGATTGACCGGTTATAATCCTTGAAAAAACAATCATTCTTTATGTATTCGAATAAAGCACTGTAAATAAAACTTATAGGGTTCTCATTTTTCGAAAAGTTTCTAAAGTCAATATCAATCCAATGAGGGTAAGGTCTGCTGGTAGTTTTTTCAAAGTAAACTGCAGATGCAACTCTTCTTGTGTATTGTAGAAATGTTGTTTTGCCAGTTCCAACTGTACCCAGAATGAGTATTGCAAGAGGTCTTGCTGTTGAAGTAGCTGAGCTAAGGGAGTCGGATAGAGAAGAAGATTCTCTTTTTCTCATAGGCCTCTTAGGCTGAGAAGAAAACAATGGTTCTCTTTTTTGTAAATGCATTTGAATTCGACTGTCGAATTTTTGTCTGTCAGCATTTTTTACATAGCATTTTTCTAGCAGATCTTTGTCCGAATTTATAATTGAATCTGAAAAAGCACTTATAACCTCATTTTCAATTAAGGGATAAATAGGGTTTGCTGTTCTAGTTCCTGAACCTCTAAAAAATTTATTAAGCCTCCTTTCTTCGAATTGGTCTGTGTTTCTTCCGAGTAACTCAATAGCAAGGTTTCCATCAATTACCCCATCCCTAGATAATAAACTCTTAAAATAATCTAGCTCTTCTCCTAAAATTCTTTCTAGAGAATCAAAAACTATTGCTGATGATGAAGAAAAGGGAATTTGATCTGTTCGTACGGCAGGGAAAATAATCCATTGATTTCCATTAGTTACTACCGCAAAGGGGATCGACTTTTTTCTGCAGTAATTCCTAGCTTGTTTTATTGCATCACCTGTTTTTCCTTCCATGATATTCCCGCTTAATTTTACTTTTTTTTGCTTAGGAATAGATTGAAAAGTGATACCAATCCGCTTTGCTTCTATAAGAATTGAGGTATCAGCAGTTCTGATGATGTAGTCAGCATAAGTTGTTTGGTTATCTTCTGAAACTCGTTCTTCATATGCTATGTCGAGGTCATCCCAACCAAGGATATCTTCAACTATTCGATCTATAACTTTTTTTCTGGTTTCTGCTTCGTTAGAGTCATGAAGCTCCACTTTGATACTTCGATCTAGTATATTTTTAATAAGTTCGCTCACTATTAACATCCTGTTTGATTAAGCATTACGTAAATGCCTTAAGATAAGCTACATAACTTAACTATAAATATATCTACAGTGCTATATATTTATGTATTTATTAAACTAATATCACATATGCTTCTCTGAAACTCAATAAAATATAAGCTTATTAATAGCTAATTAATATTCACTTCCATCAGTTTCATTAATGAAGTGATCAAGTTTTTTCCTAACCCTTTACCAACCCATAACCAACACTATGCTGTTAGCACCTAGCACCTAGCACCTAGCACCTAGCACCTAGCACCTAGCACCTAGCACCTAGCACCTAGCACCTAGCACCTAGCACCTAGCACCTAGCACCTAGCACCTAGCACCTAGCACCTAGCACCTCGCAACTCGCAACTCGCAACTCGCAACTCGCAACTCGCACCTCGCATCTCCCACCTCTTTTTCTCCTAAAACCTAATAGTTTGTACTTAAAAAACACATAAAGGTTAAATTAATGTAAATATTTTCTTGCTTTCGTACCTGTTTGGTCTATGTTTTTGGTCGGAGGTCACTCCTCCAACCTGATAGATAAAACTACAATCAACAGGAACACACATGAAAATAAAAACACTCTCACTAGTGCCAGCTTTAGTGTTGGCAGCGGGTATCAGCCACAGTGCTTTTGCTGCGCAAGGAGTCGCGTTTGTGCACGGTACAGGCCAGCAAAGCGATGCGTATAATGACTATTGGACAGGTAGCTTTGTCGACACGGTTCGTCAAGGTTTACCCAATAGCAGTAATTACACAGTCATTAATTGTGATTTTGAGCAGTATATGTGGGCAGATGCGGCATCTGGCTGTTTAGCGGGGCAGCTTACTACATTTATCAATAATAAAAACATCACCGATTTAACTCTGATCACTCATTCTAACGGCGGTAATGTGGTGCGTTGGATTTTATCTAACCCAACATGGGATAGCCGTTATCCAAATATCATTAGCAAAGTCACGCGTACTATTGCTCTGGCTCCTTCAAGTGGTGGCACGCCTTTGGCTGATGCGGTTATTGCAGGTAATTCGTTCGAGCAAAGCTTGGGTTGGCTGTTAGGTTATGGCAACGATGCGGTTAAGCAACAACAGGTGTCTTGGATGGCGTCGTATAACGCACAGTGGCTATACGGTACACCGAACCGCCCAAGCTTACCGTCTCGATTCGAAACTGTAGTAGGCAGTGATGTTGAATCAGCGGTATGGGACAGCGACAGTTATTGTGGTGGCTACCAAAATCAAGTGGGTCTTGAAGTAACACAAAACTGGTTAGACAGCTGCTCAGATGGCTTTTTAAATTGCAGTTCTCAGTCGTTAGCTGGGGTGGTGTGGTTTACCGATAAATCGCGAACTCAAGGTAGCGAGCCTTTGAGCCATCAGCAAAGTCGTCGCAATTGTTTTGGCTTACCAAACATACTTAAAAATCGAATTTAGGAGCTAAGCCATGATTAATAAGTTAACCACACTTTGTGCTGCAATGATGCTTGTAAGCACTGCGACGTATGCTAATGAGCAAACGGTTTATCAATTTCCTCAGGTGCAATCTTCATCTGCGGTGCAGTTACAAATGCTTGAAAAAGATAGCGTTGAGTATTGGCAGAAGGTTTCGGGCAAAGAGCTTAAGCGCGGTGTGCCACTGTATGTAAACCAAGTTGATAATTTTATTCGTATCGCGCCAAAAGCACGCTTTGATAGTGGTGAGGTGTTTAAACCTGATGATTTACAGCTCGATAAGTTATCAATTAAAGATGCAAACTCCCAGCCGTTATCAATACAAGCCGTTGCGTCACAGCAAAAAATGCAAAATGCTGGATTTAATGACGGTAGTGTAGGGCTTAGGCTTGGTCAGGTAGGTGCTAAGGCAATGTTAAAAACAAGCCAAGCCCTAAACGACAGCGACACTTATTTAGTACATGTAATTGAAAAAGGCTCACGCAACGCCTTACATGCTAAAACACAGTTTAAGATGAAGGATCAGCAGCAACGTTTAGGCATACAGCTAAGTATGGGTCAAAAGCGCTTTAAAGATAAGCAGGTGAAACTAAGTTTATACAGCCCTGAAGGCGAACAGCTTGATGTGCGTTATGAAAATGGTGAAGCGGTGCTTAAATACCCACTTGAAACCCTAGGTGCCGTAAATGGTTACTATGAACTTGAGGCAAGTGTTAAAGCGGTGGTAAATGGGCAAATAGTGAAACGCTCTATAAAAATGCCGTTTGTGCACAGTTCGCAAACCATCACTATGGATAACGCGAAAGTGACAGCACTTGGTAATAACCAATTCCAAGCTCAGGTACCTGTGCAAGTAACCGATGCTGGCCGCTACGCGATTCGCGCAACGTTAACAGGCATGGGCGATAAAGGTAAACGCGTAAAGCTTGCGACGGTTGAGGTTGCAAAGCAGATTAATGGTCAAGATAACTTTATGATGCCGTTTTCTGTGGCTAGAGCTGCCAAAGCACCATTCGAGTTGGTGGATATTGAACTTACCGATCAAACGCGAATGTTAAAGTTTGCAGGAGAATAAAGGCCAAGCAATATGCAATGGGTTGGAGGTTGTAGTACAACCTCCGACTTTTTAGGGATTATTTTTAGCCGCTTTAGGGAGTTATTTAGCTTGTATGAATACGGTGGTAATGGATTTATTCGTTATTCGCCAAAACGGGTTTTTCTGTCATTGTGTTTACTATTTTTTCAATACATGCGTGTTTGTCTACAACCCACAGTCCGTAACTTATGGGTAGCATCTCAATGCCGGCACGTTTGAATCGTTTATAGGTGTTTAGCTCAAAAAATGTGGCCCAAGGGCCAGGAAAACCAATGAGATCAACCGCTAAGTAGCGGCCATTGTGACGACATAAAATATCAACTTCTGTACCTGCTATTGTGTAACCAGGCCATGTTTCAATGGCTCGTTTATTCAGTTCATTGATCACCTCATGCTGAAATTGATCAAGTTGGTTTTGAATAGAGTGTTTAGCTTCAAATTCACTGATGCTTGTAAGGTACTTTTGTAATAAATTTTGTTTGGGAAGTTGGGTTTCATCAACCGATAAAAATAGCACTTGTAGTTGGCGTGCTCGGGTGATTGTGACGTTAAAAACATCAGCTTTATTTAAATAGGCTGCGGCTCGTTTAGATTCATTGTCGAGTGAAAAAGAGATCAACATTATATCTCTTTCTTCGCCCTGAAAGCCAAACGGGGTAGCGGCACGTATTTTATGTTTTGTTATCTCCGATTCACTAAAGGTTGTGGCTATTTCTTTAGCTATGTCGTCGGCTTGTTGCCTAAACGGTGAAATTACCCCTATGCTATGGTTAACCCCCGTTTTTTCATCTTCCTGTATTTGTGTTTTTATAAACTCTATAACACTCAAGGTTTCTTGATGATTTACCCCTGTTTTATTTCTGGTGCCGTTAATGCGTTTTACATGTAAATAGCCACTGCTGGTACAGGGCTTATGTTGCATTACTTTTAATTTATTTTGATAAAAGTACTGGTTACTAAAGTGAATAAGCTCTGGCTTACTTCTAAAGTGTTCATCAAGAAACGCAATGTTTGCTTGGCGATTAATTGAGCTCAGTGCTAAATCTAAAATTGAGTTATCACGATAACTTACAATACCTTGGCTATTATGAGATAAGTTATGCTGTGTTTTAAATTGTGTTTCTTTATGTTTTGCCAAAAAAGAGTAGTGTCTTAATTGTTTAGTATCGCCTACGATAAGTGCTCTTTTAGCGCGATAAAGGGCAGGAATACAGCTACTAATATTACATTGGGTTGCTTCATCAATAATAACAAGATCAAACATTTCTGCTTTTAGTGGCAGAACACGGTGTAAGGTATTTAAGCTCACTAACCACACCGGAAATGCAGACAAAAGCGCACTGTACTCAATATTATCAAATAACTCGAACTGTCGTTTTGATGTGCGGCTACGTATTGCTTTATTGAAGGCTTGCAGAGATTGGCGCTGTGTTTCTACAAGTGTTTTAAGGTTTTTGAGTTTCAGTGCATTTAAATAGTTACTCGCGAGTAACTCTCTTTGCATATGTTGCGTGTTTATTTCATCTAAGGCTGACCACTGCTTTGTTAGTTGTTGAATTTTGCTTTTCACTAAAGTTAAGTAAAGGCGTTTTATCCATTGAGGCGATTTGTCTTCAATATTTTTTAACCGCAGCCCTCTGATAATCGCTTTTTCACAAAACTTAAGGAAGCGTAGTTCTAGCGTATTTAATTGGCTGTTGAGCTGTGTAAGCTCTTGCTCACACTCATTGGGCTCTTTATTTAATTCATTTGAAAAATAGCCTGCAAGCAAAGATTCTAAGTAATCTTTCAGCTTCGATAAAAATGCGTTTTGACCCGCTCTTATAGAGATATCACTTAAGTTAAAGTTATCATCGAGTTTACTGGCAATGACATCTAAAGCCGCATCATTATTTGCGACAACAAGCACTGACTGACCCCTTGCTATGTGCTCAGCAGCAACAGCGGCTATAGTGTAGCTTTTTCCTGTTCCAGGCGGGCCAGATACACACCCTAATGAGCTATTAGCAGCAATTTCAATCACTTTTTTCTGCGAAGAGGAGAGTAATCCTGGCAAGTAATTAAATTTTAGTTGTGCTGCGTTACTAGTTGTATTTGTATGGGTAAACAGACTAGCCAGTGGGGCAGGCAATGTGTCTGAAGCTGTAATTTCTTCTAACTCATGGAGTATACCGCGAGAGCTTCTTGAGCGCTCAACAAAGGTAAGCATAGATACCGGTAATAACGAGGCTGTTTTTCTTTTTAAAGCACGCTGAATGGCGTCTGCATCTGTAAGCTCGGGATAGTTAAGTAACTCAAGTAGGTTAAGCTCAATAGGACTGCCTTTGAGTAGTGAAGTCCAATAATGAGGTGATTGAATATCTACAGAGTTGGTAATGTGGTGAACTGAGTCTTCCTCAGGCATCAGTAGTTGAATCAACGATTCATTGACTTCAGGCACTGGGTTATTAGTTGAAAAGTAATAATCCTCACCGTCTTTTTCTATGCTTGCTTCGTTGAATAAAATAGGGGAAACAACCGATTTCATTTCACCTTTTATTTCTAATTTACCAACGACAATAAACCTGACATAAAGCAAAACCCGCTCGCGTTGATATATTTCAACACGTTTAACCATTTGCTCGGCAAATTCGCTAGGCAATGGAAGCCGAGGTAAAAAGCCTGAGCCCAGCTCATCTTTTCCTTCGAGAACGAAACTATCTTCCTTTTTTAACTTATTGAGATTCCATAAATTAAGGTCTGCGCTATCTTCTTTATAGCAATCTCGGTAATAAGAAAGGATATTTTGAACGTTCAAGATTAAATTCCATTTTTAAAAGTCAGTTTGCTGGTAATTTATAACATAAAACTTGTGGGTTAACAGTGTTTCTGAAGGGGAGGCTGATGCTAGGTATCGGCATAGATTATACAAGGTTCGTTCGTAAAAAGTGTTACATCCGCTTTTGTAATCGCCTAAATGAAGTCATATTTATATACTATGGATTTTAGTAAAAATTATTTATTACTTAATGCGTTACATTGTTTGTAACGCATTAAATAAGGGGTAATCAATAAGAGGGGAAACAAGTTATTTGACTTTTAAGGTCATCTTTATCGCCAGTAAAAGTTATCCGGCAAGTATACTTTTTGGCTCTACTGTAATTAACAATAGCATTGTGGATTTTTTGAGTTCTTTCCCAATAGTTTAAATCATTGCCTTTTTCAATTTCAAAAACTAATTTATTGTTAGCGAGACTTAAAACAACAACTTCCGGCATATCCTCACAACCAGATGCTGTAATTTCACAGACCGACATTGCAACTCCATTTCTAGAGTTTACAACAAATTTTATTGGGCTTTCTTTTGTCTTCTGATCCTTTGCTTTATCAAATATTTCGTTGACGGAGCGGGTCCCTAACTGGGTTGCGATGCCTTCGATAAATTTGTTTGCTATATTTTTTCGGCCAGAGACTTGTTCTCTTACAAGTGGTACAGATGAGCTTACATCGCTATTGCTTCCAGAGCCCACAAAGTGAGCTACATTGCATGTAGGACAAGGAGCTCCATTTTGAGTATATATGTAATTTTGTTGAGATAATGTTGAAACAACATAGTCATAAAAGGCCTCTTCAGGCTCTATATCGTCAGGAATAATGAATGTGTAATCTATTTCTCCCATAGCAGAGTCGGAAGCAGAAACCTGTATTTCCTCTCCATACCTATTTTCGTAAAAAAAGATTAATTTATCGTTACTTAGTACAGGGGCAGAGTATGTAAATAGGTAAAGTATGATAGATAGAATTAAAAGTTTGAAGTTAGGCATATAATTTCCTTATTGTTTTATAAATTTGCGATTAATCTAAAAACGTACCAATCCATATGGTTCACGCTAACCCTAAACTTCTCTTCATATGAAGTCAAGCTGTACTCGACAACAGCTATTAGTTTTGGAGGAATGTGTTTGATGGTCGTGGAGAAAAGAAAGAAGGCTTTAGCTTTACAAGGCAACTGAAAGTGGATGATATTGTATTAACGTTTGATTTGGAAAACACTCGTATCCCTGTTTCTAAACACATTGATGAGTTTCTTGTAAATCAGTTAAATAACTGGCGCTGTGATTAAGGTAATTTTTTAATTAAATGATGTGTATAGTATTGTATTTTTATAGGTGTTAAATACATCTTAAATATTCTCACGTAAACGAGAGGACTTTGAACTACTTAGCTCACCTTTATTTTGCAAAATCGACAGCAGATTCACATTTTGGTAATTTGCTGGGGGATTTTGGCGGGC
This sequence comes from Pseudoalteromonas sp. L1, assembly GCF_021728095.1. Lineage (NCBI taxonomy): Bacteria > Pseudomonadati > Pseudomonadota > Gammaproteobacteria > Alteromonadales > Pseudoalteromonadaceae > Pseudoalteromonas > Pseudoalteromonas sp. L1. The sequence continues at coordinate 441,690 of NZ_JAKKCT010000003.1, read as the reverse complement.
GTAGACATGTAAACGGTTTGCCCGTAACAGTCAAAAATGCGCTTGAAAATCACTATTTAGTAGACCGATTTACCGATGCACATCCTTTAGTAAAAGAAGCTAAACACTTCTTTTCACCACAGCGTAAGCGTTTTGCCAGTGTTGCCATTGACGTGGTTTTTGATCACTTTCTTATTCAGCATTGGCATCGTTTTAACGACCAGCCATTAGCAGATTTCAAACACCAAAGTTATGGGCTGTTAAATGCACGTCAGGCCTTGATGCCCTCACGTATGCAACAAGTTGTCACGAGTATGACCAATAATGACTGGTTCAAAGAGTATGAAACGGTCGCTGGAGTAGGGCTTGCGCTTGATAATATCGCAAGGCGTATTCGTTTTAGTAATAACTTTTCAGGGGCTGCTGAGGATATTACCCGTCATTACCATGAATTAGATGCCGTTTTTTTAGCATTTTTTCCAGAGTTAGTTGAGCATGTGAAGATACACAATCTTGAAAGATGAAAAGTTGTAATTAATAGTGATATGCCTTTACTGTTTAACTAAGCAAGTATTGGTATTTTGTTTATAAAAACAGAATAATTAATGCGCTGTGTTTTTCTTTGTACTATTTATAATATATTTTAAGTTAAGTTTAATTTTTACTTATTTTATTCTTTCGCTCGGTTTGATGTTTGATAATTATTTGATTCTATATATTTCATGTGCGATTTAAATTAATACAGTTGAAGCATTAAGCCTTATTTAGTATTGTTTTTTCGTAATATATTTAACAAGGAATTTAATAATGTTTAAAAAAGTAACTGTTGCGTTAATTGCAATTTCGACATCGGTTTTAGTAGGCTGTGGCTCGACTCCACCAATTCAAGCGCAAGATAAAACAGTTTCTTATCAAGGAAAAACACTTACTTTTGGCGGTCAGTATGATAAAAGTCGTAATGAATTAGCGCTGACTGTAAACGGCGATCCTGTGATGAAAGGGCGTTTTCCTCCTTACACACCAACATTAAATTTAAACGCAGATTATCAAGAGCTTGATATTTCAAGTTATTGCTACTTTGGTTCAGTGTTAAGTCGTGATGGTGGTGTTTTCGGTATTGTTGCCGGTGCAGTACAGAGCGCAACGTCAAAAAGTGGCGATAAATGCGAAGTTAAAATTGCTGGTGAAATAGTAGAACATCTGTATTTCTAGGCTAGTTTTAACTAGCTGATGTTGTAATAAAAAGGGTTTAACACTGTTGATAAATGAAATGACGTATTAAAAATAAAATTTTATCTACTGGTGTGGTTAAATCGTTTATTTAAAGGTGTGAGCTTTACTTAAGTTCACACCTTTTTAATTATAGGCTCAAGTTATACCATATATGGTATTAAAACAGCTGCTTGTCGATAGACAAAGTTAATCATCAGGGCCTTTTAAGGTAAACACTAAGTGCCTGCGCATGTCTTTTAGAATCACGCCTTTTTTCAGCATTGCTGCACTCAAGCGTTTCTGCCATTTCAACAGCTCAGGGCTTGCTGCATCTAATGTTTGCTGGTTTTCAAACTGAAAGCACAAAAGTAAAGAGCCTGGGAATAAGTGATATTCAACATCAAACCAGCATTGCAGCATACCTTCAAGTTCAGCGCGGCCTTGCTCTTCAAGGGCGTCGGCAACATTAAGAACCAGTGCCTGTTGCTTTTGTTGTACTTTCGAGAGTGTTTTCATTGGGTGCCTTGTATTCATCAACAAAATTTAAATCATTAAAAGTAGCCACTTCTAATGATTGCGTGCAATTTACCATAGATTTTTTATTTGATGGCATTTTAGTTTTGAGCGAGGTTCGTTTTATGTTTACTCATAGTGCTGGTTCAGGTATAAAATCTTTAAATAGCAATAAGTTACTTATTACAAGTTTTAATATAAAAAGGAATTTTTATGGGGTCGATGGCCAAGCACTCACTTGAATTAGATTTAAATGACAAAAACTGGTTTCGATACGCCGCTTTTAAAGGGAAGTCGTCATTAACCGAGGATTCAATAACTGAGTTAGAGACATTACCAGGCCTTGCGGTTTTATCTGGCAGGGCAGAAGTTCTGTTTGCATTTATGGTATTCGCTATTTCGCTTTCGGCCTTTTATTTAAAAGATGCAGTGCTCCCTTGGTTGGCTTTTTTGATTTGTCTTGGCAGTTTTTTAGCTGTGTTTATCACAAAACGCATCATGACTTATAAGAAGTATGGCTTTGGCTTTAAATGGGCAATGAGCATAAGCAAGAATGAGCTTAAAATTGATAAATTGACGTTTAAAAAGCACACAAATCGTACAGTCACAATTGCTAGAGACGACATTGCAGAGGTGATATTTAATTATACAATGGATCTTAAGCACAGGCGGAAGTTTGGTGAAGCACACAGGAGGCTACCAAGTTTGCATGTTTGTGAAATCCACTTAAAAAATGGCGATACGTTTGAAATTGACGGGATGCGGGTAGGGCTATTTAACGTTTTATACTTAATGGTTTTCCATGATTACCCGCTTAGTTTTAGGGGGACGCTAGCGGGTGGAGCAGGCAATGTTTCAATTTTACTGCTTCGCATGTGTGCTCTTTCGGCAATTGCGAGTTCACTTAGTATGCTTTTTTTTAATTTGAAATAGAGTGTATGTCAAAGCTCACATTACAGACGTTCTGTGAGCTTTAATAATCGTATTAGTTTGCTAATTGACAAGCATCATTAGCAAGTTTCCAAACGCCCCATTGATCTGAGGTAGTCGGTTGTTCACCTTTAGTCCACCAACCGGCTCTATAAATATTTCCTTCATAGTTTACTAGTTGGTTTGCTATATAGACTGTGTCTTTATTCCATTGGCTTGCACATAGTGTGCTATCAGAAATTGTGATAGTTCTTACTGCTGTTGAGGTTTGTGAAGCACTGTCAGATACTGAATAGGTAAGGGTGTATTGACCAACTCTTGAGTTATCAACATGACCTGAAACCGAGACATTAGCTGTTAAATCACCGTCCTCAGTGTCATTTGCTGTGACACCTGCCATTGGGTCAAAAGTACTACCTAGGGCAAGCTTCACGTTGTTGACCCCACTGAATAAAGGCTTATCACTAAACACCTCGACTTTGCGGCTTTCTTTACTTTCGTTACCCGCAGAATCTTTAACAGTATAAACGAGAATATATTGTCCGAGAGTTGATGTATCGACACTACCCGTGACGACAATACTACTGGTGAGGTTATTGTCTTCTTTATCGATGGCGCTTACATTTGCTAGCTCGTCAAATGAGGCTCCTTGGCGAACTCTTGCGTCAGTGATACCACTCAGTACAGGTGCATTTTTTGGTGGTTCAATAATTTGACCATGAATAAAGGGGCCATAGTTTTTTATAAACGTGTTGTTATACATTGTACCTGCGGCATTCGTCCCCATGTCCCAATTGATAGACCAAGTCATCACGCCTTTAAGCGGTTGTCCTTGCTGTGTTAATTGATTAAATGCATTGTAGAGGTTTTCAGGATTTTGAATAAACCCAGATGCTGCTGCATCCATATTGGCAGGAATACCAAACACGAGTTTATCATTCGGGATTTTATGAAAGCCGCGAGTACCATTTGCTAAAGAGTCAGCCATATAGTAGATAAACTCTTGCTTTAAAGATTCATTTGTTTGGGCAACCCAACCTACACCATCAACAAAAACACCGTCACCGCCTTGATTGTAAAACTGCGGGTTTATCCAGTCATAATATCCTGCAAGTGCGGTAATATAAGGAATGTACTTACCCCCTTGTCTAAGATAAGGAAATTCTGGAGTCATGGTAATCAAAAAGTTTTTACCTTGCGCTTTGTAATGATCTTTTACCAAGCGAAGTGCGGCAGGTATAACGGTTTGATTATCAGCTGCTGTCACGGCTGCTTGCTCAAGATCAATATCGAGTCCGTCAAAGCCAAATTTATCGGTAAGGCGAATTATTTCGTCGGCAAAAGCGCGTTCATCACCCTGTTGTAACTCTATATGGGCATCGGCACCACCTAAAGCGAGTAATACGCTACGCCCTTGGCGGTTTAATTCACTAATTTCATTAATAAACGCTTGTTCTGATAAACCTATGTTTGGATCTAAGCGAAAAGTGGGAATGCGGCCTTCTGCTACATCAAATACTTTCATAAATGAGACATTAACCACGTTATATTGGCTATTAACTTGTTTTAAGCTAACACAAGGTGCCTTACCGCCTTTATAGCCTGCACCATCACACCAATTGTGCCAATAACCGACGACAACGCCACTTTGTTGATTGACCATTAGGTTACCATCATTTGCATTTGCTGGGAGTATTGAGAGTACAGATACGCTTATTGCAGTCATTGCAAACAGGTTTTGGGTTATTCTAATCATGTTGTTTAATTCCTTTAATAAAAAGTTACTTTCCTACTAAAAGCATACGTGCGTTTAGTTGATTAAACTGAACTTTGAACCGTTATTGGGTACAATATTCAGTGTTAAGTTATCTCTCTTGATGTGAATTTAATGTGAATAACAAGCAGCTTGATAAGCGTTTAATTAACTTTTTATGTTTGGAATTAAAGGTGTTATTTTTAGCGCCTATATCAATACAGGCGCATTATTGTGTTTGGTTTGAGGTTTAATTAGGCAATAAAATCTAATGTGAGTAGTAAGCGCTTTTCCCCAGTTGCAACCTGTGGCGAGCGATGTACAAGGCCTAAACCTTCATTGCCTTGCCATGTTTCTCCTTTTAATAAGGCAACATCACCGACAGTTAATGATTGCACTTTTGTGTGTGGGGCAATTAAACCAGATTCCTGATCACTTAAACCTTGGTTTCCTGCGCCAAGTTTACTACGGTCGAGTCCGCTATTCTGTAGCCATTCAGAGCCACTACCGCTATAGGTACTCACTAATCGACAAGGAACACGATCAACATGAAAGCGTGGACACATAGCCCGCTCAAGTACTTTTAGCCTTAAACCCACACGATTAAGCTCAAATAAATAGCAAAACATATCAACCAGCTGAGCAAGGTCGGCTTTAAGCGCTTCTGCTTGAGGTAGTTTTTCGAGTGCTTTATCAATGTCTGACGCAATCGCGTTTTGATTGATTACAGCGTTAATACTGAGATCTGCAAATGTTGCAACAGTCTCGGTTACTTCAGTTTGCAGCTGCTGTGATAAGCTACGCTGCCAAATCGCGATGTTATGCTCGGGTTTATAGATTTGTGAAAATACCACTGGGCTCAATGCTATTGCTGCCTCTGCTGGTAGGTTATCAGGATCATGTTCAAATGCGTGGGCTGTCATTTATGCTTCCTCCCAAATTGGAAATGGATCGGGTAGTGTTTGCCAAAGCTCTTTTCCTGCTAGCAGTTCATCATCGCTAAGCAAGCAGTTGTCGAGTGCGCGTGTGATTCCTGCTTGATTGAGGTTTTGACCAATAAAAACCAGTTCTTGACGCATATCGCCAAAGGGTTCTTGCCAAACTTGGTTAATTGAATTTAGGTAATCGTTGTCGGTTGGCCACTGATCTTTTGGTAAGGCCTTCCAAAATATCCCGCCAAAACCATAACGTGCAATACCGCCAGCTTGGTTCCATTGACAAGCAAACTGTGGTCGAGAGGCTAGCCAGAAATAGCCTTTTGAACGGAGTAGTTTGCCTTCGCGTTGATTATTATGAATAAAGTTATAAAATTTCTCGGGGTGAAAAGGACGCCTAGCCTCATAGGTAAAGCTACTAATACCGTATTCTTCGGTTTCTGGGATATGCTCACCGCGCAGCTCTTTTAACCAGCCTGGTGCTTGTTGTGCTTTTTCAAAATTAAACAAGCCCGTGCCTAAAATTTCATTGATATCAATTTGGCCATTTTCAATGGCAATAAGCTCTGCGGAGGTATTTAATGAGCTTAAAATGGCTTTTAAACTTTCAAGCTCATCTGCGTTAATTAAATCGGTTTTACTAATCAAAATTACATCGGCAAATTCAACTTGATCAATCAGTAAGTCGGCAACGCTGCGCTCATCTTCTTCACCTAAGTGTTCACCGGTTTCTTGCAAAAACTTGGCTTCGTTAAAGTCTTTTAGAAAGTTTACGGCATCAACTACTGTGACCATGGTATCAAGTCTAGCCACATCTGAAAGTGATACGCCATCTTCATCGGCAAAGGTAAATGTTTCGGCGACCGGAAGGGGTTCTGAAATACCGGTTGATTCGATAACCAGATAATCAAATTGCCCCGTCTCTGCTAAAGCGCGTACTTCTATGAGTAGGTCTTCACGCAGAGTACAACAGATGCAGCCATTACTCATTTCAACCAGTTTCTCTTCGCCGCGATTAAGCGACACATCGTTTTTAACTGTCGCCGCATCTATGTTTATTTCGCTCATATCATTGACGATGACAGCGACTTTTTTGTCTTGACGGTTATTCAAAATATGGCTGAGTACAGTGGTTTTACCTGCACCCAAAAAGCCAGAGAGCACGGTGACGGGGAGTTTGCTCATGTTAGTGACCCTTAAGTAAATAAAATAACGCTAAATGTTTTGTTATAATATATCAATTTCATGTCATTTAGAAATAGCTATACCTGATCTCGTTAGACTATTTGGCAGTGTACTTATAGGTACAGCTCACTTAAGCTTTATAATCGACTGCTTAATAAGGATTTATATGCGCTTAACCAAACTGTTCTTACCGCTTTTTATTACTTGTTTACCTTACACTTTATCGGCAAATGAGGAGTTCGCACCTGAGCTTCCCGAGGCTATACAAGAAATTTACCCAACAGTAATGAATAAACAAATTTGGGTTGCTGGCGGTATCTCTACTGAACTGCCAGCATCAACGGGTAAAATGACGGAAAAAGTGCACTTTTGGTCACCTGATTATGCAACTTGGCAATCAGCTCCAAGCTTGCCCGAAGGACGCCACCACACCTATTTAATTGCAGTAGAAAACAAATTATTTGCCTTTGGTGGTTTTGTTAATACCCAAGGCCAGTGGACGAATAGCCGTGATGTTTTAATGCTAGATAAGGGCGCCAAAGCATGGCAAAAGGTGGCGCGCTTACCTTTTGCGTTAAGTGAAACAGTAGGTGTAGTGCTTGATGGAAAGGTGCATTTAGTGGGTGGCCGCAGTCCAAGTAATGAACAAAATGGGCAGTGGCAACATAGTTTAGATAAAGCAGAACACCTTGTGTTCAACCCAAATAATTATGAGTTTGCTAAAGCAGCACCGTTACCCTTTGCACGTAATAGTGCGGCAACTGTGCAGGTGAATGGCCGTTGGTTTGTGCTTGGCGGCAGAACCGTTGGTGGCGAACCTTTAAAAGATGTACTTGAATACGTGCCAGAGCAAGATCAGTGGCTAACTCATCCAGCCTTGCCAAAAGGTAGGGCTGGGCACGCTGCGGCAGCAATCGACAACATGATCTACATTTTTGGAGGGGAGCATAATCAAACTGTCGATAGTAAAATCTTTAAATATGATGTACTTAAAAAGCAATGGCATAAAGTGACAACGTGGTTAGCCCCTCGCCATGGCTTAGGTGCTGTAACTTTAAATAATCAAATTTGGCTCATAGGCGGCGCAAAGGCTGTCGGATTATCACAAACAACCAATGAACTTACATCTGCGCATGAGCTATTAAATAAGCGCTAATACAAAAATGTAGGACTTTGACTTGGTTTTAACTCATTAAAATCAAGTCAGAAAAGATTACAAACGTTATGTAATCTATTTACTTTATATCGTAACGACCTTTCTTAACTTGTTGTTTATAAGTCAATTTTTTGTTGGCTTCTTTTTTGCTGACTAGTCTTTCACGTGTATTACGCAATGTTATATAAACGAGTAAATAAGAAAGGGAAACTCATGGCAGAGTCATTTAAATATTCAGGTCAAAAAGGGCATGGTGGCGAGCTTCACCAAACTGCGAACAATCAACACCCTACCATGACAACAGCACAAGGTTGTCCTGTTAGCGATAATCAAAACTCCTTAACCGCAGGCAAACGTGGTCCAACATTAATGGAAGATCACGTCTTCCGTGAAAAGATGTTTCATTTTGATCATGAACGTATTCCAGAGCGAGTTGTGCACGCAAGAGGCTATGGTGCACATGGTTACTTTGAAACATACGATACACTTGAAGATCTTACGTGTGCGGATATTTTTCAACGCAAGGGAGAAAAAACACCTGTTTTCACACGTTTTTCGACTGTAGCAGGTAATAAGGGCTCACCCGATTTAGCACGAGATGTGCGTGGGTTTGCAGTAAAATTTTACACCAAAGAAGGTAATTGGGATTTAGTTGGCAATAATATCCCTGTTTTTTTCATTCAAGACGCAATGAAATTCCCAGATTTAATCCACAGTGCCAAAGCCGAGCCTGATCGTGGTTTTCCGCAAGCACAAACGGCGCATGATAACTTTTGGGATTTTGTGAGTTTATCGCCTGAGTCTATGCACATGGTCATGTGGGCAATGTCAGACAGAGCGATTCCACGCTCATTACGTTTTATGGAAGGCTTTGGTGTGCATACATTTAAGTTTGTTAATGCGAAAGGTGAACAGAAGTACGTTAAATTTCACTGGAAACCAAAAGCAGGAATGCAGTCTGTGGTGTGGAATGAAGCATTAAAACTTAATGGTGCAGATCCTGATTTTCACCGTCGTGATATGTGGGAATCAATTCAAAATGGCGACTTTCCAGAATGGGAGCTAGGTGTACAAGTATTTGACCAAGCTTTTGCAGATGAATTTGAATTTGATGTTTTTGATGCTACAAAACTCATACCTGAAGAACAGGTGCCAGTAAAAATTATTGGTCGCATGGTGCTCGATAGAGTTGTCGATAACTTTTTTGCAGAGACAGAGCAAGTTGCTTTTTGTACTCAAAACATAGTACCTGGCATTGATTTTACCCCTGATCCATTATTGCAGGGTCGTAACTTTTCCTATTTGGATACGCAAACAAAGCGTTTAGGCGGGCCAAACTTTACCCATATTCCTGTTAATGCACCTAAATGTCCAATGCATCATTTTCATCAAGATGGTCATATGGCGATGCATAATCCTAAAGGGCGAGTAAATTACGAACCCAACTCTTGGCAAGGTGATGAAAACAACCCTCGCGCATGCCCTGCACATGGTTTCAAAAGTACAGATGAAGACACACAAGGTGGCAAGCTGAGATACCGCTCAGACACCTTTAGCGATTATTACAGCCAAGCAAGGCAGTTTTATTTAAGTCAAACTCAAGTAGAACAATCACATATTCAAGATGCGCTGGTTTTTGAGCTTTCAAAAGTTGAGCATTTAGCGATAAGGGAGCGTGTCGTGTCTCATTTACTTAATATTGATAGCGAATTAGCTAAATTAGTGGCCTCTGGCTTGGGCTTACAAACAATGCCAGAACCTGCCGAAGCAGCACTCGAAACACGCCAAGACCTTCCAGTGTCTGATGCTCTAAGTATTCAAAAAAGTGCGTTAAATACATTCAAAGGGCGTAAGCTGGGTATTCTTGTGAGTGATGGCTTTGATGCTCAGTTATTTGATTCATTGCGTTGTGCGCTTAAAGAGCAAGGTGCAAATTTTGAAGTTATTGCCGCTCAAGTTGGTGGTGCGAAAAGCTCGACTGGTGAGCATCTAAGTGCCGATCAAGTTATTAATGGTGGTCCTTCGGTTTTGTATGATGCGGTGGCGCTACTGACAACAAAAGAAGGGGCTGAAAAACTGAGTCAAATTCCTGAGGCAAAAGACTTTGTTTCAGATGCGTTTTCGCATAACAAATTTATTGGTTATACCAAGGATTCAGTTGAGCTGCTAAAAACGGTTGGACTTACTGAAAACCAAGATGATGGCGTCATTGATTTAGGCACCTGTCAGATAGATGAGTTTTTAAATACATTAAAAAACCTTCGCTATTGGAAACGATAAAAACACACCTCAAGGCGAGCTTAGCTCGCCTTGAAAGACTGTATTACTTAAGGTAGTGAGGAAATGTAATGAAACTGATTTATGTTGATGATAATTTGCCTGGAATTACTCGAAAACGGCATTCAAAGTGTTGGCTTTACTACGACCCTACCGGCAAACGAATTACAGCAAAAAAGGAAATTAAGCGTTTAAATGCGCTGTCATTCCCTCCTGCTTACAAAGATGTTTGGCTTTGTCCTGAAGAAAATGGGCATATTTTAGCGACAGGGTATGATACAAAAGGCAGAAAACAATACCTTTATCATCCAGATTTTAGAGAGCAGCAGGAACTAAAAAAGTTTGAGGCCTGTGAGCTTTTTGGCACCAAACTTCCTTTATTGCGAGCTAAATTATCTGAATACTTACAAGGTAATGAGCTGGATTATCAACGGACATTAGCTGCGGTTGTTCGATTAATGGACTTAGGTTCATTACGTGTAGGCTCAAAACGAAACGCGAAAGAAAATAACAGTTTTGGTGCAACAACGTTACGTAATCGCCACGCTAAATTAACGGGTAAAAATATTCGCTTAGAATATAAAGCTAAATCTGGCAAAGTGAGAGAGGTTAATCTTACAGATCGTGTTTTAAGCAGCATTATTAAAGAGTTGCAAGATTTACCAGGGCAAAATCTCTTTCAATATAAAGAGGGGGGTGAATGTATTCCCGTGACCTCCCGTGAGGTTAATCAGTTTATTCAGCAAGTGATGGGAGAGGAGTTTAGCGCTAAACACTTTAGAACATGGCGCGCCAGTGTTCTAGCATTCGAAGCTTTTTATAATGCTAAGAAAAAGCTCCCCTTGTGCGACATGCTAGAAACGGTATCGAGCCATTTGGGTAACACGCCAACGATAGCCCGTAATTCTTATGTTCATCCTGCGCTGATTGATTTGTGCAAAGAAAGTGAAGCCACACAGGTACGTACAAGACAACAACTTAAGTTACCTCGTAAAACAAAATACTTGAGCCGGTATGAACGTGGCTTACTACTTTTTTTAGCACAGTAACAGCTGCGTTGTTTTAAATGGTGAACAGTGCAATACAGCTATAGATACCAAAGCTTGAAGTAAAACCCAATAACTCATAATGCGTCGTCATAAAGATAATAAGCATCGTGTCAATACGATGGTTTAGGTATGGCTGCGCTAGTTTAGTTAACTCCTCCAAATTAGCGGTAAAGTTACTTTATCAATAAGGAGGTTAATTATTTAGAGTAAATTAAACGATATAAGTATAAATAGTTTTAAACCTGCTATTGACCTAGATTCCCTAGTAAAGGAGAATCGCGCGCTTAAATTTGTTCAATTAAGCAACTTAATTTTGAACACTTCTCAACAAGAGGGAATTTCTTTTTTGCTCTTGATATGAGTACGGGAACATAACAATAATTTTATACTGTTTAGGATAGGGAAATGACCAAGCTACCATATCTTGCGTTGCTGTTTTGCTCGCAATCACTTTTAGCCACAGAAAATACTACGTATTATAACCAATATGGTGATGCGACACTTTTGAGTTCGCAACAGATTAACTATGAAAAAACTTATTTTACTAGCCGCGATAAAAACAATTCACAACCAAATTTAGATAGAACTTCTGGGCTAAACTTATCTAATGCCCTTGCAGATGAAAGCTTAGAATTAACATCTATATACCGTCGTTACTCTTTGGGTAACTCAACAGGTCTTAAAGGTCTTTATTCTGTTGATTTGTACGGTAACGGTAATAAGCAAATTATTTCAGTGCAACGAAACAATATTAATATTATTGAGTATAAAGATAATCAATATTCAGTTGTTGAAGATTTCGATTATCAGGATTACATCATTGATAGTGCATTGGTAAGAAGCATTGCTGATGATACATATTATTTAATTCTTGTGATGAGGAATCAGATAGTAAAAATTAACTTACTAACAATGAAAACGGAAAGTACGAAGGAAGTATTTTCTAGCCAATCAGTGTTGGCGAGAGATATTAATAATGACGGTCAGGACGAGCTTATTGCTGTTGCCAATAGCCAGATTCTAATACTAGACCAATCAGACCTTTCGGTTATTTCAGAGCTTGAGTATAACGGTAACAAGTTTGTTGTTGGCTCGTTTACAGAACAAAATGTTCACGAATTAATGCTTGAAGATGGCCAGTTGTATCGTATCTCTGAAAATACAATAGATTATATAAAAACATTAAATACTCAACTAACAGGTATCCATTTACAGAGTGTTGATACAAACCAAGATGGCTTAGATGAAGTTATCAATGGAAATAGTTGGTATTCGATTGAACTAATTAGTCCAAACACAGACAGTATCATGTGGACAGCTAATAGCGATTTAGACATTTCAAGAATTATAGTTGCAGATGTTAATAATGATGGTGTCCAAGACCTAGTATATGGCGATGGTCAATGGGGACAAATTCATGCTTTATCTTTAAGTACTGGTCAGGAGTTTTGGCAGATCAATAATCCTGAACACAGTGTTTCAAGTATTTTGGTGGACGATTTTAATCTTGATGGTAAAACAGATATCGCGTGGGGGGCTGGTTATACGTCTTCAGGTCATGATGGGTTCCACATTCATACTGTTGAAGATAAGTCTAAGCAATGGTCTCAAAAGATCTTTACCTATTCGCAGTCTTTATTAGGACTTGCAGATATTGACGGTAAAGGTGGGATTGATGTTATTTTTTCTGAAAATGGCACAAATAAACTTCAAGTTATTGATATAGAAACAAAAGAGCAATTACTAACCAATATCGATTTAACCGATGGCTGGAATGACTACCAGTATATGGTTACAGCTGATTTATTCAATGATGGTAAAAACTATTTAATCGTCGCTGGCTCAGAAACTTACACAGGAAACATACAAGTATTTTCACCAGATAATGGAAATTTACTGTACACAGTTCCTTTTAAAAGTGGTGACCAAATTTCAACGATTGAAGCCTATGACATTAACCAAGATGGTTTCTTAGAGCTAATTGTTGGTAACGGCGCATCTCACAGCGGAAGCGAAGGCTCATATATACGAGTTTTTAACGGACAAACGGGTGAACTAATTAAGCGTTCACCTCGTTTACAGGATTTTGGGAGTGGGGTATCTGGCATAGTCGTAGGCATAGATACCCAAGTAAATAACAAAGAGCTATTTGCTTTAATCGGTAACCAATTAGTTAAATATAACTACGTTGATAATAGTATAACTAATTACTCATTAGGTAGCAGTTTTAAGGCGCTAGAGGGGATTGTTATTAATGGTGAGAAGTCGCTTTATGCAGCAAATGAATACGGCCTTTTATTCTCTTTGACAGAATCAGGAGAAATGTCAGAAGTTGCGAAACTATGTGACAATTCATTAAACAATGTTGTTTCTACACGTGCAGGCTTCATTCAATTCAGTTGTGAAGATAAGTTTGGAGAATATGACTTAAATAATAATGAACTGGTATATGAAGTAGCGCGTGCAAACCAGCAAAGTTCTATCGTTAGTGCAACTTATAAAGGTGTGGACTATTTATTACTTTCTGGAAAGTCTATAGAAGTGTTCTCGAATGAAGCAGCAACGACGTTAGTTAAACCTGATGATAGTCAAGCTACATCACACGTATTGATGCCTGTAGAGGTTAATCTTTCGTTAGCTGATATTGATTTCGTAGTATTCGAAAGTAGCCCAAGTCTAGGACAATTAACGTTTACTGACCGTCAAACAGGACAGTTTACTTATACACCAAACGGTGATGTAGGCGTAGATGAGTTAGCTTTTTATACAGTAAAAGGTCGTTCACGTTCTGAGCTAGCAACGTTTACTGTTTACTTAACTAACCAAGCTCCAATGGTTGAAAATTCGACGATTAAAACTCACTGGAATACACCGTTGGTACTTAACTTGCCAGCCTCAGATGCAGATAGTGAGCAACTTATTTTCACTGTGAAGAATGCGCCTCAGCATGGGCAGGTCGAGTTGCTTGATCAAAACTCAGGTGAAATAAGATATACCCCGAGTGGTGAATCTTTGCAGCCAGTTTCTATTACTTTTACTGCCAAAGATACGCTTGAAGAGACTGCGCTTGCGAATGTTGTTATTGAATTAACGAATACATCACCAATCGCCACAAATCTAAGTTATGAAACGTATTACTCAACAGTTGTTAATGGTCGCTTAATTGGTACAGATGCTGACGCAGATAGGTTGGAATTTGAGGTCATATCGAATCCTAGTTCTGGCGAGCTTAGCTTTGATAAAGATACAGGTCTATTTGTGTACAAGCCAGTCGGTGAGTCTTCTCACTCAGTTAACTTTAGTTATCTAGTAACAGATAAGTTTGCCACATCAGAAACTAAAACAGTGACGATTAACGTTGTTGGTAAAGGAAATAGTTCAGATTCAGGCTCCGGTGGTAGTATGTATTATTTAATACCTTTGTTAGTGCTCTCTATTTTACGAAGAAGAAAATACCAAATGTAAGTGGTTTACTTTAGTATTCTGTAATTACGCTTTAGATATGTGCTGTGTCGACTGGATTGGTACAGCGCATTTTTTAGAGTGCATAAAGCCTGACTCAACCCTTAGTATTCAACTTACATTTATCCTCACTGTCTGCTAAAAATGATGTTATATTTGTGTTTTTGACTAAAAGTAATAAAATAATACAAATTAAAATTAACGATCAGGTTTAAACATGACATTACAAACAAACAGCCCGTTAGTCGAACAGCGTGCCGACCCGTTTGTGCATAAGCACAGCGATGGTTCTTATTATTTTACAGGTTCTGTACCAACGTATGATCGCATTGAACTTCGTAAATCTGCGACATTAGAAGGCTTGAAAGACGCTGAGACCTTTGATATTTGGTTTAAGCATGACAATGGCCCAATGAGTCGCCATATTTGGGCACCTGAGATTCATTATCTGGATGGTAAGTGGTATATCTATTTTGCAGCCAGCCAAGAAGACGATATTTGGGCATTACGCCCGTATGTGCTTGAGTGTCAAGGTCAAGATCCGCTAAATGATGAATGGGTTGAGCTTGGTATGATGCAAGCGGCTGAGGGTGATGAAAAGTCGTTTACAGACTTCTCACTGGATGCGACTGTTTTTGAGAACAATGGCAAACGTTATTTCTGTTGGGCAGAGAAAACCGGCGGCCAATTTGCTGCATCAAACCTGTATTTAGCTGAGATGGAATCACCAATTAAGTTAAAAACAGCACAGTTTATGCTGACTACACCTGATTACGATTGGGAGCGTGTGGACTTTTGGGTAAACGAAGGCCCTGCAGTGCTTAAGAATAACGGCAAAATTTTTATCACTTTTTCTGCAAGCGCAACAGGTGCATGTTACTGCATGGGCTATATGGAAGCCGATGAAAACAGCGATTTACTTGATCGAAATTCGTGGACTAAAACACGCATGCCAATACTTAAAACAAGCGTTGAAAAGAAAATTTTCGGGCCTGGTCATAACTGTTTTACGGTTGCTGAAGATGGCGAAACACCATTATGTATTTATCATGCCCGTGACTATGAGCATGCAGTCGGTGAGGCAAGTGTGGTGCCAAAAACGGATACACGTCCGCTTGAGGAAATTGTAAAAGATCCGCTTTACGATCCAAACCGACATGCCCGTGTGATGGAAGTAAAATACGACGAAAATGGTCGACCATTATTCGAATTGTATTAATTAATGTTAGCTTCAATTCAAGCCACCTCTAGGTGGCTTTTTTATTTCTGCCCCCCAGCCTGTTTTCTTAAAGTTAAATTTATTTACATAAAATAAACAAAATACTTTATTTTGGGAACGAATGGTTTAGACTTTACCTCTTAAGTATTTTTATATTACAAATTTAAGGGGGATAGTTTTGAAAACAATAAACGTCATTAAACAAATTGGCTTGGCTAGTCTACTTCTGAGCTGTTTGACATCTTTACCACTACAAGCGGAAGATTGTACTGCAATGCCAGAACCAGGTCAGTTGTATTCCGTTATTAACCGTGGGTCTGGCTTAGCGTTAGATATCAATACAAGTGATACAAGTGCAGCACCTAATGTCATCACTTATGACTATTGGGGGGGGAACAATCAAAAGTTTCAGTTCATTAAAGAAAGCGATGGATATTGGGTTATCCGATCTAAGTACAATAATAAGGTATTGGATGTACTTAACTCATCTCAATCAAATGGCGCTAATGTTATTGTTTATGATGATTGGCAAGGAGCCAATCAACGTTGGCAGCTTAAAGCATCGTCATCAGGTGGGTTTAATATTATTAATAAGTTAACCAATAAATCACTGACTGTGGCAGGCTCAAACAATGTGGCTAATGTGTATCAAAATGATGACGCAGGAATAAGCTCTCAAAGATGGTTTATAAACCCTGTTGATACAACATGTGACAGTGACGGAGGCAGTCAGCCAACGCCAAGTGATTTAGTTGGGTTTGCTGCACAACCAGGTCAAGATGGCCTAACGACAACAACCGGTGGCGGTAATGCAACACCTGTTAGGGTTACAAGTTGCAGTGCTTTAAGTGACGCTTTAAGCTCGCCTTCTGCCAAGGTGATCCACATACCCGATAATACGACGATTAACTGTCACACTAACAATAGAACAGTGCAAGCATGTCCTTTAGATTGCGGCCAATGGAATGATTACGGTAAAACATGGTATCGAGTGCCTGTAGGGAATCAAAGCTGTAGTGAGCTGGGCAGCTCTTCCAATTCACCCGTTAATGTAACGCGCAATGACCGTCGTATTATTGTTCAGTCTAATAAAACGTTACAAGGTTTGGGTAAGAACTCAAAAATTGTTGGTGCTAGCTTAGCCATCAGCAAGCAACGTAATATTATTATTAAAAATGTCATGCTGGAAAATATTAACCCTGCACTCGTCGAAGCGGGCGATGGAATTTCAATTGATGATAGTAGCCATGTTTGGGTTGATCATATGGCGTTTAATAAGATCAGTGATGGTTATATTGATGTTGATAATAGTCAGAATATTACCCTAAGTTGGAATCGTTTTTATGGGTATAACACTCAAGTTTGCGCTAATCAGCATTGGTACACGCATTTATTCAGAAACTCACAAGTCACAGCTCATCACAATTTTTGGGATACTGCGGCAGGGCGAAACCCTAAAATAGATGGTTACAACTCACGAGTTCATATGTTTAATAATTACTGGAAAAACATTACCTATTTTGCAATTAGTGCCAGTGATGGTGCAGAAGTACTTGTTGAGAATAACTATTTTGAAAACTCAGCGAAGCCACATTGGAATCAAGGTTCGGGTTACTTCAGTGCATCAGGAAACATTTACACAGGGCGCTCAGCAACAGATCAATACCGTGATAATGGTGCAACAGTGTTTAGTGATGTTCAGCTTTACCCGTATAGATTAGATAATGCAAATACTTTGGGGAGCCAAGTAGATGGAGGAACGGGCCCGCAATAGGCCGTAGGTTTTATTGCTCAGCGAATGCATTAAACACTCGCTGAGCTAATTAACTAGAGTGCTACAAGGCTGTGTTCGAGCATCGCTTTGATTTGTTTAACGATTTTTGCTTCTGTCTCTGGCTCAAATTGCGCAATACGAGGGGTATGAATATGCCCTGTTGGAATATCTGAGTTAAGTTCATCACGAAGGCGAATACTACGGTACGAAATTTCGTTTGATAAGTAGCCACCGCCACCACCTTTGACTGCGATGGCACCTTCAAGTTCTTTGAGTGATTTTGGCTCAAAAGCCTTTTCAAGTGTAACGACCTTGTGGTTATCGTTAATTGGGAAGGGGCCTTTCGCTTTTTGCATTTGCTCTACGGGTAGGCTAAATGTCACAAACTCATTACCTGGTAAGGGGCGGTTATGCAAGCTTGATATTTTTGGATTAGTCTCTGTTCCACCATAAACAATATTGGCGTTGTCGGGTGCTGTTACGCTGCGACGTTTACCTGGGAAGCGTTCTAAGTCAAAGTCTTTACTACCCATACTGATAGTGGCAATCATATCTACATTGTTCAGTGCATAGTACGGCGCAAGTAATGATTCAATAATACCTTGATCAAAGTCTTCATAGCGCACAGGCACCATCACTGTGTTGATCTCAGCAGTAATACCCTGATAGCTAATTACTTGTCCGTCGAGTAATAATGCGGCAACGCCAGATGGATTACTTTGGTTGATATTTCTATCAAGTAAAAAAGGATCAAAGCCGGTAATTAATATACGTTTGTCGGTTTTTTTACTGAAATCAAGATCGGTACGACCACGGCTGCCATTTTCTAGCATGGTTAACAGCGCAGCTTGCTCGCTGTCAGTTATTGCAAACTGTGGCTTGTTGGTACGAATAACTTTACTTGAAAGTAAGCGTGCCCAATAAAGTTCACGGTCGTCGTAGCTGTTGGTTTTTTTGATCTGTGCTTTTGCATCACGCCATAATTGTTTTGAGTAGTCATCAATAAGATCACTTGCTTGCTGGTAGCTTGTGGTTGCTTGCCAAGCATTTTTAAAATGACTTATGTCATCACTGAAAGCGTTTAAGACCTTTGGCATTGCCTCTGTCGCTTTTTCAATACGCAGTTCTTCAACAGTTAAATTGGCTGCAAATGCCGTAAATGACGAGGCGATGAAGCTGGTGGCAAGTAAAACTTTTTTCATGATTATCCTATTGTGTAACAGCAAGTTTTTAGGCTTTTGTTAACTATCCTATGGATAAAAGCTGATCGCAAATAAAATCGCCCGTTGGCAAGTAAGTTCATGCTATTTAAGTGAGTTTGATAATTGGTATAGAACTTTTATTTGATGAATTTAATATACCGATCTCAACGCATAATGAGTTTGGTTTTTTTAGTATGCGTATTATTCAATAGTTTGCGGTATCTTGCCGGTGTAATATGCATTATCGCTTTGAACTCTTTAATAAAATGCGGCTGATCAGTAAAGCCACACTGTTGAGCAATATCTGCAAAGCTCATCGTCGGGTTATCTTTTATTGTTTGTTTGGCCATTTTTACGCGGTAAATTCGTTCAAAATATTTAGGTGTAACGCCGCACTGGTTTTTTATTTGCCGTTCGAGCTGCCTCTTACTTAACGGAGCCAGTTGATAGGCGGTTTGCAGTGGTGTCAACTCAATCAGTTTACTAATTAATTGCTTTGCATATGTGTGACCAATGCTAGGTTGGTAGTTAAAATGCGTGCTTATGAGCGCCTCAAAAGCCTGCAGATTGGCGTTTTTTTGAAGACCTTTGGCAATAGCCATTAATGATTGCTCACAAATAAGTGGGTGATTGTGCTGTTTGAACTCAGCTAAAACAGTTGGGTTAAAGCGAATACCACAAAATTGTGCATTTTCTGAAAATGTGATCTTTGCTGCGTGGGTAGACGTTTCTTGAAATGCATAAGGTGGAGAAAGCGCTTTATCATCAAGTAAAAGCGCCCCTGCAAGAGGAAAAATAACCCCAGTCGCACCATCGCAAGCAAGCCATTGCTCACCGTGTGAATGCGCCGTCGCATACCAGATAGCTTGAATATAATTAGCTATATCACCCTCAGGTGTTTTTAGTTCTAAAGTTAAATGGTTACTCATTAAACTCAACGTCAGGTTTAAACATTTTCACAATGCGATTCCAGCTGTTGATTGCGTTAATAGCAATCGTCAGTGCAACTAACCCCTGTTCAGAAAATGTATCACTAAGAGATTGATAGAAAGTATCATCAATAGGTTGGGCAAGTGTCAACTTTTCACATAATTTTAAAGCCAGACATTCTTGTTTTGTATAAATTGGCATGTCTTGCCATGCACTTAAACCAATAATACGGTTGGTCGTTTCACCGTATTCTCTTGCTTGTTTGGTATGCATTGCAATGCAAAAAGCACATTGATTTATTTGTGATGCTCTTAGTTTGATCAGTTCCCATATTGTTAGGCCAAAACTTGTTTCAACCGCTTTTTTAATTAATTGCTCTTGCTCAACAAGGTGTTTGGTTAATGCAGGTTGAAGGTTGTAATAGTCACCACGTTTCATCGTAAATTAGCCTTTTAAAATTAAATGAGTATTCAGTTTAGACTGATTGCAAAGTCGAGGATTGCAAAAAAACGACGTTTATATGGGGAAATTCGGTTTACCTAGTTCGCACCAAAATTTCAATCCTGTTATGCTAGGCCGATTAGCAATCACTGAGTATTTAAGATGATTAACGATAACGATGTAATCGAAACTTTAGACGAATTAGAAACGTTTTTACGCCTTGTTGAAAATGGTGGCTTAGGGCTAGAAAATGTTGCGGGTGTTGCGCTTGCTACAAATAACAGTGATGGTCGTCCATTTGTCGCTGTGCTGGATGATAATCATCAGCTTTTATTGGGACGTTATGTGAGCAATGACGTTTATGAAAATGGTAAAGATATGGTGAGATACGGCACTAAAAAACCGCATTAAGTACTATTTTGTACCTAAAAAATTTTATTTTAGGACAGCGATATAATAGTATGTTCTTAATAAACACTGAATCAATATAAAAAAGGGAAGTCTATGAAATTTTTAAGTGTTATTTTATTAGCCGTTTTAATGAGTGGCTGTGCAAGTTCAAGCGACGAGCAAGCAAGCAATGATGGCTTAATTTGTAAAAGGGAAAAACCAACAGGCAGTAACATACCAACACGTGTATGCCGTACTCCTGAGCAAATTGCTGCGATGGAAAAGGAAAGTAAACAAGGTATTCGTGATATCCAGCGAAACAGTACAAATACAGTAAGAATAAATTAGTACAAGTACTAAACGCTTCTATAGTACAAAAAATGGCCGCACTCATTAAAAGTGCGGCCATTTTGTTTATATCTTTGCGCGTATACCTACAGCGATACTGCGCCCTGGTTGTGGCGCTAGATAGCGTAGATAACTTTGGTGAGGGCGAATTTCTTGGTTTGTAAGATTATTGATATTTATAAAAAATTCATTCTCAAAACCAAAAAGTGAACGACTATAACTAAAATTAGCGCCTAAGCTATAGTAACTTGGTGATGCGTGTTCAAACTTTGCAAGTTGTTGTTGCGCTTTGTTGTGTTGGTAATCAACTGACGCCTTAAAACTTTCAAATTGCCAATGCACTGCTGCCCCATAGCTGTCGGCTGGCGTGCGAGGAATACTGTCTCCTTCCAGTCGACGACGAAAGTACTCAGCCATTTGCGCTTCGTCTGGATTAAAAAAGGCCTCAGGTGTGAAGGGGTTATAGCTTCCATCAAATTGATAGACTGGGGTGTTTTTTGTTTCATCTACATAAGCGCTAAAGCTAAAATCGCCCATGTTTTGCGTATTGAGTGTGTAATTAAGCTCAACCTCAAAGCCTTTATTGAGTGTATCCGCTTGACGCCACTCTTTGACATAAACACCTCCTCTGTTGACTCCTGTGCTGCCAAGATAAATATAGTCATCGTAGTTATTTTCGTACCAATTGGCGGTAATACTTAGGTTTTTAAATTGCAAACCTGTGCCAAACTCTTCTGCTTTATTGCTCTCTTTTTTGAGATTTGAGTTGCCTTGCTCTTCAATTAAAAGTGCGTAGTGAGGATTGCTTGCATAAAGCTCATTCATGCCAGGTGCACGCTCAGCGTGAGTGAGGCTTGCAGCAATATACCAAAATGAGGTGATGTCCCAATTTAAAGAAACCGAGTGGTTGAATAGGTCATATTTATTATTTTGAACCAGTGCTCCAAGGCCTCGGCCTGGTTGATAGTGACTATTAATAGTGGGTGTGTACTTTACTTCTTCGTAGCGTGCGCCAAGTTGAAGTGAAAGAGGTCCAAACGCTGCGTTTTGCATCATATAGGCAGCTTCGCGTTTGGCTTTAATATCTGGCAAATAGTTATTGTTACCACTGCCTTGCTTTTCACTTTGGTCTATAAACAGGCCAAATGTACCGGTGAATTGCTCACTGAATTGATAGTTTAATGTTGGGCTAATTTGCCAGTTTTTCAAAATGAATTTATTTACTCTACGGTGATCAAGGTTTTCGTCATCTGATTGTTTTGAGTAGGCTGCTTTTACATTAAACTGGTTCAAGTATGAATTAGCTGAAAATTGTTTTTGGTAAAGCGCATCAATTCGATATTGCGATGAGTAAATCCGAATATTTCCTGACTGGTTACTCTGTTGTGTGTCATGTGAGTGTTCTCGTTCGCGTATCGGGTGAATAAACCCAGGTATTGCACGGTTGGCGGCATTATAATTTACAGATAAACCGAAAAGCTGCTCATCTTCAAAACGTTGACTCCCCCCAAACGTTAAATTGGTTTGGTAATAACTTGAATTGACCACTTTGTTTGCGGAGTTGGCAAGCTGGTGAGTAATAATTTGCTCATCAATGGGTGTCACATCAACAAATTTGGTGCCGTCATGTTCCCAAGTGGGTCTTGCGAGAGAAACCTGACATTGGCTCGTCAGTTGGCTATTTAAAACTAGTTTCCCCCAGTTGGAGCAATCAGCAGCCTTTGCCGTATTAGGAATTTTATAGTCACTGTGTTCTCGGTAGAGCAGGTTTACGTTATACGCAAAGTCATTTTGCTGACCACCTAGCGTACTAAGTAAAGAGGTTGCAGCATTATAACCCGTTTGAATTTCTACTTTGTCTTCTTTTTCGGCTTCTTGTTGTAAAGGTATGCGACCATCATTAACATCAACAATACCCGCCATAGCTTCACCGCCAAAAGGAATTGTTGCACGTGCCCCTTTTAGAACAGTAATAGACTCAGCAAAAAAGGGTTCTATGGGAATGAGTTGATCATCGCTGATCGCTGACATATCACGAATTGGCATACCATTGTTTGTGATTAACACGCGTTGCCCACCTTGCCCCCTAATTTGCGGTCGACCCGCAGAAGAGCCAAAAAAACTGCTACTTACACTTGGAGTTTGCGATAGAGTATCACCTAAGGTCGATGCTTTTTGTTGCGCTAATAGCTCGCCAGATAGAACCGATTTGCCCACAACAATTTGACTCACGGGAGAGTAGTCTTTTACATAGCTATTTACTTCAATGTGTTCAATGTCTTGTGCATACAGCGGGGTCGATAATCCTATGCAGAGGATAGGGGATTTGAGTCTCATTATTTACTATTTGATATGTTATAGTATACCAATTTTGCTTTATATCTGAATGAGGTTCAAATGATAGATTCACTATTTAATCTAGCTTTACTTAAAAATGTTTTACTTTAGGACAGGTTAGCGTGCTCCACTAATTAGGGAGCACGGTAGATTTTTAAAGCATTACTGAGGGAGTTGTTGGTGGATGTTATCAACCAGTTCATTTGGAATACATAATTGATTTGCTAACGCTTCTAAATAATGTTTAGAGATACTCTGATTTAAGTCAATGGCACTAGCGCTTGCAACGTACACTTCAATGCCCATTTGAGCGTTGGGTACAGCATTAACAAGTTCTGATAATTGCATGGGTTTTCTTAGTTCATCGAACAACATCGCTTTTTCTTGTGCACTCAGTTCTAGGGTATCGACTTGTGCAAAAATCTTTTGTCTCTCTGTGTCATCAATATGCCCATCTGCATAGGCGGCAGCGATCATTGCTCGCATTAATAAGAGTTGCCCGTCGGTGTGGTTATCATCAATGACTTCATTAAATGAATGCTCTGGCATTGCTGCTGGAGTAAAGTCAAAAGTGCGCGAGGAGGTGGGTTTAGCTGCTGTTGGTTTTTGCTCTGAATATTGTTTATATGCTTTCCAAGCTAGGCCACCAATGGCAGCAAGCGCGCCATATTTTATAGCCTTTTTACCTGTTTTCTTGCTTTTTCCTCCCATCATGCTTGTAAGTCCACTACCAGCCACACCACCTAGCAAGCCACTCAGCGCACCAGATTTGTTTAAGTTACCTACCAGTTTTTGCAAGTCTTTCATTGTTGTCTCCTTATCATCTACTGCTCAGAGTAGAGTTTTTAGAAACAAAATTAAATATGTTTAATGTTACAAAGCATGATAGCTCGTATTTTTTTGACTTCTTAAGTTAATAAAAAACAATGTTAAACATTCTTTATTTTATGATAATCATAAAATATAGTTTGACAGTCATAAACTGGTTGTGTAGTTTTTGAACTATGAAAATACGTATTAATTTAGATGTTGAATTAGCAAAGAACAAAATGCAGCTCAAAGAGTTGTCGCAACGTATTGGTATTTCTATGACCAACCTCTCTTTGCTCAAAAACTCAAAAGTGAAGGCTATTCGCTTTAGTACACTTGCGGCCATTTGTGAGGCATTAAATTGCCAACCAGGCGATATTTTAGAGTACCAAAAGGATAGCGACGAAGATGATAAAGAAAGCAGAATTTAGGAGCGCAAATGCTTAATCGTGATTTTTTACTACCAGGAATAGCGGCGGGGGTGTTAGCTGTTATATTTCCTATGTATTGGATTTCAATTTTTGGCAACACACTAGAAGGATTAGGTGAAGTACTGAAGCTTGATCTACAAAGCTTGAGCTTCTCTGATGCTGTATTTGTGCTACTAGGTGCGTTAGAAATATATGTGTATCTAAGCTTACGTAAAGCACTTAAAGATATGTTTGATGTCGAAATTGTACGTATTATGTTATGTATATTGGCTGTATTGGTTTTATCGTTTCATGCAACAGTTTTGTGTGATGTTTTCCTTGCTGTGAGTAGTGAAACTGTTTCGGCTGCTACTGCTGAAACGGTGGCAGGTATCGCCATGATAGTATCCGCTGGCAGTCTTGGGTTGTATGCCTTAGTTGGGTTAATAACCGCAGCTTTATTATTAACAAAACGTCATGGTACGCCCGCTTTATTGACGGTTTTTTCAGTACTTTTATTGATTATGTGTATTTTCCAACTTACCGTGATATTTGCATATATGAACCTAGTTTTATTCCCTGTTGCGTTAATTGTTTTAATGATCTTCTTTATAAAAAAACCAGAGTTAGTCGAGGTTGTGTAACAATTAATAAGGTTATGCTACTGGAACATACCAGTAGCATAGGCATTTTTAGCTGAGCGAGAATGTTCCTTGCATTATTGCGTAGTGGCCAGGGTATGAGCAGAAAAATGCATAGCTTTCACCTTCTTTTAATAGGCTTGTTTTAAATGTGACACTTGTTTGATCACCTCCACCGATGATTTTGGTTGCAGCGAGAACACGCTCATCACCCGGTTTAAGGTAGTTTTTATCAAGCCCTGCACTCATACCGTCACTGGCAATATCAGGAATATTAGCTTGTTTCGATAACACCCAATTATGACCCATCGCATTGGCAGGAAGTGTTCCTGTGTGCTTTAACGTTACAGTGACCTCTTCACAGCTTTTTGGGGCTGATAATGATTTAGTTGAAAATTGCATCATATCATTTGACTCAATTGTTAATTCACACTCGTTGGCATTTGCTGATGCAGCCAATACGAATAAAAGTGAGCCTATGGTTAGTTGTGTGATCTTCATGGATTTCTCCTTGGGTTTATAGTTCGCATTAGAAAGGTTAAACAGTACTTCTTGCTTCTTTAGTAAGCTGAACAAGTGCAACACGTACTGCTTGTGGGCTATCACATTCCTCACTAAAAGGAATGTAGTAGTTTCTCTTGTGGCTTCTGATATAACAGCCTTGTGGTAATAAGCCATTCATGACAGGTGCATGGGCATCTACCTTGTAATGGTGTTTTAAGATCAATCCCATAGCGTCTTGATGATCTTCGTTCATATGATTGATCATCTGTTGTTCTTGGGTGTTATCCCACACTTTTTTCGCTGATTGCCATTCGTCTTTTTCTATCCAGAAAATTTTGCCAAATCCACCAATATAGCGAATACGCACAGGCTCAAGTTGCCACAAATTAAAGTCATGGGCACTACGGTATGTATCAGCTTCAGGGTAAAGGGCAATGTATTTATTCAGCAATTCATCAGCGAATGTTTGAGGTACTTTAGAGCCGTCACCCACAATTGTTACTCGGCCATGTTCGTTTTGATCCCCTGTATCGGCAGCATCAAAAACGGTGAGGCTCATGCGCTTGTCGTGAGTTAGGTTTTTGGTGTGTTGTGCAATATCGCTAATAAAAAAATAAAGCTTGCCTTGCTCATCGCACATATAAGGCGTGACAGAACCAAATGGATAACCACGTAAATTATATGAAAGGGTCGACATAACACCGCTATTTTTTTTATATACCAATTGTTTGGCATGATGGACTGCTTGTGTTCTCATAAAAACTCCTGACGTTGAGAATAGATCATAGGGGCGTCATGCAATGGATGAGGCTTAACATGCAATGGCATGGCATAAATATGATTTAAATTTTGTTCTGTAAGGACATCGGGTGTAGCACCGGATGCTAAAGTCTGTTTTTGATGCAACATGATAATGTCGCTGGTATACAGGCCGGCTAAGTTTAGGTCATGAATCGCGATGATAGCTGCATTTCCCATGTCTACGAAGTGCTTTACGCAACTCAGCAGAGTATGTTGATGGCGCATATCAAGGGCAGATGTTGGCTCATCAAGAAGCATCAGCTTAGGTTCGCTATTATCACTAAAAGCATCAAGTTGCGCTAAACAACGGGCCATACTGACCCGTTGTAATTCTCCACCCGATAGCGCAGTTGTGCGACGCTCCTTCAAATGACTAAGTTCCATAAAGTCGATATATTGAGCTACTTTTTTGGCACTTTGTTTAGCTGACTCTTTGTATGAATAACGACCCATTGCAACCAGTTCTTGTACTGTAAAAGCAAAACCCAATTGCTGAGACTGCATGACAACAGCGCGTTTATGTGCCAATTCTATTTGACTGTAGTGCGCTAAAGGTTGATTGTGTAATGTCACATCTCCTTGATAGGGGATAGTTCCTGCGAGAGTATGTATAAGAGTTGACTTACCGGCGCCGTTTTCGCCTATCAAACCAACACATTGACCTACCTTTACCTCGCCGGTGATATTTTGCAAGATGCGTGTTTTGCCGTAGCTGACATTAAGATTTCTAAAACTAAGCACCTAGGCCTCCGTGTTTACTTTTAAGGATGAGGTAGATAAATAAAGGTGCACCAAGCAGGGCTGTGATAATACCAATGGGCAGCTCCGCTGGCATAACGAGCGTACGTGCAAGCCAATCAGAGAGCAGTAAAACAATAATCCCGAGCAGCATAGATAAGGGCATCATTATTCGTAAATGCGGGCCCACCATGAGTCTTGCAATATGAGGTACGACTAAACCTACAAAGCCAATTAAACCAGTTAGAGCAACACTTGCGCCAACACCAAGGGCAACTAAGATAATGATTTGGAATTTAAGCGTGTGCGTATTGATCCCCAAATACTGTGCTTGCGATTCGCCAAGTAATAAACAATTCATGGGTTCTTTTAAGTACCAAAGACCGATAGCACTCATCAATAATAAAGGCATTGCTTGGCTTAGATTGGCCCAGTTTGCACCACCTAACGAGCCCATAGTCCAATAGTTGATTAGTCTTAAAGCGCTATCGTCGGCATAAAAACTCAATAAACCAATGAGTGCAAAGGCTAAAGCATTAATTGCAACGCCAACTAAAATCAATGTTGTTACATTTACTTGGCCTGCTTGTTTAGCAACTAAGTAAACAAATAGGGTGACAACGAATGCGCCAATAAATGCCGCATAGGGTAAGTATTTATTAGCTTGAAAATCAAATTGAGTTCCTAACGTAATAAATGCAACAGCAACAACTGCTGCTCCTGAGGTAATGCCGATAATTGACGGATCAGCAAGGGGGTTACGGCACAGTGCTTGTGTTGCAGTGCCTGTTTGCGCTAAGACTAAACCTATCATTACAGCAAGCATGAAACGTGGCAGGCGTATTTGTGTTACCACGTTAATTTGTAGTGCATCAAACTGGGTAAAGTACTCAGGTGCAAGCCATGCGATTGCTAATTGCCAATCCCAGCCAGCAGGGCCAAAGCCTATGCTTACTAGAGATAAAACAGCAATACATAACACGCATGCAATAATCCACTTATTAGGAAAAAGCCGAGCAGTCATCTGCAAGGGTATCGAAGCGAATGTACTCATAGGTTATTTTTATAATTGCTAACTTGATTAATGGCCTGTGCAATGCGTGGTGTTAAACCTAATGATAATAAGCTGTCCATCACTAACAACTGACAACTTTGCGCTGCTTTTAATAGCGTTAAACTCGGTTGTTTACAAAATGCTTCTTTGCCACCAAGTGAATAGACTACATGTGCAGGAGCAACAATAAAATCAGGCTGATTAATTGCGAGAATTTCGCTGTTCAATGGTTTAAAGCCGCGATGTGTTTTAGCCAAGTTTTTAATGCCTGCATAATCAAAGAGCATGTTTGGTACTGTATCAGTACCAGCAGCGACTAACCCACGGTCATTCGCAGATAAAAGAAAAAGCGCTTTGAGCTCAGTTTTTACCACTTTTTTAGGTAAGGTTTGTTGAATTTTTTGGTTTAAAGCTTGGGCTTTTTTGCTAGCGTTTAGGTGATTACCTAATGTAGTAATCAAGTGTTGAAGGTCATCCACGGTGTCTGGTTTTTTGTATACGCGTAAATTAACACCTGTTGATGCAATTTGCTCTAAAACTTCAGGGCGGCCTGTGCCTTCCAATGCAAATACAGCAGTAGGTTTAAGTGAAAGGACGCCTTCAGCGGCTAGATCCCTGTAATAACCGACTTGGGGTAGTTCAGTTGCTGCTTCAGGGTACACACTCGATTGGTCAACTCCGACTAAGCTTTGTTGTTTTTCTAGTGCATAAATAATCTCAGTTAACGTGCCACCTGCGCTGACAATACGTTGCTCGGCAAACACAGTTTGAGAAAGTAGTAATAACACGACACTTAGGTATTTCATACGCGAACTCCAATTTTGTTTGTTTCATTATATACATTCATTCGCAAATGAAAATAATTATCATAACTAATTGGGTTTTGTATTTTTACTTTTAAAAATGATTAGGAAGATTACGCTTTGCTCTTATGGCTAATTTATTGTGTTGCGCCCAGAAATTTATTTGAAAAACCAGTGTATTTAGCGTGATAGTTACTGGTACTATTTTGTCACGTGGGTAAAAAAGAGTGGGGCATATGTTAAGATTTTTTTCAATCAACCAAGGCGTAATAACACAAATAGAACCTGCCCCCGACACGCCATTGGCCACATCCATTAAAAATGCCCATTGGATTGATACGATTGACCCAACAGACGAAGAGCGTCGCGCCCTTGCTAGTACCTTAAACATTACTTTGCCTGCGGCTGATGATGTTGAAGAAATCGAAGCATCGTCGCGTTGCTTTATTGATCATGAAGGGCTTCATGTACATGCTCTGTTTATGTCGCCAAATGAAGGACGTTTTAATACGGTGACAGTTGCGTGTTTATTACAAGATAATTGTTTATTGACGATTCGTGATGATGAATTAGCTGATTTTCGTTTATTAAGACTTCGTGCTCGTAAAGGGCAAGTGGCATGTGATAACCCTAAACAATTACTGGTGACTTTATTCGATCAAAAGGTCGAAAATCATGCGGATATGCTTGAAGACATGCATCATCAATTAGAAAACCTCAGTGCCTATGTACTTGAAGAAGATGATTCAGACTTAGAACAAGCAGTAAGTCGAATTGCACGGCTTGAGGACAACAACGGTAAAGTACGTTTATGTTTAATGGATACCCGTCGCAACATTTCGTTTTTACTGCGTTACCTTGGCGCACCCACAGAAGATCGTGAATCACTTCGCGAGATTGTACTTGATATCGATACCCTGATGTCTCACTGTACTTTTTTGTTTGATAAAGTAAATTTCTTGATGGATTCAACCCAGGGTTTTATTAATATTGAGCAAAACCAAATCATTAAAACTTTCTCGATTGCGTCGGTGGTTTTTTTACCTCCCACAGTTGTTGCGAGCATTTATGGTATGAATTTTAATAGCATGCCAGAGCTTGAGTGGGCTTGGGGCTACCCGTTTGCTATTGCCATTATGCTACTGTCCGGCTTCGCGCCTTATTTATTTTTTAAACATAAAGGTTGGCTGTAAGGGCATAAAAAAGCCCAGCGCTAGCTGGGCAAGGGGTCTTCGGATAGAAGTGTTAACCTTTTAATTCGCCTGTAGATGATTCGATATGGGCACGAACAAACCATTGGAACTGTTCAAGCTCTGCAAGTTGACCTGTGATCATATCTTCAGAAACAGGGTCTAATTCAGCAAGTTGCTCAAGCGCCTTGCGGTGATCTTTATTAACGCCGTTATAAACTTTATCAAGAGCAGTTAAGTGATCAGACACTAGCCCTTTGCCTAGCGAGTAATCTTTCCACTCGCGGCGATCAACAATTGACTGTGGTGTGCCAACCGGAACACCGCCCATAGTTGCAATGCGCTCGGCAATAGTGTCGGTCATTTCTTGAACGGCACTCACTTGTGGATCAAGCATTTCATGCACGCCGATAAAATTTGGACCGACAACATTCCAGTGGATATGCTTAAGAGTAAGGTGTAAATCGATTAAAGCGACCATGCGCTTGTCTAAAATAGCAATTGTATCGGCTGCTGATTCGTTATTAACGCCTGGGGCCGTGAATTCAGCGACTTTTGATGATGTATTACTCATTACTCCTCCGAGATTCTCTAAAATTGTATTTCCATAAAGCTTTTAAGTTACTTAGTCGTTACTTAAAAAGCGAAGTTATTAGAGTAGAAGCAATCGTTATGCCGATATCTTAAATGATTTTAAGTCTTTGTTTTTAAATGGTTTGTTTTTGTTTTTGTTTTCAGGGCGCCCAACATGATACTGAATGAACATGAAAAGTCTGCACACTCTATGTAAAAAATTCAGTGTGCAGAAGCGAGGAACAGAAATCGCTAAGAGAACAAGGCCGCTGCTAAACGAACAAAGTCAGAAGAGGTTAAAATGCCAACTAAGTTATTATCATCATCGACAACGGGCATACAGCCGTGACGGTTTTCAACAAAAAACTTTGCTACTTCGTGTAGTGGTTGATTAGGTGAAATACTTGTGAAATCAGTGGCCATAATATCTTGCACTTTAGTTTGCTTTTCTTTGCGTTCAAGTGCACTGGCACTGAAGTTAGCCATAATACTCATGACTTGAGCGATCATGATCTTTTGTGTCAGCATGCCAACTAAACCACCATGCTCATTAATGACAGGAATGTGCCGAATGTTTTTTTCTTTCATTAAGTTATGAGCATCATGCAATGAGTTTTCTGCGGTGATCGCCAGCGGATCGGGCGTCATCAGGTCTGAAACAAGGTGTGTCATGGTAAAGTCCTAGTAATTTAATCACGTTGGTATCAGTGTAGTCTGAATATGATTGAGTGCACTTCACCTAG
This sequence comes from Pseudoalteromonas sp. L1, assembly GCF_021728095.1. Classification (NCBI taxonomy): domain Bacteria; kingdom Pseudomonadati; phylum Pseudomonadota; class Gammaproteobacteria; order Alteromonadales; family Pseudoalteromonadaceae; genus Pseudoalteromonas; species Pseudoalteromonas sp. L1. The sequence continues at coordinate 410,331 of NZ_JAKKCT010000003.1, read as the reverse complement.
ATCAAAGTTTATGATTAATTACTTAAATTTTTTAATGATAAGGAATTGAAATTAAACTGTGCAGATGATTAAAGTATGGTTTCAATTCGGTTACGGCCATTGTTTTTAGCCGAATAGAGGGCTTTATCTGCTCGGTTAATTAAGTCGTCAAATGTATCTGCTTGTTGCCAATGAGTTAGGCCAAAACTGGCTGTGAGTGAAATGATTTGTTCCTTATATTCAATTTGACTTGATTCGATAATTTGGCGGAGCTCTTCAAGCTTTTGGTAGGCTTGATCTGAGGATTTTTCAATACTGAGAATGAGAAATTCCTCGCCCCCTAAGCGGCAGCAAAGATCTTCTTGGTGTAGATGGTGTTGCAAAAGTTCGGCAAATACTTCTAGTACTAAGTCTCCTGCTTCATGCCCGTAGTTATCATTTATGCTTTTAAAAAAGTCGATGTCTAAAGCGCTTGCATAAAGAAAAGCCGCATGCTGATTAGTCAATAACTGCCGTTTTTCCAAAATATACTGAAGACCTCGACGATTGTATAAATTGGTTAGAGGATCCTTGAGTGATAGTTCAGCGTAGCGTCGTTTTTCATCGATTAGCAGAGTAGTGATAAGCCCAAACCCTGTCATGACAAACACTGTGGCATGAGCAATCACTGTTAATGAGTAAAGTGTCAGTAGGTTATGTGAATGAGTGATAATAGTTAACTGAGTAATAGGCACTAAAAGTAAAATACATTGCGCTGCCAAAAGTACTGTATTGCCTATATTGCTTTTGTGTAGTGCCCGGGTAAAAGTAAAGTAAATAAGGGCAGGTAACACAGTTAGCGTAAAGCATGCCTCAACTAAAGCAAGTTGGTTAATATCGTTTGTAAATAATACGAAAACTGAAAAAATAGCGCCGTGGCCAATCATTAACCTATTAAAGCGGCACTTTTCATCGTGGTTATAAATCGAGAGCTGAAGTAGTACCATTGATAGGATATAAATAATAACACTGGGCCGAAAATCACTGGGAAGTCCGAAAATATTTTGTATCCATAGCCAAGCAAAGCCAACAACGCCTAGATAGAAAAAGAAGTTAAAGAAGACAATTGACTTACTTTTAAAACGGCTAATCATGAGCCGAGTAGCAATGACCGAACAGGTTATTACAGTGATCAGCAAAAAAACAAAGAAGCCGTGATAAAAATAACTTTCAAGGTTAATAGCCATAACTCACATAGAAAAACGAGCAATAGTTAAAAGCTTAGCATAGAAAGATTTTTACACTAAAATCTACTCTGTTGTGGCGCTAGCCTTTTGTGCTGCGACAAGTTCAAAATAAGCTAAACAATACAGAAACGATTAATAGCCCTGCCATAATATAATTAAATACTTTTAAGCGTATCGGGTTCCCAAGATAGTGCTGAAGTTTTTGTCCGAGCAAAGTCCAAGAGCATACGCATGGTAAGTTAACAACGCCAAAAACGATACTAACAATAAAAACAGAGAGTAGATTTTTATCAGGTGCGTAAAGACCAATAGCACTTAGTGCCATTGCCCATGCTTTTGGATTAACCCATTGAAATAATGCAGCTTGGGTAAAAGTAAAAGGATCACTGTTGTGGTTAGAGGCTTGTTGCCCATTGCTGGTGGCAATCTTAAACGCAAGATAGAACAGGTAAGCAACACAAAATACTTTGAGAATGAGGTAGCTTGATGGAAATAAGTCAAACACTTGCATAACACCTAGTCCAACAAGTATTAGCATTAACATGAATCCAAGTGTTACGCCAAGTAAGTGTGGCATTGTTCTACGAAAACCAAAATTCGCGCCAGAGCTCATTAACATCAAATTATTAGGACCTGGTGTAATTGATGAAACTAAGGCAAATAGCGCCAGTGCAGTAAGGATCTCAAAAGTCATTATCACTTCTCCATATTTTTAGAAATGCAATTATAGCTTGAGGTTGATGCAATTTTGTCGCTTAATATTGTTTATATGGATAGCATAGAGCAACAATAAATGAAAAGAGATAGTATAAATGAGAGGATATTGCATGAGCTAAGGCGCAATGGCCGAATTGCTAATGCTGAACTTGCAGAGAAAGTTGGATTATCACCATCAGCCTGCCTGCGCAGAGTACAGGAACTTGAACGCTCTGGTGTTATTTCTGGTTATCGGGCCGTTATTAATAACCAAGCGGTGGGTCTAGGGTTTATAGCCTATGTGGGGGTTGGTTTGAATGAACACTCAACACGATCACAGCTAGCATTTGAGCAAGCCCTTGAGTTTATAGCTGAGGTTAAAGAGTGCCATAATGTGACAGGCTCATACGAATACTTGCTAAGAGTCGAAACAGTCGATCTTAAAGCGTATAAATCATTTCACGCTGATGTATTGGGCTCAATACCTCAGGTAAGAACAATTACTTCACATGTCGTTATGGACTCCCCAAAGGATGAGCGAGCCTGATAGGATAAAATAGTTACTCAATAAAGATATTAAGTAGTTTTATACTACTTAATATCTTATTAATAAAAAATGAATCTCAAATTAATATAAATAACAAAAATACAAATAATAACATTACCTCTGTTAAGCCAAAGTTAATTCTTGTATTGACAGAATGTCCCGATAAAAGACGTATACCGTTAAATATAATAATATTTATAGTGCTTATGTTCTGATGCAGGCTGTTGGACTAATAATTTTTGTTGGTTTATTATCCACGCCTAAAATTTCACATGCAGGGACAATAATAAGAATGGATCTTCACACATTGCTCATTTGCACAGCCTTGGTTAGCTTTATTATGATGCTTACAATGGCTGCGCTTTTCATCGTTAGTCGTAATGAAAAATACTTGCTTGATTGGCTTGTATGTGGAGTCCTATTTTTTGTCTCTAACTTAGTCGGAATTGTAGCGACGCAAGTTTCCCTTTCTTGGATTTTTCACCCCTCGTTTGCTAATGCTTGTTACCTTGGTGCGCATGCCGCCTTATTTAGTGGTGTATCACGTTGTTTGTATGGCCGATCTACTTGGTTATTAGTTGCTATAGTGTTTGTGGGTATTTACTTACTTAATCTGCTACCTCCAATGGTTGAGTCTGTTGAGTTAAGAATTGTAGCCTTGTATCCGGTGGTTGCAGCACTTGATATTTCAGCAACTATGGCACTTTGGAAACATCGTAAAGAAGAAGTTGGCAGAGGGTATTATTTATTAATAGGCATTTTATTTATATTCGCTGCTCAACTTTTAATACGTGGTTATTTTTTATTAGCAGGTGTAGAGAATTATCCGTGGTTAGATAAAGGCCTTTTATTAGATGTTGGCAGTTTAGCTGTTATCGCATTTGTATTTTTATTAACCATTTCCTTTTCAGTGGTCGTAACATGGCGAAAAGAGCTAGCCCTTCGAGAGTATTCTTTTACTGACCATTTAACGGGGTGGTATAACCGAAAAGCACTCGAAAAGGTGGCTAGTAATGAAATTAAACGTTGTTCCAGAAATAATTTTCGCCTTGCATTTATTGTGTTCGATATTGATTACTTTAAATCAGTGAATGATAGATTTGGTCATATACAAGGTGATAAAGCCTTGAAACACGTAACTAAGATTGCAAAGCAGCAGTTAAGAGGATATGACCATAATTTTCGTTTAGGCGGTGAAGAGTTTGCTGTTTTAGTCAGTCACTTAAAGCCTCAAGATGTCGAATTACTTGCACAGCGTATTCGTAAAAAAGTCGCGAGAACACCCTTGTATATTGAAGGTGAAGCAGTGCATTTAACCATTAGTGCGGGTGTTGCAATATCAAAAAATCAAGAAACCTCTTGGGAAGATGTTTTAAAACGTGCGGATGATGCCCTTTATCGCTCTAAACATGATGGCCGTAATTTAGTCACTAGTTATGGTGATTTAGCCGAAGCTTAGCACTAGCTTGGTCTAAATTAAGCCTAAATCAATAGCCTTCAGAGCGGCTCGTGTTCTATCGCGCACATCTAGCTTTCGTAAAATAAACGATACTTGATTACGTATTGTACCTTCTGATTTATATAATGCTTGGGCTATTTCTGAATTTGAGTAGCCCGCAGCAATTAAATTAAGTACCCTAAGCTCACTTTTACTTAACTTATCAGGTAATAAGGTTGGCTCACTGTGAGACTTAATTGGATTGTTAAGTATTCTCTGCGTAATTGCCGGTGAAAGTGCAGATCCGCCACTAGCCAGTGTTTCGATGGCAGACACTAGTCGTTCTAAATTAATATCCTTTAATGCATAACCTTTTGCACCATAGCGAATACATTCAAGCACTTGCTCACTATCGTCGAAAGTTGTAAGCACTAATACGGGTTGAGTTAATCCCTGTTTCTGCATTGTTTTGAGCACGCCAATACCATCTAAAATAGGCATACGAATATCTAAAAGCACAACGTCCACAGCGCATTGATTAAGTACAGCCAAAGCGGAACGACCATTATCTGCTTCAGCGACAACATGAATGTTGTCTTTTAACGCTAATAAGCTTTTGAGTCCTTCTCTTAGTAAAGTTTGGTCATCAACCAATAGCACATTAATCATAATGTTACGCCAATGTATGTGGATTAAGTTTATGGGGTAGGGTTGCATCAATCGCAAAGCCGTTATCACTGTGCTTGAACTCAATGGCTCCTTTCACTAAAGCCAATCGCTCTTGCATGCCTTTTAAACCATTACCTAAATTAAGTTCAGCGCTTTTATTGCCATTATCTTTTATATGCAATTGCACCGTTTGATTTTCGAGCCGTAAAGTAATGTTAAGCTCATCGGCATCACTGTGCTTTATGGTATTTGTTATTGCTTCTTGAATTGCATGAAATAAGGTTTGCGCTAAGAGTGCATCACTGATTTTGATTGCCGGATCATACTCAAGTATGACATTTAAGCCTGCGACATCACTGCATAAAGAGTTCAATGATGCGTATAAGTCGATAGTTTGGTTTTCACGCATTGATGACACTGAATCACGCACGTCACTGAGTAATAAGCGCGTTATCTGCTGGGCTTTAGCAACATGCTTAGGTGCTTGAGCACTTGCGCAGTGACTGGCTACTTCTAAATGAATGCTCAGCCCTGTTAAATGATGGCCAAGCGTGTCATGTAAATCACGGGCTATACGAATACGCTCATCGCGAGTTGCAGTGTCGTTTAAAAGTGATTGAGTTGCTTTTAATTCGCGTAATAAATGCGCGGCTTGCTCTTTCGCTTTACGTTCAGAAATAAGCCGTGTTGCAAAACGATATGCAAAGCTATTGTACAAGGTAAATGCCAGACCATTTAACAATACAAACTCTTTTTCGAAACCATAATGAAGAACCAATGCCATAAAAAAGGGCAAGCATATAAGGAGGTAAAGTACTGATTTTCTTGGTTCGTAATCACTGAATTTGACTAAGAAAATGATCAATAAAATTGCCACAAAGCCAATATTAAATAGCCACATTAGTAGTAATACATTGATGATAGTGACGTTTAAAATAACTGTTTGATAACTTTTCAAACGACGCCTAAAAAACTCAAAGTAAATTAAAAATGCGAAAAAGCTAATAAATAAACAGCTGACTATTGCAACATGCATTGGTGTGTAATCGAGTGTTAGTGTTTGCCTGTTGAGTGACCATGCATGCGAGGTGTAAATAAATACAAATAGCCAAGTGACTGCTGAAAGCAGAAAGTCGCTGCGCTGTACAAAAAGACGTAAAAATTTGTTCATGTCTTTATTTTAATCCGCATTTATCTGTTTATGTATATGACAAATGTCACGTTTAAACTTGTGACATTTGCAGCATGTTTGCCCATCAGATGAGCGTTATATTGTTATTAAACATCAATATAGGGACATTATCATGACCAAACATGAAATTCTGCGAAATAGTTTATTTTCTTATCCGTTCATCCTTGCTTATTGCTTTGCATCATTATTTATCAACGGTGCTCAAGCAAAAGAGCAAACAGATAAATGGCAAATGGATGTGGGGGCTGGGCAGCTTGCAATCGATACTCCTTGGCATGGTTACGATATACAAACGATGTCGCTTCCATATTTTAATGCGCGTAAAGGTGCGTGGCGTATTGGTCCTAAATACGGCCTAGTGCAATATGCTTTTTTGTATGGTGCAGAATTTGAAGCCACCATGGGGCTAAGTTTTCGTGATGAGACCTACGATAGTAGCTTAATTTTTAGTGATGAGTTGTCAGACGACGAGGTATTTACAAATTATAAAGATGGTAAAGGGGAGCTTACTTTTAGAACTCAGTTACAGTATAAACAGCTGTTTTTACGTTTAGCGCAAGATATTTCTAACCACTCAGAAGGACTTACCTTACTTGCGAGGTATCACCTACCTATTTATGGAAAAGGTTTGGGTTTACAGCTCAGTGCTGATCTTGGTCTCTACTGGCAAGATGAAAAGTACACCCAATATCTCTATGGCATCTCTAAGAAGAACATTGCCCCAGAATACGGTCGATATGCTTATCAAACTCGCTCTGCTATTAATCCATTTACTGCGTTGAATCTTGCTTATATTTTTAACGAACATTGGTCCATCCAAGCGACTTACCGTATTGAAACGTTAGACTCAACAATCAAAAAAAGCCCGTTAGTAGGAGACAGTGTTAAGCAGCAGTTGGCCGTTTTTGTAAATTATCGTTTTGAGAAGTAAGAAAGAAAATGAATCTTGATCACAACTAAAGAGTAGCTACAACAGTGATTTATGACATTTTCGTGAATATTGTGATAATGTAACTCTTTGGTGGTTTATTGCTTTATAATGCTTTTTTATTTGTATGATAAAGCTGCTTTCAGCTTGGAGTTAGCATGGTTTCACGTCGAGAATTTTTAGTCGGGGCGGGTACTTTAGCTTTTTTAGGATTGTCTAAAAGTGCCATGGGAAATGTTTCATTAAGTGATCTTAAAACATCAATAAGTGGTTTTGGCCCATTACTTTCAGATCCTAATAAATTGTTAGATCTACCAGCTGGGTTTAGTTATCAAGTTATTTCTAGGCTTGGTGAAAAAATGTCTGATGGATTTACGGTCCCTGATAAAGCCGATGGTATGGGCTGTATCGGACTTGGTAATGATCACGTCGCTTTAGTGCGTAACCATGAACTCAAGCCAAAAGATTTAGCAAAAGCTGAAGCGAGTATTGCAAACCATAAAACCCCCCTCGCATTCGATACCAACAGTGACGGTGTTGCATTACCAGGTGGAACTAGCCACATCATCTATAACTTAAAAACACATCAAAAAGAGCAAGAGTACTTGTCGTTAGTAGGGACTATTCGTAATTGTTCAGGGGGGATTACCCCTTGGGGAACATGGCTAACTTGTGAAGAAACTACCGATACAAAAGCCGATGGATTCAATCAAGATCATGGTTATATTTTTGAAGTGCCAGCAAATAGTAAAGGCCTAATTAAACCAGAGCCATTAACAGCAATGGGGCGATTCAACCATGAAGCTGCAGCGGTTGACCCGCGTACGGGCATTGTTTATTTAACGGAAGACAAAGGCGACAGTGTCTTTTATCGTTTTATTCCTAATGAATATGGCAAGCTGCATAAAGGCGGGCAATTACAAGCTATGGTGGTAAAAGGTAAGCCACAATTCGATAGCCGTAACTGGAATAAAAAAACCATGGGGTTACATCAAGAATTTGAGGTTGAGTGGGTAAATCTAGATAACCCTGAAAGTCCAAAAGACGACTTACGCCTGCGTGGATATAAACAAGGAGCAGCATTATTTGCCCGTGGTGAAGGTATTCATTGGGGTGATAAAGAACTGTATTTTTGTTGTACCAACGGCGGTAAAAAACAACTGGGTCAGGTTATGAAATATCAGCCATCAGCGTTTGAAGGCACGGATAAAGAAGCTGAGCAACCTGGTAAAATCTCCTTGTTTGTCGAAAGTAGCAGCAAAACCCTTTATAACTTTGGCGATAACCTAACCGTGTCACCTAATGGCCATTTAATTGTGTGTGAAGACCAATATACCGATGTAGTTGATAATCACTTGCGTGGTGTAACACCACAGGGCCAAGTTTATAATTTTGCTCGTTTAGTTGCGCAAACCGAGCTGGCAGGTGCCTGTTTTTCACCAGATGGTAGCACTTTGTTTGTGAATGTTTACTCTCCAGCAAAAACATTGGCTATTAGAGGTCCTTGGCATCAATTTAGTGCTTAAGTTATTCGCTCTCATAGTCATTTTTTAAAGTGGCTATGGGCATGCTTTGCTTTAGGTATATTTTTTTGTGACGCTTTATGGGCGTGTTTGCTAATCCATTTGGTTATCTTTTTCATTAAGGCTGGCGGAAAATCGTGACCCATCCCTGGTATAACTTTGAGCTTGCTACGCTTTATAAGTTGCGCCGTATGAATCCCACCAGATAATGGCATAACAGGATCTGCACTGCCATGGATCACTAAAGTAGGGGCTTTAATTTTCTTTAAAAGTTGCTCTCGATATGGCGTTGCGGCAATGGCCGCAAGCTGACGTTTAAAACCCCTTTGGTTATTGTGAGCGCGTGTAATATAGCGTTCGGCGTTGGCATATAAAGTGTGTTCATCTTGCGGGTAAGCAGGGCTGCCAATGAGTTGGTTTAGCCGAACATTATATTCAATAGCGGCTTCTTTATTGCTGCTGCGAGGTCTTATTTTGGCAAGCTTTACCAGCAGGTTAACATTTGAACTTGAAAACGACAAAGGCGAGCTGCTCGACATAATAGAGGTTAAGCTCAGTATACGTTTTTTATACTTCGCCGCGGCAATTTGCGCAATCATGCCGCCCATAGAAGCCCCCACTAAATGGGCTTTTTTTATGTCTAAAGCGTTCATGAATTGCTTTACATCACGAGCCATGTCATCTAACGAGTAAGGTAAATTAGTGCGAATAGGAAAGCGTCGACTTAGCCAATGTTTTAGCAAGCTCGGTTTGCCAAACTCATCTAGTTTTGATGACAAACCCGCATCTCGATTATCAAAGCGGATGACCCTAAAACCTTTTTCAACGAGTCCATAATAAAGGCTATCTGGCCACACCGTGTATTGCGCCCCTAAACCAATGATCAAGATAATAACAGGCGCATGTTTATCGCCTTCATCTTGATAACTAATAGATATGCCGCTGGCTGTAAGGATATGTTCCATAGACTGACAAATAAGCTTACGCAGGTATCATCAGTTTAGTATGTGTAGTTGGCAGTTTAGTGACAGTGAGGTATCGCTACGTAGAAATAAAATGGCAGCCCCGATGTGCTGCCATTTTTTATGTGTAATTGTGGGTTATAGCTTAAAAGTAAGCGGTAACGCCAATCCAGAAGTTACGACCTTTATCTTTCACGTTGTAGTCGTCTGTGAATGTTACTTCGCTAACTACACCGCGACCTGTTAGGTACTCATATTCACCATCACCATTTAGGTCGGTATAGCTAGTGCTATAAGATGTGAAATCTTCGTCTAATAGGTTGTTTACACGGGCATTGATTTGCACGTACTCATTTACATAGAACTGCGCACCTAAATTAAGTAGGTTGTAGTTTTTATAGTAAAGCGCTTTGTCGTGCACGTTATCCCAGCCGCGGTAACGGTCAGAACGATACACACCTTGAAGGTACAGATTCATAAAATCAGTGGCTTCCCAGTTTAGGGTAAGGTTTGCCATGTGCTCAGCTGAGTTAGTTAATGGCTGACCTTCTTCAGGACCGCTCTTTTGTTCGCTATCAGTCCACGTGTAGTTACCGTTAATCGATACCGTTTTAGTGATAGTGTATTGACCTGCAATTTCAACACCTTGTAGATCTACTTCATCGATATTGATTTTTTGGCTGTAGCTATCGTAGCCAAGTTGATCGTACTGACCTAAGTTTACACAAGGGCGAACATTGTTCGTTTGCTCACAGCTTAAAATAGTATCGCCGCGGGCAATTTTGTCTTCAAACTTGGTGTTGTAGTAAGTCACATTGATATTGTGATCGCCGTCTAAAGAGTTCCAGTAAAGTGCGATTTCTGAATTCACACTGGTTTCTGGCTCTAGGTCTGGGTTACCCGCAAATGGGCTTGTGCCCTGACCACCAAACCCTGTGATACCGTCGTAAAGATCGGTTGTTTGTGGTGTTTTATAACCTGTACTCACACCCCCTTTTAACGTCCAAGTATCTGATAAGTTGTACACACCGTAAACGCGTGGTGATACTTGGCTGCCAAATACATCATGGTCATCGTAACGAGCACCTAATGTGAAGGTAAAGTTGTCAGTTGCCATCCAGTTATCTTCGGCAAATACTGAGTACATGTTTTGCTCTTGTACTTGACCTGCTTGATCGCTTTCAAGGCCGAATACACCGTCTTTTAACTCGCCGTCGATAAGTTGGCCACCAATTGCTAGGTTATGGCTACCAAAACTACCAGTGATAGGAATATCAAAACGTAAGTCATAGGTGTATTGGCTGCTTTCAAGTGGACGGGCAGGGCGTGGTAAGAAGGTTTCTTCTGCTAAGTCTTTACGTGCCTGCTCATCCAACCCTTCGTATTCGCCAGTGCCATCGTACATAGCTTGCAGCTCTAAACGCTCGCTTACACTAAGTGGTAAAGTACGGCCGTTATTTTGCGTATCAACATAAGAAACAGAGGCCTTAACAGTTGCCCATTCAAGCTCGCCATCGTAACTGAGTGACCACCATTCACGATCAAACTCTTGATCAGCTGCATAACCTGCGCGCGGGTTAACTTGACCACGGCGGTCTTGCCAAATTGATTCAATATTGTCTTTTGTGCCAAGCGGGTAAGTAATCGTGCCCGATTCAATGTCGTAGCTTGGCGTGTTGTCATACACTTGGCTCGAGTTATCATAATCAAAACGTAAATGATGAGACTCAAACGGGGTATAAGTTAAAGTAAAACCATACTGCTCGTTTGTGTTATCAACCGTACGACCACCACTACCAAAGCCGAGTGAGCGGTTATGTACAACACCATTAGGATCAGTTGCAGGTTCGAATGTTGGCGATGATGCTTGTTGTTCGTATACACTGCCGCGTACACCTAAACTTAATACGTCTTTGATAAGCGGACCCATCACACTAAAGTCAGTGGTAATGTCATCACCAAAATCATCGTTTTGCTGTAATGAACGGCTAAATGAGACAGCACCGCTCCAGCTATCAGTGTGCTTTTTAGTGATGATATTAATTACACCGCCCAGTGCATCTGCACCATAAAGCGTTGATGCAGGACCGCGAATAACTTCAACACGTTCAATGGCATCGACCGGTGGTACGTGGTTAAACGCGTTGCCACCAAAATTGTTTGGATAAATGTCGCCATGGTTATTTTGGCGTTTACCATCAATCAATAACAGGGTGTACTCGCCTGTTAAACCACGCATACTCACACTGCCTTGGCCCGTTTTATCTCGTGTCGTGCCAATGTCGATACCTTCTAAATACTGCACAGCATCTAGCACTGATGTAAATGAGTGAGATTTTATATCTTCGTTAGTAATGATAGAGATACTTGCGGGCGCTTCAGTTACTTTCTGTTCGAAGCCCGTTGCAGTGATTACTAAGCGTTCCATATCTTGCTTAGGCTTAGCATCGTCAGCAAACGCTGAAAACTGAGCTGCAATAGCCAGTGTTAGTAAGCTTGGTTTGATTGATTTCATTGTAGGTTCCAGTTCTTTTTATAAGTTATCCATTTATTGGACGTGCGTATAGTACAGAAATGGCGAATACAATCAATAATAATTTCTATTTAGATTAGTCTTTTTCAAGTTCACTTAACGGTATTCTCAATAAAGTTGCGTTAGTTTTTAGCTAATTAATACGCTGTTACAAACAAGTTTAGATTAAATGCCCAAGGCTGATTCAATTCCTGTATAGTGTTTAATCATCATTATAAAAATTAAAACAATGAATTCAGATATTTCTTTAGCGCGCTTTAAGCAGTTTCCTGTGCTTATGTGGATCTTCTTATTTGGCTCGTTCATTACCCGTGGCAGCTATTACATGGTGTGGCCATTTCTTGCGGTGATCTTGTACGAAAAGTTTGCTTTATCAGCAACAGAAGTTGGTTTGGTGCTCACCAGTGCTGCCGTGATTTCGGTGTTTACTAGTTTTATTGGCAGCAGCCTGTCAGATAAAGTGGGCCGGCATACATTGATGTACATCACAGGTGTGTTGTATATCGTTTCTTTCTCGCTGTTGGCTGAGGTTGAAACCGTGGCAGGTTATGTGATTGTGATGACCTTGTGCTCGATTGCTACTGCGCTTTGGCGACCATTAACCAGTGCGGCGATTGGCGATATTATTGACGATGCGCAAACTCGCGAGCTGGCCATGCAGTCGCTCTATTTTATTGTTAATGTAGGCTGTGCTGTTGGCCCATTAGCAGGCGTATGGTTAGGTTTAACAGGTGAGCAGTCGAGCTTTTATATTACCGCAGGGGCATTTGCTATCTTATTGGTGCTACTTGTTTGGGGTTTCAATTTTAGTCATAAAGCAGCAAAAAATACTGCTGCAGTCGATGAACTTGAAGAGAAAAAACCAGCAGAACAGGGTCAACAAATTCTGCGTATTTTATTGGCTGATAAGCTGCTGCAATGTTTAATTTTAGCCAATATTTTGTGCATGTTTATTTATGCGCAAATGGATAGTTCACTCATACAATACCTAACACGTGCAGAGGCTCCTGACTTATTAGCACTGATTTCTGCATTGATATTTACCAATGCATTGGTGATCATTTCAAGTCAATTTCTGTTGTTAAAAATGATGGCGCGATTTAGCCTAACGGTGCGAATTCAAATTGGCTTGGTGCTATTAATGGTGTCGCAATTTTGGTTAGCACTTAATCCAATCGATTTATTTTGGGGCTGGATTGGTGCGATAGTTGTGATGAGTTTGGCCGAAACCATTTTATTTCCGACGATGAACGTTCACCTTGATAGACTTGCGCCTTCTCATCTTCGTGGTGCGTACTTTGGTGCCGCTTCGTTTTATGATTTAGGGTTTGCTTTAGCGCCGCTCGGTGGTGGTTTAATTTTAGATTATTACAGTGGTCCAACTTTGTTCTTTGTAGCGGGAGGGCTTTGTTTTATAGTGATTTATTTATATGCCATACTCGAAAAGCTACCTAGGCCCAGCTTTGCAAAGCCATTAGCAAAGTAAATTTATAACGTGAAATTGCACAACAGCTGCTACCTTTATAAATCACACATTTAACGTTGAGGTGTAACATGGCTGTTTCTGTAATTCCTAAAGGTTTCCATGCGGTAACCCCGTATTTGGTTATAGACGGTGCCACTAAGGCGATAGAGTTTTACAAACAAGCATTTGATGCCGAACTTATAATGCAAATGCCCTTGCCTGATGGCGGTGTCGCTCACGGCGAAATAAAAATTGCCGACTCTCATATCATGCTATCTGATAATTGCCCTGATATAGAATTTAAGTCTCCACAGCAATTAGGGGGCTCTCCAGTGAGTCTTATGCTGTATGTTGAAGATGTTGATGCGGTATTCGCAAAAGCCTTATCGCTAGGGGCAAAAGAGCTGCGCCCAGTGCACGATCAATTCTATGGCGACAGATCAGGGACGTTAGAAGACCCGTTTGGTCATATTTGGACTATAGGCACACACAAAGAAGATCTTACCGAGCAAGAGCTTATGCAGCGTATGAGTGAGTTGATGAGTAAAGAGCAAGATGCTTAAATTTTCTGGTAGATAAAACTAAATAGCTCATTTATGCGTATCATTATTAAAATGATGTGAGCGAAACCATGAAAAAGCGTGTTTTATACTGGCTACAAAATGATTTACGGCTGATTGATAATGTCATCTTGTCTGACTTAGCGACGTTTCAAGGTGAACTTGATTTAGTGTTTGTTGTCGAGCCGCGTTGGTTCAAGCAGAGTAATTATCAATTAAAACCCTATGGCGAGCAAAAGTATCGGTTTTTACTTGAGAGTCTGCATGCTCTCGCTGATGCGCTTGAAGCAATTGGGCAAACCTTACATGTGATTACCGGTGAGCCTGAAGCTGTTATTAGTCAGCGGTTAAAACAATACGCTATCAGTAAATTAGTTTGTACCGAGCAAGTGGGTTATTACGAGCAAAAGCAGCTAAGTAAAATCAGCGAGTTATGCCCTGATGTTATTATAAAAACCTACCAGCAAGATACCTTGTTTACAGAACGAGACTTACCATTTCAGCTTCATAATTTGCCTAAAAACTTTACTGCCTTTCGCAAAAAAGTAGAGTCTGAGCCAACATTCGTTGCAGCTTCGCTTGAGGCAGTATCTCAACTGCCACATCCTGTACAGCTATGTCCAGAAAACGTGCTCCCTGAAAGTTCAGCTCAGTCTGGGAGTTTTTGTGGTGGTTTAATTGCAGCCCAGCAGCATTGTAATGACTACTTCTCATCTAAAGCACCCAGTAGTTATAAAGAAACACGTAACGAGTTAGACGGCTTTAGCAATAGTACAAAATTCAGTGTTTGGCTTGCCAGCGGTACAATAAGTGTTAAGCAACTTTACCACGAGGTTGCCAAATACGAACAAGAAAATGGTGCGAATGAGTCAACCTATTGGATTAAGTTTGAGCTACTTTGGCGTGAGTACTTTAAATGGCATGCGAAGTTGTTTGGTGCAAAGCTGTTTCGTTTTAAAGGGCAAAAAGAGTCACCTCCCTTACATACATTTAACAGTCACCGATTTTTAGCCTGGTGCCAAGGCAGGACGCCATTTCCACTAGTGAATGCAATCATGAACGAACTCAATTCGACAGGCTATATTTCTAATCGTGCACGGCAAATCGCTGCAAGTTGTTTAGTCAACGAATTTGCAGTGGATTGGCGATATGGGGCAGCTTATTTTGAGCAGCAACTTATTGATTACGACGTAGCTGCGAATTGGGGGAATTGGCAATATATCGCAGGTGTGGGTGTTGACCCTCGGGGCGGTCGCCATTTCCATATAAATAAGCAAACAGCCTTATATGACCCAACGGGATGTTACGTTCGGAAATGGGACGGAGAAAGGCAAATTACACCGAGTATTGACAATACCGATGTGGTTGATTGGCCCATTTAATCCTTGATTTGCGCTAAATCAAACATTCAATTTTCATTTTTAGAGTTTTTAACCTTTGTTATCTAAAATAATAAATAAGGCTTGCTTTTTCGTGCTAGCCAGAGAACAAGGCATGCTATGACATTCAGTGATGGTTATGAAAAAATAAAGTCCCAATTAGGCTTTGATATAGCAGAGTCAATATTAGAGTGTGGTGACGCAGGCATTTGGCTGTGGAACGTACAAACAGGTGAAACCGTTTTTAATGAAAAATGGGCAAAAATTATTGGTTTTTGTTTAGCTGATTTACAACCTGTTTCAATTGAAACGTGGTTAAACCACGCTCATCCTGATGATTTACCCCGTTCACAAGCATTATTAGAAGCACATTTTAATGGCCTTTCAGAACGTTATATCTGCGAAGCTAGGATGAAACATAAAAATGGGCATTGGGTAAAAGTTCTCGATAAAGGTCAAGTAAAAAGCTGGGATAAACATGGCAAACCTGAGTGGATGTTTGGTGTACATATTGATATTACCGAGCAATGGCAAAAAGAGTGTGAAGTAGAATCCTTACATAATAAATTACAAAGGTTTACAGATAACTTACCTGGCTTTGTGTATCAGCACGTTATAGATAAATATGATAACGAATCATTTCCTTTTGCCTCTTCTAAAGTGAAGGACATTTACGGCTGCTCTGCTGAGCAAATTCTTCAAAACGCTGAGCTGGCCATGCAAGCTGTCCATCCTGATGATCTGCAACGTGTTGAGCAAAGTATTGCAGATTCAAAAACAAATCTCACTCAATGGCATCAAGTGTATCGTATAAATCATCCAATAAAAGGGGTTATATGGGTTGAAGGAAAGTCATCACCAATTGCTCAAAGTGATGGCAGTATTGAGTGGAATGGTTATTTAGAGGATGTGACAGATGAGGTTAAGCGTAATGAAAAAATAAAGTTACTCACGGCGGTCTTCTCGACAACAAGTCGGGGGATTTTAATTACCACTCCCGAGCCTAAAATTGTTGATGTAAACCCTGCATTTGAGCGTATAACGGGTTATAAAAAAGAAGATGTTGTTGGTAAAAGTCCCGCAATTCTTTCAGCAAAACAACAACCCGCAGAGTTTTATGCAGCTATGTGGAAAGAGTTGCTGTTGTCAGGTCGCTGGCAAGGAGAAGTATGGAACAAGCGTAAATCGGGCGAGGTGTTTCCTGAAATGTTGTCGATTGATGCACTTTATGATGAAGCTGGCTGTGTTAGTCATTATATTGGTGCGTTTGATGATATTTCTTCGGTCGTCGAAAAACGTCAGTTTTTGACAGAACTTGTAAATCAGGATCCACTGACAAAATTGTTGAACCGGCGAGGCTTAGATATTCAGTTACATGCTTTTATGCAAGATAAGCAAGGCACACAGCACTTTGCGATTATCTATATTGATTTGGATAACTTTAAACTCGTTAATGACACATTTGGTCATGAGCAAGGAGACAACTTACTTATTACGATTAGTGAACAGCTATTACTCCAGCTGCGAGAACAAGATATTTTAGCCCGTATTGGCGGAGATGAATTTGTAATTGTGCTACCAACACTAACTAAGCTCAGCGTATGCCAAGAAATTGCACTGCGTTGCCAAAAAGCCGTAGAGTATGTTGCCCAAAGCTATAAAACGGCAATATCAGTAAGCTCAAGTTGTGGAATTGCGCTTTACCCTGAAGATGGTAAAAATGCTAAAGAGTTATTAGCAAGTGCTGATGAGAAAATGTATAAGATGAAGCTAAAGAATAAAGCCTCGCCATGCGGTTAAGATCTCATTTGTAATACACGGCCAGACTTTATTCAAATTTGCTTTATATTCAGTGTCATCACTTTTGTTCTTATAACCAATAGCATGCCAAGTTGCTTGTTAAAATTCATCTTTACTTAGCCTACAAACAACGTGCTGAATACGATAAAAGGCAGCAGAGAAAATGTTTGCTTTTTACCACTGGCAAAACCGTTGGGCAATACGAATATTTGATTGTGCGTTCTTTAAATGCGTTAACTGAAGTAAACATAAAGCGGTAAAGTGACTGCGTTTAATCAGCTGGTGGCGATCAAAGCGCATAATTTCATACCACAGCTTAAAGAGCTCATTAAAACGCATCAAATTCTTATTGCTCAATTGCCATTGTGATTGATAGTCTACCTTGATCGGGCAGGGAATGTGCCCTGGATAGGCTTGCCATGGTGCAAGCATTGCGCGTGGATAGCTGGTTTTTAACCAACGCTGATAAAAGCCATGCCTACGTACATATTCTACTGGTACTGCAAGAGGGTACTGTAATACTTTCCACGAATAAAATGGATGGAAAAACTCCATTTTAAATTCGCATACTTTTTCGTTTGGAATGCTCAAATGATGGTGTTGATCATTGAGCAGTAAAAATAGCTGAAATGCTTTTACGAGAGGGAGTTCTGCTAATGGTTTAAAGCTGAGCTTCAAGTTATCAATAAGCTTTTGTTGCAATTGATTGGCGTTATGCACAACAGATTTTGGTAAATAAGCATATTGCTGCTCCAAATATGCTTGAATTAGCTTATCAAGGTCGTTTTCTTTTGCTGCTGCATATATGTTATCACCATAAAAAACAGCACCTAGGCCAACACTGCCGCCATTACCAGACCAACTTATCTGTGGCCTTGAAACGGTTTTATAGTCATTATGTTTAGCTTTGCGCCAATGTTTACCAAGGCGCTGTTCAACGGATAGTTTTTGCGTGTCGTGCACTTGGATCACTTCAAGTTCAAGTGCGTTTTGAGATGCATATTGTTTCGCGCAATAGAGATCTTGGCTATCTGATTTGGAAAAATTAAACGACTTTAACTGTACGCCTTGACGTAGTAATTCACAATTTATGAGCCGTGAATCAAGGCCACCAGAGAGGGTGCTCAGTACTTTTTTGTCAGTGTATATCGCTTTTGATACGACACTTTGAAATGCCTGCGTAACGCCTGCAATAGCATCGGGGATGGGCATATCTTGTTTAGCAAGCATCACCCAATCAAAGTATTTCTGTTTTATCACACCATGTAGTGCATCAAAACGTAGAATTTCACCAGGGTATGAGCACTTAACCTTTTTATAAGGAGTGTGATCAAGTAACGGGTAACCCAGTACTGCAAGTTCTGTGAGCGCTTCGGCATCGCTCTCAAGTTTAATGCTTAACTGTTTAAATAAATTTAAATTGGTAGAGAAAAATAAGCCACATTCAGTTTTTAATGTGTAAAAAGGTTTTAAACCAAGGGGATCAGTGGCGAGCACTAACGTACCTAACTGGCTGTTAAACTGGCAAAAACTGAATACTCCTTCACACTGCTGCAAGCACGTGCTGAGTGATGTTGTTTTTGCCATAGTCTGTAAATCATCACTACGAGAGCTTGTTAGTAATGGGTGACCAATTAGCGTTGCAATTTGCGACTCAGTTTGCAACCAACTTGCTTGTTGGTAAGCATCAAAGTCATATTGAAAAATAGCGCCATTATCACAATCATAGCGATGAACATCAGCTTTTCTATACTGATTAAAAACAGTAGCTAGTTGATTTATATAATGAAGTTCTTTTTTACTAAGAGTATTAAATTGGATATAACCTGCGATAACAGCCATGTTAACCACCTTTCGTTTATTAGCTTAATAGGAAAGTTGCAAAGCACAGGCCAAAACGAAGAAAGGCCTTTCACTACAAGGCCTTTGGGTAACATTACAAAAGCAAATCAGCGACTGCGTAGTTGTTGGTTGATTTCATCAAAAATGCTCGCATCATCAATGGTTGAGGGAATTTGCAGCTCTTCACCATCTACCAATTGGCGCAAGTTCTTTCTGAGTATTTTTCCAGAGCGGGTTTTTGGTAGGCGTTCAACGTGCAAAATATTCTTTAAACAAGCAATGGCTCCTATTTGATGCCTAACCGAATGAATAAGCGCTTGCTCCACCTCTTTGCTGTCGCCCAAATAGTCATCTTTTAGCACAATCATTGCCATTGGCAGTTGGCCTTTTAATGTATCGTTAACGCCAAAAACGGCACATTCGGCTACAGCAGGGTGGGCTGCAACAATCTCTTCCATTTCTCCGGTTGATAAACGATGCCCTGCCACGTTAATAACATCGTCCGTGCGCCCCATAATGAATAAGTAACCGTCATCATCGATGTAGCCGCCATCACCAGATAAGTAATAGCCTGGATACTCACTTAAATAACCCGCTTTAAAGCGCTCATTATTTTGCCAAATAGTGGGTAAGCAGCCAGGGGGTAAAGGCAGCTTTATCACAACAGCCCCATTTTCGTTCGGCGCACAACGTTCGCCATTCATATCTAAAATTTGTACATCAAAGCCAGGGGTCGGCACCGTCGAGCTTCCAGGCTTTGTAGCAAGCTGTTCTATACCAATAGGGTTACAAGCAATAGCCCAGCCCGTTTCAGTTTGCCACCAGTGATCAAGTACCGGTAATCCGGTGTGTTCTTGAAGCCATTCGTAGGTGGGTGGATCGAGCCGTTCACCCGCTAGAAATAAACGCTTCAATGACGACGTGTCGTACTTTTTAAAGCCTTCTGCGTTAGGATCTTCTTTTTTTATTGCTCTAAATGCTGTTGGGGCACTAAAAAGTGCTGTGACATTATATTCGGCAACAACTCGCCAAAAGGCACTGGCGTCAGGTGTTCTAATGGGTTTACCTTCGTACAACACCGTTGTACAACGATAAATTAATGGGGCATAGACTATATATGAATGACCTACTACCCAGCCGATATCTGATGCAGCCCAAAAAACCTCACCGGGCTTCATGCCATACACAGTTTCCATGCTGTAATGCATAGCTACCGCATGACCGCCATTTTCTCTAACAACGCCTTTTGGTGTACCTGTTGTGCCAGAGGTATAAAGAATATAAAGGGGATCGTCCCCATTCACTGCAACAGGTTGAGCTTCTGGTGCATTTTCACTTGCCGATTGCCAATCAATATCACGGCCATCTTGCATTGTCGCAATAGCTTGTTCACGTTGAAACACAATGCAGTGTTCGACTGGGTGTTTTGCATTGTCTAATGCTTCATCGAGCAGAGGTTTGTATTCAATAACGTGATTAATTTCAACGCCGCAAGAGGCCGTAAGCACCAGCTTTGGCTTCGCGTCGTCAATACGTACAGCAAGTTCATGTGGAGCAAAGCCGCCAAACACCACAGAATGTATTGCACCAAGTCGTGCGCAGGCTAGCATACCAATCACTGCCTGTGGGATCATGGGCATATAAATAACGACTCGATCGCCTTTTGTCACGCCAAGGGATTGCATGAGACCCGCAAATTGAGCCACTTGAGTTTGTAACTCGCCATAACTGTATTGTTGTTTAGTATTGGTAACAGGGGAGTCGTAAATAAGCGCAGTTTGCTCAGCAAACCCTGCCTCGACGTGCTGGTCAAGGGCTAAATAACAGGTATTCAGCTTGCCGTCGGCAAACCAATGATAAAAATCGTTTTTGTCATATTGATACGGTTCAGTGGGTGCATTAAACCATGGGATTCGTTTACTTTGCTCAAGCCAAAATTGGCCTGGGTCGCGCTGAAATTGTGTATAGTGTTGTTTATATTCGCCCGCCATGATGAGGCTCCTATATTTTTAGTGAGAGATGTTTACAACATGTTAAAAATATAGGGCGGTTTTTGATTAAATAATATGCGACCTTGGTCGGCAGTAATTCAACGCAGAGTATTAAATACTACTCTTTCGCTGAGGCTTTACTGCGTGGTGCGCCAAGTAAAATTCCAATGTGACAAATACATACGGACAAAAACGCACTTAACCCTAATGCTCCACCATAGCCATCTAATAGTGGCACTAAATACTCAAATAATATTGAAAAAAGCAATGCCGAGATAGCGAGTGTAAAAATTCCAAAGCGTTTTGGGGCACTCATACCAATAAACGTACCGCCAAAAAAAGCAATGCTATACAGCTCAACATCTGGTGTAATAAAGTACAGTACACAATATGCAATAATTGATAATGATGCAGACGCTCTAATACCGTCAAAGCGATTATGATGAGCTAACAAGTAGGTTGCAAATGCCGCCAGCACAACAAGTAATATAATGACTAAGTTCATGCAACAACTCCTTTAGCTAACATGTAAAGCGCAACACTGGCAAACGCTATACTACCTAATCGCCCACCAAAGCCAGCAAATAGGTTCATGGTTAAAATGTATAAGCATGCACCTAAAAATGAAATAAGCCCAAGCTCCCAATAATTTGCAACTAAGTTTGAAGAGCACATACCCGCGAAACTACCCGCATAAATAGCTGAGTAAGGGTGGGATTTAAAATACCTTGGAAAAGGAATAAAGGTACCCAGTAAACCAGCCCCTGCCGCTGCAACAACAATCGGTACGTTAAACTTGTCGTGCAATATAAAGCTTAAAAAGCAGCCACAAAAGAAACAAATATACTTAACTAAAAAAAAGCTAAAATGAGAGGACAAGGTATGAATATAAAGTTTAGAGGATTGTCGAAAGTGCGGCTTGAGCGGTTTCATACTTACTTTTAGGTAGTTACAAAGGCGTTAATTTTCACATTTTATACTCATAAAGTACAATGTGAAAAAGCGCAGTCAATTGGCAGTGCTCAACTTGCGCTTAGCCGTGATTATTTTTAAGCAGGCGCGAGAGCAACGCGCCTGCTTAAATGATTACTTATGATATTGCTTGAACCACGCAAGCGTGTATTCAATTTTTGAAATCATACGTGAAGGGCGACCTGCAATACCGTGAGGAGAACCTGGAACACGAATAAGCACGGTATCTACTTTTTGTAGTTTTAGTGCTTGATAGAATTGCTCTGATTCTGAAATAGGTGTGCGGCGGTCTTCTTCACCTGTCATGATAAGTGATGGCGTGGTCACGTTACCCACTAATGAAAGCGGTGAGCGTTTCCAATAGTGCTCAACATTGTCCCAAGGCATACCCGGAAATTGGTTACGAATTTGGCCAATATAGCTGTCGGCTGTCAGGGTTTTACTTAACCAGTTGATCACCGGTTTAGTAATCGCCGCAGCATTAAAGCGGTTTGTTAAACCAACTGCATAAGCCGTTGCAATACCACCCGCTGAACCACCAGCAATAAACAGGTTATTTTTATCAATAAAGCCCTTTTCAATCATCGCATCAACCGCTGAGTTATGATCGGCAAAGTCTTCCTCTGAGCTGTATTTACCATCAAGTAATAGCGCAAAGTCTTTACCATAACTTGTTGAGCCACGGTAGTTTACATACACAACTACGTAACCTTCTGCGGCATAGCGTTGTAACTCAGCAGTAAAACTTGGGCCATACGCAAGGTGTGGGCCGCCGTGAATTTCAACCATTAGTGGGTATTGTTTGTTTTCATCAAAATTAGGAGGGGTGATATACCAACCTTGGATTGCTTGGCCATCGAACTGAGACTTAACATTCAACTCGTGTACTTTACCGAGCTTTTTATGGCCTAATACATCTTCATTTAATGACGTAAGAGTTTTGCTTTTACCTTTGTAAAGGTAACCTAGATCAGCAGGGCGGTATTCACTGCCTGTTGTAAAAGCAACGGCCCCATTATTTGCCATGCTAAAACTACCACTAATATATGGGCGGCCAATTGATGTACCCGAGAGCGTGTCCGTTAAGTCAGTAACTTTGCCGCGAGTAGAAACCTTAGCCAATTTACGCTTACCAAAGTCATCATACTGAATGACAAAATCGCCATCACCAGACCACTTATAGTCTGCAACTGAGCGGTCTAGCTCTTTGGTAATATGATTAACAGACTTATCGTCTAAATCAAGCATTGCAAGGGTTGAGTTAATGTAAGGCACGGGGGCATTGTCGCGAGCGATAAATGCAAGCTCGTCGCCATCTTCACTATAATGAGGATTGGTTTCTCGCCCTGGTTGGTCGGTTAGCTGAGTTAGTTCAGCTGTTTTGATATTAATTTCGTAAAGATCAGACTCGGTGGTGCGGTATTCCCATTCACTATTTCGATCTGCTGAAAACGCGAGTTTTGTATTATCAGGGCTCCATGCGAGTGGACCTCGATGTTGATAGTCGCCAGAGGTTAATTGACGAGGTGTGCCGCCCGATACAGGGATAACAAATACATGACGGTAGGCAGGTTCAAGCATACCCGCACCATCCGCTTGATAACGTGCTTTCTCGATTACTTTTACAGGTTTTGACCAGTCTGCGCCTTTTGGTTTTTTAGGAAGTTTGACCGATTTAGCAAAGGCTGTTTTGCCTTCAGGGATGTTCATCGTAAAGGCGATTTGCTCTGAGTCATGAGACCAAGTTAAATTGCCAACTGATTTTGGAAGCTGAGTTAAGAGGGCTTGTTTGTCTTGCGCTAACCAATAAACATGTAATTGATTAGAACCACTTACATTGCTGGTAAAAGCAATTTTTTTGCTATCCGGTGACCAAGTCGGTTGGCTGTAACTGTGTTCATCAGCGAAAAGAGGTGTGTGCTGACCTGATTTTAGATCGTATAGCCAAAAGCTACGTTTATTACCATCTTTCATGATGTCGTAGCCGCTGCGTACGTAGACAATTTTCTTCCCGTCAGGACTAATTTGTGGGTCGCCAGCGTACTCTAATTGAAAGATATCCTCAGAAACAAACTTGTCATTTGCATAAACATGGGCCGTATTCGCAGCACATAGCAAGCTGACCCCGATTATCATTGTTTTTTTAAATTGCATGGTATGGTCTTTTTTATTTGGAAAATTTCATCCTAGAAGTAGACCTTTATTCACGCAAGCTCAATGAGATAAAGTAGCATTAACCAAAGGTGAAAAATCCATCCCAGCGCGCATCTAAACGTTGCTTTGCTGTTTTTAAATCAACCGCTTGATATAAACCGTGAGTTTCTTCAACAAGGTTGAGCTTGATGAGTTTGCTAAGTGCATCGTCAATTTCAAAGTCGAGTTGGCATTGCTGAGTGCTGTAAAACCATGCTTCAATGCGTTGATCTAATTGGACTGAGCTAATTGCTTCATCTGCTTTGAGTAAAAACGTATAAGCGAGCAGGGCTTCTTTTACATCTTCCTCTTCGGCTGCATCTACTAAGGTATGAAAGACGCCCGCATTATTATCGAGATTTTTAAAATATAAGTTATCTGCCAAGGCTTTCATAAAGCGAATTTTACGGTTTTTAAACTTGCTCCATTCCTTAAAAATAAAGCTGCCAAATACACCCATACCAATGGCAAAAGTAATAAAGTGCTGTTGGCTCATGTGGACTTCTTCGCTGCGCCAGCCTCCCCAAAAAGCAATCATGGCAATTAACAGTAAAATAGATGCACCTAATTTAGTAACCAATACCACAGTTCCGCCTACCAAAGCTGAAGAGCCAATAATAAGTTTATCGATAGGGCGCATTTTCACTTCGCTATTTGGAAATAGCATTTCCAAGTCAGCTTTAGGAACATTCTGAAATAGCTTAACAATGGTTGATCTAGGCTCAAAACCCATAGGCTTTTTGCCCTTCTCTAAAAAATACTGTTCATCTTTAAAGCGAATGAATATGGCAACACGATCGTAATTAGTAAACTGAACTTGCTTTTTTCTTAAGCCCCACCAAGTACGTAACGTTTCTGTTTTTTGAGATTCTCCACGGCGATAAAACACCACTTCGGCAAAGTCATCAAACTCCACAGCTAAACGTACTTTAAAAAGCGACTCTTCATTAAGTGCTTCTTGTAAGTCCTGATTGGTGATGGTTTCATAATTTGCTGCATTAAGCACAGTGGCAAACTGTTGCGCGAATTTAGCTTGGTGCGCTTTACGTGTTTTATCGTCAATCGGGTTTAACAAACGTGTGTCTGCATTGGGATCAAACGGGGCATAATTATTTTTTAATGACTCTAATAGGTCATGGTATTGGTAATGAATAACACTTTGCAAAATAGTCGAAAATTCAGCGAATGACTGATGATCCTCTTCATTTAGATAGGCTTGGCACAGGGAGATAATGTCGTATTTACGAAAAGGAATAAAGCGAGCGTTCGTCATTACTAAATAGCGAGTTATTAAATATGCTTGGCATCATAAAAAAATAATCACGTAAATGCGATATTTTAAACTGAATAAGGCTTAATTTGGGACGTTGGAGTGTTAATCGAATTTGATAGTCGCTTAGAACTCCAGTACGTAAATTACAACAGATAGGTGGTAGTTTATTAGGCAAAACTATGACTTTATTGCCAAACCTTAAAATTCGACGAACACTCCGTATCCCAGCGTATAGTTTCTTCAATTTTAATGCTTTCGTTGATAATTTAGTTAATCCTCGCTGTAATCAAGGCTTTTTTGTCCTTGGGTTATGTTTATTTCAAATGGAGTAAAGTGCCATTGTAAGTATATGTTAACCACGAAGCCAAAATCGCTTGGCCCACAGGGTTGAGTTCTTTAAACCATTTGATAAGGTTATCTGGAACTAACTCTTCAAGGCTTTCATTTTTATGTAATAGGCTCCCAGCTAAACTATCAGAAAAATTTAATAAATGTCCGAGAGTCTGTTCACATTTGATTTTTCTCTTAATAACTTTTTTCTCTATTCCATTTTCAGCTAAGATTCTTTCCACTTCAGAGACTAAACTTTTTCCATTAAACTCAATGGGATCTACCAATATATAAGCTACATATTTCCAATCAATACACTCAGTTGAACTTGAAAACTCTAAACCTTGAGAGCCTTTATTAGGGTAATGAACTTTATCTTTTTCAATAAAAAAATCAGCCAAAGTTGAGAGGGGGATATCATGTTCATTTGGATTGTATTTTTGTTGGCTAACACTCACTTTTGTTACTCTAAC
The DNA here is from genome assembly GCF_021728095.1 of Pseudoalteromonas sp. L1. NCBI lineage: Bacteria > Pseudomonadati > Pseudomonadota > Gammaproteobacteria > Alteromonadales > Pseudoalteromonadaceae > Pseudoalteromonas > Pseudoalteromonas sp. L1. The sequence goes on along the minus strand of NZ_JAKKCT010000003.1, from coordinate 384,360 downwards.
ATCATCAAGTTCACTCAATACTTTCTCAGAAAGGACGATATTGATAGGGCCAAATGCATTAGGAACGCTGTTTGCAAATTGACCAAAGCGGGCGCCTAAGTCAGTAAAGTTTCCAAAAGTTCTATCCCAGCAGCCTAGTTTGATGTCCTTAGGATCTGAAAAAAAACGTGTGAAGTATGGATTAGCTCTTGATAAACGCTCTCTTGAAAGAACCCCACCTTTTTTTGCATACGTTTTAAAGTCATTCAAAGATATTGCGTGGTATAGCTTTGTATTTAAATCTGAAATACTCAATACTTACTCCTTTAAGTTCTACAGTTTGTTAATGTAAAGTTCCGATAAGTCTCTGTTTTACCTGAGTAGATGACGAGGCTTGTTAATAGTTTTGTTTATTCATGTTAAAAGTTATCAGCATTTTTTATTAATGACAATTAGATTATGGTCTGTAGTGGGTTAGAATAAGGATAGGTGTTAATTAACTTAACTCTCTAAGCTAAGACAGCTGTGCCACAAGCAATATCCTATAAGAGCTAAGCACATCCCTTTAAGCTCATTGGTTCTACTTTAGGTAATTTAAATCATCCTGAAGGATTGCTTTTAGATTAATTACTCCATTCCAAATACTGTTTTTCTCTGAAGATTTTTGCAATTTTCTGTACTTATTTTGGCTCTTTGTTACTGTTTTACTCACTTGCCGTCATGGTGGTTGTGCTTGATGAAAAAAACAATGATACCTGTAGAGGGCGGTGTTAACTCCCCACCGGCTTCTAAACGATTAAAACAATGCTTTATTAGCTTATTCATTATCACCTTGTTGGGTGTAGTTGTTGGTTATTTGTCGATTTACAATCATCTAGAGGCAGATATTTACATAAATGGCGTACTGTCGGATGTCATCAATTTATTCATTCTGATTTTTATCTTTTCTTTTGTGCAAACCTCGGCAGTTGTCAAAGTCAGCTATCTATTTTTAAGCAGTGGTATATTTCTATGGAGTGTCGGGTTAACGTTTGATTTTTTAGATGAGTTTGTTTATCAGCCTAAGTGGATAGGTATTTACGTTGAAGATATGTTTAGAACAATCGGCATGCTTATTACGGGAGCAGGGCTTTTTTTGGCGCTATCAGATTTATCTAAAGCACATAAAAAGTTAGCTGATGAACTAAAAACAGATGTACTAACCAAGGCTTATAACCGCCGCTATTTCTATCACTTTATGCAGCAAAACCAAATAAAAAAGCATAGTCTAGCAATAGTGGATATTGACCACTTTAAAGCAATTAACGATCAATACGGGCATGATGTGGGCGATCAAGTGTTAATTGATTTTGTTGATAGGTGCCAGCAGAAGCTGGATCCTGCGATTTTGTTTGCTCGTATCGGTGGTGAGGAGTTCGCCCTCTATATACCAACAGATGATGTGCTACAGCTAAGGAAAATATGTGAACAATTACTGTGCTTAGCAAGTAATGTGATGGTTACACCTAATAAAGCATTAAGTGTAAGTGTAGGCTCCGCAATCAAGCGTCACGCAGAGACTTTTGGCTGTACGATGAAGCGTGCCGACCAAGCGTTATATAAGGCTAAAAATGAAGGGCGAGGACGCTATAACCACACTCCGTAAGGGACGGTTAAGGATTTTTGCTGTACGCTAAAATGAATACGACTCTTAAGGATAGATGATGGCAATAGGAAAAAAGCTTAAGCAAAAAACACGGCAGTTTGTTGATTCTAAACATATGCTTAAATCGATTACGGTGGCATCCTTTTTAGAGTCAACCATAGTACCCATCCCGTTAGAAGCGGTGCTTGTTCCTTTAATGCAAGCGCGCCGTGAAAAACTTTGGCTTATTGCGCTAATGGCGACTGTTGGTTGTATTATTGGTGCAGTATTTGGCTATGCCTTGGGTTATTATTTGTTTGATATTGTTGGTGATTGGGTCATAAATACCTTTTCGAATCCAGAGCAGTTCGAACAAGTGAAGCAAAAAATGCAGTCACAAGGTTTTTGGTTTGTTTTAACGTTAGGTATTGTGCCCATTCCGTTTCAGATTGCGATGCTCGCTGCTGGCGCCACGAAATACTCCATTGTATTGTTTTTATTAGCGACGGTTATTGCCCGCTCAATACGGTATTTTGCTTTAGCTGCCGTAGTATATTATGCGGGTAATCAAGCTGAACGTATTATTCAAAAGCATAAAACCAAGGCGCTTGTAGGTATCTCTATTCTGGTCTTGCTGCTTTGGTGGTTAAGTACACTGATTTAATTCTTAGCGCTTGATTTGCTGTAAATTATAGAAATAAAAAAGGTGCTGAGTGACCTCAGCACCATCACTAAGTTCAGCAACTTCATTATTTAAGTGCTTTTTTTACTTCACGCCAGTCAATAATTTTAAAGTTTTGCGGCGCTTGTGGCATTCGGTTATACCCATCTTGCACTATGAGTACACCTTCAGGGTAACCAGGTAAAGATGCAGGTGTAACGGTTAAGCCATCAGTTTCTGATACACCGTCAATGGTTTGTTCAAGGTTATTGCTTATTGCAAATTTACCCGAAAATTCAAGGCTAGGTGTACTACCATCAATTATTTTATAGAGCACATATGTATAGTCACCTTGGCTAGAAACCACTAAATAACGGGCATCTTTAGCGTGGTAGATTTCCATGCCTTCGATATCATCCACCAGTATATCGTTTACGGTTTGTAGCATAACAGGTTCACTGCCAGCGTTTGGCTCAGCACCTATAAACCAAATACCTTCATCTTCTTCGCCTAAGAATAGCTCTGCGGTTGTATCATCAGCACTACAACCCTCAGGTTGGCTTGGAACACTAAATTCACGTACTAGTTGTGCTGATACACCCTCATTATTACCAGTTAGTTTATATTGTTGAAAAAGCCCCGATTTATCATTCATAAACACATAGTTGCCTGTGTTTGATGAATACATACACATACCGTAAATTTCTTTTAGAGTAGTTGGCAGCTCAGCTAAGTGTTGTACTTTATTTTGTTTATCAACGGTATACACACTAATACTGTTATAAGTACGATTACTGCCTGTGATCCACGTATTTGTAGAGTTATCAATGCTTGAATGTTGGCGTACATCTACATTATTTAATCGGCCTGTTTCCAGCGCTTGTAATTCTTTTCCTGTAAGATCGTACACCATCAAGCCACGACGTTTATCAGTACCCAGAATTAAGCTGTTAGCTGCATTATTAGGGTTAACCCAAATAGCAGGATCATCGGCGGCATCACCAAAAGCACGCACTGCATCGGTTTGTGCTTGTGCATGGATATAAGTAATAGCCGATGTTTTAGCCTTGTTTTGTTGCTCTGGCAGGGCGTCGATTTGCCCCTTAAGATAATGACCTGATTCATCATCGTAAAGCACGATATCGGTTTGATTGCTGTTAAAGCGTATTGCAGCAGATTCAATTGCAAGTTCATCTGCAAATTGCCAGTTGTTAAAGCGCTTTGTTTTGCTCTCAAGGCGGTGCAATTGGTTATTTTCTGAGGTCGTGAACCATAAGCTACCGTCACTTGTTGTTGCTAAACCGCCAACCTCTGGGGCTAAAGTGCCAAATGGTGCCATCATAGCAAGGGGTTTTTTATCGGCACGAGATTCGGCATCAGCGTTAATTTGCCAAATGCCTACTTCGCCTTCACTTACATAAAGGGTTTTACTGTTATCATCAACCGCACAGCCTGATGTTTCACTAACCCCTGCAAATTCGCGCAATTCAATATTTAATGAGCGCTTATTTTCAATATCAAATACTAAGGTTTCACGAATAAGGCCACGAGCGTCTGCTACAAACGCCGACACAGCTTGAGTCGTTGGGTTTGCAAATAAGCACACTGCCTCTGGTTTTGCTTTTGGTGGTGTAATACGGCTAATTTCAGTTAACTGCCATTTCGGTGTTTTTTGTAAGCTAAAAATAACCGCTTGGTCAGTTTCGTTATCAATACTCGCAACGAGGTAGTTATTATTATTGATTGATTTAACAGATAAGGCTTCAAAATTCCCTTTTTTAAGAATATGCGTAGCGCCTTTCGCATCTATCAGTTGTAAGCCTTGGCTTTGTGAACTTAATAGCCAAGCGTCATCAGCAATGGCTGCTGCTTGTGAGCCTTGCATATTTTCAGTTGTGCCAAAGGCAGTTAATTGGTTTTTACTTGGTGCCTCGGTTGCCGTTGTTTGGCTACAGGCTGCGAGGGTGCTTAGCAATATTGCACTGGCAGCAAGGTTTAGTGGTTTTGTAAAATTCATGGGATCCCCAATTATAAAACAAGGCAGCAGTGAGCTGCCTTAATAACTCTTTGTGTATTAAAACGCGTAGCGCAGCATTAACTGAATGACTGGGCCTGCTTCTTCAGATTCCAGTTCATACTCGTCAAAGTCGCGGTTAATTTGGTCATCAACGGTGTCGAACTTGTTAAAGCTCTCGTCTTTGCTTGCATCTAGTAGGTTTGAACCCACTAAACGAAGCGTGACGTCTTGCCAGCGTTTTTCTACGAATACTTCAAGGTCTGCGCCGTAGTGTGTAGTCACTTCTTCACCCACGATACGACCATAAGCATCACCTTGTTTACGGTAAGTTGCACCGAATGAAGCGCCTAAATCAGGTAGGTCTTGAATAAAACCAACGTTAAATACATAGTCAGATTGGTCGTTAAATTTACGGCTACCAAAGGCGTCATCTACTTCTGAATCAAGCCATGAGTAATTAAAGAATACCCCAGTGTTTGGCATGCTAAGGGCCGAAAGAGGGGTTGATAAGTCAAGTTCAACCCCTTTTACAGTACCATCACCTGTGTTACGTGGTTGTAATATATAGGTGCCTTCGCCTTCTGAGCCTTCTACGCCAGTATTCGCAATTTCAATAAGGTCAGAAACATCACGGTAGAATACATTGAGTCCCACTACGCCGCTTTTACCTAAGCGATACTCATATCCTAGGTCTATACCCCACGATGATTCTGGCTGAAGGTCTGGGTTACCTAAAAAGTCGTTATCGCCTAATTCTTTTTCAAGTAGAGCTGGGGTGATGTAATCAAAGTCTGGGCGGCGTAAGCTGCGTGCAACAGACGCACTTACACGGCCGTTTTCAGAAACGTTGTAGCGTAAATGGGCTGACGGTAAGAAAAAGTCGTAGTCATTGTCTGCGGTTACACCTTCAGTTTTATCGGTAATGTTTGAGTCGGTTGACTCATAACGCACACCCATTTCCCACGAGAAATCTTGATCTTCGTGTTTTATCAGTGCAAACACATCTAAGCGGTCTTCTTTTAGTGTATTTACACCGCCAGCCGCTGCTTCAAACTCGTTGTTAAAGCCTGCCAGTGACAGTGGTGTTTTGCTGAACTGATCCCAGCTTGCAAAGTTTTGTTCGCTTTCCCCTTCGGCTTGATAAACCGCTGTATCACGCTCTTTACCTTGTAAAAATGCACCAAATTGAATGGTTTTATTTTCACCTGCAAATAGGCTGTGTTGCCATTGCAATGACCACTCTTTATCGTCAATATCAACGGTTTCTTCCTCTTCTTCGAATACCATAGGAAGTTCAGAGGTATCAATTTCTACTTCTTGCTCGTATACAGACTCTTCAAAGCGTGCAAAGCCTAACTTGAATTTACTGGTGCCACCAAAGAGTGGTAGCTCATAGCCTGAGTTGATGTTGTAGTTGGTTTGATCAATATAAGACACATTGGCATTGTCGGTTTCAAGATTGCCCCCTTCAACAATCGAATTGCTGGTGGCAGTTGGGTCATCGTATTCAAATGAACGTTCATCTTCTGTTCGGTCTGTATCAACCCAAATAGCGCTTATATCGAATTTACTACCATTATCAAAGGCGATTTCGTAGCTGGCATTGAGTGATGTATCGTCACCGTCGCGGGTGTCGGTTTGATCTTCGCGGTTATCAAACTCTTCCATTTGATAATTGGCGTTATTTTCAGGACTGTCGCCATAGCGTCGGCTTGATTTTTGTTTTGGGTTATAACGGCCTTGTAAGTTTGCACCAAGTAATAAGCGGCCACCTACAAACTCAGTACCGTAAACGCCTGCAAAGCTTTCTTTTAATTCGCCATCGTCATAACGTAGGCCACCCGCACGCAAATAACCGCCATCTAAACTGTAGCCATCATGAAGAACGATGTTAAGTGTACCTGCAATCGCATCGGCTGAGCGGTTTGCACTTGATGCACGAATAATTTCTACACGCTCGATTAGCTCAGCAGGAATGCGGTCAACAAAAAATGAGCGGTCTGCACCTGCGCCTGGCACTTCTTCGCCATTAATAAGCACCTTCGTATAAGCAGGGCTCAGGCCTCGCATACGTGCTCCGTCTGACTCTAAAACGTCAGACAAAAACGTCACACTCGGTACACGCTTCAATGCGTCACCTGCGGTAAGTGGTTCAAAGCGCTGGAAGTATTCTTGCGAATACTCAAGTGTGGGTGCAAGTTCTTGTGAACGGTTGCGATAACCAATTTCACCATACACAACAAGCTCTTCAGAGACTTTTACTTTTTTCTCATCTGTCGTTTGTGCATCTTGTGCACAGGCACCGAATTGACATAAGGCGAGGGCGCTGACTAACGCCTTCGTTTTAAATTGTTTCATGGGTTTGCTCCTGGTTGTCCTTGGTTTTGAGAGCAAACTACCCAGCTTAAATGACGCAAATGTGACAAAAAACCGCTAACAACCAGTAAAAACAAGCAATTAGAGGTGTTTTAAAAGCATTTTGAGCCGCAATCACCCCATTCAATTAAAGTAAATACAACGCTTAAAGGGTTTAAAAAGGGAGCATTGTCGTTTTGCTGTCACATCATTGAGCTAATATGACCCTGCTGCTTTAAATGCTAACGGGTTAGCATGGCAGTGTGATTTATTGTTAGGTATAGAGAATGCGATTTAACCCTTTTACTCATCATCGATTGTTAACCAATGTTGTGATTGCCCTGTTTGTAATTGCATTTTTGCTAAGCGCACAAGCAGGGGAGTTAAAACCACTTGCCGATATTGCATGGTTAGATATTTTAGGTGAAGGTGGCATTGTGTTGATGACACTGACATGGATTGCAGCACTGCTTATTTCAAGGCCTCCCAGTAAAGTCACCACTTTTTTAGTTTTAGGGCTTGGGCTTTTTATGTTTTCAGCCTCTTTGGATTTATTTGATGAATGGTTACATCAACCAACCAACACTTGGCTAACATGGATTGAATCTTTACCTGCCCCCATAGGGATGATTTTTACAAGCATTGGGCTATATCAATGGCACAAGGAGCAATATGTATTAAATCGCCAACTAAAACGTCGTGAAGCAATGCATCGCGAGCATGAGTTAGTGTGCTCGATAACAGGGCTTTACAAAGCCAATTATTTGCAAAACGTACTGAAAGATCAATTAACTGTGCCACAATCTTTGCAGTTGGCGGCAATTGATATTCGAGACTTTTCAAACTTTAATGCTGAATTTGGCTTTATGGAAGGCGATCGCTTATTGAGCGAGGTAAGTGAACTGGTGTTAATGAACTGTCGCTTGAGTGATGTTGTATGCCGCTATGCAGGCGACTGTTTTATGGTGTTGATGCCAAATACAACTGAGCAGCAAGGCAAAGAGCTGGTAACGCAAATAGTCGCCGCGCTGACACATTGTGCTTTTAAAGTTGAAGGCGCTAAACAGGCTAAGTTTCAACATGTTTCGTCTGCTTTGGTGAGCCGAAAACAAGATGATTCAGCGCACAGTTTGAGCGCTCGCTTGCATACCCAGTTACAACAACAAAAACAACAAAGAGTGAGTCATAGTGAAGCCGTATCTTAATCAAGATGACAAATACCTAACTGCACAGGGGCTTATTACCACGCTAGTAGAGCTTGCTTTGAGTCGTGGAGTGGAGCTTCATAAATTACTTAGAGGCACAGGGGTGTTTGAGCAAGATTTAATGAGTGTGCAACATCAGTTTAGTATTTCACAGCAAGTACGTTTGCTGGCTCAATTTAAGGTCTTGATGAAATCCGCGGACAGTGGGTTTTTGCTTGGCAGCCAGCTTGCTAACGATACCTCCGTTGCCGCCCAAGGCGTACTGCAAAGCCCAAGTATTGGTCAGGCACTTAAGCAATTGCACACGCTGCGTATGCAATTGGCTCCGTTATTGTTTAGCTATAGTTATCTACATAATGAGCAATATCATATTGTGCTGCAAAACGCTGTCGGCCTTGATGATGAAATGAGCCAATATGTTATGGAAATTTACAGTGCAGCGTTTTATCAAACCCTTAAAAAAGTAGCGGGCGAGCGCATTCATTGCCAATTTGATTTTGCTTATAAACGTGCCAGACATAGCCAAGAATACGAGCAACACTTAGGCCTAAAAGTCGCGTTTGAAAAGCCAATAACACAATGGATATTTAATAAAGAAGTATTGCGAATGGAAAACCCTGCTTTTAGTAGTTTTCGTTTTTCGCAAATTAACTCACAGCTTGCAGCATACAATTATGCCAATACAACGTTTGTCGAGGCTGTAGGGCGATTAATTTATCAAAATCCTGCTCTTAACTTAGATCAAGTGGCTCATGTTTTTGCCATGAGCTCAGCAACCTTTAAACGTAAACTCAAAGCGCATAATGTGCGTTTTTCAGCATTGTATGATGAGCAAAGTAAGCGCAAAGCGATTTACCTACTTGCCATGCGAAAGCAATGCAATGAGCAAGTGGCTATGCGCTTATCGTTTTACGATATAGCAAACTTTAGGCGTGCGTTTAAACGCTGGACGGGGATCACCCCAAGCCAATTAAAAATTTAGTTTAAAAATAAATTTATTGAGTAGCAGTTATTTTTATAAAGCTAGGTTAGACTGTTGTTATTGATGTATTTAACCGAGTTTGCAGATGATTGAATACCCTGTTGACCAACTTCCGCAGCTCATTGATGAGCTATTACAGTGTGATACCACCACGCGTAAAAACAAGTTACTTGCTGATGCCAAAGAAAAACTCTCTACAGAGCATCTTTCGCTTTTATTTGAAGCCTTACCTAAAGAGCAACGTTTAGAGATATGGCAGCTACTTGATGAAGATACACAACACGAAATTTTCATTAATTTAGGTGGTGATAGTTGTCGTTGGCTATTACAAAGCTTAGATGAAGCTGAGGGTTTCAAGTTACTTGATGAAGTCAGTGTTGAAGAGTTACTTGAACTTGAAGAAATCATTCCTGAGCGGTTTGTTGATTATGCCCGTCGCCAACTCGATGAAGTTCAAACAAAACAATATGAGTTAGCACAACAATATAATCCAGAACAATTAGGTCACTGGTTAGATTTTGATGCCTTAAAAGTGTCGGAAAAGCTCACCGTAGCAGGTGCCCGTAAGATTTTTCAAAAAGGATTACCGCAATATACCGAAGTTATTTATTTAGTGAGCCGCAAGGGCACATTGATCGGTGAAGTGGCAATCAATACTCTATTTAAAGCCAACGATAACGACAGCTTACTTGATTACGCGAACCTTGATGTGTCGGCTTTGCATGCGGATGATGACCTATACGAAGCTGCTGAAGTGGTTATTCATAGCGAAAAAATGGCCATGCCGGTGGTGAATGCCGACAACAAACTGCTAGGCCGCTTATCAGTGTCATCGGCGTATGAATTGCGCCAAGAAGTAACCGACGAAGCCGCTGCTAAAGCCGGTGGTCTTCGTGAAGACGAAGATCTGTTCTCAAGTGTAACAAAGTCTGCAAAAAACCGCGGTATTTGGTTGGGTATTAACTTGGCTACTGCGTTTTTAGCCTCTTGGTTTATCGGCTTATTTGGCGCGACCATTGAGCAGGTTGTAGCACTTGCGGTATTGATGCCTGTGGTTGCGTCGATGGGCGGAATTGCAGGAAGCCAAACATTAACGGTTATTGTGCGCGGTTTAGCACTAGGTCAGGTGACAGACTCTAACCGCAGAGCATTATTGAAAAAAGAGCTTAGAGTGGGGGCATTAAATGGGTGTGTATGGGCGTTTGTAATTGGTGTGCTCACTTACTTCTGGTTTAACGACGGCATGCTGAGTTTAACAATTACGATTGCCATACTATTAAACTTAGTTGCTGCATCACTATCAGGTGTAGTGATCCCGTCTATTTTGGATAAACTTAAAATAGATCCCGCACTTTCGGGCTCAGTTATTTTGACTACAGTTACTGATATTGTCGGCTTTGTCACTTTCCTTGGTTTGGGTAGCTTACTGCTACTTTAGCGTCAAAAAATAAATAAGAAGCCTTTATAAAGGCTTCTTGTTTAATTACATTTGTAACAATAAATTAAAAAATCACTGTCAAAATTAATTCTTTTTTGTTACTTTTTATGTGTGTACTCACTGAGAAAGTAGTGAATGAAAAATAGATTAATGCTGTTATTACTCGGTTTGTTGCCTTTTCAGAGCTGTGCTTCTGAAAACTTCAGTGACCATGAGGTTTATTGCGCGCAGCAAAAGCAATTAAGTTGCCTAGACTATATCAGCCTACAACTCAAAAACAGTGAGCATCATTCAGACCGTTGGTATGAAATTAAGTCGTATCAGTTTGATTATTATTATGATCAAATGGACTTTCTTACCTTAAAAGAACATACCGAACCTTTCATTCAACTAACTGAACTGCCTCAAGTATTTCAAGTTCAGGTGTACTTTTATTATGCTAAATCAATGCACTACCTCGGGGAGCATGAAGTCGCTCAAAAGTACGCAACTAAAGCGTTTGAAAAACTACAGGCTATTTTTGACTCGTTTGGTAATCCAATGCGTATGGTTGAATTGGCAAATTTACAGCATGTATTTGGTAATAAAGAAACGGCTTTACAAATTCTTGATAAAGCCGAGCGTCGATTTGGTAAGAGCAAAGACCCTATTTTTCATTTTGAGTTGTCATCAAACAAAGCCCATGTATTTCATTCTTTGGGTGATTTAGAGAGTGCTTTGATCAGTAGAGAGGCCGCAGTTGACTGGATTTTAAAAACCAGTCATGCCCGTAAAATAACCCTTGCACTAGGGAACTTGGCACGTACTCATCAATTATTAGAGCATTACTCAAAAGCGGCGCATTATTATCAACAAGCACTTGAGCATATGAGTGAATCGACTGATCAACTTATTCTCGCTATCTATAAGTTACGTTTAGCTGAGCTAAACTGGCAAGCAGGTAATCATGAGCAAGCTGTTAAGTGGTTTAAGCAAGTGCATAAAGACGATATTCGTCAAACGCATACCGCTCTTTATACACAGCTTAAAAATGCGCTTTAGATAGAGTAAAAGCAGCCTGATTTTTCAGCTTCGCCTGGCGCTAAAATTTGCAAATGAGTCGATTCACCCTGCTGCATCATAGGTTTCATAGCCTCATCAAATAACTTAGCCGCTTTTTCCATTTGTTTAGCTTGCTCATTTAACGCTTTAAAGTCGGCATCATGAGAAGCAATGAGCGAATCAAGTTTATGAGTTAATGCATCTTGCTCTTTTAATAAATCTTTGTTGATTCTTAAGTGGTCTTCGTCTTCTACCACGGCCTTTTCTGTAATTGCTTCTATTTGCTGTGAGTATTCTGTGACTTGCTGCTCCATATCAGTAAGGGGCAGCTCCAGTGATTCAAGCTTTTCTTGCTCACGCTTTAATTGTTGATAGGCGGCGATTTGCTCGTTGTTTAACGTGCCTTCACGCACTTTTTTACAGTCCTTAAAGGTAATAACACGGTAGTTGTTATCGTCAATTGTTGTGCTTGCGTTAGAAAGACCAATACAAGCAGTGGTCGCTGCGGCTAATAGAGCTGATGCTGTGATGCGTACTAAATTCATAATGCTGTCCTTAATGGGTTGCGTTATTAAGTTAGTCGCAGCAAGTGTGAAAAAAGTTGGTTAAATTTTAAATTTATAGCCAACACCATAAATCGACTCAATATAATGATTTTGAGGATCTGCAACCGTGAGCTTCTTACGTAGATTTTTAATGTGAGAGTCAATACTGCGCTCATAGCTTTCAAAGTACTTACCTTGTGTTAGCGTGAGTAGGTCTTGTCGTGAGAATACCTTGTTGGGTGATGCGATTAAAATTTTCAATAAACTAAACTCATTGATGGTCAGTTTTAGTTCTTCATCTTTTACCAGCACTTTGTGTTCACTTGGGTTTAGAACAATTGTGCCTGCTTGAAAAGTGCTGCGGGTGTTAGTCGGCATACGGCGGCGTTTTAAAATTGCTTTCACTCTTGCCATCAGCTCTTTTGGTTTAAAAGGTTTAGTCACGTAGTCGTCTGCACCTACATCAAAGCCAATTAAATGATCAATTTCTTCTACGCGAGCGGTAAGCATTATTATGGGGACATCGCTGGTTTGTCTTATTTTACTGCAAAGCTCAATACCATTAACGCCAGGTAGCATAATGTCTAAAATAATAAGGTCAGGATTAAGCTCGTTTACTGCATTGAGAACCAAGTTACCGTCGTGTATTAAACTAGTTTGATACCCTTCAAGGTACAGGTATTTTTCGAGAAGTTCGGCAATTTTAGCTTCATCTTCAATTATTAGTATGTGCTGCTTAGCTTGGTTTTCTGACATATTATTACGCCTCTCGAAGCGGTAGTTTTAGCGTTATACACAGACCGCCAAGGCGGCTTTTAGTTGCATTTATTTGACCTCGGTGGGCGAGAACTATTTTTTGACATATTGCTAAACCAAGGCCAAAACCACCTGTTTTGCGGTTACGTGAGCTATCTGTTTTAAATAGTCGATCAAATAGCTTGTCAAGAGCATCATCAGGTACCCCAGGGCCTGAATCCTCGATAGATAAAAATACATGTTGCGTGGTTATGGTTAGATCTAGCCACACGGTTTCGTGCTCGTCGGTATAGCGTAAATTATTTTCTAAAATATTTTGTAGTACTTGAGTCAGACGGTTTTGATCAGCGTTGATCATGACTGCTTGCTCAGGAAAAGTGGCATTGAGTGTGAGGTTCTTTGTTTGAAACTTTAGTTCATATTTACGAGCCAATGAAGCCGTTAATGCTTTAAAGTCTATAGCTTGCATTTGGTAACTAAAGCTGTGTCTGTCTAGTGTGCTCACCTTGTGTAAATCATTCACCAACCGGCTCAATAAAGCGACCTCTTCTTGTAGTGAGGTAATGGCTTTTTGATTTGGTTCGATAATACCGTCATTAATGGCTTCGAGTTCGCCTTCTAAAATGGTTAGCGGTGTACGTAATTCATGTGAGATATCCATAATCCACTGGCTTTGTTGAGATTCAAAGCGTCTTAGCTCTGTAGCAATACGATTAAAATCATCGGCAAGCGTGGCAAATTCATCACTAGTTTTAATACTGATTTTAGTATCAAACTTACGTTCGGCAAGCGAGTTTGCAGCTTGCTTAAGCTGACCAATTGGATTCGTAAAGTGACGTGCAAGTAAGTAACTAAACAATAGCGAAAGTAGTAATCCAATGCCTGCAGCCCATATACTTATATTTATTTGAGTATTTAGATAATGCTTAGTGAGTGCACTAAGGTGACTTCGATTGGCATGTAATTGTAGTTTAGCGACCAGTTTTCCGTCTAAGTTGATCGCTTGCTCATTTATAATCTCGGTTGTGATGTTTTGGCCAATTAATGTATTGCCATTTGCATCCACTAAAGTTAGTCGTTTTTCAAAAGGAATAAAATTGTCGGCCATGGGGTCACTATGTGGCGGAGGCCTCATACCTTCAAAGCTGGGAGGCTCACCCAATGCGGGTGGTTTATTAAATTTATTCGGGGGTGGTCTGTTGTTCGCCATCTCGGGGGGCGGCATTTTTCCATTAGGAGTGACACCTGCATTAATGGGCATAGTTGGCGAAAACAGTAAGCGGCTTGAATGAAAATTGCGATTTATTAGCTCATACCACAGTGCTTTTGAATCGATAAACATACCAATGGAACCCGTTTGTTGGTACTGCTGGCTAATTTCTGTAGCAATACGGTGAAAGGCTTCGTTATCTATATCTGCAAAGATATTATTAAGCATGCGCTTGTTAGCCAAGGCATTTAAACCAAACATAGTGAGTACAAGTAGTACAATAATGATTAGGTTAGCAATAAATAATTTGTGAATTAACTTCATAGTTCTGAAAAAACAATACGGGCAATCTTCACTATAATGCAGCAGCTTCTATGATGTCTATTTTATGGCATATTGTTCATACACACTCTATAGAAACACCATCATTTCTCCACATTATCTCTACATTTGTTCATTAAACTTTGTATCGTTTTCGCAATGTTGGCAAAGAGGTAGATGATGAAATTAAAACCAGAACTATATTCGCGCAGAAAAATGCTTAAAACTTTGGGGGTATCTGTTGCAGCTGTGCCTATGCTTGCGTTTTTAGGGTGTAATTCAGATGGCATGGGATCAGTGCCTATGGCTGACTCTAATACCGACACTGATACAGGCTCAAACGACACATCAACGCCCACGAATGACAGTGACTATGTTGCTGGCACCACGGCACTCATTACCGAAGATTTTCCGGATGATAGTCTTTTTGCTACGGCTTCCTCTTGTGTTGTGGCGCTAACTAAAGCAACAACCGAGGGACCCTGTTATTTTCAAGCTGATTCAGATGAGGATATTTCTCAGGGGTTAACTGGTCTGCCTATGATGCTTTGTTTACAGCTTATTGATAGTGACTGTAACCCGCTTGCTAATCATGAAATTTCGGTATGGCATTGTGATACGCGTGGTATTTATTCTGCAGATACAAGTAGCAGTTCAGATAGCGGCCGTTTTGCTGGTGACTTTTGTACCGGAGGAGATCAAGAAGCTGAGCGCAGCACTTGGTATAGAGGTTCATTAATTACTGATAGTAGTGGTCGAGTGAATTTTAAAACGCACTTTCCAGGCTGGTACTCTGGCCGAACAATTCATATTCATTTTAAAGTGACAAACAATAATATGGACTCGGTTATAAGCCAATTTTGTTTTAGTGATGAGTTTGCTAAAGAAATTTGTACAACCCATAGTGAATATAAATCTCGTGGTGAACAAGATACGACACTTGCAAGTAACGACAATGTATTTGGTCGTGATTATGAACAATTTATTATGAATACGGCAAAAAATAGTGATGGCACGTTATTGGCGTACCATACTATTCAAATAAGTTAATTGATCATTGTAGGCTAGGGCGTGTTAGCACTGGTTGCTTTCACGCCCTATTTTTTAGAAGTTATAAGTGATGTTACCGTAGATGAAACGGCCATCTAAACTATAAGGTGTAAACGCACTATAAGTGAAAATTTGATTAAAGTCGCTGTAACCTATGTTGCTTACAGTATCTTGTGGGTACTGATCAAATAAGTTGTTTGCGCCAACAGCAAATTTCCATTGTGCAGATGGGCGGTATGCCACCTCTAAATCAGTGATCCATTTTGCATCAATGACTTCATCACCTTCTGGTGTGCTTGATGTATCCACCACTTCACCGTAACGCGTGGCGCGAAGTGTTGTTTGGAAGTTTTCAACGTCCCATGTTGCAGACAAGTTCCACTTATTTGCTGGCGTGCCTTCTTCGAAGCGGGTAATTTCACGACGCGCAAAGTATTCGTAGCTATCACCAAGGGCTTCAAGCTCAGCAGGGTTTTCTTTAACATGAGTGACTTCGGTGTCATTAAAGTTAACGGCTGCACTTAAGCGTAAGTCACCGTAGTTCTCAAGCCCTAATGAATAGGTTGCAACAATATCAACACCTTGCGTACGTGAATCAATGGCATTGGTAAAGTAGCGAACGCTTTGAGTATTTTGCTCACCGGCCTCGGCTAAAATAGCTTCTACGGCAGGGCCACTTAAGTTTTCAGACAACACAATACGGTCATCAATGTCGATGCGATATGCATCAAGCGTTAAGCTAAAGTTACCTTGCGTAAAAATAAAGCCCGCAGTCATGTTGACTGATTCTTCCGCATTAAGGTCACGAGCACCCAGTGCGCGTGCCGCAGGTTCATCAACAGGGAACAAACCAACTTCACTTGGAATACCATTTTCAAATACCGTGCTTACCGATTTGTAAGACGTTTGTGCAAGTGATGGTGCTCTAAACCCAGTACTAATTGCACCACGCAGAGACAATGATTCATTTACGCTGTAACGAGAAGCCAGTTTTGATGTAAAAGTACTACCAAAGTCACTGTAATCTTCAAAGCGGCCAGCAAGAACCACATTCCAGTCGCTTGTGAGGTAGGTATCAAACTCAGCAAATACAGCGACATTATGGCGGCTTTCATCAGTTGCACTGTCAGGTGAAAAGCCTGCTAAAACTTGTGCACCACCGGCAGCAACAGGGTTGCCTGCATCATCAAGTACCGTGATATAAGAAGCTGTTTCACCTGCTTTAATTTGGTAGTTTTCGTGGCGATACTCTGCACCAATGGTGACAAAAACATCGTCAGGTAAGCCTAAATCAAGCGTGTTGCTGGCATCCATGTTAACTAAGTATTGCTCGTACACAAGCGCACCGTTATCAAACTCAGTTGGGCTATTTACGCCCATTGACGTGTTTAAACTGTTGCTAACACCTAAACCAAAGTCATTACGACCATAGTTGCTGCTTAGATCCCATGTCCACTCATTGGTTTCGCCGTTCAGGCCAATAGCAAATGAGTAGTCATCTACGTCGGTATCAATTTGTGGTAAGAAACCGTCAGGATATACTTCAGGTAAGTTACGAGAGTCTTTTGCACGGCGGTAAAAACCAGCTGAATTACCTTTACGGTTTGAGTAACTAGCAAATGAATACAGCGATAACGTGTCGTTAAACTCATAACCTAGGTTATAGAATAGGGCGATATCTTCAATATCGGCTTTACCAAAACGGTGATTATAGCGGTCAAAGTCGAATTCACGTGGGTCTAGGTTACCGTTTGCATCGCGGCTATATTGTTCACGCTGGTCAATACCTGAGCGGTTAGTTGGCTCGTTATTACGCGATTCAATTGAAATATTAATAAAGCCATTATCTGCAAATGAGAAACCCGCATTAGCGCTTGCGGTGCGCGAAATACCATCGTTTAATTTGCGGTCAGCGCCTTTTGCAAAGCTTAAGTTACCTTCGCTATCTGCGCTTGTGCCTAATAATTGTGGCGAGCCTGCCATTTGTGTGTCGTACTCACCATAGGTGTAGCTTACACTACCGCCTTCGTCGGCATCTTTTAGTACAATGTTAATTACCCCAGCAATGGCGTCAGAACCATATTGCGCGGCAGCGCCATCACGCAGTACTTCTACGCGTTTAATTGCTGAGGTAGGAATATTATTTAAATCAACCGCCGTTGAACCACGACCTACGGTACCACCTAAATTTAATAGTGCACCCGCATGGCGGCGTTTACCGTTGACTAATACCAGTGTGTGATCCGGTGCAAGGCCACGTAATACAGCAGGTTTTGCGTGGTCAGTGCCATCGGCAAGGGTTGCACTTGGGTAGTTAAAACTCGGTAACTGAGAGGCAAGTACTTGGCTAATTTCAAGCTGACCTGTGCTTGCTAAGTCGCGGCTTGTTAATAAATCAACCGGAACAGTACTTTCTGACAAGCTACGTAAACTACGACGTGTGCCCGTCACTGAAATAACTTCAATATCTTTTGCTGTATTTTCAGCAGGTTGCTCAGCAGCGATTGCAGTCACTGATGCAGCAAGCGTACTTGCGATTGCAAGTTGCAAAGGTAATTTGTTGAATAATGCCATTATTGATTCCCATCTGACTTATCTATTTTAGCGCAGTGTAAAACGCATAATGGGAACAAACAAATAACATAAAAGTATAGTATATGTGTAACTAACGCGACTTGTTAATTAGTTTTTTACGTTGTTAATTATGTGTTTACGCGCTAATACTGATCTTGTTGCGTCCCTCTGTTTTGGCACGGTACAACGCGGTATCGGCTGCGCAAATTAACGCCTCTGATGTACGGTATTGGTTATTAAATTCACACGCAATGCCTTGGCTTACACTTATTCTAAAATCACTGGGTAAACCTATATCTGTAAATGACATTGTATTGATTTTAATTTGAATATGTTTTGCAATTGCTGCGGCTGTGTCTTTTTGACACCTTGGTAATATAACGGCAAACTCTTCACCACCATAACGCGCTGCTAAACAGTCATGAGAGGGCAGTGACTCTGCAATTATACTCGCTACTTTTTGTAAGCACTTATCACCTTTAACATGACCGAATCGATCGTTAAATAGTTTAAAATAATCAATATCAATTAATATAGTGCTAATAGCTTGATTTGTTTGCACACTTTCTTGCCAATGTTTTTTTAATGACTCTTCCAAAGTAAGGCGGTTTGCAAGGCCTGTTAAGTGATCGGTTGTGGCTTGTTTTATTAAGCGATTATACTGCTCTTTATGTGATGATAAATCATGTAAAACGCAAATAAATAAATTATCTGCAATAGCGATATTTTTAGGTAAGCTTGATATACATAAATCAGCATCAAGGGTTTTATTGTCGGCACGATTAATTTTAACCTCATTCGGCCCTAAACTAATTGGTGAGTCTTTATGATCTAACCAGCTTAGTAGTGTATACATGTATTTATCGCGGTCGGTATCGTGCAGGTAATGTAATAGGTTTTGACCAATTAACGCCTCTTGGTTATCACCAAAAAGTTGCGCAGCCATCGGGTTGGCAAATTCAAACGTGCCTTGACCATTGATGATAAAAACACCCTCAGCCATGTGTTGAAACATCTGTGCAATTAAAGCGAGCTGATCTGAGTTTATAGAGTTAGGTAACGCACCCTCAGCGTGGTTTGTGATTTTGCTTGTTTGTTTATTTTTGTTGTTGGAAATAGACACTCTCGTTCCTTTTTGCCAATGCAAACGTTTTTGGTGTCTATAAAGTTACTTAAAAAAGTGCAAATAAACCTTCTGGTAACCTTCTGGTTTTAAGTTGTTGTTTTTAAAGGCTCCAAGAGTGGAGCCTAAACTAATTTTCCGTATGGAATTTAAAGTTCTTTATCGTTCTTTACTTGGGGGTCTGTGCTTTCATAATTCGTCCCAGCTTTTTCTGCTATAAAAATCATACATACGATACCCTCATTTTCGTCAGTATCGTAGATACTAATTGATTTGCCTCCATCATTGATAATGTAACTAAAATCATTCTTACAGTTTCCCTCTTTATTACTAAATTTGGCACCAGTAAATAAGAAGCCTTCGTCTAGTGTTTCTTTATCAAGGGTATAGATGCCTAAGCTATTTCTTTCATTGACGGTGCCACCACCTGAAACTTCTTTACCACCTTGGTAGTAAGAAAAAATAGCACTACCTTTGTTATCTAAAATAATTTTAACTGAAAAATTATATATCTTATTTTCGCTCATGTTCTTCCTTTGTTTTCTTATAGTTTAAAGTTGTTTATGCCAATGTTTTTTAACTTTTCTGCTATCTTTTTCGCTTTTTCTTTCTCTTTGGAGCATATGTACACTTTTATAAGTGGGTAGTTTAATTTTATGCTCTCGGTTTTTTTTGAAATTTTTAATATTGAATTAATAGATTTTTTGCATGTTTCTATTTTTTTTGTTTCTCCGTCAGAAAGAGTGGAAATTAATAGGTTTAACCTGACTTTTGTAATGATGCTTTCTATGCTTTTACTATTAAATATCTTTGCTAATGCGGTTTTGTCGTTTCTTAGCTCGTATAAAAGATGGGTGGCCTTCTTTTTTTTATTAATTTTAATTAAGTAACTTATGATATTTATCATGATGTTTATAGATTCTATATCATTAAGTTTTCTTGCTGATATGAAGTTAATGATTTCACTCTCTACATTAATATCTTCAGCACCCTTCAGCAATAAGTGAAATGCAAGAGAGCGATAGTACGACATTTGAAACTTCTTATTTCTAGGATCTTGTAACAAAGCTTGATGTGCTTTTTCAGATGCGAATTGAGCTTTGAAAAGTGCTAAAGTTTTGTCTGGAAGGTAGCCAAGAAGGTAGCTTTGCTGAATATATGTATTAGAAACATCGCTTAGGATGCTCGCATCATTAGGAAAGCTTTCAAGCATACTTTCGAGTTCATTTGAAGCGCTATCGTACATACTTAATGCTTCGTGAAAGTTACCTAAATGTTCTTCTGTACTAGCCAACCAGCTAATTGTATCAGCTTTGTCTCGTAGTAGGTTTTTATCATTAGGCTTTAGCTCTAGTGCTCTGTTTTTAAGTTCAAGAGATTGGGTAAAACTTTGTTTAGCTTGTGTATAGTTAAATTGCTTTAAATACAATGAGCCTAACGAGTTGTAAGAATAAGATAACTCCATAATTGAGTTAAAGTCATTGGGGGCTAACGTGTACATTTGCTCGCTGTATTCTTGATACCGTTTAAACCAAGGTTCGGTCGCATTGTAGTCGCTGTTATCATAATGTAATTGCCCAAGCCAAAAAGCATTGGCCCCTGCGAGCATTAGTAAATCAAGGTTATTGGGTTGAATTTTTAGTAAAGACTCTAGTCGAACACGGGCATTTTCAAAGGCGGTGAAGGCTTCGTCGGTTTTGCCACGCGAGTAGGCGACTTCGCCCATAGCCTCTAAGGTTTGAGCGTACTGAAAGCGGTTATTAAACTGAGCTTGTTTATCACTAAAATCAAACAATGACGCTGCTTCTTCGTCTTGATTGGAAAAATACTCAAGAGCCTTATTGCTAATACCATCCAGTAAATCCATGCGCTTAACGCTTCTGAGTTTGTCGGCAAATTCACCGACCATAAAACCCAGTAAACTCTCAGCTTCTTGGCGTTTTTGTTTTGCTACTTGTTCTGCATGGTAGCTGCGCACGCTCATAAATGTAGCAATAAAGGTTAAGCACACAAGTGTTGCTGCCGTGATTTGTAACACACGCTTTTTACGTTTTGCTTTTTTATTAGAGGCTTTTATTAAAGCAAGTTCATCGCTCGACAAGCTAAACATAGGGTTACTCACAAGGCTGTGTGCTTCTTGTAAGGGTTTACCTTGCGCTAGTAGAAAGTCAGTGTGTTTGTGTTCAAGCAGCCATCGCTCAGTGGCAAGTTGCACACGGCTTTTTATCGCTAAGCTTTGTTGATGCACAGCTACCCAGTCGATAGCGCGCTGCCAATGGCGCAGCAGCGCTTCGTGGGCAAGGCTAAAACAAGCTTGTTCATTTTTAAGGTGCGATACAAACAAACGGCTGTCGACCATGGCTTGCACAAGCTTAGTTTGTGCGGGATTTGTAAGTTCGCTCCAACGTGCAGCGCGGCTGGTGAGAGTTTCGCCGTCTGGGTTTAGCGTGATCAGCCTTGAAAGCACAACGGCAAGTTCTGCTTGTTGTTCATTGGGTAATTGGCAAAATACTTGCTCGGCTTTTTGGCCAATCGCTCCTTCGATAGTGCCTAGGGCTTGGTATTCAGAAAACAATAATTCGTTGTCTGGGCTGCGCTGCAAATACAGCTGCTGTAAAGTGTATTGCAGCATAGGCAGTGCATCAGGGTTATTGGCGGTGTCGTGACACAGCTGCTCATCAAGGGGGGTGTGATGTTCTGGGTGTGTTTGCCAACTTAAACCCGCTGCAAGAGCAGGCAAGCGGATCATTTGCTTTAGCTCTGAGCGTGTGGGCGCTAATAAATCAAAATGTGCGCCATTGGCTTTACCTGCCATTAAACTTGGTTGACTCACCACTTGTGGGTAAAAATCATTACGACAAGCGCTAAAAATGATTATACAGTCACTGGTTGCTAAGCATTCTATGAGTTTTAAAAACTGACTGCGTTCGTCATTTGTGAATAAAGGTGACGATAATAAGACTTCTAAGCGGTCAATAAATAAAAATAAGTAGGGTTTGGTGTGTTCATTATTAAGCTCAGCCAGTGCAGCTTTGCAACGACTAATAATATGCTCTGGCTGTGTGGTTAATAACTCGCACAGTGACTCGGCACTCATATCACTGAGCACGGGTGCATCGTTTATTTCTAAATCGAGCAGGGTAGAGGCTAAATCGAGCAATAAGCGGTCTTTATTTACGTCGGCAAAGTCTAATTGGCAGTAACTATGAACACGTATGCCATCGTAGCCACTGGTATTCATTAAGGCAGGTAATACACCCGCGTTTACAAGGGATGACTTTCCTGAACCACTCGAACCTAAAATTAAACAAAAGGCACGGCCAAATTGAATCTGTGCAGATACCCGCTGTAATAAGGTTTCTATTTGCTTGTTGCGACCAAAAAATACTCCTGCTTGATCAGGCGAAAAAGCACTTAATCCGACAAAAGGCGAGTCACCTTGCCAAGCTGTTTGGCTGGCTTTTTGCTCTTCATCAAGGGGGAAGTTTAAATTGGCAATCACGCGGTAACCACGCTTACGAATGGTTTCGATGTACTGCGGGCTACTGGCTTTATCGTCAAATGCTTTACGAAGCTGCGTAATTACCTTGTGTAGCGGGTTATCGCCAAGCGCTACATGTGGCCAGCAGTGGCTGATAATTTCTTCGCTGGTTAACAGTTCACCCTGTTTTTCGCACAACAGCAATAATACATCCATCGCTTTTGGTTCAAGATGTTTGACTTGTTCACCACGTCGTATTGAATTTGTGCTTGGGGTAACTTGCCATTCGCCAACAAAAAACAGCGCCGTACTCATAGTTTATCTTCTTTTTATTATTATCGGATGGACAGATTCAGATTCTGTTCAGGTAATTCTAGATTAATACAATATTATGAGTTTAACAGCAAGTCTGTTGTCTTTTTTGAAACTAAAAAATTCTTTATATGTCGTGTTTATAAAACTTTTTGTAAAGTTTGTTTGACTTTTTGTTTTTGTAGATTAATCTTTAGTCAAGTTAACTTTACTTTTAAGGTGAGAATAATGAATCAAACAGGATTAACATTTAAACAGCGCAATAAGCAAAATACCTTAAACCTTGCTAAGTGGACGGTAGCGTGGTTGCTAACGCTTGCTATTGCCTCGTTTGGGCCGCACTTTTTATGGCAAGATCAAACGGTGATAACTGTTGCTGCAATCGTTATAAATATACTTGTTGGCGTGATGATGATTTTAGCAAACAAGCGACAGCTTCAGGGCATGGATGAATTACAGCAGCGGATACAACTCAATGCCATGGGGATCACACTAGGTGCAAGCTTGGTATTTGGGTTAGCCTATTCGTTGTTACAATCGAGCGGATTAGTGCATTTTAACGAAGATATATCACATTTAGTTTTGTTTATGGGCATGACCTATTTAGTGTGCATTTTAGTTATGAATAAGCAGTTGAATGACGAGGATGAAGCATGAAAAACCGCTTGAAAGTGCTGCGTGCTGAGCATAACTACACCCAAGCAAAATTAGCTGAGTTACTTGATGTATCAAGGCAAACAGTGAATGCCATCGAAAAAGGTAAATTTGACCCAAGTTTGCCACTGGCATTTAAGGCCGCACGTTTGTTTAACTTGAGTATCGAAGAAATATTTCAGGATGAATAAAGGTCTTGCAAGCAGTGGTGGCGTTTAACGGCGAATGTTAAAGCATTCCTGTTAAATGCCATTTCTCTGGACGATATAAAATCGCAGCTACATTTTTTGCTAACTTTCGACTCGTAGCTTTTTCATTTGTATCGCGCTTAATGACCACATTAAAAAGCCACCCAAAAAGAGTGCTGCAGATACATAGCCTGTTTGGCTTGGCAGTGCGCCTTCGGCAATCGCCATACCACCAAGCCAAGGGCCAATGGCATTGGCTGTATTAAACGCACATTGCACGAGTGCGCCTATCATGGCGTGGCCTTGTGGTGATACATCCATTAACAGCGATTGGATCACAGTACCTAAACCAACGCTAAAGCCAATAAAGAAAATAACCGCATATAACAGCCAAATATTGTGGCTGGCGCTTACATAGCTGGCTGCAAATACAACAGCACCAATTAGCGCTGCCCCGGTGGTTTTTAATGGCGAGCGGTCGGCGGCTTTACCCAGTATATAGTTCCCTAAAGTACAGCCAATTCCAAACATAATCATGGCAATAGAAATCGTGTAAGCTGGTGTGTGAGTCACCACTAAAATAGTGTCGGCTATGTAGGTATAAACACAAAATACGCCACCAAAACCAATAATAATGATACCCAGAATCGTCCACACCAGCTTGTTTTTAAGCACACTGAGTTCATCTAAAATCGACGTGGGTGTCGTATTTTTTACGTTGGGTACGTACTTAACAATGAGTACCAAAGCCACTAAAGCGAGTAACGCAGTACCTGCTAGGCAATAACGCCAACTAAAGTTTTGCCCAACCAGGGTAACCATAGGCACACCGACAATTGTTGCAATGGTTAAGCCCATAAATACTTTTGACATAAAGCTTGCGCGTTTGTCGGCAGGGGCAATGTCGGCGGCGAGTAAAATAGCCGCGGCAAAGTATGCACCATGTGGTAAGCCACTCAAAAAACGAAATAAAATCAGCTGTTCGAGTGAGTTTGCAAAAGCGCTTAAGCCATTGAATAAAAACATCATACTGACAAACATCAAGAGCGCATTACGTTTACGCATATTTGCTGTGGTGATCATAAAAAGCGGTGCACCCACAACGACACCAATTGCATAGGCACTAATGGCATACCCGCTTTGTGCTGGGGTTGATGAAAATGTTTCGCTGATAAGGGGCAGCATTGGCATCATAGAAAATTCAGACAGGCCTAAAATAAACGTGCCCAAAGCCAGTACTATCAGAATGGTAAACGTGCTTACGTTGCCTTGATTATTGGCTACGGTAGTCATGGAGATCCTTTAAAAATTGATTTTGAAAATGCCAGCAACAGGCAGGCTGTTCTGGTATGAGATGTGTGCCCATTGCTATTGTAATACAAATTTACCACACTGATATAGTACTTTTTGG
Organism: Pseudoalteromonas sp. L1; assembly: GCF_021728095.1. Lineage (NCBI taxonomy): Bacteria > Pseudomonadati > Pseudomonadota > Gammaproteobacteria > Alteromonadales > Pseudoalteromonadaceae > Pseudoalteromonas > Pseudoalteromonas sp. L1. The sequence goes on along the minus strand of NZ_JAKKCT010000003.1, from coordinate 359,433 downwards.
AACGTTCTACATTTGTTTGTTATAAGAAATTAAGCTGAACTTCTTAAGTCTTTGCTGTTCAAAATAAATACATATAAAAAGCCGACTATACTTGGTTTTACTGGCTTGGTTTGAAGGAGAGCAAAATGAAAAAGATATTTGCCTGTATCGATGGTTCATGTATGACCAGTGCAGTGACAGAAGCTGCTATTTGGATAGCCAAGCGTACTGATTACCCAATTAACTTTTTACATGCGTTAGAGCCTCCCTTGCCACAAGGCCGCGATGACCTAACCGCGATTATTGGTTTAGGGTCGCAAACGTCCTTACTTGAGCAATTGACAAAACTGGAAGTTGAACGCAACAAAATGGCCTCTGAGCATGGCAAGCTGCTACTTGAAGAGGCGGTAAAAAAAGCACAACATGCCGGAATGACTGCGGTTGAGCATCAGCAGTTTTCTATGAGTTTAGTGGACGCTTTACTTGATAATGAAGACGATGCAAGGGTGATGATTATTGGCCGTTCTGGCAAGGGCCACTATGATGACTTTAAAGTATTAGGCTCACATATCGAAACTTTAATTCGCCAAGTGCATACACCCGTTGCGATTGTGCCGCCACACTTTCATGAGCCAACTAATTTTATGCTTGCCTATGATGGTAGCGAACATACAGACAAAGCAATAACACAGATTATTAACGGGGGGATTTTAACAGGGTTAGATTGCCATTTAGTGATGGTTGATAAACAAGACGGTCAATGCCAAGACAAGCTAGATACAGCCTCGGCAAGGCTGGTTGAGCATGGTTTTAATGTTAGAACCCGTATGCTTGATGGTGATGTATACGAGGCGTTATGGCGTTATAAAAGTGATCACGCCGTTGACTTAATGGTGATGGGCGCATTTGGACACTCTAAATGGCGACAATTCTTTTTAGGCAGCACGACACTAAAAATGCTCGAAGATAGCCGGATCCCTTTGGTGGTGCTGCGCTAATATTCTGACCCCTGCGCACTGGGTGCGACAATATGTCGCGTGTTCAGACTAATTAATGAGTTTTATAATCTACTCATTAATTAACTATCTTATTTTTAAAGAGTTATGAACACGCAATTTTCTCGTCCTGGTTTTTCATTTTCTAAAATTGCAGCAGCACTTAGCTGTGTTTTAAGTATTTCTGTTTTTGCTGATGATTCGATTGAAGTAATCGAAGTACAAGGTCATGCCCAAAATAATCATCAACTCGTTGGCTCTGCCGATTCATTGTTATCTGATTTAGGCGTTGATTTTTCAGCGGCAGGTGGGGTGTCTAACTTACCTGTTATGAATGGCATGATGGGCGATAGAGTTAAAGTACTCGTTGATGGTGCTGATGTCACTGCGGCGTGTGCTAATCAAATGAACCCGCCATTATCTTATGTGTCGGCGAATCAAATTTCGTCTTACAGCGTGGTTGCTGGTGTGTCGCCGGTGAGCAGTGGTGGCGATAATATTGCTGGTGTTATTAGGGTAAATACGATTGCCCCAGAGTTTAGTGATACAGATTCACTCAATTGGCGTACAGGTTATGTTACCGCTCAGTACAAAAGTGTTAACGACAGCCAAGCGTATGGCCTAGGTGCAAGCCTTGCAAGTAAACAGTTTAGCTTGTCTTATCAAGGCAGCTTTGAAGATGCCAATAGCTATGATGATGGTCATGGTGATCGCGTACTCGATACTTTATACCGTGTGCAAAATCATGCCTTAACGGGTGCTATTCGTGATGACAAGCAGCAGCTTGTAGTTAAATTAAGCCATCAAAAAATTCCCTACCAAGGCTTTCCCAATCAATACATGGATATGACCGATAACACCAGTTACGGATTAGTTGCTCAGTATCAGCGCGAACTTGCAGACAGTCATTTACATGTGCAAGTGAACTATCATGATGTGAAGCACGAAATGGGTTTTTTTAGTGCAGAAAAAACAGGCATGATGCCAATGAATACAGATGCTAAAGACTACAGTTATCAAGTACATTGGCGCACTGACTTATCAAAGCAATCATCATTGATGCTAGGGCACGAATATTATAATTACCGTATTGATGATTGGTGGCCTGCGGTTGCAGGGTCAATGATGATGGGCCCGAACGAATACATTAATATCAATGAGGGAAAACGCGATCGCCTAGGGGCATTTGCTGAGTATCAAAATCAAGTAAACCAAGCTTGGTGGTTATCGGCAGGTGTGCGTGTTGAGCAAGTAACTACAGATACTGGTGAAGTACAAGCTTATAACGAAGGCGGCATGGGTCATATGGGCTCGATGATGAATATGTCGAAAACCGATGCGCAAGCGGCGATGGAATTTAACCAATTAGACCGTAAACGTGACGACACCTTAGTTGATATGAGCCTACTTGCGCGCTACCAATTAACTAACAACGATGAGCTGCAATTTGGCCTTGCACGCAAAAACCGTGCGCCCAATTTATATGAGCGTTATAGCTGGGGTGTTGGTACGATGGCAACTACGATGATCGGTTGGTTTGGTGATGGTAACGGCTATATTGGTAACCCAGATTTAGAAGCCGAAACGGCTCATACTTTGAGCGCTAGCTACACTAAGCTCGCTAAAGACGATAGCTGGCAAATAACAACAAATATCTGGTACACACAAGTAAGTGATTACATTGATGCTGAGGTGACTAAAAGCTTTAACCGCACTGACATGGCGCATACAAAACGCAATATTCTGACGTTTACGAATCTAGATGCCACACTTTATGGTGCTAAACTTGCTGGACTAGTTGAGCTTCATAATTCAAAGCAAGCAGGAAAGTGGCAATTAAAAGGCTCATTAACCAGTAGTCATGGCGAACGTGATGATAGTAATGAAGACTTATACCAAATCATGCCACTAAACACTAAGCTGAGTTTGGAGCACGAATACAAAGGTTGGCAAAACGCATTGAGCTGGCAGTGGGTTGATAGTAAAACCAATGTTGATGAGCGTCGTTTAGAAAATAAAACCGACAGCTATCAATTATTGGCTATCTCAAGCCAGAAAACATGGCAAAATTTAACCTTTAAGTTGGCAATTACTAACTTACTTAATGAATACTACCAACAGCCACTCGGTGGGGTGAGTATTGCTAATTATAAGCAAGATATGAGCGCAGGTTTTGAACAGCTTGCAGGGCAAGGCCGTTCGTATAATGCCAGCATTAGTTATCGGTTTTAGGGAAGAGGCTTTGTATTTGTAGGCGTGAAATTTATTGCGCGTGTTGCGCGATGTAAAATCGCGCCTACAACTTGCTTACACGCCTCGTGTTACTTAATCGGCAAATAAATATCTGTTTGCAAGTCGCATTCATCAACTTCATGGATGAGGTTGAGGTAATGAAAGAAACACGGGAAATCACGGACTTCTTCACCACTTTGCACTAGCCACTCACGATACAAGTAGTAAACCGTATCGCTAATAGTATCGTGAGAACCCTTGTGGCGCACTACTGCGCAGCGACCTGCTGGAATTTCACCATTTCGCACACCTTGCGGGTTTTCTGTTATAGGGTGTGTGATACTGCCGGCAAAGTCAAAACGAAATGCATGATCTTCAGTCGTGGCAGGGTCGCTATACGGGATCCCGTAAGTGCGACTGGTTTTAACGGGTGAAAAACCAGATTCTTTACGCCACTCAATAAATTTTGCGGCGGTATTCATAAGTGTATTCGCAGAACCTTGGTGAGTAAGTAACGCCACCGGTTGTGCTTTAAAATCAACAATGTTTACATTCATAGGGCAAACCTTTTTGTCAGGTAATGAAAATTCAAACTGTGTGTGCCAATTAGGCCAGTTTGGTTTGCTTCTGAACTCGCTGGGCGACTGCGTAAAAGTGCGCTTAAAAGCACGGCTAAATGCTTCAGGGCTATCGAATTGTGCCTCTAGAGCGATGTCGATAATTTTTATTTGCTGCTCAAACGCGAGCCGAAATGAGGCGCGTTTTAAGCGAGCAAGTTGCGTGTACTTTGTGATGCTTATGCCTACACCAGCAACAAATAAACGATGAAAATGGTATTTTGAGCAACACGCCACCTCACTTAACTTTTCCAGTGATAGGGGCTCATCGAGATGTTGGCTTATATAATCACAGGCCAGCTCAATACGTTGTTGTTGCTTCGTTTTCATGGTTATTCTTTAATACTTTTCAGAAGTAAGGCCAGTGTGCCATCACCTAAAAGTACCTACCTGATTGAAATTGCGCATTTTGTTTAACATTCACCAATTGTAGGCGTGAAATTTATTTCGCGCGAAGGTTCATGTTTTGTGTGATCTTTAAAACGCGCCAAGCAAGCGTGACGCCTACGGGTGATGTAGGCGTGAAATTTATTTCGCGCGAAGGTTTATGTTTTGTGTGGCTTTTAAAACGCGCCAAGCAAGCGTGACGCCTACGTATGATATGGGGAAATTTATTTCGTATATTGCGCGATGTAAAACCGCGCCTACGATAACTTTTTAACTTTCTTGTTCAGCTTCTTGCTGTGCTCGCTTTTCGCGTTCTGCTTTTGAGATATAAGCAGGTTTATTGCTTTTATGCAGTTTCTCATTGGCGCGTTTATCTTTTTGTTTAAGTTTAGTGAAGATCTTTTTTCTACGATTCATGGGGTCAACAAACAATAAAATGGGGTGAGTAGACATTGTACCTTGTAATTAATTTTAAGCCGACACATTTTGCTTAAATAAGAGATTTCATGTCAGGGCTATAACCGTTACAATTAAAACGTACTCTCTAAAAACCTTTAAAACTCTGGAGCTTATCTTGAAACATTCATTACTTGCAGCACTTTTATTAAGTGCATTTTCTAGTCAGGCAGCCGTGTCTGAGCAAAGTGAAAAACTGGCTAATTATGCGGTAGAACAGTATCAACAAGCGCAAATACATACCCTTGGAAATTTAGTCTCTTATCCTACGGTAAACAAAGAAGGCCTTGCAACACCAAATAACCCAGACTTTATTGGTTTTAAGTCGTTTTTAAAAATGAAAGCGGCGCAGTTTGGCTTTGACTATCAAGATTTAGGTTACACCGTCCTGATAGGTATGGGTGATCAAAAAGACAAAGTAACGATTGTCACTCATGGAGATGTACAACCTGCTGATGCCAGTAAATGGCAGCAAAGTCCATTTAAAATGGACAAAACCTCTGAGCCTGGCAAGCTCATCGCTCGCGGTACTGAAGACGACAAAGGAGCGATTGCGACTGCGCTTCACGCGATGAAGGCGATTAAAGATAACGGTATTACTTTAAATAACCGTATTGAGCTTATGGTTTACCTTGCAGAAGAGTCTGATTGGGCACCATTACAAGAGTTTATGAAAACTTACCAGCAACCAAAATATGCTGTAACCATTGATGCGTCATACCCAGTGGTTGTGGCAGAAAAAGGCTGGAGCTTAATTGCGCCTACTTTTTCTGCAACGTCAGCGCAAACAGGTTTATATGTGAGTGATTTAAAAGGAGGGGCCTTTGTTAGTCAAATCCCTGAAGATGCGAGTGTGCTCGTACATAATGCAGACGCGGCAACAGTGGCTAAATTACACGACAATGTAGCGAAACTTAAAAACGTAAAAGTAGCGATTAAAGAGCAAGCAAGCGGTTTATTAGTGCAAGTTAAGGGTACTTCAGCACATTCCTCTGAGCCTGAGTCAGGTGAAAATGCCATTGCCCACTTAGCTGAGGTGTTTAAAGGGGTTGATCTTGAAAACAACAGTGATGGTCAAGCAATTGAGTTTATTAACCAGTTAATTGGCCTTGATTTATATGGTGCACAATTTGGTGATATTGGTTACGAGCATGATTTTATGGGGCCAATGACAGTGTCGCCAACAGTGCTTACTCGTCAAGGTAATGATATTAAATTGTCTGTTAATATGCGCCGCCCTGTTGGTAAAGAAGAAGCTGTGCTCAAGCAGCAAATTAATGAAGCATTGAGTAAATGGCAGTCACGTAATAATGTGACTTTAAAAGACACGGATATCGTGATTGGCACACCAATGTTGTTAGATGGCGCTCCGCATGCACAAGCACTACTTGATATCTTCAAGCACTTTAGCGGTGACCAAGACGCAGGGTTTGTGTCAATCGGTGGCGGCACAAATGCAAAGCTATTTGATAATGCGGTTTCGTTTGGTCCATCAATGCCTGGTAAAAAATACACTGGCCATTCAGAGCATGAGTTTATTACCGAAGAGCAGCTTGCGCTTAACTTAAAAATGTATACAGCGATGATGATGCAGCTTGGTAATATGTAACAGCAATGTTTAAAATGTAAAACGCCACTTTTAAAGTGGCGTTTTCATTTAGAGTTTTTGACTAGAACTGAGCAACAAACCTAATATTATAGAGCTCTCCAGAGCCTCTTTCAGTGTAATTAGCAGTTACATAGTATTGGTCGTTAAAAAAGTACTTACCTTGTAAAACTAACTCAGAATCATCAATACCTGCACCTATGGCATAGTGATTACCAAAATAGTAGCTTAACATGGCATTGCTTGCAGAGTCATAAACACTGTCTTGGTGACCGACATCAACAGTAATATATTGACTACCGCTTAAATGATTAAAGTATCTGGCAGAGATGTTCCAATAGTCGAGTTCATCATCTGTTTCAGCTGTAAAGCCTAGATAATCTTTCTCATTGATTTGATGGTTATACTGGGCTTTTAGACGCCAATAATCATCACCATACTCACGCTCATTTTTATTTACAGAGACTTTTAATGCATCTGCAAATAAGTAGCCTACACCGACTGTATAGTTATCTGCATCATCAACATCGTAAATTTCACCTGTAACAAACCAGTTTTTGTAAAACCCTTCACCAAACATACCCAGGTAATCATTGTTATCAGTATTAAAGTAATTTACTCGTATGTTTGAGTCTGTATCGAGGTAGCCATAATCATCTAGTACTCCAGAGCTTTGCTGCTCTTCAAAGTAGTAATGGCTTACTAATTGGTAGCCATCAGAGTTATAATCGTCATGCTCGAGGTAAGTGTAATCAATACTGTTGAACCACTGCTTACTCACTTGTTGCTCTGTTGCTAATGAGCAGCTTGAATAGGCGAGTGTTGCAAGTGCAATGGGGGCTAGTTGTTTAAACATACATATCCTTGTTGTATTTTGATTTTCAAGTACTTTGACTTTCAGGTACATAGTACAACAAGTTGGTTAATGTATTGTAATAAAGTGTTAGAAGTACACGAGTAGAGTTAATTTCGAAGTAGATATAAAAAGGCTCAAAACAAATCGTAGTCGCGACTTTATGTCGCGTGATTTTTTAACAATAGCCACCTTGGTTAGAAGGTGGCTATTTTATTTTAGTTAAGCTGAGTTGTTAGCGATATTTCTGCATTCATTAATTTAGAAATAGGGCAACCTTGCTTGGTTTGCTGGCACAACTGGTTAAATTTTTCCTCTGAGATGCCTTCAATTTTGGCACTAACATCAAGTGCAATGTGGCTTACTTCAAAGCCATCATCTACTTCGTCAAGGCTAACAGTTGCCTTGGTTGTAATATCATCAGCTACAAAATCAGCGTCGGTTAACGCCAGTGATAATGCCATGCTAAAGCAGCTGCTATGTGCCGCAGCAATCAGTTCTTCTGGATTGGTGCCTGGCTTGTCTTCAAAGCGGGTGTTGAAACCAAAAGGTTGGTTATCTAACGCGCCACTTTGTGTACTGATTTTACCCTTGCCTGATTTGATATCGCCAGACCAGTTTGTATGAGCCGTTTTTTTAATCGTCATCGTCATCTCCTTTGTAAATAATTTCGGCTAGTGTGAAATGATTTCAGAGTATTAGGCCGAAAAGTATTATTCAGTAAAGAAGTTGCAACTTAAACGCCAACTTTTCGCTTAGCTTCACGCTTGCAGCGCTCTGAACAATATTTTACATTTTCCCAATCTCGCTGCCATTTTTTACGCCACATAAAAGGCCGCTTGCAGACAGGGCAAGTTTTGCTCGGTAAGTTAAGCTTTTTATGAGCCATGGCGTTGCCTTTTAAGGCTTTTAACGTGTTTTTGAAGCACAACTTTTGCACCCTGTTTCACATCATCGCGTTCTCTAAAAGACCATAATCGGTCCCGAGCTTGTTTTGCTGCTTGCTCTAAATCGACCATGGGCTCTGGGTAGTCTTCGCCGAGTTTAAAGTCATTAAAGAGGGCTTCCATCGGTGGCTGTAGCCATGGCTGATGAAGATCTTCTATGGGTAAGTCTTTAAGTTCAGGACACCATATTTTAATAAACATACCCTCTGCGTCTTTGTCCTCAGATTGCTTTATTGGGTTATATAAGCGAATGGTGTTGGTCCCTGTAACTGACGCTTGCATTTGGATTTGTGGGTAATGAATTCCAGGTTCAAAATCTAAAAAATAACGCGATAGAATTAAACTGATAGGGTGCCAATGAATGTTCATATGATGGGTCATAAAACTCACTAACATGGCACGCATTCGAAAATTTATATAGCCTGTTGCTGCCAAGCAACGCATACATGCATCGATAATAGGGATACCAGTTTGACCTTGTTCAAAGCGTTTTAAGTGCTCTGTAACAAGTTCATCATCTCGGTAAGGATAATGCAGGTAAGCAGGGTTTTGAGGTGAAAACTCCATACTGCACTGGCTTTCAAACTTTTGCATAAAGTGGCAATGCCAATGCAGCCTTGATTCAAATGCATGTAATGAGCGACGCCAGCTTAGAGGCTGCTTTGCTAAATAGTACTTTAGGGTCTGATAAACTTGCCGAAGGCTTAGGTTCCCCCAAGCTAAATAGGGTGAAAGGCGAGAGCAAGATTCTCTACTTTTTGATGGGCTTGAGATACCGCTTTGATAGCCCCTAGCGCGTTGTTCAATAAAACTTTGTAAACAGGCTCTGGCAGCATGAGGGCCGCCATATTGAAATTGTTCATCTTGTTCTGAAAAGCGCTCAGTGTATTTAGCAACTTGATAATTTTTAGGTAAAACGGTTTTAAAGTTGTGCCAATCTGGCGTCACAAGCGGTTGGTTCATCACGCTGTGCCAGTGAGCTTGCCAATTAAATTGTTTTGGTCGCGCTCTTATAACAGCACCAAGCGGGGTTTCATGCCATGGGATTGCTTTGTTATTTAGCCAGAGTTTTACCTGTTTATCTCGCTCAAAAGTGTTGTAAAGACCTATTTCTTGATGACTATAAACCCCTGCAATATCAAATTCATCACTTAGTATTTCCAGTAATGTAACCATTTCTTGGTTATAAATTGCGATTTCAGCCTTGTATTTTTCGAGTTGCTGGTTGATGTCTTTGAGAGACTGAGCGACAAAACGCCAGTGCCTTAAGCTGTAATGGGGGTCTTCGAGTAACAGCGGCTCAAAATTATAAATAAGTAAGCAAGGCAGGTCTGATGCAATCGCAGTGGCAAGTGGTTGATGATCAGACAGTCTTAGGTCACGTTTGAACCAAACAAGATTCACTTTTTGTTTTTCTGAGCTTGCCATAATAGTTAGGTTGGAAAATTGCCTTGCCCTCTGTACGTAAAAAGCCACCACTTCGATTAATTACTTATGTGATCCACAAAGTTTCCATATTTGTAGCATATTGCCCACACACTTTTGAATGGTATTCAGATTATGCTTACGGTTAATTGAATGACATAAAAGGTTCGCTATGAAGCAATTATCTGCACTTTCTATTTTAGCTATTTCGTTGTTAGCCACAGCGCCCGCTTGCTTTGCTCGCGATCATCAAGGCGGTCCTCCCCAGCGACCTGACTTTACGACTATTGATATTGATGGCAATGGAGTAATTGATTTTACTGAGTTTAGTGAACAGCCTATGCCAGAAGATATGCTGCAAACCATTTTTAATGACATGGATGCTGATCAAAATGGTGAAGTAACTGAAGACGAGTTTAATAACCACAAACCACCAAAACGTAAGGAAAATCAACGATGATCAACAGTGTTTCATCGGGTGCGAATTTTCAGCCCATGCAACGACCTCAAGCAGAGCCGTTAACCAGTGAACAAACAGAGCTAATGAATGAAACCTTAGCCCAGTTTGACCCTGAAAACTTAACTACAGAAGACGCGCAATCAATTATGCAAACATTTATGGACGCGGGTATTCAACCGGGTCAGGAAATGGAAGCAATTATGGCTGAAGCTGGCTTTGATGCCGCTGAAGTTGGTGAATTAGGTCGTCCTGAAGGTGAACGTCCTCCTGGTCCGCCACCACCGCCGCCAAGTGGTAACTCACTTGAGCAGGTTAATAGCGAAGAAGTTGTCAGTTATTTAGATGAATTGTTAGCGGAATATTCTGATCAACTTGGAGAAGAAGATAAAGAAGCGATACTCGCCTCTGTGCAAGAAAAGTTTGGTTTATCTGAAGGTGACTCGCTGTTATCGGTCACAGCGTAAATTACAAAGCGGTCATGATGACCGCTTTTTATGTCTAGTTTTATTTGTCACTTATTAAAGTGAAGCGGCCAAAGCCTTTATTTCATTTTGAGCTGTTTCTAAGCTTTGTTCAGCCCCAGGCATTGCTAACCCTTCCGCGTAGATAAAATCAACATCAGTCATACCAACAAAACCAAGCACATCTTTTAAGTATTTAGTTTGAGTGTCGATATCACTACCTTGGTACACACCACCACGGGCAGCCAGTACCACGACTTTTTTGTTTTCAACTAAACCAACTGCGCCTTGTTCTGTGTATTTAAACGTAATACCAGCACGTGCTATACGGTCAATCCATGCTTTAAACGTTGATGGAATACCAAAGTTATACATTGGCATACCGATAACGATCAGATCGTTGTCGTTAAGTTCGCCAATTAACTCGTCAGAGATGGCTGCAAGTGCTTTTTGCTCATCGCTACGCTCGTTTGCATCAGTCATCCACGCAGCCATTTCTGTTTGCGTTAGGTGATCAATTGCGTTGCTGCTTAAGTCGCGCTGGGTGATCGTTACTTGGTCTTTTTCAGTCAGTTGACTTACAAATGTGTTTGTTAATTTAGTTGAGTTACCGTTTTCACCATTGAGTGAAGAATTTAAAACAAGTACTTTTTTCATTGTGACACCTGCGAATTAGGAAGTTGTTCTAAGTATAAAAAAGTACAAAACAAAATAATAATGCTATTAATCGAGCAATTTGTTCGTTTTAAGCGAATGTTTGTCTGTGGGGAAAGGAAGCATCATTGTTATTTAGGACGGTACATACGATAAAGAAAGGGCGACCTAAGCCGCCTTTTTATTGATATGCTAATTCAGCATCAATATTACGCATCAAGTTTGTTACCCAGTTGATGTACTGACGGTGAATCTTCTTACCATCGTAATCTAGGTTGATAGAGTCTTTGTAATCAATAGAATATTCTTTTTCATTAAAGCTAATTTCAACTCGTAATTGATGTTTACGAATATCTAACGTGCCTAAAACCTTACCTTCTTGATTTGCACGACATGTCCATCCAAGCTTCATACATGCCTTGAGTATATCGTTCTCGATACTTTTAAGGTCATGGCTCTTATTGGCTACTGTAGGTATAGGGTTAGAGTCAAAGTTACGAATAGGTACACTCGTGCTACATGCGGACAAAGTCAGCAGTGTAAAAAGTGCAAATACTATCTTTTTCATGGTAAGTCCTTTTTGGAATTAAATCAGCGTGATTATGCGCTTTTTTAATAATTTGGTCTAGGTATCTTTTAAAAACCAAGCACTTACTGCACCAGCAAATCCAAGCACACTATAAAATAAGATTAGCTCAGCGGTGCTTAAATAGCTATTTAGCAAGCCTACACTACCCAATAGCAGCAGTATTAGCCCTATCACAGTATTACTGACTGACACATAATCAGTACGTTTATTCCCTTCAGCCATATCAACTAAGTAGGTTTTTCGGCCGAGGCGAACGCCTTGATGAGCAACTGTGAGTAAAAAATAACACAGTGGTAGTAACCAAAATTCATTGAGTGTTGTGGGGCTAAAATACGCAACTAAATACACGGCTAAGCCATTAAGTGTGACAAGTACGGCTGCGAAAACTAGCACTCGGCGACTCGATAAGTCGCTTAATCTACCCCAAATTGGTGCTGAAACCAGACTGGCAAGGCCAGAAAGAGCCATAAACGTGGCTAGTAGTGAAAAATCAAAGGCTTGTTCACTGGCAAGTACAATATAAAAGGGAGCACTTAAAGCTGAGCAAAGTAACAATGCACGGGTAATAACAAAGTGGGCAAATTGTTTATCTTGATAGAGAAGTTTTAACTTTTTTAGAGCATGCAACAAGCCGTTTTCAGCGCCTTCGGTTGCACCTTTATATTCCTTTATTTGGCTGTAACTCAGTGCTGCAAAAAGCCACATGAGCGCAGCCAATATGAGAGCAACATAAACCCCATTGTCATAACCTAAATATTGTAAATACCATAACCCAAGGCCAAAGGTGAGCGTTGCAAAGCCTGCAAAACTGGCCGCAAGACCACTAATGCTCCCTCGTTGCTGTTTTGGAATAACCTTACCCAACACATCTTTTGCTGCAATTGAATTAAAACCGCGGGCAAGGCTAAAGATAATCAAAATACCTATAATCGCAAAGCCTGCACTCGTGCCTTGTAGAGTGAGGGCGCAAATAAGCATAGCGATAATACACACTGCCTGAATGATAGCCCCAACCACCCACACCCATTTTCTAACCGCCAGCTGGCGAATTAAGTGAGCAATAGCAAGCTGCGGTAGCATAGAACCCGACTCACGTATTGGCACAAGCCACGCTATAAAGCTACTAGGCACATTAATACTTTGTAATAACCAAGGAAGCGTCACTTTAGGATTTAAAAGGGCATCAGCAAACTTGCTAAATAACTGACTCACTAAAAGGGTGATAAAGTTACCTGGCACGACCTTGCAGGCCGCTTCATCTATGGCTTTACATGCGCGCGCATCCTCGGTGTTACTAAGGCGTTGGTAGATCTCTTCTTTACTGAGCTTTTTCATGTTTCAAAGTTAATGAGAGGGTTGGTTGTCGCAATGGGCTGCATGGCAGCCCGATAGTTAAAAGTCGTTTTTGCTGTGTCGCTCGGCAAGTTGCTCTGCTTCATCACCCCATGTACGGTTAACACGGCGACCACGTTGCACTGCAGGGCGGCGTTCAACTTGTTTTGCCCAGCGTACAACATGGGTATAAGACTCAACATCTAAAAACTCTGCTGCGTCATATAAATAGCCAAGTACAAGGCTTCCGTACCAAGGCCAAATCGCAATGTCAGCAATTGAATACTCACTGCCTGCCATGTAGTCATGATCGCTTAAATGGCGGTTGAGTACGTCGAGTTGGCGTTTAACTTCCATAGTAAAGCGGTCTATTGGATACTGCATTTTAAACGGTGCATAACTATAAAAGTGGCCAAAACCACCACCTAAATAGGGTGCAGAACCCATTTGCCAAAATAGCCAGTTGCGACACTCGGTTTTACTTGTGTGGTCGCTTGGAATAAGTGCATCAAATTTTTCGGCCAAGTACTGTAAAATCGCACCCGATTCAAAAACACGGGTAACAGGCTTGGTGCTGTGATCCATCAATGCGGGGATCTTTGAGTTAGGGTTTACGCTAACAAAACCCGACGAGAATTGGTCACCATCAGCAATTTTGATCAAAAACGCATCATAGTCAGCGTCATCGATACCAAGCTCAAGTAGCTCTTCAAGCATAATAGTGACTTTTTGACCGTTTGGTGTAGCAAGTGAATAGAGTTGTAATGCATGCTCACCCACAGGTAGATCTTGCTGGTGGGTAGCACCTGAAATTGGGCGATTTGTCTTAGCCCATTCGCCACCATTTTCGGCATCCCACTGCCACACTTTAGGCGGCGTATAACTGTCGTTATTACTCATTGAAACTCCTTTATTTGTGCTTTTGTGAATGTCACTACGAGACTACCATCCTAGTTGATCAACGTGAGCAAGGGAAGTAGAGTAATCAAATTATAAATATTAAGGAGGATGGTATGAAAAAACACGGTTTAATGATTGGCTTAGAGCGCGTTGGCAGTACATTTTATTTAACTTTTAAAGTCGTTGGAAAACTCACTCATGATGACTATACAAAACTCACTCCCTTAATTGAAAATGCGCTAGCGTCAGTCCCTCACGCAAAAATTAGAGCCTATGTTGATATTACAGAGTTAGAGGGATGGGAGCTTCAAGCAGCTTGGGATGACTTAAAGTTGGGGCTTAAGCATAACAAGGAGTTTTGCCGCATTGCTTTATTAGGAAATACGAAATGGCAACAAGTGGCTAGCAAGGTGGGTAATTGGTTTACCAGTGGTGAAGTGAAGTATTTTGAGGATGCGAACATTGCACGTGAATGGTTACATGAATAAGGTGGCCTGTGATAAAGCATAACCAAATAAAGGTGGCGACATTTAACCTTTATAATTATTTAGCGCCACCGAATGCATTTTATGATTTTCAGCGTATTTATAGTGCACAGCAATGGGCAAAAAAACAGCGCTGGTTAGCTGATTATCTTGAAAACCAACAGCCTGATATCATTGGTTTCCAAGAAGTGTTTAGTATTGATGCTCTAAAACAGCAAGTAAACGAACAAGGTTATCCTTACTTTGCTGTCGTTGATGAACCCACTGTTATTGATGAGTTTATTTATCGTGATCCTGTTGTTGCGATTGCTTCACGCTTTAAAATAGTGGCTGTTGCCAAGGTGGAGTATGATACAGATTACGCAGCGCAAATGGGGCTTAAAGGGTTTCGTTTTAGTCGCGATATTATTCGCGCTACGATAGATGTGCCACATATTGGCGTTGTTGATTGCTATGTACTGCACTTTAAATCAAAGCGTAGCATGATTGATAACGAATACGATGACACCAGCACTGAGCAACAAAACTTACTTAAGCAGTTAAAAGAGCAGATAGCAGGGCGCTGGGCATCAAGCATACAGCGTGGCAGTGAAGCTGCACTATTATTGATAGAAGTCATCAATCGCAGAGCGCAAACTAATAACCCTGTTATTGTTATGGGGGATTTTAATAATGAGTTGCATGACGGTGTACTCAATCATTTAATTGCCGAGCATTTACACCTCACAGGAAATCGACAAAACAGTGTGTATCGCTCACATTTTACCTTACAGGATAGTTGGCAGCTTTATCAGCGTCATGTAGTGACCAAAAGTGACAGAGAAGCAACCCATTACTTTGGCAGTAGTAGTTCAGTGTTTGACTATATTTTGCTTTCCAGGGAATTTGATGCAGGGTTTCAAAGCAGTTTTTTTGAAGTCGTTGATTATCACACCTATGATCAGCACTTGATCAACCCACAGTTTGCTTATGATGACCAAAGTACCGACCATGGTGTTGTGATGATCACCATGGTACTTAGGAGTTAATTGTTTTTGATCCAGCCAATACTAAGTAGATATCGGTTACCAGAAATGACTTTAGTGACTTGATGTTCACAGATATCGGGCCGAAATAATTTGATGCGAGCACTTTCGTAAATTGGTTATGCACAAATAAACTCCCACCAGTTCGCGCTTTTTTGAGCACAATGTTAAGCCGAAAGTGTTTACCCGCCGTTACCTTATCAGTGTGCGCAGGCACTTTGCTTCCTTCAGGGAAGCGTAATATATGAACATCAAATTTAATTGGCCATCAGACTGTACATAATACCAATCCGCAATAATACTTAATCATTTTGAGGGATTAAACCTGTCGCTATCTGCGTTAAAAATTTCTGATTTACGACTGCATGGATGCAGAAGGTAGAGCAATGCAGGAGCAATTGCCGAGCACAACTAAATAACGAAATTTTTGCCTTGCTATCAACGAGGTTTTATTGCCTCAAAATAGATCACTTAATTAAGCGAATTGGTATAATAGCATTTTGTCGTAGCCCGAAAGTTGCCGACCTTTTTCAAAGCGAAAGCGCTTTTTAATCATAGGTTATTGTATTTTTTATCACGCTTTGCCATCAGGTAACCCATAAAAGCACCACTTATGGCACCAAATAAATGGCTCTCGAAAGAGATATGAATACGCTGCGGAAATACACCCCAAATTAAGCCGCTGTAAAGTACAACGACGGCAATGCTGATTAAAATTGCTTTGAATGAGCGGTGCATGATGCCATAGCAGATTAGATAACCCCATAAACCATAAATTACGCCACTCAAACCTACATGAATATTACTGCGGCCGAATAACCAAACGAGTAGTCCACCAAGCAGTGCAGTGCCAGTAAACACTAGCCAAAAACGTTTTACGCTGTATTGGCATACCAGCCACGCAAGAATAGCAAAAGGCACTAAATTACTGACCAAATGCGCCCAACCGCCATGTAAAAATGGGGCAAAGAACACGCCTGACACACCAGATATTTGACGAGGTAATATGCCAAAACCGTTAAGGTTTACACCGGGGAGTGAGTTGGCAATTTGCAGCACCACACAAAGTAACATGATGCCCAAAATAGCAAACCGTTTGCTACTGATAGGGGGAAGTTTAGCAGCTGATTTTTCAGTCATGGTTGAAGGCTCTTAAATCAATTCGACCGAATCAGTATAACTTATTAATAGTGAAGGTAAACACCCTGATGCACAAGGTGTTTACTGAGTAATGAATTGTGATTTTTAACCTAATTTGGTCAGTAGTTTTTTTGCTGCAAGTTCTGAACTTGCAGGGTTTTGCCCTGTGATTAATAAACCGTCTTCAATGGCAAGTACGCCCCAGTCATCGGTTTTTTGATAGTGACCGCCTTGTTTGATTAGCTCATCTTCTACGAGCAGCGGTACCACATTGGTAAGCTGTACGGCATCTTCTTCAGAGTTACTAAAGCCAGTAACTTTTTTATCAAATACGACTGATTTACCTGCTGCATTTTTCGCATTGAGTAAGACAGCACTTGCATGACATACCGCGCCAACAGGCTTGTTTGAATTTAAAAATTGTTCAATCAAACTAATAGAATCCTGGTTATCAACTAAGTCCCATAATGGACCATGGCCGCCTGGGTAAAATACTGCGTCAAATTCCTCTGCATTAATCTCGCTCAATGGTTTAGTGTTTGCCATTAAGGTTTTTGCTGCGCTGTCTTCTTCAAAGCGTTTGGTTGCATCTGTGGCAGCGTCAGGTGCCGCGCTATTTGGATCGACTGGAGGTTGGCCGCCTTTTACTGATGCAAGGGTTACATCTGCACCAGCATCAACAAAGGCGTAGTAGGGGGCTGCAAACTCTTCTACCCAAAAACCTGTTTTATGACCGGTATCACCTAATTCATCGTGTGAAGTAAGTACCATTAAAATTTTCTTAGCTGACATAGTGAACCCTTTTTTGTGTATTAAACATCGTTGATAACACTATAGGGATGAAAACTTAGTTAAACAACGCAGATAAACTTGACTTCATTGGTTTAATAATTGATACAATTATTCAGATCATATTAGGAATCCATATGAAAGTATCGTTCGAGCAATTAAAAAGCATGGTGGTGTTTGCCCATATTGTGCAGCAAGGTAGTTTAACCAAAGCGGCTCAACAACTAGGCTTGTCGCGAGCTGTGGTGAGTTATCACTTAAAAAAGCTAGAGCAACAATTGCAGCTCACTTTATTAAACCGTTCAACTCGCACTATGACGCTAACAGAAGCGGGTATGGCTTATTACGAACGCTGTCAGGCCATTACAGAGCATGCTGAGGCAGCTAACCTGCATCTTGAAAGCTTAAAAAGTGAACCCGTTGGGGTAATTAAACTGAGTTGTCCGGTGAATGTAGGCTTGCAACTTGTGGTGCCTGCTCTGGCTCAGTTTAAACGTTTGTATCCTAAAATCGATATAGACTTACAACTGAGTGATGATGTGGTTGATATTATCAAAGAAGGCTATGATTTGGCTATTCGAGGGGTTGCGCTTGAGAGTTCAAACTTGCAAGCGACTAAGCTGGCAAGTATGGCTACATGTTTATGTGGTTCAGTTGATTACTTTACAAAACATCCCATACCAAAGAGCATTGCTGATTTAGTAGTGCATACTTGGGTCGTGTACCAGCCAAGCAGTGCGACTGTAACACTTGAAAAAGACAAACGCCGCTTTGATATAGCTGTTAGTGGTGGCATTAGTACTAACAATGCCGCAGCACGTACAGCTTTTGTTGAAGCGGGACATGGTTTAGCTAAAATCCCTGTTTATGATGCGCTTCCTAAGATTAAGGCCGGTTTGTTGCGAACAGTATTAGAAGATTACAAAACCGCGGATATTGAGCTTTATGGTGTGTTCCCGCCGGGGGCGGCGGGAAGCAAAAAATTGCGTGTTTTACTTGATTACCTAAAGGACTATTTCGCTAATCAAGTGGCAACGCTAGCGATTTAAACAAGCGTTCGATTAAATAAAGCAACGGCTTGTTGATACATGGTGATTGCAAGGGCAGGGTCGTAACGGTCGCCTTCATCGCGCATAAAGGCGTGTTGGGCATTAACTTCTTGCCACTGGTAATTAATTCCTGTTGCCACCGCTTGTTGGTAAATTTTAAGGCGGCCTTCTTTTGGTACATGTGGGTCTTGCTTACCCCAGACAAAGTGAATCTCACCTTTGATATCAGCCATGCGCTCAAATGAGTTATTACCTGCTTGCGCCACTAAGGTATCGCTGTGTATATCTGTTGCATATAAACAAAATGCAGCTTTAATATTAGAGTTTAACGCTGCGCGATATGCAAGGTGACCACCAATACAGACACCCATCGCACCGATGTGGCCTGTGCAGTAATCTTGAGTGCGTGCAAATGCAATTAAGGCTTCAGTATCGGTATCGTGGCTCTCAAGTGGTTTTGCCCACTTGTCGGCATTGCCTTTATCCTTACCCGCATCATCGTAGGCAAGTACAGTACCGATAGGGTTTAACTCATGAAACACTTCGGGCACTAATACCACAAAACCATGACCTGCCAGTATTGCAGCAGAGCGTGCGATTGGCGCAGTTTCTTGAAAAATCTCTGAATAGAAAATAATGCAAGGGAACTTCCCTTCATCTACTGGGCGATAAACACTGGTGCGCATTGGCCCTGTTGGGGTGGCTATATCGTGGCTATGGTGTTGAATGATCATAAAATGCTCGGCTAAATAAAACTCTATGTTAACCGAGCACGATAAAATAAACGACTGTAGCCGTAAAACTTTTAAATACTGGCAGGCATGTTATTACAACTTGCGTAATAACTAACCGTTGCAGGCCAATCAGAGAAGATACCTATAACACCAACATCTTTGGCTAATACATCAAGCACGGTCATCATATCGCCATCGTTATCAATAACATCGGCAACCGATTGATAATAATAGCCGCCACCATTATTTAACGGGCCTGAGCGTTCAAAGCTCCACGCTATGATTTTAAGGCCCGCCGCTTTGGCATCGACTGCGTATTGTGAAGGCACTATGTTACTGTCGTTATCGATGGTTAATAGCATCCA
The DNA here is from genome assembly GCF_021728095.1 of Pseudoalteromonas sp. L1. NCBI lineage: Bacteria > Pseudomonadati > Pseudomonadota > Gammaproteobacteria > Alteromonadales > Pseudoalteromonadaceae > Pseudoalteromonas > Pseudoalteromonas sp. L1. The sequence continues at coordinate 339,953 of NZ_JAKKCT010000003.1, read as the reverse complement.
GATTGGTGGTGCAATAATCTTAACACCGTCACTGTAAAGTGCAGCCATACTGGGTTGCCAAGTGTCAGGATTATTAGGGTCAAAGCCTGCATCACTATCACGGCCATCCAAGTAAACACTTTGAGCTGCAAAGTCAGGATTGTTATTTATCCAATATTTTACATCATCTAAGTTAAATGACTGTGGAAAAACATGATTCGCGGGCACATCCATTTGTATGTACTCATCTAGCATTTTTTGTGCGTACTGCTCTTGGCTCATACCATCAAAAGGCATGCTAACAGCTGGCGACTTAAGTTCAGGAGTCATTTTTACGCCTAACTCTTTAAACAAGGCGATACTTTGTTTATGTGTCATTAGGGTGCCTGTATTTGCATATAAATCAGTTCGCCAACTAGGCGTTCCTTTCATATAGTCAGCTACATTAGTTGCGTTGGGGTTTGCACCATCCATTTTGCCTTCAAGGGTTAAAAACTCTGCGAGGCTAATATCGCTAGTACAACATTTAGCAGAAGCAGGCGTACCACTGTTAGGATCTGCTGGAGTAAAAGGTTCACTGCATTTTGCAGCTAATTCTGGAATAGCTAAAATATTTGTGGTGGTATGTAAGTCACACTGAGAATGGCGACATACTAATTCTTTATCGTTTGTAAACGTGACATCACACTCGACAATGCCAGCCCCCATGCGAGCCGCAGCGATATAAGACTCCTTAGTGTGCTCAGGGTATTGCATAGGCGCTCCTCGATGACCGATTGAAAAATCAGTACGGTAAAAGGGGCCTTCTTTACACGATTCTAGTTTTGTTTTTAGTGTACTGTCTGCCATGTCATCAATGAGGTAGTCTGGGCGAGTGCCAAGCTGAATATTGGTGCCTTGCGCCACTTCTACGACAATGGGGGTTGGAACTTCAACAACTTGAACATCAGTATTTGTGACAACAACTTCTTTTTCGACAACTTCTACATCATCATCACAACCAGCAAGAACGCTTATGAATAAGCAACTAGTCAGTAAGGGTATGTATTTCACTATTTTCGTATCCTTTTAAAATAAATGAGTGCATCACCTTAATCATCATTAATGACAATAAAACGACAGTAAGCTTAATTTATTTTTTCACAATAGCTTGGTTCACTATCAAAGCTAACAGTATAACGGCTGCGCCAATACTTAATCTGAGAATGTCGGCATCACGGTTCCAAATAACAATATTGACGATAATCCCCGCAGGGATTAGTAAGTTATTCATCACTGCGAGCGCACCCACGTTGACAATAGTCGCGCCTTTATTCCATGCAAAATAACCAAGTCCAGAGGCAATTGTTCCAAGGTAAATCAGGACACCCCATTGTGTGGTTGTGGTAGGGAGCTTACTGGTATCACCAAATAAACCATAGCAAACTAATGCAACGATGAGTGCACCAATGAAAAACCATGCGAACACACGAGAATGCGCAATGTGTTCGTGTTGCATTAATCGTTTATAGGTCACTTGTCCTGTTGCAAAGCAAATATTGGCAGCCTGCACAAGTAGCATTCCAAACAGGTAGTTTTCATCAATGCCTTCGTAACGAATAGCGACTGCTCCCACGATGGCCAGCATGGCGGCAAGCAAGAATTTAGCATTGAAGCGTTTTTCAAGAATATCGTTTAATAAGGTGATGTAAAGCGGTGTCATAACCGTGAATAACAGCACTTCAGGCACACTGAGGTACAAAAACGAATGGTAATAAAAGCTGTACATTACACCCAGCTGCACCGCACCTATTGCCATCAGTTTAAGTGCTAAAGCTTTAGGGGTTTTACGCCAGTGCAGAAAAGGTAAAAATACGCAGGTGGCTAAGCCAATACGCATTAACACACTGAACCATGCATCGACTTGTCCTGCTAAATAAACACCAATAAGACTAAACGAAAAGGCCCAAAGCAGGGTAACAGCAAATAAGTAGGTCATGTTTTATAGTAATTGATTCTAAAATTGCACTATAACAAAAAGCCCGCAATAATTGCGGGCTTTCATCATTTTGCGAATAATTTTAGATTACTCAACTAAACCACGGCGCTTTAATAGTGCGTCTGTTGTTGGTTTTTGACCACGGAATTCAATGTAGCTTTGCATTAAATCGCGGCTGTTACCTTTTGATAAAACTTCTTTACGGAAGTTATCACCATTTTCACGGGTTAAGCCACCTTCTTCTGTCATGTGTGCAAACGCATCTGCTGCGAATACTTCAGTCCAAAGGTACGCATAATAACCTGCTGAGTAACCACCGGCGAATGTGTGGCTGAAGTAGCAAGACTTATAACGAGGTGGTACCGGGTAGTAGGCAATACCGTGCTTGTTTAACGCATCATGTTCAAACTTTTGCACATCTGTAATATCAGCATCAACACCAAATGAATGCCATTCCATATCAAGCAGTGCCGCGGCTAAATACTCTGTTGTATCAAAACCTTGGTTGAATTTTTGTGATTCAAGTACTTTTGCAAGTAATGCTTTTGGAATTGGCTCACCTGTTTTGTAATGCTTGGCATAGTTTGCCAGTACGGTCGGTTCGATGTTCCAGTCTTCATTTGCTTGTGAAGGGAATTCAACAAAGTCACGAGCAGTTGCTGTACCTGCTAAACTTGGGTATTTAACGTCAGAGAATAAACCATGTACAGCGTGACCAAACTCATGGAACATGGTTGTTACTTCAGAGAAGGTCATGAGTGTAGGTTGGCCGTCAGCTGGTTTAGGAATGTTTTGTGCATTGTAGATTACCGGCATGGTGTCTTTTAGACCGCTTTGGCTGACATAAGAGCTCATCCATGCACCGCCGCGTTTGCCTTCACGTGCGTAAGGGTCCATGTAGAATAGGCCGATAGCGCTGCCATCTTCGTTAAATACTTCAAATACCATTACGTCTTCATGATAAACAGGTAAGTCTGTACGCTCTTTAAAGGTAATGCCGTACAGTTTATTCATCGCAAAGAATAGGCCGTCGTGGATCACTGATTGCATTTCAAAGTAAGGCTTAACTAATGCAGGGTCTAAGTCGTATTTTTCCTGACGTACTTTTTCAGCATAGAATGCCCAATCCCACGGTTGCAGAGCAAAGTTTTTGCCAGACTTTTTAATTACTTGCTGGATTTGTTCTGCTTCAGCTTCTGCTTTGGCAACCGCTTTTGGTGCTAAGTCATCAAGAATGCCGTAAACGTTTTCTGTTGTTTGCGCCATACGTGTTGTCATCACATACGAAGCCCAGTCTTTGTAACCCAGCAATGCTGCTTTTTCTGCGCGTAGCTTAGTCTCTTTAATGATGATTGGGCCATTAGTTGCTTGTGCGCGAGTTGCAGAAGTGGTCCACACTTTTTCACGTAGCTTGCGGTTTTCAAGGCTTTGTAAGATAGGTTGGCGAGTCGTGTTGACAAGCGTGATCATATAACCTTCTTTACCAGCTTTTTGTGCCGCAGCCGCAAGGTTTGCAATTTCACTTTCAGACAAACCAGCCAGCTCGCTTTTATCTGTTACTAAAATCACATCTTCTTTGAATGATTTTAAGATATTTTGTGAAAACTCTGTTGAAAGTTTGGCAAGTTCTGCGTTGATTTCACGCATTTTTGCTTTTTCAGTTTCGTTAAGTTTTGCACCCGCGTTAACAAACTTTTTATAGTAAAAATCGACAAGGCGTTGATCTTCAGCATTTAAAGATGATTTGTCGTCGTAGATACTTTGCACACGAGCGAATAAGGCTTTGTTTAGGTAAATATCATCAGTATGAGCAGACATAATAGGCGCCATTTTAGCGGCGATACGTTGATACTCACTGTTAGAGATCAAACCTGATAAATTAAAAAATGCCGCAGAAGTGCGGTCTAGTAGCTCACCAGATAGTTCCATTGCAACAAGGGTATTTTCAAATGTTGCAGGCTCAGGGTTGTTTGCAATCTTTGCAATTTCAGCTTTTTGCTGTGCAATACCCGCTTCAAATGCTGGCTCGTAGTCTTTGGTTGAAATTTTATCAAACTCAGGAGCCATGTATTGTAAAGGGCTTGGCTTGAAAAGAACGTTGGTAACATTAGCTGTTTGTGTTTCAGCAGCAGTGTCAATTTGAGTTTGTGTGTCAGCTTGCTGTGAACTACAAGCTGAAAGTAAAAGTGCACTAGCAATCGTTGTTGCTATTAGGGTCTTATGCATGAGAACTCCAATATAAAAATGTGCTTGGTATTTTCCAAATATGAGGGATTACACCAATGATGAGAGCTTTTTTAAGTTACCAAATTTTAGACCAGAAACAATTAAATCTATCGGTTTATTAGGATGGTTGAGCGCAAAAAAGGAAGTAACGTGGTAAAAGTGCACAAAAAAGCCGTCTTACTATAAATGAGACGGCTTTAATATTTAGTAAAGTAATAATGAGATAAATTGGTGTGATTTATACATCGATGGTTATGCATGAATCAATTATAACCCAGAACAAACTTTTTCTCAGAGCCAAAATTTCCAGGCATCGTATTTCCGAATTCTTTGTTGATCAGTGCTAACGTGTTTTCTTGTTCTGCAAGTAAGTTTAAAATACGATTTCTGTAATCTAGGCTCGACTCAAATAAGTTTAAATCAACCATTGGCTGAAGTGTTGCTAGCTTCTGTGTAAGTGTCATTTGTGACATTGTGCTCTCCTCATGCTATTCATAGTTCTCACTATTTATATAGCATCTATGTTCAATAATAGTTAATAATTAGCGCTTTTCGTGCATAAAGAACTTAGTATTTACCAAGTTTTCACTTATTATGCCGTGTTAAACTTAGTCACAACTGAACCAAATTCATTTTTTTACTAGGAATGTTAATTTATGACCCTTGCTGATCTGCAATCTGCATTATCGTTTGTATTGTTTACGTATAACGATGTGCAAATTACTGTGCTAAAAATTATTCAAGTGCCTTTGGTGCTTTTTTTAATGTGGTTTGTGGTCACGTGGATTGGTCGATTAATTAAAAAAGCATTACTTGCAAAAAATCTAGGTCCTGATGCTGTTCATTTATTCACCCGTATATATCTTGTCGTTACGATAGCGGTGCTTGTGTTTACCTCACTTGAGGTACTCAATATTCCATTAACAGCGTTTGCTTTTGTCTCTGGTGCAATTGCTATCGGCGTCGGTTTTGGTGCACAAAACATTATTAATAACTTTATTAGTGGTTGGATACTCATGTGGGAGCGACCAATACGTATTGGTGACTTTCTAGAAGTAGGGACGGCAAAAGGGGTTGTTGAAACAATTAACACACGCTCTACACGCATTCGTCGTAATGATGGTGTGCATATGTTAGTACCTAATAGCCAACTGCTTGAAAATACCGTAACTAACTGGACTCTGATTGATCGTAATGCGCGCTCATCCGTTAATGTTGGTGTTGCTTATGGTTCAGATGTGGTATTGGTTGAAAAGTTGATTAAGCAAATTTTAGATGAGCATCCGGCTATCTTAAAAACACCCGCCTCATCAGTCTTATTTGATGACTTTGCAGATAGTTCATTAACGTTTAGTGCTATCTTTTGGGTATGTGCGGAGTCAGAAGCACCTCTTCGACAGGTACGAAGTGAGTTACGTTTCAGTATATATAAAGTGTTTGCTGAGCACGATGTTACCATCTCATTCCCGCAGCGCGATATTCATATCGATGGCGAAATTGCCTTAAAACGTCGAAGTGCACAAAAGTAAAAAAGCGGCTTAGCCGCTTTTTTTACGCTTGTTCATTTAGTTTTTTAAGCTTAAATGCGAGCAGTACCATCATAGTGCCAAACACAATGGCGTAAGTAGCTACTAACCAAAGTAAGGTTAGGATACCTGCTCCAGGGTTAAACATTAAGTAAGCACCAAAAATGATGGATATGACACCACTGGCAATTAAAATCCACTCATTACTGATTTCTTTGCGAAGCTTACTGGCGATAATGATTTCAATTACCCCCATTGCGATAGCCCATGCAGCAATAAAATATAACATTAAAATAGCGGTGACATTGGGCGCAAACAAAGTGACTAATGCCGCAGCAATCGAGATAAGACCGCCAATAAGTAGCATCCACCATAATGGATTGTCTTTTTTAGAAGCAAAAGCTAGCCATGCGCGAATTGCGCCATCTACAAAGAAATAAGCAGCAAAAATAAACATCAACACAGCAAGTGATGCCTCGGGTGCAAGCCAGCCACAAAGCCCGAAGATTATCGCAATCACGCCATGAATAAATAGTGATGACCAATGTGGAATCAACGAATTTGAAATATGCATAAAAAGTTCCTTTGCCTAGGTTAGAGGGGCTAACACGTTTTAATAGATCTAACATTTAAGCTACTTAAAGCAAAGGAATTTAATTAATATTTGTACAGTTAAAAAAGCATGCTCTAATCTAATATTATGAATTTGAGTCCATTTATTATCTTGCTACAAGGATGAGAGAGTGAAAAATTTAGCCACTACTTTTTTGTGCGTCACGTGTTACCTATTGGTTATCTGTTTGGCTGGAGTAGGGGGTAAGGCATACGCTATAAGTACTCCAGAGGTCACTGTAAAGTCACTTATTGATAAAGATGATAAAGAAAAGGCTGATGAAGAAAAAGAAGTGACCAGTGCAGAGGTAGGGAGCTCACTTACTAGTCTGCAAACCGATGAAACTTCATTTTTCGATGAATTTAATCGAATTACTCCGCGAAATACAATGTATGGCTTTTTAACAGCTGCACGGTCACGCGACTTTGAATTAGCTAGTCACTACCTCGATTATCGTAACTTACCGCAAGATGTTGCTGCCATTGGTCAGATGAAACTGGCTGAAAATCTATCTTTAATTTTAGATAGAACTTTATGGGTTGATATTGATAACCTGAGTAATAATCCTGACGGCAAAAAAAATGAAGCGGTACCAAGTTATCGCGATCTTGTTGGTGAAATTTCCACTTCTCAAGGAAAAGTGCAAATCTTATTACAGCGTGTTCCTAATAAAGAAGGAACGCAAACGATTTGGAAAATTTCCAATGCGACAGTGAGCAAAATACCCTTATTAATTGAAGAGTATGGGTATAACCGCATAGGAGAGTGGCTATATCAGTCTTTACCAAGTTTTGAGTTTTTAGGTGTAATGCTGTGGCAATGGGTCTACTTTGCATGTTCTTTTGTTTTCTTTGTACTTGTCGCAATTGTGTTAACACGGCTTCTTTCTTTTGTTTTAGTATATTTAAAGTTTCCCATACAGCAAGACATTGTTAGTTTTATCAATGGACCAATCTGTTTATTAATAGCAGTAATAATGTCGCGTTCGTTAAGTGATGAATCTAATGTAACCATTGCTTTTTTGGCCGTAATTCATGGCGCCACGGTTTTGCTTTTAGCATGGACTTGGGTGTTTATACGTATTGTTGATATTGCGAAACATCGCTTGAGCCAGCGCTTTATCCGCCAAGATAAACCTCATGCTGTTTTCTTGCTAAGGCCTGTGAGTAACGTCATAAAAACCAGTATCGTGATTATTATGTTATTTGTCTGGTTTGAGAATTTGGGCTTTAACGCGACGACCTTACTTGCTGGTCTGGGTATCGGTGGGCTTGCTATCGCACTTGCTGCACAAAAAACGGTTGAAAATATCATTGCAGCAATCACGCTTTATACATCAGCACCTGTACGAATTGGTAATTTGTGTAAGTTTGACAATCACCTCGGAACAATTGAAGAGATAGGCCTAAGGGCAACACGTATACGCACACTTGATCGCTCGGTTATTTATGTAGCGAATGCTAAGTTTGTGGATATGCAGCTTGAAAATATTTCTGAGCGAGAACGCATTTCATATCGACCTAAGTTAATGCTCAGCGCGAAAACAGAGCAGCAAAACTTACATGCTTTTATGGCGTCTGTTCGTGTACTACTGAAAGAGCATGAACATATTGTCGATGAGCCTTGTCGAGTGCGATTTAAAGGTTTTACGCCTTGGGCTTTACAAATCGATGTACTAAGCTATGTAGAGACAGTCGATTTTGCGTTTTATATGGAAATAATTGAAGAGTTAAATATGGCGATTTTAGGTTTGCTGAATGAACATAATTGTGAATTAGCCAAGCCAGAATTTGCTCGTGTAGTGGGGTCGTAATGAAAATTATCACAAATGAAAGTAGTTCTCAGTTTTACACATTCTCTACACATTGTTGCTGTATATTGAACAGGACATATGTCCGCTAAAGTGTAAAATAGTTGCATAATTTCTTCTAAATGCTTTGATGTTGCCGCTAATTGTTGTAAAAAAATTGTATATTTATAATTTTTAATGCAGTAAAAGTGTCATAAAGTGTTATAATCGTCAGCGTTCGTTCAGCCTCTTTACCTCGTTTTGCACTCTCGATTTAGAGGTCCGCGCAGCTTATTATAAGGCGCGAAAAATTGGCCGAGCCCGTCAAATGATTTGACGCAACATCATCACCGTTGAATAAGAGTGCATAAAAAAGGTTAAAACCCGACATGAAAGCAATGAAAAGATCTACGTTAGCAACCCTAATCAATGCAACGTTGTTCTCTGCCGTAGCAGGTACTTCATTTTCAACTCTTGCTGCAGACGAAGCACCAGCAGCAAAAAACAACCAACTAGAAGTTATCCAAATCACTGCTCGTAAGCGTGTAGAAAATGCTCAGGAAGTACCTGTTGCAGTATCTGCGCTGCAAGGTGATAACTTAGATGCTTACAGCTCAGCTGGTATGGATATTCGCTTTATGAATGCGAAAATCCCAAGTTTATCAATCGAATCTTCGTTTGGTCGTTCATTCCCACGCTTTTATGTTCGTGGTCTAGGTAACACAGACTTTGATTTGAATGCTTCTCAACCGGTTTCTTTAGTGGTTGATGAAGTCGTTCAAGAAAACGCAATCTTAAAAGGTTTCCCTGTATTTGACGTTGCACGCGTAGAAGTTTTACGTGGCCCACAAGGTACATTATTCGGTCGTAACACGCCGGCTGGCCTTGTTAAATTTGATACAGTTAAACCATCACAAGAATTTGAAGGCTATGGTTCAGTATCTTACGGTAGCCGTGGCGCAGTTGATTTTGAAGGTGCCGTTGGCGGTGGCCTAACAGACCGTTTATCAACACGTGTTTCTGTACTTTGGCAAGAAAAAGACGATTATATTGATAATCGCGCACCAGGGTTTGAGCAAGACGACGTACTAGGTGGTTACACTGAGAAAGCGGCTCGTGTTCAATTCTTATATGAAGGTGATGATTTCACAGGTTTATTCAACTACCACACGCGTGATATGGACGGTAAGCCAATTGCATTCCGTGGTAACGCAATCAAAGCAGGTACAAACGATTTAGTAGACGGCTTTGAACACGATGTGGTTTTCCACGATGCAGCTTCACGTGCTACACAGCAAGTTGAATCACAAGGCGCAAGCTTAAAGCTTGAGTGGGACATCAACGATTTAACACTTACGTCAATCTCTGCATGGGAAAGTGCTGAAATCTATTCACGCGCTGACATCGACGGTGGTTACGGTTTCTTTAATGCAGACGACCCAACAGCACCTATGGGCCCAGGTTTTATTCCGTTCACTTCTGAAAGTGCTGACGGTATTCCAGATCAAGACCAATACACGCAAGAACTTCGTTTATCAAGCAACTATGCTGGCGACGTAAACTTCCAAGTAGGTGTGTTCTACTTTGACGAAGCGCTAACAATCGAAAACTTCAGCTACGACACATATGGTGCAACACCGGGTGAGTTAAACGGTTATGTTATCCAGCAGCAAGATACCAAAGCATGGGCGGTATTCGGTTCATTAGATTACACAATCACTGATGACTTAAAAGTAACAGCGGGTCTTCGTTACTCTGATGACGAAAAAGAATTCTCAGCGAACCGTACTTTAAGCCCTGTTGGTGGTGGTGCGTTATTCTTAACAGAAAACCCAAGTGACGATCACATTAGCTGGGATTTATCTGCTAACTACAAGATCAACGACAACGTAAACTGGTACGCGCGTGTCGCTAATAGCTTCCGTGCCCCAAGTATTCAAGGTCGTATCTTATTCGGTGATGAAGTAACTGTTGCTGAGTCTGAAACTGTAACATCTTTCGAAACAGGTATTAAATCAGACGTACTTGACGGCCGTGGTCGTGTAAATGCGACTGTGTTCTACTACACAATGGATGACCAACAATTAACAGCAGTGGGTGGTGGTGCAAACTTCAACCGTCTAGTTAATGCAGATAAGACAACTGGTTATGGTTTTGAGTTAGACACTGAATGGGTATTAACTGATAACCTAAATGCGACGTTTAACTTAAGCTACAACAACACTGAGCTTAAAGATAAAGATTTAGCCGTTGCTGTTTGTGCACAATGTACTGTGACAGATCCAACATTCCAAGTACCTGGTGCATTTGGTCCTGAAGACCGTGCTATCTTAGATGGTAACAGCCTACCACACGCACCTGAGTGGATATCTAACGTCACATTACGTTATAGCCGTGAAGTTGCTGACGGTGAATTCTTCACTTACGCTGACGTGTCTTACCGTAGCGAAATCAACTACTTCTTATACGAGTCAGTTGAGTTTGAAGGCAAGCCATTAACAGAAGTTGGTTTACGTGCAGGTTATGCTTGGGCTGAAGGCGACAACGAATATGAAGTATCAGCATTCGTTCGTAACATGTTTGACGAGCAACAATCAATTGGTGCTATCGACTTCAATAACAACACAGCAATGGTGAACGAAGAGCGTTACATCGGTGCTGAGTTCAAAGTAAGCTTCTTCTAAGCTGAAATAATAAGTCCTATTAAAACCCGCTGTATAGCGGGTTTTTTCGTTTATAATCGCGTTGGTAACTGCTAAAGTGGCAGGATTAATTTAAGAGAAAGAGAATACCTATGGCTGGATTTTGGAACTACCGTGTGATTTTTTGTGAAGCAACAAAAGATGAAGCGGCACAATATCAAATTCATGAAGTTGAATATAACTTAAATGGTAAAGTGACTAACTGGTCAGAAACTGGAGCAGCGCCTTTTGGCAATACAGTTGAAGAGCTAGAAGCTGACGCTGATCGTTTAAAAACGGCGTTTTCTAAGCCAGTTTTAAAAGTGGTTAGAAAGCAACGTGGCTACGAGTTAGTCGACGTAGAAACAGGCGAAGACGCCTTTGCTGAGCCACCTGCGGGCTTAACTGAATAATCACGCTGAATTAATTAAAGGTGCCAATGGCACCTTTTTACTTTAACTTTGAAGGAATGAGGATGACTTTAAAAGCAGTATTATTTGATATGGATGGCACGCTGGTTGATTCTGAAAGTGTGCATTTTAATATTTGGAATGATTTACTCGCGCCTTTTGGCGTGCAATATGATGAGGCCACATTTTGCCAACGCTTTTCAGGCAGACCGACTCTTGAAGCCGCAAAAGAAGTGGTTGAAAAATACCAGCTAACGATTAGCCCTGAACAATTAACAAATGATAAGTATGCTGCATTTGGTCGCTTAGTGAGCTCGAATTTGCCAGCGTTTATGCCTTACGCAAAAGAAGTCTTAGAAGAAATTAAAGCGAGCGGTTTAAAAATGGCGTTAGTAACGGGCAGTGCTAAAGATGAAGCGTATCCTATTTTAAAAGGCTATGGCATTTTTGATTGGTTTGATTGTGTGGTCACGAAAGATGATGTGATAAACCCCAAGCCTGCAGGCGATCCATATCAACTCGCTCTTGATACCTTACAGATTAAGGCAGATGAAGCAATTGCAGTTGAAGATACATTCACTGGTGTAAGCGCTGCAAGTAGCGCAAACGTGCCTGTGTTTGCTGTACCAAATCACTTCACATTAGAGCATGACTTTAGTAAAGCGGCAGGAAAGTTCGAGAATCTAAAAGAACTTCTAAAATGGGTACAAAGTAAGCTATAGTTTAGAAAATGATTCATCGCAGGGATGCATTTATGACCTTTCTATTTCGCAGACTCGTTACTTTATTGTGCTTTAGCCTGTTTACAGCAATCGCTGTGGCAACACCAAAAGTTCAACTCGCTAAAGTATATGACGCTGATAGTGTTGTTGTCAGTGATTACCTCGTGAGTGAAAAGTACGATGGTGTACGTGCAATCTGGACTGGCACTCAGTTTCTAACCCGAGCAGGAAATACGATTAATGCGCCTGCTTGGTTTACTGCTCCTTTACCTAATACTTGGCTAGACGGCGAACTTTGGAGTAAACGCCAAGACTTCGCTAACCTGAGTGGCATTATTCGAACACAGCTTCCCGTTGATAACGACTGGCAGAATGTAAGTTATATGGTCTTTGATATGCCAGACTCTAGCATCCCTTTTAGCGAGCGTTATAAAAATTATCTAGAATTGGTAGCGCAGTTAAACGCTAAACACATAGTCGCAGTAGAACAAAAACGCTTCGAAAGTAATCATCAGCTTAGCTTGTACATGGATGATTTAATAGCAAATGGTGCTGAAGGAGTAATGCTACATTTAGCGTCTGCGGTGCATCGCTCTGGGCGCAGTGACGCTTTATTAAAGCTTAAACCCTATCTTGATGCCGAGGCGATTGTTATTGCACATTTGCCGGGAAAAGGTAAGTATAAGAATATGTTAGGTGCACTTAAGGTGCGTAGCGCTGAAGGCGTAGAGTTTAAAATCGGCTCGGGGTTTTCAGACCATCAGCGGCAATTTCCTCCGGCAATAGGCAGTACCGTTACCTACAAATACCATGGTTTTACCAAACATGGGCTACCACGTTTCGCCAGCTTTTTACGTGAGCGAAATGCCTTATAAGCTTTAGACATTCAAAAACAGCTGTAATTATGGTAAATTTCGCGGCCTTTTTATTGATGTATAGGTAAGACGATGTTTGCAGGCTTTGATTATGGTAGCTCAAATTGCGCAATCGGTGTAATGAATAATGAGCAACAAGTCTCTTTAGTGCCACTTGAGCAGGGCAAACACTATTTACCTTCAACACTTTATACTCATCACAGCGCGTTGGTTGTTGATTTTGTAGCAAAGCATTTAACTGGTAGCCAATTTGAGCACGACTTTAGAACTCAGCGTCAAGCGCTCCTTAATACTTTACCTCGCGTTAAATCCGACTTAGATATTCAAGCAGGCGATGAGACCTTATTTATTGGTCGTGAAGCCATTAGTGAATATGTGCAATTTCCTGAAGAAGGTTACTTTGTAAAGTCACCTAAGTCATTTTTTGGCGCGGTTGGCTTGAAACAAGGACAAATTAACTTTTTTGAAGACATTGCAACGGCGATGATTTTAAAAATTAAACAGCGCGCCGAGCAATCACTGCAAGAGTCATTAACAGAAACGGTTATTGGACGACCAGTAAACTTTCAATCAGTCGGTGGTGAAGAATCTAATCAACAAGCGCTCGGCATATTAGAGCGAGCAGCAAAGCGTGCTGGATTCAAAGAGGTGTCGTTTTTATATGAGCCGCTAGCGGCAGGGATTGATTATGAAACTTCATTGCAGGAAGACCAAAAAGTATTGGTTGTAGATATTGGCGGAGGCACTAGCGATTGTTCATTTGTACAAATGGGGCCGAGCTTTCGACAAAGTGAGTGTCGTGATAACGATTTTTTAGCTCACAGCGGAAAGCGTGTTGGCGGTAATGACTTAGATATCGCGCTGAGCTTTCATGGTTTAATGCCGTTGCTTGGTTTAGGCACTGAGTTTAAATCGGGTCTTGTGTTGCCTAATCAACCGTTTTGGCAAGCCTGTAAAATCAATGACGTTAATCTACAGAGCTTGTTTTACAGTGATGCACACCATCGAGAGCTTGTTACACAACTACGTGAAGTGCAACAGCCTGAGTTATTTAAGCGCTTAATTCATTTACAGCAAAATAAGCAAGGTCACCAATTAGTACAGCAGGGGGAAGCGGCAAAAATTGCACTATCGTCAAGTAACGAATTTACCACTGATTTAGGGTTTTTAGACCCAGAGTTAAGTCAGTGCTTGACGTTAAATGATCTATCTTTAGCGGTAGATGACTCTATAAGCCAGATAGTAAGGCTAGCTAAACAAGCTATAGCGGATGCCGGTACAACACCTGACGTTATTTATTTAACTGGAGGCAGTGCTCAGTCGCCATTAATTAAAGCGGCGTTAAAAACTCATTTAGGTGGAATTGAGATGCTCAATGGGGATCACTTTGGCAGTGTAACTGCTGGCTTAACTAAATGGGCACATAAGCTTTATCGCTAAATGTGCTCATTTATAAAGACTACAACGTAACTTGACGTGTTGCTAAGTATTTCTCGTAATCAGGTAGCGTTCGATTAAGCTCGCTCTCCATCATGGGTGAGCTTAAAAGCATATCGGCACTGACTTCATTACAGGCTACAGGAATATTCCACACGGCGGCTAAACGTAGGAGTGCTTTTACATCTGGATCATGCGGCTGGGATGCGAGTGGATCCCAGAAAAAGACCAACATATGCACTTCATGTTCAGCAATTTTAGCACCTAACTGCTGATCGCCACCCATTGGACCACTTAATAATTTAATGACTTCAAGCCCTGTTGTGCGCTCGATTAAATGGCCTGTTGTACCTGTACCATAAAGTGTGTGCTTGCTTAAAATACCTTGATGCTTTTCACACCACGCTTGCAGTGCCGCTTTTTTGCCATCGTGAGCAACAAGGGCGATATTTTTCTTGGCAGGTAGGGCTTGTTGTTTTTGTTCCATAAGTGCTCTTAAATTAGTAGGTTAATTGCTAAGGCTATAAAGACCAGCCCCGTGATTCTATCAATCCAAATTTGGGTTTGTGGGTGCTCACGAAAGTAACTGGCAATTTTATCGCCGCAATAAATATACGTGCAGTCGATTGGAAAAGCAAAAAGTGGGTAGAGTAGGCCAAAAAATGCGAGTTGAAATGTCGTTGATGATAAGCTCGGATCGACGAACTGTGGAATAAAGGCAATGAAAAACAAAGCCACTTTAGGGTTGAGTACTTCGGTCATCATGGCTTGAAACATCACATTTTGCTTTTTGCTGGTACTGACATGAGGTTTTTCGTCGCAATGTGGTTCAGGCTGGTTAAAAGTACTTTTTAAGGTCATTAACCCTAAATAGCAAAGGTATGCAGCACCTAAGTATTGTACTGTGGTATAAGCAACTGCAGATGCCTTTAATATGGCTGTTAACCCAATGACGGCAAAAAAGGTGTGCACAACGCCGCCGAGTGCAAATCCGAATGCGCTTTGCAGGCCCGCTGCTCTGCCATTGGCAAAGGTTTGTGCCATTAAAAATGCGTTAGAAGGCCCTGGAGCTACGGCAATCAAAAAACTGGCACCGAGAAACGAGAGCAAAAATTCGGGATTAATCATTGGCATAAGATAAAAAAGATGGATAGCTGATTCTAACAAGCTTACAGAAAAAGAAAAAGCGGGCATCATGGCCCGCTTATCTCGTAGGGTAGGAGATTAGAAATTAGCAGTGCTGTTATTTGAACAAATAGTTGTACTTTGCGCTTCACATACTTGGTAAGTGTAAGAGCCACCGCCTTTAGTTGTAATGGTATCTGTGTAGCTATTGGTGTTTGCCATAGAGCCCAGTTTGCTGCCATTACGATAGATATCAACAGTACTTGTTGCTGCACCATTCCAGCTTAAATCAACATAGGCCGTGCCTTTTGATTTATAACCTGATGTTGAAAGGTTGATAGCATCGCTGCCAGGTGTTGTGCCGCCACCATCATTGCTGCCTGCACAACCATTTGCTGTGAGATATGCATCTGCTGCAGCCGCTTTAACGATACCGTGACCAAAGTACACGTCGTGACCTGCAGCACCTTGATCTTCTGCTGTTGCTTTAAGGGCATCACGGATTTCTGTACCTGTACAGTCAGTGTGATTAGACCAAACTAGTGCTGCAATACCTGAAACAGCAGGTGTTGCCATTGATGTACCGCTCATGAAACCATAATCACTGGTACCAATTGCAATATCAATTGTGGTACTTGAAAGAAGCGCTGAACGGTCTTCAAGTGCAGCACCTACAGCTGGAATCGTTGTATCATTTGTATCGCCTAATGTAGCGTATAACATACCCGCTTCGTTATTGATGATAACAGCACCGATACCACCTGAGTTCTCGCAGTTACTTACCTTGTCATAGAACGAGATATTACCGCGGTCAATCATACAAATTTTGCCCGCTGCGCCAGTATCAATACTTTCAGCAGTACCCATGTAATAAGCGGTGCCTGATGCATTCCCTGAGTTTTCCATTGATGAAGTAGCAAAGCCTGCGCCATCAGCTGCTAAGCTAGCTGATGTAGCCATACCTGCAGGGTAAGTAGAAAGTGTATCAACACCACCTGCTGTTACTTCTACACAGATAGTTTCGTCTGTTGTTGCGCGTTTACCGCGACCTGAAGTGCAGCTAGGGAACTGTGAAAAGTCGGCAATTTGATTGTTTGCATCATTGGCACCAACCATCATTACTGAAGGGTAGCCTGCAGGGTATGAACGGACACTATTGCCATCGTTACCAGCAGCAGCAACAACTAAGCCGCCAGCATTTGTGAAATTAGAAAACGCGTTAGATTCGGTGTTATTTGAACCACCGCCACCTAAGCTCATGCTGATGATATTCGCACCTGCTTGAGAGCATAAATCCGCCGCGTGCGCTAAGTCTGATGAGTAGCCCCAACCTTCAGCATTGAATACTTTGATGATATGCATTGCTACACCTGGTGCCATACCTACAACACCAATGTTGTTATCTGCTGCACCAATAGTACCCGCTACGTGAGTACCATGCGGGCCGCCATTATCGTACCAGTTGCCAGTACCACTGTCGTTATCACCTGTGATATTACCCCAAATGAAGTCTGGGTTTGTTGCATCTAGGCCTGAGTCAATTACACACACTTTCATACCCGCATTCGCATCAAACGTTACCTGATCAGCCTGTGATTGATAAACTGCGTAAGGTGTTAACTGTTGCTGCATAGGGTTACCAGCATCGTCATTGTATACTGCCATAGGTATACGTTTTTGATCTTCTTCAATTAGTTTAATGTGAGGGTTATTAAGCAAGCCTTTTATACTTGCTAGATCGTGACCGGAGAATTGTGCTGCAATAAAACCATTACCATCGACTTTGATATCACCGCCCAGTTTTTTTGCGAGTGCTTTCACAACACCTTTTTTGTTATTGTCTACTTGGATGATGTAACGATCGTCTGCTGCGTTGGCTGTTCCTGCTGCACACAATCCGCTGATGATTAACGCTAAAGCTAGTTTATTCTTTTTCATATTTTTGTATCCCAAACGTGTATTAAGGTTAACTTTTTGTTAACTTGGGTAAACAATAATTTAATACATCCGTAGGTACAAGTTTAATTGTACTGAAAAATGGAATAAAATGTTCTAGAAACAGTTCTTTAATAGCATTTAGTTATAACGGGAAGTCTAAATGGGTAAATAGAGTATAATAATTCTTATTTACCCATATTGTTATGATAATTGTTTGTATTTAAATAGTAAGTAGGCAAATGGGATGAGCATTAAAAAATGCACGCCAATCAATACTGGCGTTGCTAGATCCAGTAATTGGGTTAAAAATACCAAAAAGCTTGCGCCACTCATTTGCATAAGTCCCACTAGTGCAGACGCTGTTCCAGCTTGTTTTGGGAATAAACTTAGCGCTCGCCCAGCAGATGAGCCAAGTGTTAGCGCATAGCCAAAGGCGGCAATAAACATAGGAAACATTAAAGCTAAGGCTGAGCGTTGTTGGCTAAGAGCAAGCATAATACACCCAGATAACACTAATAATATAAGTCCAGCTTTTAAAGCACGTTTGGGCTGTCTTTTTATATAGATGGGCATAATAAAGCTGGCAAGAATGCTCAGAGCGGCATTACAGGTAAACCAAAATGTGAAGTCAGCTACACTGCCATCAAGTTCAGTGATTAGCCAACCTGGTGCGAGGGTCACAAAAACTAAAATAGCCGACATAGTGACTAAACAAATTAAGCTATGAAATAAAAATAGCGGTGTAGAAATAATTGGTACAAAGCGTCTTAAGTCGAGAATATGGCCACTGTAAACACTATCTGATGGGCGTGTTTCTTTGAAGAGTAATAAAACGATACACAAGCTGACAAGCGCAAATCCAGCCATAAATAAAAAGTTCATTCGCCAACCAAATTGCACGGTTAACCATGCGCCTAGAATAGGGGCGAGGGCAGGAATAAAGCACACTATACCATTTAGGTAAGTAATGATCTGACCGCTACGTTCGCTACCAAATTTATCCCTGACTATTGCAAAAGCAACGACAAAAGTTGCGCATGCTCCTAAGCCTTGTAATGCTCTTGCGATCATCAACGTGGTAAAGTCTGGAGCCAAATAGGCCCCGAATGCAGCTAGACCATAAATTGTAACACCGGTAATGGCCACAGGTTTACGGCCAAACTTATCGGCAAGTGGTCCCGCAATTAGCTGACCAAGACCCACTGTTAGCATAAAAATAGCCACTGTTTGCTGAAGCTGCTTTTCTGATGCATTGAGTTGTTCAGCAATGGTAGGGAATGCTGGAAGATAAATATCAATACCTAGAGGGCAAAAAACGACCAATAGGCCAAGGATGAATAATAAACTCAGGTTTCTGTGCTGTGACTGCATTAGCTCTCCTTTAAAGTAATATTTTATGTGCCCGTTAAAGAAAAGAAAAGCGTTGATATCTATTTATCTGAGGTACATACGTAGTCATTAAGGAAAAGGAGATTTACTAACATAAAATTTCCATTTCGCTATCTGGTCTGATGTGTTAATTTTTTAACTTACATCATAAAAATAATGGATAAACGTCGTGAGTTCACAATCATCATTATTAAAAATTTGGTCTAGATGTCAGTCATTGCCAAAAGGTAACTGGCTGTTTAGTAAGGCTGTGTGTTTTAAAGCTCCTTATTTTGGCTCAATAAAGCCATTAATCACAGATTTAACAGCAGGGTATTGCGGTGCAACCGTCAAAAATCGCCGAGCAATCCATAATCACATAGGAACTATCCATGCAATCGCACAGTGCAATGTGGCAGAGCTATGCGCTGGCTTGATGGTTGATGCAACCGTGCCTGCAAAAACGCATCGCTGGATACCAAAAGGGATGACGGTTAATTATTTAGCAAAAATTGACACCGATATGCGTGCTGTCGCAAAGATAGAAGTGCCACGAGAATGGCTAGAAAAGCAAGATTTGATTGTACCGGTGAAGGTCTACAATAACCACGATGAATTAGTATTCACCGCGGATATCACTATGTATGTAACAGCTAAGAAGAGTTAGGATTTATCGGCGGCTTGTTTATTTACAAATGAGAGATCATTGTCATCATCAGCAAGGATTGAAGAGGGAGAGTCCTCTTCGCTTTCTGGCTTGATAGGCGCAATGTTATCTTCTTCGTGACGGTGCTTAAGGCTACCTTCAATAATTGCACCTGCTTCGATGCTCAATGTGTCGTGAAACACATCACCATGAACCTCAGCAGTGCTTTCTATAACGACCTTATTTGCGATTAATGAGCCGATAATTTTGCCTTTAACAACGACACTATCAGCTTCAACAACACCTTCAACCATACCTGAGCTGCCTATTACAAGATGCTTAACGCGCAGATCACCATCAATGCGACCATCAAGTTGTACTTCACCTTGGCTGGTAATAGAGCCAGTTAGACGCATGTCTTCTGCGATAATTGAAGGGGTAAGGTTTGTTCTTTTTAACGATGAGTTTGTTGAGCTAGTTGTTGTTTGTTTTTTTTTACCGAACACGAGTAAGCGCCTTTGTTATTTTTACAGGGTTGACATGTTTGCCATTAACTAGAACTTCGTAATGTAGATGCGTACTTGTGCTACGACCAGTACTTCCCATCAAACCAATTACATCATCTTTAGTAACGGCTTGGCCCTTTTTTACTTTAATTTTATTTAAATGACCAAAGCGGGTTACGAAACCATTTTTATGTTGTAATTCAATAAAGTTACCGTAACCACCATTGCGGCCCGCACGAAGTACAGTACCATCTGCAGGGGCGAAAATCTCTGTTTTATGCCAGCCTGCTAAGTCGACACCTTTATGGAATGCACGACGACCGTTCATCGGATCTTTACGAAGCCCGAAACTACTGGAAATATAGTAATCAGCTGCTGGAAGCGTTTGTGGTAACTCACTTAACAGGTTCTCTAAGTTATTTAGAGTGAGGAGTTTATCTGCAACGGCTAAAAATTCAGCGGGAATTTTTGATTCATCAAATAAATCGAGTGGTCCACCTTGTGCTGTATCTGCTTGCTCATGTAACGCTTCTGAGGCAAACGTTTCGTTTAAACCAGCTCCTTCTAACATGGCAATAATCGCCGCATGGCGTTGTGTTATCTGTTCATCGAGTAAGATAAAGCTGCGGTTGTAGTTAGCATCAAGACGTGCAAAGCGCTCTGTAATAGCGTTAAAACTATTGGCCTGATTTGGCTCATCTTCCAATGGGGCATGAAATTCTTCAGTATGCTGCTCGGTTGGCAATATAGGAGATGCTGAGTCATCAGTTGTCGTATCTGTGCTCATCGATTCAGGCAAAGATTCAAGCATACTTTGCAGTAAAGCTTGTTTTTGCTCAAGTACCGCTAGCTGTTCAAGCTGCTTAGTGTATTCGTTTTGTTGTTGTTGATGCTGTTTTTGCCATGCTTGCTGTTCGCTAAGCTGGCTTTGTTTTATATCTGTAATTTTATCGGCTTGGGAAATAATTTGCAGAGTAGAAACACTTAACCACGTCACCGCTGTTAATAAAGCAAGTAATGCAGTTAGTTGAACCCAAGGCGCTAATACTAGGTGTTTTACTTCGCCATTTTGACGGATCAGCAGCTGTCTAGCTGGAAAAAACGTACGATAAAAGGACTTAATATTAACAAACATGGCGTGCAAAAATTGGATAAATACCGAGCTAAGATAACAATCTGAACTAAAAAAGCCAGAAAAAAATTGTAACTCAAGAAAAAAAGCAGCAAAAAAGGGCACAAATGGCCCTTAAGTATGCTGCTATATCGTTATTTTGCAGGAAGCACTGTTCCTTCAACAGAACCAAAACCGATGCGTGCAAAGCCTTCTTTCTCACACCAGCCACGCATAATTACGTTGTCGCCGTCTTCTAAGAAAGCACGTTGCTCGCCATTAGCAAGAGTGATTTTTTCTTTGCCGCCGCGCGATAGCTCTAGTAATGAACCTGCTTCTTCATGCTCAGGGCCCGATTGTGTACCCGAACCTAACATATCACCTGGTTGGAAGTTACAGCCATTTACTGTGTGGTGAGTGACCATTTGCGCCACTGTCCAGTATGAATGTTTAAAGCTAGATTTAGATACCTGTGTGGGCGCTTCGCCAGCTGCACGCATCTTTTCAGTTTCTAGTTGCACATCCATTTTGATATCGAATGCACCAAACTCACGGTTATGAGCTGACTCTAAGTAGTCCATTGGTTGTGGATCGTTTTCGTCACGTGTCCAGTTTGTTCTAAATGGCGCAAGTGCTTCTGTCGTAACAATCCAAGGTGAGACAGTCGATGCGAAGTTTTTCGCAAGGAATGGGCCAAGCGGTTGGTATTCCCACGCTTGTAAATCACGTGCAGACCAGTCATTAAATACACAGAAACCAAATACGTGGTTTTCAGCATTTTCAATGGCAATTGCATCGCCTAATTCATTACCTTTACCAAGGTAAATACCTAACTCAAGTTCGTAGTCTAGGCGTTTACAAGGGCCGAATGATGGTACTTCTGCATCTGGCGCTTTGGTTTGACCGTTAGGGCGGTGGAACGTTTGACCAGATACGTCAATTGATGATGAACGACCGTGATAACCAATTGGTACCCATTTGTAGTTAGGTAGAAGTGGGTTATCAGGACGGAATAAACTACCTACCGCTGTTGCATGGTAAATAGAAGTATAAAAGTCAGTGTAATCACCAATGCGACACGGCAGCGCAAATTCGATGTCTGCTTGAGCGATAAGCGCTTCGCTTAATTGTGCTTGCTCACTGGCACCTTCGCGGAGTGCTTTTGATAGCGCAAGACGAAGTGCAGACCAATACTGCTGACCAAGACCCATGAATTCATTTAATGTAGCTTGGCTTGCTGCTTTAACGGCAACCTGTGCATCACCAGAGAATAAACCAAGTTCGTTTACTTTTGCTAAATCGATAACTTGGTCACCAATTGCTACAGCGCCACGGAACGCTTCGTCTGAATTTTTACGACGTACTTCTGCAAAAGGAAGGTTTTGAATTGGGAAGTCACAGTTCGCTTCGTTAGCAGATGCAACCCAGCTTTTTAGATTAATATCGTGGGTTTCGTTAATTAGGCTCATACTCTTTCCTTATTGGTTCGCGCTGATTTATTAATTATCTATATGGAGGCAATCAACGCAATTTAAACAGTTAGTTTAAAACAGAATTTAAAACGACAAAAAGCAGCGTGTGAATAACGCTGCTTTTCAGACAATATAATGATTTAGATTACACCACGACGCTCTTGATCACGTTCGATTGATTCGAAAAGTGCTTGGAAGTTACCTTCACCGAAACCGCCGTCATCTACACGTTGGATCATCTCTATAAAGATAGGACCAAATAGGTTCTTCGAGAAGATTTGCAGTAAGTAACAGTTTTCGCTTTGGCTATCTACAAGGATTTGATGCTTACGGATCTTCTCTTTGTCTTCTTTAACCCAAGGCACACGGTCAAAAATGGTGTCGTAGTATTCAGGAATGATATCAAGCGTGGCAATTGTTGATTGGTCAAGCTTATCAAGTGAGCTTACTAGGTCGTTAGTTAGGAATGCTAAATGCTGCACACCCGGACCATTGTATTCATTTAAGTACTCATCGATTTGGTTGTTGTTGTTATCTTTACCTTCATTGATTGGAATCGAGAAAGTGCCGCACGGAGATTTAAGTGCGTAAGATAATAACGCTGTTTTTTGACCTTTAATGTCGAAGTAACGAACTTCAGTAAAGCCAAATACGTCTTTATAGAAGTTAGCCCATGTTTCCATCGTGCCTTTATATACGTTATTGGTTAAATGGTCGATACGGATGAAGCCTTTGTCTTCAACAATGTTTTGCTCGCTTAAGTCTTCGAAATCTGACTCATAGATAGAACCTTTGTCGCCAAATTGTTCGATGAAGTAGATTAAGCTGTCGCCGATACCGTAAATAGCAGGGTATGGTAAATTTTTATGTGTTGAGTCTGTTGCTGGTTTTGCACCACGCTCCACAGCTACCTCGAATGCTTTTTGTGCATTCTCTACACGCCAACCCATAGAACAGATTGCTGGGCCGTGGCTTTTAGCAAATTCAGCAGAAAAACCTTCACGCTCATTATTTAGTAAGAAATGAATGTCATGTTGGTTGTAGTAAACAATGTCTTTACCCTTGAATTTTTTTAGCTTAGAAAAGCCAAAATCAGTAAACACTTTGTCCATGTAATCTGCATCCGGTGTTGCATATTCAGTGAATTCAATGCCCATTAGGCCTAACGGATTATTTACTTCGCTCATTGTCATTACTCCCGCAATTATAAGCACTGCGCTAAAAAAAGAATTATTGTTCTGTAATGAGCGGATGATTAACCAGAAAACCGATAAGGGGAAGATCTCGGTGCTATTTAGCTAACGCCTCCTTTGTAAATTAAATGGGACAATGATTTTAATTTCAGCAATTGCACTATCTGAGGCGGTGAATGGGTCATCATTAAGGCAAGTGTTTGGTACCGTGATTTTAATTTATCTATATGTATTTGAAGGAAAATTAATAGGTTTTCTAGGCTTAAAAAAAGGCCTAAGACGGCCTTTTTTATTAAGTTTAATGTATCGATTAGTTTACAGTTTGGCGTGCTTTGTTAAAAAACTTGCTGCGTTGTTGTAACCAAGGGTTATTCATAATTTGAGGTGCAGCTTGGTAATGTCGCTCAATGACTTGGTTTAAGGTGCGAGTAGACTGCGTGAAGTTGAGTTGCTGTTGTGCACTACCCATGTTTGCAATTTCTGCGTCTGTCATAGCGCGACCTGCAAAGAGGAGTGCATTTAAATACCCAGGTTTAGTTTCGTAATCATTATCGGTTAAAAGTAGCGCTGCACTGTTGATTGCCCAGCGTTCATTGATTTCGCCTTCATCTTTAATACCAATTAGCTCGCCATCAAGGTAAATTTTTAGTGCGCCATTGTTTGGAGCTGCATAAAACACAAAAGCAATACGGTGCCAGCTGTTTGCCAAAAGCTCGCCAAAGTAACCACTGTCACGAGTGGCGATACCGATGGCATTATCTCGGCTGACGTAAAGGTCTGCATCATTGCTATTAGTGAGATCTGTTTGTAGTAATGCACGCCATTCATTGGTGCTTTGCTCTGGCCAAAGCACGTCCATCACCAGCGTGTAATCTGAAATAAATCCGTCAGTTTGGTAGTCACCATTTGCAGGGCTATTTGCCGTTAAGGTTAAGCCTTGTGTTGGGCTGTGGCGAGAAAACGCCAATACACCTGAGGCACCATTTGGTAAATCAGCAACTGCAAGCTCACTTGTGGTCGCAAATTGGCTATTCTCTGGTCCCCAGTTTTCTTCTTCAGGGTCGAAAAAGCTGAGTGTTGCAGGGCCAAAGTCACTGCTAAAACCTTGCTCAGGATTATTAAAATTCCATACCGTGACTGCATCGTCAGTTTTACAGGCGTTAAGTGTGTTATTAGTGTCGATGTATAAACATTGGCTAGTGCGTGCTCGTGCGTAGTTATCAAGTAGCCACCAACTTTCAGCGACTAATTGCGCGTCTAAGTTTGGCAGAGCAGGGAAGAACAACTCGCTATTAAGTGCAGGGCCTTTAAATAGAGCAACTTGGTATGTGGTTGCATCACTGATGTTATCAGGCACTAAAGCAACCCATTCAGGCTGGCTTGCGAGCATGGTTTTTAGTTGGCTGCCAGTAACAGAGACTTGATAAATAGAGTTAAAGCCTGGGGTATTCGATGGCTGGCGCTCAACCTTATACGCCGCATGAAAGTCTTCTTGAGTTAAGGTGCCTGGAAGCCAGCGATCTTGTACTTGGCTTGCATCTAGCAGTGCGGCATCAATAGCAGGGAATTGCTGCATAGTGGCTTTGGCTGTAATACTAATGAGCTCTTTTGCACTTGGGTAATTTTCTGAAACGGCAATTTCAGTGTTTGCATCAGGGGCGTAGCGGCCCATGATTTCATCGATGGCGGCTTTTGTGCGCTCATCTAAACTGGTAATGCTGGTTGTTGGTATGGTATTGTAATCAACATCAGCGAGTGTTTTGTCTTCAAGGTTAAAGGTTAACGTGAGATCAGTTAGGCCTTGTGCAAAAAAGTTTGGCTGAATAACAATGCTGCCATTATCTAAAGTTTGATAGCTTTCACCACCATGGGTGTGGCCACCCAGTACTAAATCAATCCCCGTAACATTTTGCGCAATACGAGTGTCAGTGCCTTCACCTAAATGACTCACCATTACCATGTAATCAACATCTTGGCGGTACTGATTAACAATTTGCTCAGCCACTTCTTGCCATTGCCAATTCATTTTGAAATTAGCAATAAAATCAGGAATTGGCTCGTCTTCAATAGGTTCATCGAGTTCATTCCAAGGCACGGAAGTCATGCCAAAAAAGCCGATTCGAAGGCAACCTACTTGCACAACTGAAAAATCGACACCGGCAAACGGCGTATCACTGTTACCCTCATAGTCAGTATTGCTTGAAAGCACGATGGCATTATCGTCATTAGCAAAATCAAGTAATTGCTCTGGTCCCCATGCATAGTCGTGGTTACCAATCACGCGTACGTCAAAGGCCATAGCTTTTATTGCCTCGACCGTGGCTAAGCCTTGTGAAGTTTGCTCGGCTACGGTGCCTTTTTCATAATCATCGCCACCATTGGTGAACAAAGTGTTTGGGTTTTCCAGTTTGGCATTATCGTAGTAACTGCGAATACGGCTGAATAATTGCTCTTTAAAACCAAAGCGCGCGTGTAAATCAGCAACATGAATAAAGCGCACTGTTTGTGAACTTGCTGTATCAACACATTGTTCGCCAATTGTTTTACTGACTGCAGGAATGCTGCGCGACATTAACGCGTAGGTACCAAAAGTGGTAATTTCACTTACCGCAAAGCCCTTTTCGTTGAAACTGGTTGTCAGAGGTTGCCACTGCTCATCTTGTAGCATAACAATACTAAATGCGAGGTTAGTTTGTTGCTGGGGGAGCTTTATAGAAAGGGTTAACGATTTAGAGAATACTAAATTATTGGGTCTAAAAGTATGTCTTGCAGAGACAATGTTTTGCTCAATATCTGCTGTAGTTGCAGTTGTTTCTGTATAGGTAAAAGTCGTATCGGTAGAAACGGTATTACTATCTGCATTTAGGCGTACACTACCATTAGCAAATTGTTCGGAAAAACCTGAACTGACTGAAATAATTAAACCAGACTGACTTGGGGTGGTGGCAACCTCTTTCGTTGTTTTATCGCCGCCACAGGCTACAAGCAGTAATGTGGTAAAAAAAATGATTAAGAGTTGATTGAAAAAGCGCAATGTATCACTTCCAAACCTATACAAACTATTATCAAATTATAGTATCAGTATTGCGGACAGCGATATAGCATTAATAAAGAAAAACCCCACAGCGAGCGCTGTGGGGGAACATTTTTTACTGCTTTTCGGCAGTTACTTCTAGCTCTTCAGCTAGAATGTGTTCAGTTGTTTGCGGCTCATGATGGCCTTCGGCACCATGCATCCACTTAACTAGCTTGTCGCTCAGTAAGTACATAATGACAGCAGATAGGATTGCTGTAGCACCTAAGCCGATGAAAATACCCATTGCATTATCAACAGCTTCTTCGCCTTCACCTAGGAATGAACCTACGAAACCAGCAATCTTATTAGCAACAGCTGTACATAAGAACCAAATACCCATAAGCATTGATGCTAAACGCAATGGTGCAAGTTTACTCACCATTGATAAACCAATCGGTGATAAACATAATTCACCTAAGGTATGGAAAAGGTAGAAAAGAACCAGCCACATCATGCTAATTTGCAGATTGTCACCTTGACCTTGCGTCATTAGAGCAAAAATCATTGTGATGAAGCCAAGTGCTAAGAAAATAAGTGCAATAGCGAACTTAACAGGTGAGTTTGGCTCACGCTTATCCAGCTTCAACCAAACGATAGCAACTAACGGTGCAAAAACGATGATGAAAATTGAGTTTAATGATTGGAACCATGAAGCAGGGACTTCAAAGCCTAATAGCATACGGTCAGTGTAATCGTTAGCGAATAGGTTCATTAAACCACCCGCTTGCTCAAAGCCCATCCAGAAAATGATACTGAATACACTCATGGTGAAAATAACTTTAATACGGTCAGTTTCAACTTTAGTAAGAGGCTCTTTAGTGTTTGATTCAGACTGAGCTTGTGAAAGCTTAGCTGATGGAACGACACCAATATCACCTAGGTATTTGTTACTTAATGCAAGTTGCATAAGTACAGAGATCACCATACCAACACCGGCTACGATGAAGCCCCATTGCCAGCCCATTGCAGCGGCAGCATAACCCGCAACAAGTGGACCTAATGCACCACCTAGGTTGATACCCATATAGAAGATAGTGAATGCGCCATCACGACGTTGATCACCTTCTTTATATAAGTCACCCACCATAGTAGAGATATTTGGCTTAAACAGACCATTACCCAAACAAAGTAAGGTTAAACCAATATAGAAAACATTCTCTTGTTGACCTGCAAGGTAACTGTGCGGAATACCCATTGTGAAATGGCCGGCAGCCATTAGTAAACCACCAAGGATAATAGCTTTACGTTGTCCTAAAACGTTATCTGCTAACCAACCACCCAATAGTGGTGTGATATAAACAGCCATTGTAAAAGTACCGTAAAGGCTTAATGCATCGGCATTTGACCAGCCGAAACCACCTTCTTGAACAAGTGCAACTAAGTACAATACTAGAATAGCGCGCATGCCATAATAACCGAATCGTTCCCACATTTCTGTGCCGAACAACAGGAACAGCCCTTTAGGATGCCCTAAAAAGTCACCTGCTTTAGGTAATGAACTCATATTTACTTCCTAACTCTAAGTTTTTATTGAGGCCTTATTATTTTTGCTTTGGTCGTTCTAGTTTTTATTAAATGAACGGGTGGCCATGTTTTAGATGCAGCTAAGATAATGGTTTGTTGCTCAAGTTTTGAACTTGAAGGTAAGAGACACACCCTTATCCTAGCTACAAGTGCGCTACAGTATACATAGACCTTCTAGTCAGGGGAAGTGCTTGCGGTGGGTTCAAGCCAGAGGCCCTGTATTTAGTAGCTTGCATAAGGGATGACAGGTTTTCCAGGGAAGATTAGCTCACTATAAACAGGCTTAAAGTAGTATCTAAAATAAAGTTGTGCATAATTTGGTTCGTAGAAATCAGCTCTATCAAGATTAAAATAGCCACCAAAAAACCAATGTGGCGTAAAACGATACTCAAAACTGGCTGCTAAGTTGTAAGAAATACCACTACTAGTGTCGTCTTCAAAATAGGGTACAACCCCCGTTATAGCTGTTTGTGCTTCAGCTTGTGCTTGCAAAACAGGATCATTAGGGAAAAACTCAATTTCATCGGTGGTTGTGGTTGACCAAGATACGCTGCCACGTAAACGATAAACAAAATTATGGCCAATGCGTTGATCATAAATGACTGGCAGTGAAGCGCCTAAATAGTTTTGCGGACTGTAATAGCCACCATGTCCCCAGGTTTCTTCACTTAAATTGTGCTTGTATGACCAATGTAATAGGTTTAAACCAATGCTCAGCTCTTTATTTCTTTGTCGAATATACCGATAGTAACTTCCTCCCATTAAACTGTAGCTTTGATTATCTTTGACGTTTTTACCGGTTAAAAGCTGGTAATTGGTGCTTCCCCAAAAGCCCCAATCTAGCCCTAGATCATGCGATAAGCTCAGTTGCAATTGTGTGGCTCGAACGCCGCCCCACACTTGATTAGTAAAGACATCTTCAAGTCCTGCGTAAGATAAAACGGAGCTAGTAATAGGGCGTTTTTTGAAGGTTACTCCATAACCGAAATCGCCAAAAATTCCTTTGTAATTAACGCCCCACACGATATCTTCGACTAGAAAGCCAAGTGGAGTGGTACCAACATCAAAGCGCCATTGCTCGTTTTGCCAAGCAAAACCAATATCCATTCCTTGCTGTTCGGGTTCAATGCTTAACAGTGGACAGTCAAAAATACAGAGCGCTCCTTGACCATAGCGGCTGCCCGCAAAGGTTTCATCAAAACGGGTTTCTTGGCTCGATATCGTCATTGGGTCTAATTTCACAATCCCAGTGCCACCCCAAAGAGGAAAACCGGCCTCGATAGGCGTTGCACCAGCGCCTAGAGTTGACTCATTTTGCGTGCTTGTTTGGCTACTTAAGTTGATAGCGGCTGTAATATAGGCTTGTTCTTGTTGTTCAATACGCTGTAATTGGCGTTTTGCATTATTGACATACCATGGAGCGTCATCATCAAGTGTATACAGGCTGTAATACTGCTCATCAGCTAAACGACTATTGATGGTATTTGGTGCGATTGCCGCTTGATACCAGTTTTTTGCAAGCTGTGTTTGTTGCTTAGTCTCTGCTACAGCTGCAGCCTGATAGTAAAGCTCTTGATTATTATTAGATTTTGCTAACAACTGTTTGGCTAGATTGAGAGCCGTTGTTTGATCTTCAAATTGGCTAAGTGCTGCCATTAGCTGTTGTTGTCGATAGCTTTCCTGATACGTTACTTGGTTGATTTGCTCTGCAACAATTCGATCAGCCAAGGTGTTATTTTGCATCTCACGACTAAGAGCTGCAATCGTCAGTGCAGTATCGGTGGTGACTGTGTGTCCCATTGCGGTGTGTTGCTGGTAGCGAGAAATAGCGAAACGAGTATCACCTTGCTCTATATAGGCATTAATTAGTGCTTCATTAAGCTGTGGGTTTTCACTGTACTGATTATCAAGCGCTGTTAGTTTTGTTATGCGCGTTTGGCCTTGGTAAAAACGATTAATGTAGTTTACTTGTAGCGCAAGCCATTGCGATTGTTCTGAGTTTGTTGCACTGCTGGGCAGCTGGTAATGACTAAACCACGTATCTATACCTGCTTGATCATCGTTATTAATAAGCAGGTCAGCATACGTCATATGCCAATATGGGCTGAGGCTAGAATCGCGTTCAAGCGCTTTTTTAAGTTGCCTTATTGCGTACTGTTGCTCATTAATTTGGAGCCATTGAGTGGCAAGCTCTGCTTGCATTAATGGTGTTAATGGCTGAGCTTCTAACTCCGTGAGCTTATAAATAATAGTTGCTTTATTGGTGGCAGTATTATTTTCTGCAAGCTTCTCGAGCTTGGTATTAATACTCAGTTGCTCAGCAAGAACGTTAATGTCATCAGTGCGTGCGTTAGTTGGAATGTAATCCAGTGTCGCCAACGCGCCCTGATAATCATTGAGCGAACGTAAAAATAATGCATGGCTGTATCTGAGTTCTGCATCCAACGGAAACTGCCACAAGGTTTTTTTATAAAGCGCTTTTGCGTGTTCAACCAAACCCTGTTGTTGGTATAAATTAGCGAGATCATAATATAACCAGCTTTGGCGAGGGCTTTGTTTTATCGCCATAAGTAACATATCTACAGCTTCATCCAGTCGGCCTTTCGCTGTTAAATCATCGGCATTTGCGCGTAATTGCTGGGTTTCAAGGAGCGTATAGTCAGCGGCAATAAGCGCTTGCTGCTGTTTACTTAAGCTATTATAAAATTGATGGCTACGTGCATAGTTTCCATCTGCAGCGCTTAAGATAAGCATAGCTCTTAGGGTTGATTGCTGTAATGGATCACTTTTTAGCACGTGTTTGTACAGCTTCATTGCTGTTTGGTAATGGCCGGCGGCTTCGGCAAGTTGCGCACGGTAAAACACGACCGTGTTCGGATCCTCATTTAGGGTATCAGCTAAATCAAGCTTTAATGTTGCGCGTTTGAACTCTTTCATAGACATCGCTGATTTCGCTTCGTCTATGTATTGCCAAAAACGCGCCGTGTTTGCTAGGCCTTTCAGTACTGTAATGCGATTTGTATCAATACTGTATTTTTCAGCTTTTTTAAAAAAATGATACGCTTGAGCATTATTGCCTTGTCTAAGATTGAGTAGTCCTAGGCTGTTGTATATTTCAGGATCTGTGGGTCGGCCTTTTAAGGCTTGATTGAACAATGCTTCAGCTTTTGCAAAACGGCGTTTTTCAAGCTCTACATTGCCTTTTAACCATGTTTGGTAAGCAGGGTCAGCCAGCTTTTCGCGTTCGGCTTTATATGCCTTTTTAAAGTCGCTAAATTGCACGTGCCCTTTACTGCTTTTAGGGTAAGCAGCAAAATAACGTTCATAAGCATGTTCGGTACTTTTGTTCAGAGGCATATCTTCAAGTGCATTTAACCATGCAAATTCAGCCTCAACACTGTATTGATTACTATGAGCATAATGGCTCAAAAGTGCCAGTGCTTCTTTGTTTGTAGGATTTTGCTTTAACAGATGACGGGCGTAAGCAAGCTCAAAGCGGCCGCTGTTTGGGTAGCGGTTCATTAATGAGCGGTATCCTCGTAAGGCCTGTAGGTATTGATTTTCGTCTTGGGCAAGCCAGTTTATATGTTCAAGCTCAAATTCAATATTAGGGTAGTTTGATTTGAACAAGCGATTGTAAATTTTTACAGCGTCATTGTATTGCCCTGCGCGTGCACGTAAACGGGCCTGTGCAATCGTTGCTTTTTCTTCATTACTGACTTTTTCCAGTAGTGTTAAGCTCTCCACACAAGGGTGTGCTTTTTGAGTTAGCTTTGCCAATAAATTACGCGCTTGTTCAGTTTCTTTTTGTGCATACAAAACACGCACCTGCGCACATTGAACTTGGGTGTTTTGGGGGGCGATACTTAACAGTTTTTCTAAACTGTCAGTCATCAGCTGTGTATCTTGCTCAATTTCGCCTAATTGTACTTGGCTAATTAACCAATCAATTGACTGAGTATCAATATCGTTATTTGCAAGCGCAAAGGCACTAGGGCTTGCGATAATGACAGCAATGAGCCACTTTATTGGCATTCAGCGCTCCAATTCGTTATCAAGTTTCCTTCTTTATCAATCTTAAAGCGTTCGTTTAGACTGCTGGTGCCAAACAAGTACAATACACTGTCATAGTAGCGAGTCGTTGTGAAACGGGTATCCATCATTAATTGTTGTTGCAGTGCGGTGACTAATTGTGATGCTTGCATGGTTTTGAGCAGAGGGAGTAAAGCCCCAGTAAAACCACTTGGACCAGTGCCTGATGTTTTCCCTGAAAGAGCATTTGCTTCTAACGGTACTTTGCCTGATTCGATAATACGCTCGGCCATAGGCGTGAACTGCTGGATAAGTTCTTTTTTGTAAGCGGCATCATCGGCCATCATACTTGCCCAAAGATACACACGAATAGCATTGAAACTGCCTACAGCAGGGCTTTGTTTGTCATGGTAAAAGCCTTTTTTAACAGTGTAATTGACCCAATCAGGGCTAAAGCCTTTTGGTGCTGTATTAATCAGCATTTTAGCTGAGTTTTCATGTAACTCTTGCCAAGGTGAATGCGGAAAAAGCTCAGCAAATTGCTTTAAAATAAATAACGGTGCATAGCTTGGGTTTAATTTCCATGAGCCCTGCTTTTCAAAGCCACTGGGGGCTGGCAGAAGTGTTAAGCCTAAGTTAGGTAAGCGGGCTGTTTCTTCGCGAATAATTCGCTCTGCAAGTACCGAGCTTAAAACTGCATAGCGTCTTTCTTGCCAGAGCTTTGCGGCTTGCGACAAGCTGTAAGCTATCCATAAATCAGAGTCAGCAGCAGGGTTAGAGTCTAATATTTTGCCTTCACCATTTTCAACACCCCATTGCCATGCAGGCAGACGAGTGCTTAGATCGCCTTCAGAGAGGTGAATCTCTGTCCAATCTAACAGTGAATCAAAGGTGCTTTTATCATTTGCCACCAAGGCAAAAAATAATGCATATGACTGACCTTCAGAGGTGGTGATATCGAACTGGCTGCCTAAATCAATAACCCGCCCTTGTGGTGAAATGAAGTGTGTTTTAAACGTATTCCATTGTGGCCACGCTGCACAAGTTTGCGCTGCAAAAGCTTTACTTATTAGTAAGATACTAATAGCTAAATAAGTCATAAATTTCATTATGCTTTATCTCCTTCAGACAAACGCTTTTGTGTCAGTAACATAAGTAGTCGCCACAACATGTATGAAATCAGCAGTAGTGTAATAATCGATAATATGGCGAGTAAAACGGGTTGATCAGAAAAATGAAACCAAATCAGCGTGTGAATAGGAAGATGGCCAACAAAGTATTGCTCATCCGTTTTTATGGTTTTGATTCCCTGACGGTTTATTATCGCTGAGCTACCCATGATTTGAGCTGTTTTCTCTGCGTTCAGAAGTACGTCGCTCAATAAACTATATGCACTATTGTCTGAGGCGATCATAGAGACAACTGAGCGCTTTGAGTCCAATGGAGATTGGAAGCCAGAAATGATAGCTAAGCGGCCTAGGCTACTGATATTTATTTTAATTTTTTCAGAATTTTGAGTGTCATATGCACCGTTGTAAATGGCTTGATTAACAACACGCTGATTGTTATTGAGCACAGCACTCAAAGAGCTATTCTGTGAAAGCTCAGCTAAAAGTGAATCAGGCTTGCCAATGATGATGATATCTTTATCAGCAAGTTCGTTCTTTGAATTAGGAAATTGAATATCCAAACGATGGGCTGGATAGCCTGTCATTGCACCCAAACGACCTGCAAAGTTGAGTAATAAGCTGATTGCCTCAACAGGTGCGTTGCTTTGCATTATTAACACGCTTTGGTGAAGATCTGCGTATTTGGTATAAGGGAAACCGCTATTGGCAAAAGCACGTAAATTAGGCAATGAAATGTAATGATGAAAACTACTCACATCAATGCTAGAGCTGCCATCAATAACACCGAACTCACCGCCTGCTGGGATCGCACTACATTCTCCTGTTTTAACTAGTGCAAAGTTAAAGTCGTAAGTCAGTTGGTTGTTAGTTGTTAAATCAAGCCCTGTTAATTCGAAGTCTTGGCGCGTTTGACTTGGTGTACTTGTTGAAAGTAGCGGCAGTAGCGTCTGTGTGGTTACATTCTCATTGCGTTTATTATTAAGCGTGAAACCGTCAACAAATTTGCCATTGATAAGCATGTTTAGGCGCGACAGCATGCCCTGTTCTACAGGGGTATTGCGGTAATTTAACGTTAATGGAATACCATTTTCACGCCACGTGAATAGATCGGGTGCAAAGCGAAGATCTAAATTAACAGGTTGACCTCGATAACCCTCTGATTGGAGCTGTGTTGGGTATTCTATAAATTCATCAAATGTAACAGCACGGTCAGAACGGACCCACAGTGGCGCATCGTATGCTTTGCGAAGCGGTAAACTATCAATTGCATCAATGGTTGCACTACGTCCGGTCATCACTTTATGGCCAAACATTAAGCCGACCACAGCTTCTTTTAGTTGTGCTGCGTCTTTACCTAGGATCAGTAACACTTTGGCGTATCTATGTGCTGGACTACTGATAATCTCAACCGTTGGCTTTTCAACATTAGGGTAATTTAATAAGAAATCTGGTTTGTTTGCATTGGTTGCAAACACCACGCTATGTTCAACAGGCGTTGCATTTATTTGCACTGGAAACTCAGCATTACGCCATTTGGCTTGGGCACCAAAAAAGCTTGAAAGTGCAACGGCTGCCTCAAGCGTTTCTTCATTTGGCCCAGAGGCAAAAATAAAGGGTAAATTAAGTTGGCTGTAATCCCGTTTATCAAAAAAAGGCGCGGGGAAATATTCAAGTAAACTTTCGAGCGCAAGTGATTGACGACCAAGTGTGATGGTACTGCTTTTACCTAATTCAGCCCAAATAGCCTTACTAAAATCATCTTGGCATGCCAAATCATAGTAACCAACTAACTCAAAACGTATTTGATTAAAATCTTTAATCAGTTTTGGGTTGAGCGACACGGTATGTTCGGTTTTTACCTTGATTGGATTAGTTTTATCATCAATGGGTAGCACGGTTACGAGGTTTTCATTGAAGAAAACTTTTAAATGCGACACGCGGCTAATTAATGAAGGAGAGGGCGTGTATGAAAAGTTAAGCATTAACTGTTTACCGAGCTTGTCTAGTCGGTTTGTAAAGTCGACGCGAGTGCTGTTGCTAACACCGTCTAGTTTAAACTTTTTTAAGCCTAAACGTTCAAAACTTAAGGTTAGGCTTTCAACAGGTGCTTGTTCTGGATAACCATCATCAAAAATAGCTTTATTAGACAGCGGCTCAGCACTCATAGCCCAGTGTGGCAGGCTCAGTGATATTGCAGCGAGTAATAGTGTTAGTAGTGGTTTCATCATGATGGTGTAAATACTTTTGTTGGTTTTTTAGGTAATAAAGACACGACAAAGTGTAGTACCTTCGTTATAAAATTAATCAAGGGTCTCAACTCACTTGGTGCGTGGAAAATCAAATTCTTAAAGCCTCTGAGGCTAGTATAAAACACTTTTGAAAAACTGTATGAAGGTTTATCGTGTTTAAAGTTTTCTTGCCAATCAAGCCAAGCATCTGCGCGTGAGAATGTGCATTGAATAAATGCTTTTTGTTTTTCTAAATTTAAATCTCTAAGCGTTAAGCCGATTTGCTTATCACGGGTGTTACAGATGTAGGTCGCAAATGAAAACTGCTTAAAGCCACGGCTCATAAGGAGTTCAACTTTATCGTTGACCCGACATAAGTGGCTGTGTTCGGTTTCTAAACCGACTCCGTTGTCTGAATAATCCGTTATTTTAACTTTGATGGTGCGCCCGTTCGCAAGGCGAATTGCGGCAGGGAAGTTAGCTTTTATTCTATGCGAGCTACGTACTTGCTTTGCTTCGGCTGCGACAGCGACTGCTGCGCCTAAGATCACTATATTGTAGCTGGCCCACAACATACTAATTAGCAATACGCCTATATGAGACGTGTCACCGAATAATAATCTGATGATGCCATACGCCATACCGATAACGTTTACTAATAACAGTATTATATAGGGCTTTGAAATCATCCAGTCATAGTGGTCAGTACTATTTAATCCGCCTTTTTCAGTGACATTAAACTTACCTTTATTGGGGTTTATAAGTGCAACTGTGGTTGGCTTTAAAATGTACCAGGCTAAAACTGATTCATATACTTCACCCCAGAATGAGTAACGGTATTTCCCTTGAACCCGTGAATTCGTTATTTTCACTTGCAGCAAGGTGGGTACTATATATAAGAAAATAGCGATAAAAGGAGCGTAAATGATTTGTGCGTTTAGGTAAATTAGCGCCAAAGGTGCAGTTAAAAACACAATACGTGGTATTCCTGATAAAAAGTGCAGCATGGCATTGAGATAGCATAATCGTTGAGCAATATTTAAGCCTTTGCCGAGTAATGGATTATCTAAACGAAAAATTTGTGCCATCCCTCGAGCCCAACGGATCCGCTGACCAACATGAGCCGATAAACTGTCAGTGGCAAGGCCTGCTGCTTGTGGAATATTAATATAGGTGGTTTTATATCCTGCACGCTGCATTCTAAGTGCTGTGTGCGCATCTTCGGTGACAGTTTCTACCGCAAATCCGCCAATTTCTTCAAGGGCACTGCGTTTTAATACTGCACAAGAGCCACAGAAAAAGGTGGCATCCCACATGTCATTTCCATCTTGGATCAGGCCATAAAATAGCATGTTTTCGTTAGGAATTTTACGATGGTTTTTTAAATTACGTTCAAAGGGATCCGCAGAAAAAAAGTGGTGAGGTGTTTGTACTAAGCACACTTTGCTGTCATTAATAAGTTGGCCCATGGTCATTTGTAAAAACGACCTCGCAGGAATATGGTCACAATCAAAAATCGCGATGTATTGGCCGTTTGTCACCTGCATTGCATGGTTCATATTGCCAGCTTTTGCGTGATTATTATCTGGGCGAGTTAAATAGCCAACGCCTATTTCTTCTGCAAATTCAGCAAACTCAGGACGTTTTCCGTCATCCAGAATGTAGATGTTAAGTTTGTCAGCCGGCCAATCAATACTTTGTGCAGCAATGGTTGTTGGTTTAACAACATTTAATGGTTCATTGTAGGTCGGAATATAGATATCAACGGTTGGCCATGTTGATGTATCTTCATTAAGTGGAATTGGTTTTCTGCTTAAAGGGTTAATTGTTTGAAAAAAGCCTAAAATTAGCACCAGCCAAGCGTAGGTTTCTGCTAATAAAAGTCCAAACCCTAATCCTAATGCAAGTGGATCTCCCCAGTTGAGTGTTTCTGTGTAACGCCACCATAAATAGCGAGTAGAGGTGGTGACAGACAGGGTGATCATTGCAATTGTTGCCATTTGTCCTTCAACACGACGCAAAGAGTAGGCAACCAACAAAATAAGACTAATAAACACGGCTTGTGCTTCAACACTAAAAGGCACAGTGACAAAAATGGCGACAGCAAATATTAAGAGTGTGAAAAATGTCACTTTTAAGGTGCTGTTTTTCCACAGACTTGAAGTACTTATTTGTTGATACGCTTTTGACTTCTGTTGCTTTTTAGTTACAAGCCAAGCTCGCCTAAAAAAGCGCACTAGCTTGCTGTCTATCACGCGAACAATCCGTGCTGAGCGTATGAGCTTTCGCCATGTTTTACGCTGTTCTTGGGCAATGTGTGCCTGCGAAGTGGTGGTTGTGTTAAATAAAACCAAGTAACAGCTTTGTAGTACGATTCTGACGCAATTTGATGGCGTTAAAATTGGCTGTGTAACATGGGGATAGAAATATTTTATCGTCTTTTTTATGTTGTTTTTACGGTTTTTATCAAGCCTAAAAAATAGCGATAAAAATAACACTATAAAGGGCATCATGAATGCCCCAAGCAAACTCATTTTATGTTGATTGAAATAACCATGAAATTTAAAAAATACAAAGCGGACAATTCTCTTTGTAAAAATAAGTCCTAAGCATAATTTCATAATACGCTCAGTGTTACTCACCTGAACCTTATTAGTCATTATTACTCGCTCTACTTACCAGCCAGCCCGCTAATGTTTCAAAGTCGTCATTGGCAACACTGTAAGGAGCGCAATTAATGGCGACATTACGAAATGCTGTTGCTTCTTTTATCACTTCATCTTGGTTGATATACAGTGGTGCGAGTAAAGGAAGTTCGGATTGCCATAATTGCAGAAGATCAGATTCAAGCTCAGAAGCAGAGTTAAATCGATTTATTAAAAAGTAATGTTGCCAACTTGAAGTAGCGTGTTTAAGTGAATTTAAGCGCTTATAGATAAAACTGTGGCAAATAGCATCGCAGTTTACAAGTTCTAGGAAAATATCCTCTTCTGAAATTGGGTAATCAGATACATCAATATGAGCAGGGCAGTCAAATAAAAACCACGCGTTTTCAGATTCTTTTAATTGCTCGCAGCTTTCTATGACTGAGGTAAAGTTTAAATCAGTGAGGCTAGCACTGCCATAAGGTAAAAACTTAATACCATCATTATCTTGATGAAATTGGCAGCTGGCCGCATGAAAGCTGGAATAATCACTCCAACCTAATTGGTGCTCCCACGATAGACCTAGATGCAAGCCAACATCGCCTTTGGGATCAAGGTCAATAACGTATACGTTTTCGTTAGATTTTCTTAAGGCGCAAGCAAGATTAGCGACAACGGATGTTGTACCTGTTCCACCTTTAATACCTTTTACAAAAACTCTGTTCATTATTTAGTATGTACTTTTGTTAATATTTTTAACTTGTTGTGTATCTTTAACGGATAAAGCGATATCTTTAATTAAAGGATATTTTTCGATTGTTTGGCGATTTTTTTCTACATCAACTATTTCTATATATGTTTGGTTTTTTCCACCAAACTGATGGAGCAAATTATCAATGTCATATTGAGTTAAAATAGTTGATTTTTTTACTACATAATCATTCATCTAAAGTATCCGCTACAACAAAACTAGATTTGAAGTGTTTATAAAACGTGGACATGGGCTGCATTATATATAGAATAGCGCCTGAAACTAGTACTAAAGTATCTTTTTCAAGGGTTTATTGGTGCCTTATTTAAATATAACAGGGTTAATGACGGCCTATTCGGTGTTAAAACGCAGTGCAAATTATGCACTACTGGCACCTTTAGACAATCAGTTATTAGAGCTAGCCAGGCATGTTTTTGCTAATAACAAAGGCTCTGTATTCTTACTCTCAGAACAGGTTGATATGTTCTTTAATAGTGAGCAAGGTGATGTTTTTCATCAGCTATTTGAACAAGGTCGCTTATATCCATTTCGTTTACATTATGATTCAATTTTAGCAAAAAAGTCACACTTTTCACGCGGGGTGATTAATGAGCTAAAACATTATGACGAACTTAAAGACAGTACCGTTGTTGTGCATTTGCATAGTGAACGGATTTCATCCCTTGACGAAGTGCAGTTAACCAAAAAAATAAGTTATTATCGTGAACTTGCAATATCTCAAAGTGCAACTGTCATTTTTTTAATTTCGGGTGCTGAAGTAAATAGTGTGCGACGACAGTTTTTAGGTATTAATACACTTTTTGATGGCATGATTTTTATGACCCAAGAAGCCTCAATTCGTACCTTAGAATATGATTATTGGAGTCACAGCGAAGGAGTTATTGCTGCTAAAAGTGTTAATTTACAGCTGCTTAATAAGCAATTGTCGGTATTTGAGAGTGATTTAGACGCGCACACTGACAAACGTTCAATGCACCAAGAGCTAGATGAAGATGAAGTTTGGGTGGTACGAAGTGCGGTACCACAAGGCACTAAGCTTCCTGCTCTTTATAAGGTGGTTGAAGACAATGATGCGCTATATAAAACTGCGCTGACACGAAAAGCTGCCACGCTCGTTTTTTCAGTTACACGCTACACTGACTTATCAGCTTTAGCACAAGAATGTTTTTTGCTTCGTAAACAATGCGGACGCAAATTAAAATTAGTTATTCAAAATGTAGATGGCATTATTCGTCATCAAGATGAATGCTTGTTTTTAGCCTTGGGTGTGAACCTGATTTTGTATAGTTTTTCGGAGCCATCTAGGCTGTTATCTCAAATTCAGTCTATTCAAGGGTTTCAATTCTCAAGGCCCTTACCCGATTCAATTGATGATGTATTAAAATACAGTGAAAGCGCATTAAGCAAAGGGTATTTACCTATTCTGCGTTTTGCAGAGCAAGTGTCAAAACACAGTGATTCAGCAGCTAATCTGGGGGTTAGTGGGGTGTTGGTCATGTTGCAGCTTTTACCGCGCATTGAAGCGATTCACCCATTGCATTTGTTTCATGTAAAACGAGAGGGGGATCTATTTAGTTATGCCGATGGCTATATCTATTTATATTTGCATGCGTGCCGTGAGCATGATGTTGAAAGTGCGATTAAACACTTGTTTAAATTACAAGTGAGTGATTTTTTTACATCGAAAAATATTATTGCTGATCACTTTTACATACAGCAAGAGTGTCGACGAATTCAACGTGACTACAATCAACAGGAAGTACCAGACTACACAGAGCAATTAAAGGAAAATGTTAGTTATATTTTCGATGCCAAAGTGGCCGATATTGCTAATTTAAACACTGAAACCCCTGAATTTAAAAAAATCATCAGACCGATATCAACACCTGTTTCGGTTGAATTTAAAAGTGATGAGAGATGAGCTTAAACCAGTTTTTAATTACCTTTTTAGTCGCCTTAATACTCGGTGTTTTACTCAGTAATGTAGGCAAGGTACTACTAAAAAAGATAGTACATGTTTATCGTAAACTAACATTCAGGCATGTGCTGCTAACCCCATATACTCCCAAAAAACAGAAAAAGGATAACCCGTGAGGCTTTCAGGTTTAGGTGTTTGGAACTTATATTTCCTTATAAAGTTTTTTCTCTATAGTCGCTCAGATATTTCGTTTGACTTTTTAGCTAATTTAGCCTTTTTTGCTTTTTTGGCCTTATCTTTTCAGCAGCAATGGTTGATGCGTATTAAGCATGTTGTGAGTGTTGTTGTCGGCATTGCATTGTTTTATCACGATTCATGGTTACCCCCCATATCACGACTCACAAAGCAGGCGGGGAATGTCCAAGATTTTAGCTTAGGCTACTTTTTTGAAATAGTGTCGCGGGTGGTGAATATTGAGCTGATTCTGGCGTTATTTGTGCTATGTATAGTGTATTGGTATAGCGCTAGATGGCTCAGGTACACGAGCTTGTCTGTGATTGGGTTTGCATATGCTTATTGGCTAAGTATGTCAGTACCAAGCGATGGCTTAATTACCCCCATAGTTGTGCAAAATCAGTCAACGCCACGAGAAGAAAGCACAGCCGTATCTGGTGCATCAACAGCTGATACGCCAGATCAACAATTGCAGGCTTTTTATCAACAGCAAGCACAGCTAAAGACTCAGTTTCCAGCGTCTTTCAATGGTCGTCCTTTTGATGTTGTGGTGCTTAACATATGTTCCCTCGCTACGGCTGATTTAAATGCCATTGGTGTTAAGCCGCGCAATCTTTTTAGTGATTTTGATATTTTGTTCCGTGATTTTAACTCTGCTACGTCATACAGTGGTCCTGCTGCTATTCGGCTTTTACGAGCCAGTTGTGGCCAAACCAGCCAAGATAAACTATTTGAACCTGTTGATAAACAATGCAAGTTGTTCAGTAATCTAGCTGAGTTAGGGTTTAAGACCTCTGTCGCTTTAAATCACGATGGTCACTTTGATGATTTTATTGGCTTAATTAGACAGTATGGGGGGGTCTCAGTTCCTAAACTCGATTTTAGTCAGTTTAGTCCCGCTCAGTATGGATTTGATGGTAAGCCTATTTACTCTGATGGTGAGGTTTTGTCTGCTTGGTTAAATGAACAAGCAGCAGAAGGGTCGCTACCAAGAGCACTCTATTATAATTCGATTAGTTTACATGATGGTAATCAGTTAGCTGGGCGTTCACGCATGAATAGTCTTGAAAGTTATCCTGCTAGGCAGCAAAGGTTGTTCGCAGATATTGCTCAGTTTATTTCACAGCTTGAACGTGAAGGTCGAAATGTAATGTTAGTTGTTGTACCTGAGCATGGTGCGGCACTCAAAGGAGATAAGTTACAGTTTGCAGGGCTTCGAGAAATACCCAGCCCTGCGATTGTGTCAGTGCCGGCTGCTGTTAAGTTCATTGGCCCTGATATAAAGCACAGTGAATTATATGAAGTAGAAAAAACAGTGAGTTAT
Source organism: Pseudoalteromonas sp. L1 (assembly GCF_021728095.1). Lineage (NCBI taxonomy): Bacteria > Pseudomonadati > Pseudomonadota > Gammaproteobacteria > Alteromonadales > Pseudoalteromonadaceae > Pseudoalteromonas > Pseudoalteromonas sp. L1. The sequence goes on along the minus strand of NZ_JAKKCT010000003.1, from coordinate 297,475 downwards.
TTTGCGTTGTCTGAATTAATCAGTAATGCAATGAAGTGGGATGCTTTTTCAGGTACTGTGAATGTTCAACGTTTGGTTGATAGCTTACCGAGTGCAGCTAAAGTCGCAGAGAATCAAGACACAGTAATGATGTATATTAAAGGCCAACCATACATTCAATTGGATGGCGCCGAGTGGACTAAATACCCAAACAACTAATGCGTTTGGGTATATTTGTCCAAAAATCTTTACAATAGACTACCCACGAATGGGGAGTTAGCGTATTATTCGCTTACTATAGGTTCCCGTTCTTTGAGGATGTATGCGTTTAGATATTCACTGTGCCGACCGAATTGGTATCGCCCAAGAGATTCTCAATATTTTGGTTAGTTATCAGGTTGATTTAAAAGGTATCGAAGTAGATTCGGTTAATTGCCGAATGTATGTCAGTTTCCCGCCAATAGAGTTTGAGCAATTTCAAAAGATTATGCCATCAATTCGATTAATTGATGGTGTGAAGGATGTCCGAACAACCGCATTTTTGCCTTCTGAGCGTGAGCACAACGAGTTAAACACATTATTAAGAGCCTTGCCAGATGGCGTCATTTCGATTGATGCCAAAGGGTGGGTGCGCTTATGTAATGATGCTGCGTGTCGTGACTTACAGTTGTCTGAAAATGAAGTGATTGGCGCAAACATCAATAACTTATTGAAAGGATTTAACTTTACACGTTGGCTTGAGGGCAAAGAAGTGCTTGGTCAAACAACGCGTGTAGAGGTTGCAGGTGAAGATTTTATTGCTGATATATTACCTATTTCTGTTCCACAAGGAGCTGAGGGTGATGTACTTGCCGGTGCGGTTATAAATATTAAGTCTCAAAGTCGTTTAGGCCAGCAGGTGAGTGCGTTTCGACGTTATGGTCAAGAAAGCTTTGCGACTATTCATAATTTTAGTACTGCTATGCGTCGTGTGGTTAGAGAAGCGCGCAAGATGGCACAACTTGAAGCGCCGATATTAATTACCGGTGAAACAGGCACAGGTAAAGAGTTGTTGGCACGTGCTTGTCACTATGCATCTAATCGCTCGGTTAAACCTTTTATTGCTTTATCCTGTGCATCTTTACCAGATGATGTCGCTGAGTCTGAGCTCTTTGGTTACGCTGGCTATGAAGAAAATGCAGCCCCTAAACGTGGTGTTTTAGAACAGGCTGATGGCGGCACGGTATTTTTAGATGAAGTTGGCGAGATGTCGACGCAACTACAAACGAAATTACTTCGCTTTTTACAAGACGGTACTTTTCGCAAAGTGGGCGACGAGAACGAAGTAAAAGTAAACGTGCGTATTATTGCAGCGACACAAAAAGATTTACCAGCCATGGTACAAGAGGGCACATTTAGAGAAGATCTTTATTACCGAATCAATGTGCTAACTCTTGAGATAGCGCCACTTCGTGATAGAAAGGCGGATGTAGGACCATTGGCTGAGCACTTTATTCAAAAATATGCACAGCAAAATGGCCACTCAGTGCCTGTATTATCGGATGATTGTTTAAGCTTTTTGCAAGACTACCCATGGCCTGGCAATGTGCGTCAGTTAGAAAATGCGATTTATCGTGCAGTCTCGTTGTTAGATGATAACGAACTTAGAATTGAGCATTTGCAGCTGCCTACATTCACCCACGACTTAGGCTATTTGGAGTCAGACTTTGAAGGTACGTTAGATCAAGCTGTTAAACGCTTTGAGGCCACATTATTGCGAAAGTTATACCCTGCTTATCCAAGCTCCCGTCAGTTGGCTAAACGTTTAGGTCTGAGTCATACTGCGGTTGCTAATAAGTTAAGAGATTACGGTATAAATCGTAAAACCGTAAAGGTCTAATAGCAATTTCAATATTATTTAATAAATTGGTATATGGAGAAAATCAGCAAGCTGCATTAATTGCGGCTTGCTTTTAAGCCTTATTGTTTTGTGCCCATATCCTTGGTTACACCATCAAGAACAAGGTTACTGATGCCATTATCGTCAAATTTAATGACGATGCTGATGTTATTACGGGCGAAGAAATAGTCGCGGTTGTCTAAACTAATAACATAGTTTCCTTTCACTGAATCAGTAAAGTCACGTTTTTTAAGCGTCAGTGTGTGCTCACCAATTTGCCAATTAAACCCTTCAAAAAAGCCGTTATTAAACTCTTGAACCCATATCTGTTTTTCATCTTTACTTAATGTAATCGCTACCGAGTAAGATTCAGGGAGTGGCATATCATAAGTTTTGTTGCCAATAGTGAACTTTTCAGTATTTTGTTGCCATGCAAAGCCAAATTCAAACGCTTTTTCTACGCCGGTTGGATAGCTTAATACGCCTTGCCCTTTGTAGCTAAAATCTGCAAAAGCTGAGTGAGAGAATAAGCTTGTCGCCATTAGGAACACTAAATTTAACAATTTCATTAGACTATTCTTTTTTTATACCAATTTATGCACAGATTAGAGCAGAATATTCGCCATAGCAATATGCTGTGATACACTTTGGTTATTATCAACTGGTTAGACCTTTACCGTGAATCTCTACTTTCGACTTATCTTATTATTTTTTAAAATTAAACGTAATCGTGATTACCAACAATTACTCGATACAATTGATATTGATTTCAAAGCTTTACCGAGCGATTGTGATATCAATTTTCACCTAACTAATTCACGTTACTTAGCAATGATGGATATAGCTCGCACTTGGATGACTGAGCGTGTGGGTTTATTAAAACACATAATGAAACGCCGTTGGTTCCCAATCGTTAATGCCACAGCCATCACATACATTCGTGATATTAAGCCAATGCAAAAGTACACTGTGAGTACTCGCTTAGTTGGCTGGGATCACAAATACTTTTATATCGAACAAAAGTTTCATTCGGATAGAGGTTTACATGCAATTGCTTATGTACGCGGCGTTTTTAAACGAAAAAAAGGTGTAGTCAGTGTTGAAGAAATGCTTGAAGTTGCTGGCTTTAAAGGGGTTGCACCTATTTTGCCTGCTGAGGTTATGCACTGGAAAGAAATGCTAGAACAGAAAAAGTTAACCAATAAATAAAAAAAGGCCGTAAAGGCCTTTTTTGTGCGTATGGGCTTTTATACCAATTGAAAGTTAGAACTTGTATTTAACGCCAAACATAGCTACAACAGGGTCGATTTCGACAGTTGATGTAAGAGCTTTTGCGCCATTAGCATAAACAGTTGCATCTGTATCAATATCAATTAATGCAACCATGCCGTGTAGACCCCAATTCTCGCTCATCATGTAGTTGAAGCCCGCTTGAGCGGCAAAACCAAATGAGTCGTCTAGTTTCACTTCAACATCATCAGTACCTAGCGTTGCTTTTAAAGCTGCTGATGGTTGCTCATCAAAGAAAGTCGTATAGTTAATACCTACACCAATAAATGGGCGGAACTTATAAGTTGAGTCCAAAAAGTGGTACTGCGCAATTAAAGAAGGTGGTAGCTGCTTGATGTCTGCAATTTTGTTACCAGCAAGACCGCCAGTACCTTGGATGTCGTGACTAAATGGTGTTGCAGCAACTAATTCAAGTACCCAATTATCATCAAATGCATAGTCGATGGTAAGGCCTAATTGTGTATTATCATCGCCACGTAAACCTAATGTTGGTGCTTCGTTGATTTTTGAGCTGTCGTTATCTGGGTTTACATTAATCGCACCCACATTAACGCTTAAATTTGCGTTTGCAACAGGAGAGAGTGCTAATAATGAAGTCAGTAATGCAATGCTTAATTTAGTTTTCATGCTGTTCTCCACGAACTACTTGTCTTGTTTGGTTGAGGCTATTATTACCGAGCTTGGCAAGACAAAACCTGTTCTAGATCAAAGTTTCAAAAATGTTTGAATAAAGTGAAGCTATTTTTTGATTTAGATTAAGTTTTTAATTAGGTACACAGAAAAAAGATTGACTCGAGTTCACTTTAAACTCAGGCAGGTCTGTTACAATAAAATGCGTATAAAATTCTAGGTGTGTTTAATGACAGATACTCAACATTTATTTCTTCATGGTTCGATAGCAAAAGCACTGTTGAAATTGGGTATCCCGATCATCTTAATCAATATTTTACAATCTGCTTATCAGCTTACAGATGCTTTTTGGGTTGGACGACTTGGCGCCGATCAAGTCGCCGCGGTGTCTGTGAGCATGCCTGTCACATTTTTAGTTATAGCCATCGGTTCAGGCCTTGCAATGTCGGGGGCTATTTTATCCGCTCAATATATGGGAGCAGGCTTACAGGATAAGGTGAATCACGTTGCCGCACAAACAATGTTGATGGTCACAGTCACTGCAACAGTGTTAGGTTTGATTGGTTATTTTCTGTCCCCATATTTTTTAGTGTTACTTGGTGTTGAACAGGCTGTTTATGGCGATGCCTTGAAGTTTATGCATGTTTCTTTTATTGGGGTTGTTTTTGTATTCATTTACGCAATGTTTCAAGCGTTAATGCGAGGAATTGGTCAAACTAAAATTCCGCTTATTATTGTTAGTGGTACTGTATTACTTAATTTTGCCCTTGATCCATTGTTGATTTTTGGCTGGGGCCATTTTTCAGGATTTGGGGTGATGGGGGCTGCATTAGCAACACTTATTACCCAGAGTCTTGCGGCACTAATTGGCGTATGGGTCTTTTTGCGGGGCCGTCATGGTATTCAATTAAAACTGTCGAGCTTTAAACCTGACTGGCAATATATGAAACAAGCCTTCTTGTTAGGAGCACCAGGCTCCGTTGAGTTATCAGCACGGGCATTTGGGCTGATAATCATGTCATTTTTGGTTGCCAGCTTTGGCACCTACACATTGGCCACTTATGGGGTTGGTTCAAATATTTTGCAAATGGTGATGATACCCGCAATGGGGTTGTCGATGGCGGTGTCTACTTTGGTAGGTCAAAACATGGGAGCTGGAAATCCAGAGCGAGCAGCGCAAATAACTCGACTTGCCTGTATATGGGGCTTAACTGGTTTGTCGCTGGTGGGAGGAATTGCTTATTTATTTGCTGAATATTTAGTTGCCTTTTTCATTCCTGATGATCCGTCTGTCATTCAAGGTGGCGCTGAGTTCATTCGTAAAATGTGTTTAACTTGGGGTGGGATCGGAGTGCAACTTTGTGTTGTTGCAACCTTTCGAGCATCAGGAAATATGCTCAATGCAATGATAGTTTCTTTGTTAGCGCAGTGTGTTATTCAGTTCCCAGCTGCGTATATTTTATCAAAACATACGGCGCTTGGTCCGCAAGGTATCTGGTACTCGTTTGCTCTAACGAATGTACTTGTGGCACTAATAACCTATGCATGGTTCTCAACAGGACGTTGGCAACGTACAAAATTAACAAAAGAAGACAAAGATATTGCTAAAGTGACGCAAGAGACCTTAATAGAAGAAGGAAATCATTAATTTAATCTTCACACTGTAGTCATAATTTCGAGTTGTAATAATCCTATAGTGAAAAAACTGGGGTTATTATGAGTACAGAGCTCGCGCCAAAGTTACAGCCACACAGCGATGTGGTTAAAGCATTACAAACATTAATCCAATTTAAGTCAGTCACTCCCCAACAGGCAGGGGCGATTGATTGGATTGCAACAAAGCTGACTCAGCTTGGGTTCGAGTGTGAGGTGTTTACTTTCAACCAAGTCACTAATTTAATTGCTAAAGTTTCATTTGGTAACGGCCCTGTGGTGGCGTTTTCAGGGCATATTGATGTAGTGCCCGCAGCCGAAGGAGATTGGCGAGTTGCTCCTTTTTCTGGTCACGTTGTTGATGGTGCTGTGTATGGTCGTGGTGCTGCTGATATGAAAGGCGGTGTGGCGGCTATGCTATGCGCTACAGAAAAGCTTGTTACTCAAAGCGAGGATAAGCAAGGAACCTTCTATTGGCTAATTACTTCTGATGAAGAAGGGGAAGCTGAATATGGATCGTTGCTTATCGCTGAGCGATTAGCAAAACAAGGCATTGTGCTCGATGGTTGCTTAGTAGGTGAGCCAACAAGTCACCTTCATGTTGGGGATACGATTAAGAATGGTCGTCGTGGTGCTTTATCGGCACGTTTATCAATCCAAGGCAAAGCAGGGCATGTCGCTTACCCAGATAATACCGTCAATGCTGCACACTTAAGCGCAGAAGTCGTCAAACGATTAACTGCAATTTGCTGGCACAAAGATGAAGCTAGCTCGGCGACCACTCTCCAAGTCACCGGTATCAACATTGCGAACGTAGTCGATAATTTAGTACCCGCCAGATGTGAGTTGACTTTTAATGTACGCTATAGTCATGGTTATAAAAGCACTGATGTGAAAAAAGAAATTCAATTTGCGCTGGCAGATCTTGCCGATACGATAAAAATTCAATGGGAGCGTCCATGTGAGTCTTATTACACCGCTTATCAATCACAAGATTGCTTGTTGAATAAACTGGAACAAGCTGTGCTTGAAGTCACAGGTAACTTTCCATTACTCAGTACCAGTGGTGGCACATCGGATGGTCGATTTTTTGCTAATGAGCACACACAAGTTATAGAGTGTGGTGTTTGTAACAACACAATTCACCAAGTCAATGAACATGTTCCCATTACTGATTTACTGTGTATTGAAAAAATTTATTACGCAGCACTTCGCAATATTTTTAGCTGAAGATTCATTTTTTAAAACAAAGAAGTCGACAATAAATGCCGACTTCTTTGTTTTTATAATATGGTAGGCATTACTTTTAGCGTGATTGACCTAAGTATCGCTTGGCCTTACTAGGTTTTACTTTGTCTAAATCAACGAGCACTAAACCATCAATACAATTATTAAATTCAGGGTCGATACTAAAACTTAGAAACTGTACGCCACCTGGTTCACAAAGCTCGGTGTATTGTTTGAACAAGGTCGGAACTTGTGCGCCAATATTGGCGAGTACATGTTTTAACTCAACAAAGTCCTCTTTAATATTATTACCCGTAAATAGCTGAGCACATTGCTCTTTTTGTTGTTCGGTATGACGAAATTCATTATTAGGAATTGCCAATAGTTGCTCTGCCCCATAATAATGCTGGTAATAATGAACCAGTAGCGATTTTGCTTGCTCGGGGAGTGCGTTTGACACACTCACTGCACCAAATAAATAACGGTATTGTGGGTAGCGATTCACAAATGCACCAATGCCGAACCATAAATAATCAAGGCTTTTTCTACCCCAGTATTTTGGTTGCACGAAGCTACGGCCAAGTTCAATGCCCTTTTCAAAATAAGGTGCCATTTCATCGCTGTAGCTAAATAGGCTGTCAGTGTATAGACCTTTGCGGCCATGTTTCTCAATGATGTCTTGCGCGCAGGCGAGTCTATATGCACCCACTAATTCAAGCTGCTTTGCATCCCATAAAACAAGATGCTGATAATCCATGTCGTATTTATCTATATCTCGTCGTTTACCACTGCCTTCCCCAACTGCCCGAAAAGCAATTTCGCGCAGTCGTCCTAGCTCACGGAAAATCGGCGAGCTACCACAGTATTGATATAAGTAAATTTTCATACCATCTGATGTTTCACCCAATAATTCACACTCTTCGATGGCTTTTTTTAAGTCTTTTGTTGCTTCTGGACTTGCGATAGGTGTTTGAGTTTTCAAAGGCAGCGGTTTTTTAGTGACAAGTCGATATAATTGCTTTCTTATTAGCTGTGCAATTTCTTTATCTTTTAAGTTTTCAATTAAATATGATTCAGGTGGAATTGAAGCACCAATTTCAAACTCTAATGATTTTTGACGCTGCTTGAACATTTCTTTTACTAACAACAAACTCGCTAACGGTTTATAGATCATTGAAGTACCGTAAAACAAAGGGCTATTTTTCGCTTTAATGTAAATCGGCAAAATAGGAGCGTTGGCTTTTTTGGCCATGCGTAAAAAGCCACTGTTCCATTTACAGTCCTTAATTCCTGTGGGGCTTAAGCGAGACACTTCGCCTGCTGGGAAAATTAATAGCGCTCCATCCGACTTTAAATGCTGTTGAATATTAGCCAGTTCTTTCTTTTTACTGGTGCCAGAAAGGTTATCAACAGGGAGTAGTAAAGAGTGCATAGGGGTGATAGACATCAGCATGCGGTTAGCAACCACTTTTAAATCTGGTCGCACACTGGATAAAACCTTAACTAATGCTAATGCATCGAGTGAGCCAATAGGGTGATTTGCCACAATAACGACGTTACCCTCACTGGGAATGTGTTCTATTTGCTTTGGCTTGTAGCGTGTGTCAAAGTCTAGCTCATCAAGAACCTGCTCAACAAATTCAAGTCCTTGTAGGTGTGGGTATGCATCACCAAAGGCAACAAATTCCTGCTCGTGTAGCAAGTAACCGAGGCCTTTTTTAACTAAGCCTTTTACTTTTGGTGAATTTTCTAACTGTGGTAAATTTGCTTCTATTACTTTATCGACACTGATCATACAAACCTCAAACATAAACGCATTCAGCGATGAGGTTAGAGTAAGAGTTCGCTGTGACAGTTAGGTTGCAGTTGTGTGACTTTTTAAAGAGCGCTTAGAGAGCGGTTCAAAATATGGAGAATACAATGATTTTACTTGTTGCTGTAACAGGTCGAGATTGCAGCCAATTAATTGCTCGATTACAAGCGTTATTACCTGAGGTTGATGTGCAGCTTTGGTCTGAGTGCTCCAACTATGAAGCAGTAGAGTTTGTGCTGGCGTGGAATGCACCGGCTGATTTATGGCCTAAGCTGGTAAATTTAAAAGCCGTGTCTTCATTTGGGGCAGGTGTCGATAGCATCGATTTGTCAGCGATAGCCGCACATGTTCCCGTTGTTAGAATTGTTGATGATAATCTTGCAAATGATATGGCAGAGTACGTGTTGACCCATGTATTGGCACACAAGCTTAGGCTCAAAGAATATTATTTAAAACAATCAGCTTGCACTTGGAAGCCAAAGCGCGCGTATGCACATCAACATGTGGGTATTTTAGGCTTCGGCGAGCTAGGCAAGGCGGCAGCGATGAAGTTAGTAGCAAATGGCTTTAAAGTGAGTGCATGGTCAAATAGTGAAAAGCAGCATCCAGAGGTTAGCTGCTATCACACACAGCAAGGGCTTAATGAGATGCTTCCTTTGGTTGACTATCTAGTATGTTTATTACCATTGAGTCAGCACACAGCGGGTATTATTAATGAAGCGCTATTAACGATGTTACCTCCTCATGCGGTTGTCATTAATGTGGCAAGAGGTAAGCATGTTATTGATACAGATTTAATTTCGGCGCTAGATAGCAATAAAATACGTGCAGCCACACTGGATGTATTCACTGAAGAACCTCTAGATAAAGACCATCCATACTGGTCTCATGACAAGATTACGTTAACGCCCCATTGCGCTGCTTTATCTGATATTAATAGTGTAGTTGAACAAATTTCAGCTAATGTTAAACGATTAGTTTATGGGGAAGAGCTAATTAATAAGGTTGATAGAACAAAAGGTTATTGACAAAGTGTGAATTAATTCGTTAAACGTCTTGTTAACATCTGTAACTTTGCTATGCTGAACGTGCATGATAAACAATAATAAGAAGAGGCGTTATGAAATCTAACCAAAATGGGGCGAAATTTAGTCTAGTCATTGTGTCTGTCATCGTTTTAGGTGTCTCTGCATGGTTTAATCAAGCGAATGCAAGTGAAACGAATGTTCAACCAGTAGTAAGTAACCAAAAGTAATCGTGTTATTGGTGCACAAAGTGGATGTGCACCAACTGCCTAGCTCCTTTTAGAGTGGATCTCTCTGTTTTCGTGCTTTTTCTCGTCCGACTTTTTCAGCAACACATAAGTTGCGCCATTTCCTCCATGGTGTTTGAGTGCACTGTGAAAGGCAAGTACAGATGGAATTTCTTGTAGCCATTTATTTGTGTAACTTTTTAATATTCCGGGTTTAGATTTGTTTTTAATGCCAATACCATGGCGAACTAATACTACGCGTATGTTGCGTTTATGACAGTCATCAATAAATGTAAGAAGTGTCGTTCTTGCGCGTTGAAGAGGTTGGCCATGTAAATCTAGAGTCGCATCTAGCTGGTATTTAGCTAATCGCAGATTTTTAAAAACTTGTGCTTGCACACCTTCATTTTTAAAGCTTAAAACGGCATGAGGGTCTAATAGTTCCACATACTCGCTCTGTAGATAATTCTCATCCACAGATAAATCGCATTCGGCAGCTTTGCGCTTTTCTTGCTGAGCAAGTGACGGGCCTTGCTTGGTGCTTTTGAGTTTTACAGTGTCGTGTTTAAGAGGTTTAACATCTTCCATTGACATAAGAAATAAGTCGAAGTCGTCTAGTGACATAAGGCACCCCTAAATTACTTATATACGCTGTATATGGTATATCAGTTCAGCTATTTTGTAAGTAAAAAAAAGCCCAAACAGATGGCTGTTTGGGCGTAAACAGTGATAGCTAGGATAACCTATTCTATCAATTTATCTTAGGAGAAGATTAACCTTGGTTTACATTCAATTGGCCAAATGTATAGACCTTGAATAAATAAAATGTATTGATCAACACTAAGCTCATATTTGAGATCACACTTGATGACATCAGATCTAAACTAAACGATAAAAATAATAAACTACACGCACTAATTGCTGCAAAACGCAGTAAATTTAGTTGGTTAATGAAGAAAGCACCTAATCCTAGTGCAAGTAACGTTAAGTTTAAAAGCCAATCTAGCTCGTTTAGCATGGTCGTATCTAATTAGTGTCTGTGTTGAAAAAGGAGCGCCATTATGGTGATCTTTTGCACAGTTTTCAACCAAGTAATTTTATTGTTTTCAGATTAGATTTTTTAATCCATAGCTAGCTTTTTTATTGCAGCAAAAAAGCCACTTTTTTCTGTAATGCGGTATTTCTGGCAGCTGTTAGGGTCGCGTTTATCTTGGCATAGATAAATAGTATTACGGCTAAGGTCTGCACGTGGGATTAGTGTAGAGTCAAACACGTTGGCTCCGTAGCCAAATATGCCAGGCCAGAAGACACTTTGCGATACCATGCCTAGTTTTTCGTAGGTGATTAGAATTGGTTTAGGAGTGATAAGCAAAATTAATAATACGACTGCTAATATGTACCAACGGGCTGGACTTTTCTTTGCGGTCGGCTCTACTACGGTTTGTTGTATTGGCTGCGTGGGTGTCTGAGGCTTGCTTATTGTTTTTGGTCTTTTGCTAGGGACTGGTTTCTTGCGAGCGGGTTGCTGCCCAAGTAAAGATTGTTTTTTTACATTTTTAGACATAAAGCTTATCTGGCCTTTTATTTATAGGTCTCTATAATGAGATTATAACGAAGTTTTTGATATAATAGTTAAATTCAGATCATATAACATTGATTGTCCTAATTTGCGTAAAAGGTGCATTTCAACATGCAATTAGTGTTTATCTTTAAATATTAAGAGGAATAGTATGGATACGCAGCTTTCAATTTTAATTGTGGACGATGTGGGGACTGTCCGCAGTTTTTTAAGTCAAACGCTAATGCACTTAGGAATTGACAATGTGCGAGAGGCTTCAACAGCTGCACAGTGCTTGAGTGCATGCAAAGAAAAAGAGTTCAATATTATCTTCTTAGATATAGAGCTACCCGATGGTGACGGCAAGGAGATTATTTCACAAATTAATGAAATATCGCCCGAAGCGAATGTAGTGATGGTGTCAGCTCATTCTACTGTTGAAAATGTAAAAGAAGCAATTGAGAAAGGCGCTAAGGGTTTTGTTGTTAAGCCATTCACACCTAAAAAGATTGCGGCTATGTTGAAAAAATTCTACCCAGATCTAGAAATTGTTTAGTGGCTGAGTATTTACACTAGGCATTAAAATTTAGGCAAAAAAAAAACCGGCGTAGGCCGGTTTTTTTATATTCATCAAAAACAAATTATAGCGCTTTGATTTTAGCTGCTAAACGGCTCTTATGACGAGCTGCTTTGTTCTTGTGGATTAGACCTTTAGTTGCGTAACGGTCTAGGATAGGTGTTGCAACAGCGAATGCCGCTTGTGCAGCTTCTTTGTCGCCCGCTTCAATTGCAGCAACTACTTTTTTGAAGTAAGTACGCATCATTGAACGACGGCTTGCGTTATGTTGACGATTTTTTTCGCTCGTAATAGCGCGTTTTTTTGCAGACTTGATGTTAGCCAAGGTTTGCTCCTAACAATCTTAAAATAAGCTTAATTTAAAGGCCGTGGAATATGCCTGTTTTTATCATGAATGTCAACGAAATTTTGACATCTCAAGAAAAACTGCTCCTTATAACGAACATCAATTTGCCGCTTTAGCAGTTAATATCGCCATTGTAACAAAGGGTCGGGTTCGAGCCTAGTGCTTTAAAGATATTTTAGGCATAATCGCCCATCTTAGAGGTTTTTTGATAATGGGTTTAAGGTGGCAAAAGGATTATTTCGTTCTGGGATGATTGTCAGTGCAATGACGATGATCTCGCGTATTTTAGGACTAGTACGTGATGCAGTTGTAGCCAATTTATTGGGGGCAAGTGCAGCTGCTGATGTGTTTTTATTTGCTAACCGAATTCCTAACTTTTTGCGCCGTTTATTTGCTGAAGGGGCATTTGCACAAGCGTTTGTACCTGTTTTGTCTGATATTAAAGAGCAGCAAGGTGACGATAAAGTAAGATTATTTGTAGCTCAAGCAGCCGGCACCCTAGGGACAATTTTGCTCGTTGTAACTTTATTTGGTGTGATTGCCTCGCCAGTGATTGCCGCACTATTTGGCACCGGCTGGTTTATAGACTGGTGGCAAGGGGGAGAAGATGCCGGAAAGTTCGAGCTGGCAAGCGCGCTTCTTAAACTAACTTTTCCATATTTGTTTTTTGTTAGTTTAGTTGCTCTGAGCGGTGCCGTGATGAATGTATACAATCGTTTTGCGGTCGCTGCGTTTACCCCAGTACTTTTAAATATATCCATTATCACTTGCGCAATTTTTCTGCATGATCAGTTTTCAGTGGGCGCATATGCACTTGCTATAGGCGTGTTTGTTGGTGGTGTAGTGCAGTTATTGTTTCAGTTACCGTTTTTGTATCGTGCCCGTATGCTGAGCCGTCCTCAATGGGCTTGGCAAGATGAAAACGTTAAAAAAGTACGAAAACTAATGCTGCCAGCGTTATTTGGCGTCTCGATTAGTCAAATAAACTTGTTGCTTGATACCATGATAGCTTCAATGTTAATGACGGGTTCCATTGCGTGGCTTTACTATTCTGACAGGTTGATTGAGTTTCCTCTTGGCCTATTCGGCATTGGTATTGCGACGGTAATTTTACCTGCACTATCTAAACTCCATAGTACGAAAAGCACACGTGATTTTCAGCACACGTTAGATTGGGGAGTGCGCTTTGTCATCTTTTTAGGCTTACCCGCCATGTTTGGCTTGATGGTGATAAGCCCATTAATCATCACCGTACTTTTCGATCATGGCGCATTTCAAAATGGTGAGATAGATCATGTTCAAGCGGTAAGTTATGGCGTAATGGCTTATTCAGTTGGCTTAGTTAGTTTTATGCTGATTAAGGTGTTAGCACCTGGTTTCTATTCGCGTCAGGACACGAAAACGCCTGTTAAAATTGGCATTAAAACGTTAGTGCTTAATATGGTCTTTAATATTATGCTAGCGCCGTTTATTGGTTATTTAGGGTTGGCACTTGCTACGTCTATGTCGGCAAGCTGTAATGCGTATTTGCTGTATCGTCAGTTGCACAAAGAAGGTGTTTATCAGTTTTCAGGCATGAGCCTTAAATTTAGTTTTAAATGTTTGTTTTCTAGTGTGTTTATGGCGGCGGTAGTTTGGTATGTTGGACAGCTCGTTGCTTGGCAAACTTGGCACTTTATGGAGCAAGTTTCGTTACTTGCAGGGTTACTCGTGTTAGCCGCATTCGTATACTTTTCGTCTTTGTTTGTAATGGGAATTCGACTAAATACGATAAAAAGTGTTGCAACTACTGAATCGAACTAAAAAAAAGATTATAATCGGCGTTTCACGCCCGATATCTGTGTTTGGGCTCGCTGATAAAGGCAAAAAGGTGGCATGGAGTTAATTAGAGGTATTCACAATATACGCGCGCAGCATTTTGGCTGTGTGTTGACTATTGGTAATTTTGATGGCGTGCATTTAGGTCATGCAGAAGTGATAAAAGGCTTGCTACAAGACGCACAGAAACATCAATTGCCAAGTACTGTGATGTTATTTGAGCCTCAGCCACAAGAGTTTTTTGCTAAAGACAACGCGCCTGCACGTTTGACACGACTTCGTGATAAGCTCAGCTTACTAGCAAAGCTGGGTGTTGAACGGGTGATTTGCATTAGTTTTAATCAGCAGTTTGCCAATATGGAAGCTGAGCAATTTGTCAGCCAAGTTTTAGTTGAAAAATTAGGTGTTAAAGCACTGACTGTGGGTGATGATTTTTGTTTTGGTAAGCGTCGCCGCGGTGATTTTTCACTACTGAAAAACATGGGCACTGAGCTAAACATGGATGTGAAAAGTACGGCTAGTTTTAGAAGACTTAATGATAGAGTAAGCAGTACTCTTATTCGCCATGCGCTTGCCGCAGGGCAATTAGAAGACGCAAAAACCATGTTAGGTCATGGTTATGCGATTTCTGGGCGTGTGATTCATGGCTGGGCAAAAGGTCGTGAACTAGGCTTTAGAACAGCCAATATTGCATTAAAACGTCAAGTATGCCCAGTAAACGGGGTGTTTGCGGTACGTGCAATAGTTGGCAATAAAGAATTATTTGGGGTTGCAAATATTGGCAACAAACCCACATTTAATGGAACACGCGCATTGTTAGAAGTTCATCTTTTCGACTTTGCGCAAGATATTTACGGACAATTTATGCACGTGGAGCTGATTAAGAAGCTCCGCGATGAGAAAAAATTCGAGACATTAACACAACTGACGGCGCAGATTGCAGATGATGTAACCGCCGCGAAGCAGTGTTTTGGTTTAAACTAGGTAGCCGATACGGAAAGTAGGATTAATGAGCGACTACAAACATACTTTGAATTTACCGGAAACAGCGTTTCCAATGCGCGGCAATTTGGCACAACGTGAACCAAAGATGCTTAAGACATGGTATGAAGACGATCTTTACGGTCAAATTCGCAGCGCTAAAAAAGGTAAGAAAACCTTCATTTTGCATGACGGCCCTCCGTATGCAAACGGTGATATCCATTTAGGCCACTCGGTAAACAAAATTCTTAAAGATATTATTGTTAAGTCAAAAACCCTGTCTGACTTTGATGCACCTTATGTGCCTGGTTGGGACTGTCACGGTTTACCAATTGAGTTAATGGTTGAAAAGAAAGTCGGTAAGCCTGGCGTGAAAGTGTCTGCTGCTGAGTTCCGTGAAAAATGTCGCGAATATGCAAAAAAGCAAGTTGAAGGTCAAAAAACAGACTTTAAACGCTTAGGCGTATTTGGTGACTGGGACAAGCCTTACTTAACAATGAACTTTGACTTTGAAGCGAATGCGATTCGCGTGCTTGGTCGCATCATTAAAAATGGTCATTTACACAAAGGTGCTAAGCCTGTTCACTGGTGTACAGACTGTGGTTCAGCACTTGCTGAAGCAGAAGTTGAATATCAAGATAAACAGTCGCCAGCAATTGATGTGCGTTTTGAGTTTGCTGATCAAGATGCAGTTATTAATGCGTTTGAACTAGCAGATGGTCATCAAGGCACCGGTACTGTTAGCACCGCAATCTGGACAACAACACCGTGGACACTTCCTGCTAACCGTGCAGTAGCCGTTCATGAAAAACTTGAGTATGCCCTTGTTCAAGTTGACGATGAAGGTGCACAGCAGCGTCTAATTTTAGGTTCTGAGCTAGTTAAAGATGCCATGGACCGTTATGGATTTAAGCATTACCACGTACTTGGCTATGTGAAAGGTGCTGCACTTGAGAATTTACAGGTTGCTCACCCATTTTATGACTTCACAGTGCCAGTTATTGTTGCTGATCACGTAACGACTGATTCTGGTACGGGTGTTGTTCATACTGCGCCTGGTCACGGTCAAGAAGATTTCGCGGCAGGTCTTGCTTATGGTTTAGAAGTAGCTAACCCTGTTGGTGCTAACGGTGTTTACTTACCTGACACACCAATGTTTGCTGGTCAGCACGTATTTAAAGCAAATGCGAGTGTCATTGACGTATTAACTGAAAACAATGCGTTATTGCATCACCATGCGCTTACGCACAGCTACCCACATTGTTGGCGTCATAAAACACCCATTATCTTCCGTGCTACGCCACAGTGGTTCGTAAGTATGGACCAAGCTAACCTTCGTCAAGATTCATTAAACGAAATCAAAAAGACTGAGTGGTTACCAGAGTGGGGCGAAAGCCGCATTGCAAATATGGTTGAAGGCCGTCCTGATTGGTGTATTTCACGTCAACGTACATGGGGTGTACCAATTGCTTTATTCGTTGATAAAGACACAGGTACGCTTCATCCAAATACCCAAGAGCTGATCGAAGAAGCTGCGAAGTTAGTTGAAAAATCAGGTATTCAAGCTTGGTATGACTTAGACCCTGCTACTTTACTTGGCGATGACGCTGAGCAATACATGAAAGTACAAGATACGCTAGATGTATGGTTCGACTCTGGTGTGACTCACGCATGTGTGGTTGATGCACGTGAAGATTTAACCGGTCCTGCTGATCTTTACTTAGAAGGTTCTGACCAACACCGTGGTTGGTTTATGTCGTCAATGATGACATCGGTTGCTATCAATGGTCATGCGCCATATAAGCAAGTGTTAACACATGGTTTCACGGTTGATGAAAACGGCCGTAAGATGTCTAAATCACTAGGCAACGTAATTTCGCCACAGAACGTGATGAACAAACTAGGTGCTGATATCTTACGTTTATGGGTTGCATCAACTGACTTTACAGCAGAAATGACTGTATCTGATGAAATCTTTAAACGTTCTGCTGACCGTTACCGCCGTATTCGTAACACGAGCCGTTACTTACTTGCGAATTTAAGTGGCTTTGATCCAAAAACGGATCAAGTTGCCATTGAAGACATGGTTGAACTTGACCGTTGGATTGTTGGCCGTGCAGCCGAGCTTCAAGATGAAATTTTAGCGGCTTACGACAAATACCAAATGCTGCTTGTAACGCAAAAGCTAATGAACTTCTGTACCGGTGAGCTTGGTTCGTTCTACCTAGATGTAATCAAAGACCGTCAGTACACAGCGAAAAGCGATAGCCATGCGCGTCGTTCATGTCAAACTGCGCTTTACCATATTGCTGAGGCAATGACGCGTTGGATGGCGCCGATTTTAAGCTTCACCGCGCAAGAAATTTGGGAAGCATTACCAGGCGAGCGTGACAAGTTTGTATTCACTTCAGTGTGGTACGATGGCTTAAAAGCCTCTTCGCAGGGTAAGTTCAGCAACGATGATTGGTTAACAATCTTAAATGTACGTGATGAAGTTAACCGTGTACTAGAAGCAGCTCGTAAAGAAGACGTTATTGGTGCAACTCTACAAGCAAACGTAAGCATCTACGCAAGTGAAGAGTTAAGCTCTAAACTAGCTGCGTTAGGTGATGAACTACGCTTTGTATTATTAACGTCAGGCGTAACCGTTGAAACTGTAACAGCGCAGCCTGAAGGTACTCAGGCGACTGAGATTGATGGCCTATTCATTAAAGTTGCTGCAACAACCGCTGAAAAATGTGAGCGTTGTTGGCATTACTGTGATGATGTAGGTGCTAACCCTGCTCATCCTGAAATCTGTGGCCGTTGTGTAAGCAATGTTGACGGCGATGGTGAACAGCGTCAGTTCGCATAGGAGTTGTTTGTGAGCAAACTAGCTGGAAAAAGTGGCTTGGTTTGGTTATGGCTGAGTCTACTACTTTTAGTAGTAGACCATGCGACAAAAACACTTGTCGTTAATACCATGGCCTACAAAGAGTCGATAGATATTCTGCCTTTTTTTAATTTCACTTATGTACATAACTATGGTGCCGCTTTTAGCTTTTTAAGTGACTCTGGAGGTTGGCAGCGCTGGTTTTTTAGTCTGATAGCTGTGTCGATCAGTGTACTTTTAGTGTGGTGGCTTAAACGCTTACCAGCGACAAACAAGGTATTGTGCTCAGCTTATGCATTGGTGTTAGCAGGGGCTATTGGCAATTTATACGACCGTATTGCTTATGGCTATGTCATTGACTTCTTGCACGTCTATTATGAAAACTGGCACTTTCCTGTTTTTAATATTGCTGATTGTGCCATTTGTATTGGTGCCGCATTACTTTTATTTGATGCCTTTACAGGCGAAAGTCCTAAGGAGCAAAAAGCATGAGCCAAGCAGTAATTGGTAATAACTCTGAAGTGATCTTTCATTTCTCAATTAAATTAGAAGATGGCTCAGCAGCCGATTCTACTAAAGTTCATAATAAACCAGCTAAATTGCGAATGGGTGACGGAAGCCTAACAGAGAACTTTGAAAAATGTTTGTTAGGTTTAGCGGCAGGTGACAATAAATCTTTTGAACTTGAGCCAGAGGATGCATTTGGTCAACCTAATCCTGATAACATTTATTATGTTGACCGCAGTAAGTTTGGCGCAGATACGCCAGCTGAAGTTGGCAATATAATCGCGTTTACTCAGCCAGACGGTACTGAATTACCTGGTCTTGTTCGTGAAGTACAAGGTGAGTCTGTAACGATTGATTTTAACCACCCTTTGGCTGGTCAACGTTTGACTTTTGAAGTTGAGATTTTAGAGGTAGCGGGCTGATGGATATTTTATTAGCCAATCCGCGCGGTTTTTGTGCCGGAGTGGATCGTGCAATTAGTATTGTTGAGCGCGCACTCGATATCTTCGAAAAGCCTATCTATGTTCGCCACGAAGTTGTGCATAATCGTTATGTGGTTGATGGTTTAAAAAATCGTGGCGCTGTTTTTGTTGAAGAGCTTGATCAAGTGCCTGACGATAGTATTGTTATTTTTAGTGCCCATGGTGTATCGCAAGCTGTTCGCAACGAAGCAAAACGCCGTGAATTAAAAGTGTTTGATGCAACCTGTCCGCTGGTCACTAAAGTTCATATGGAAGTAACTCGTGCGAGTAAAAAAGGCATAGAATGTGTGTTGATTGGCCACCATGGGCACCCAGAAGTTGAAGGCACCATGGGGCAGTATGACAACGATGCGGGTGGTATTTACTTAGTAGAAACCCCTGAAGATGTCGAAAAGCTGAGCGTTAAAAACCCTGAAAACTTATTTTACTGTAGCCAAACGACATTATCTGTAGATGATACGGCAGATGTGATTGATGCACTACGTGCTAAGTTTCCAGCCATTGATGGCCCACGCAAAGATGATATTTGTTACGCAACGCAAAACCGCCAAGACGCAGTCCGTGATTTAGCGGATAAAGTGGATGTATTACTTGTTGTGGGAGCAAAAAATAGCTCTAACTCAAACCGTCTACGCGAGCTTGCTGATAAAATGGGCACGAAGGCGCATTTGATTGATGATGCAAGTAACGTTGAAGCGGATTGGTTCGACAATGTCAATGCGGTGGGGGTGACTGCTGGCGCATCTGCACCTGAAGTTCTGGTTCAGCAAGTTATTGCGCGCCTGAAAGAATTAGGCGGTAATCAAGTTGTTGAAAACCCTGGTGAAGAAGAAAATATAGTATTTGCCGTTCCTGTTGAGCTACGCTAATCTAAGCGGATAACTGTGAACAAAAAATAGGAGAGCCCATGAGCAAACAGCCAACTAAAAACGGTTTGCTGATTGAGGCTCTTTTTCAATCCAGAGGGGTACTCGCAACCCTTGTTGTTAGTCAAACCATTGCTGTTTTATTAGCTTTTTCGCCTGCCAGTTATGGCGATGTATGGCTTCGCCTAGCTGTTTTTAGTTTCTTTTTACACCTTGTTTTTCTGACTAGCGTTGCCGTGCTTTATTTTTTGAGAGGGCAGCTCGTTAGATTATCTAATACATGGCAAGTCATTGTCTTAAGTTCCTTACTTCTTTTATTAACATGCTTGTACAGCTTTCTTGTACTCAGTCTTTTTGATGAGCTTTATCAGGTTGACTCCCTAGCTCATTTTTTAGCAAGCAATATGCTGATTATCTTTTTAGTGACAGTGCTTTTTGTACAGTTTATTTCTATTCATAATCAAAAAGAGCAGCAGACAAAAGCGTTAATCCAAGCAGAGTTGGATGCTTTACAGGCACGTATTAGACCGCATTTTTTATTTAACAGTTTAAATACCGCGGCAGAACTGACCCACTATGATGCTAATGCGGCTGAGCAGGCTATTTTAGCTTTAGCCGCCTTGTCGCAGGCAGCAATGAGAAGCGGTAAGGCAATTAGTTTAAGTGATGAAATAAGCTTATGTCAGCAATATATTAGCTTAGAAAAATGGCGTTATGGTGAGCGCTTAGTGGTGTGTTGGCAATTGCCTGATGAAATACCAGCATTGGATATTCCCTGTTTAACAATTCAGCCCCTGATTGAAAATGCTGTTTGCTATGGTGTCGAGCCGGCAGATAAGGGAGCGAGGATTAATATTTCTATGCATGTTTCAGATAAAAGTTACACGTTTATAATTACTAATCCGCTTTACAAAGATAAGGGTGCTTCGCCAAGTGGTAACGGTATGGCGCTTGAAAATATTCGCCAGCGTTTAGAGCTTTTTTATAACTATAAAGCTCAGTTACTGACCACTCAAAGAGAGGGGGAATTTAGAGTGAAACTTGTGCTACCAAGGCTAAAAATACAATGATAAGTACATTAATTGTTGATGATGAACCGCTAGCACGGGCCCGTATAAAACGCTTACTCGCAGCACATCCTCAATACGATGTGATAGCCGATGCTGAGAATGGTGAGTTGGCAGTTAAGTTATGCCAACAGTTACAACCTGATTTAGTACTCTTAGATATTAATATGCCAAAGTGCTCAGGAATGGACGTTGCTGCTGTGTTGAAACAGCTTACTATTCCACCTGCCGTGGTGTTTTTAACAGCACACCCTGAACATGCACTCGAAGCTTTCGAGCTTGCTGTTGATGGTTATTTAGTAAAACCTGTTACAGCGGATGCATTATCGAAAACGCTGTCTCAACTGAGAAGATTAAATCGTGCCCAAGTGAGTAAAAGTGACGACCTTTATATTAGCTATCAACTTGCAGGGGTCATTAAGCGAGTGCATATTGAAGATTTAATTTGTTGTACGGCTGAGCAAAAATATACGCGTTTAACCTTTGACGGAGGCGAGGCCCTAGTCGAGCAAAGTTTGAAGCAGCTAGAGTTACAGTACCCAGCGCAATTAATGCGCATTCACCGTAATACATTGGTGAATAAAAACCGAATTTACAGTATGACCCATGATGACGGTGTGCACTCGTTGATGCTAGATGGTGCGTCGACAAAATTCGTCATTAGTCGGCGTGAAGTAAAGACGGTTAAGGCTATTATGGGTAAATAGCTTGGCTCAATGTACCGCTTATCAATAAAAACGACCGTTCATCCATTCTTATATTGCTATTTACTGACCCCATCTTATGCTTAACCTATGGAAAAGTATGAGTTGAATTCATCATGTTAAACAAATCACAAGCCCAAGGCTTTACGCTAATCGAAGTGCTTATTGCTTTTGTGATCTTGAGTTTTGGTTTACTCGGGGCTGTGGCACTTCAAGCAAAGGCAAAGCAAGCGAGTTTTGACTCAATGCAGCGTGCAGCGGCTATTGCATTGGGTAACGATATTATCCAGCGAATGCGTGCAAACGATACGGCAGGATTTGCAGGTCGTTACAACGGAACATTAACCAGTGACACACCATTAAATACTAATTTACAGTGCTTTAATAACGCTTGCTCTGCAGAGCAAGTGGCAGCACTTGATAAACAGCAGTGGGTGAGAGCTATTCAAGCGCGTGAGAATACGGGCGCTTTAGACGATGCAACCGTGTGTATAAATGCAGCGTCGCTGGGCACAGCAAATGAATTTAATATTGAAGTGGTTATTAGTTGGCAAGGACGTCAAGAGATCAAAGCAAACAGCGATACAGCAGCGGTTGATTGCGGCGCATCGAATGATAAACGACGCTTAATTGTACTTGAAAGTTATATATATCTAAGGTCTTGATATGAAAAAGCATATTGGCTTTACATTGGTCGAAATGATGGTTGCACTGTTTATAGGTGGCCTGGTGTTGGGCGGAGTCATGTTTACTTATTTGAGCATGAAAGTCACAACCCGAGACACAATGACAATAGGCGAGCTTCAAGAAACAGGCCGCCTTGCAATCAATATAATGCAGCGTGACATTGAGCAAATAGGTTTTTGGGGAACATATTACGAAAAATCAATGACATCTGAAAATACGGATACTTTAACCAATCCTGGTAACGATTGTTTTGGGGGGCTCAATAACGGCAGTTTCCCTGACGCGGCATCCGTTACTAACTTTCGCTCTGTTTATGCGGTAAATACAACCGATAATACCGCATTAAGCTGCATTAATAATGCAAAAAAAGATACCGATGTTCTGCAAGTAAAGTTTTTAGAAGGCTTAGAGATAGCACCTGCTGATACAAACAATAATTTTTACTATTTTATTGCTGAACAAGATCGAGGTGAGTTTCGTCGGGGCCCAGTTGATGCTGCGAGCATAAGTGGTAATGCGACTGTATGGCGGTATCGTCACCATGTTTACTATATTTCTGAGCAAACATTCACCATCAATGAACAGCAAGTTTCTGTACCTGTACTGATGCGCAAACGATTAAGACCTGGCTCCGGAATGGTGACAGAAACCATTATGGAAGGTGTTGAAGACATACGTTTTGTATTTGGCCTAGATACAACAAATAACAGCCGGGTTGATACCTACAAAAGCATTGAAAATATGACTAATTCTGATTGGGAAAATCGTCAAAGTATTTTAACCGTTCAAGTATTTTTACTCACAAGGTCGTTAATACCTGATGCAAATCTAAAGTTGCAAAATCAAACCTACACGCTGGGCGAAGATGCAAATAAGCGAGAGCTTACATTTAATGATAACTTCAGGCGTGCATTGTTCACCACGACGATCCGCTTAAATAATGTTGGAGCAAACCTATGGCGCATTTAGTATCGATAAAAAAACAGCAAGGTGTTGTGCTGATTGTTGCCTTGATTATGGTTGTAGCTGTAACTGGAATAGCGGTTACTTTAATGAGTAGCAGTAGCATTGATATAAAAATTACGAATGCGGCTCAAGAGCGGGATGCTGCAGAGAACAAACTAATTGGTATTGTTCAAGAGGTTATTGCAAAAGAAGCGCTCGAAGACGGTAAAAGTGCGTTTTTATTGAAACCCGCAAAAATACCCGCTGAGGGTTTTAAAATGAATAAAGTTGATAATGAGACAAGCACACTTAAAAATATGAACAAAGGGCCATCAGCACTACTTTGCCCGCGCAAGTTTGATCCGACCCCTGGTATTGTTTGTAATATGGTGCAAATTGACACAAGCCTTACTTATGGTTCCAAGAGCAAGCACACATTAACCGTTGTCACAGGTGTTGCCCAAGAGATGGCGAACGTGAATTCGGGTGGTTAACTGGAGATTTATGATGAAAATTAAACGTTTAACTCGCAGTATACTGCTCGGTTTCATAACGCTATCTGGTATGTCGGTGCAAGCAGAAGATATTGAGCTCTATGTTAACCATAATGTAGATTTAGATGAGAGACCACGCGTTCTGATTGTGTTTGATACGTCAGGAAGTATGGCATTTTCAACAGCCACAGGTAACAGTTGCGGCTATAACTATTATACCGGCTACGTAGTATGTCCTGATAGTCGCTTGGGGGTTGCACAGAATGCAATTACCAGCTTGGTTGATGACAATGACGATATTGATTTTGGCCTGATGAGATTTAATGGTACAGAAGGGGGCTATGTACTCGCAGGTATTGGCTCATCGACATCACTTTTAAAGCAAACTCTTTCAGCTCTCCCTGCTGATGGCGGTACGCCCCTAACGGAGACATTATGGGAGGCATATCTCTATATTACAGGGCAAAGCGTATTTTATGGACAAAACGTCAGTGAAGCCCAGCGTGACACAACTATTGAAACAAGGGTTCAATCAGGACCGTGGTGGCGACCTAGGTATACCTATACTTATAACTCACCTTTTGATACTACAGAAGAAGCCAAACGTTGTGATAATTCAGTTAACGTTATTTATATGACCGATGGGGATCCTTCTGCTGACCAAGATGGTGAGCAAAATAGTAATATTAGCGCTTTGTATAACACTCATTTTAATCAATATCTATCTAGTACAGACAAAATAGCCGGTGTATACCTACACAAGCTTGCTCAGATAATTCACGGTACTGAGGATGTTGACGTGGATTTATTTCCTTCAACACCAGATATTCATGAAACAGGGCGAGTTTACACAATCGGTTTTGGTAGCGGTATGAGTAATAATGGTAAGCGCTTACTATCAGAGACTGCAAAGCTAGGGGGCGGACAATACCTACATGCCAACACCTCTGAGCAGCTATCGCAGGCACTTAAAAACACCATAACTCAAATTCGTGAAGTAAACGATAGTTTTACCTCTCCGTCCATCGCGAGTAATAACGTTGATCAAACTCGTAGTCGTGAAGATATTTACTACGCAATGTTTTATCCAGAAACAGGTGCTCGTTGGCGAGGAAATCTAAAAAAACTAAAAGTGTCTGGTGAACAAATTATTGATTCGACAGGTAAACCAGCTTTAAATGAAGACGGCCTTATATCAAATAAAGCACGTACATATTGGCTACCAGATAACGAAGAAGCTGACGGTAACACAGTGCAACGTGGCGGTGTTAACTTGCTGTTGAGTAGTCTTGCAAGTCGAAAACTTTATACTGATGCAGGCTCGTCAGCTTTAATCAGCTTCACGAAAAGTAATGTATCTAATGCGCTTGGCGGAGATGATAAAGCGGCAGCTGCATTTGGAGTGGATAAGTCTCAATTACAAAAAACGATTGATTGGGCAAGGGGAATCGATGTTGATAATGAGGATGAAGATGCATCTTCAATTGATCAACGCCAAGATATTTTCGGTGATCCACTGCACTCAAAACCTGTGACAATAGATTATGGTAATGACGATATACGTATTCTAATTGGCACCAATGCAGGTTTTATGCATCTTTTCCAAGATAAAAATGACGTGCTAAAAGAAAGCTGGGCATTTATGCCAAGTAGCTTATATAAAATAGTGAAACCGTTAAGAGACAATCAGTCCAACACAAAAGTGTACGGCGTCGATGGTCCTATTTCAGTGTTCTTTGATGATAAAAATGGTGATGGGATCGTTAACGGTAGTGACCGCGTATGGGCCTTCTTTGGCTTTAGACGCGGCGGTAGTTACTATTATGGTCTTGATATCACTAACCCTGACTCACCAAGCCTTATGTGGAATGGGCCTATTGTGGGTGGTTCTGCTGATTTTAAAGAGCTTGGCCAATCTTGGTCTAAACCGACGGTGACCTATATAAATCTAGAAGGGTACGAAGATCGTCCATTGCTGGTTTTTGGAGCAGGTTATGATACCAATAAAGATAATGTCATTCGGACTGCTGATAACAAAGGCCGAGGTATTTATATTGTCGATGCACAAACGGGTAAAAAGGTATGGGCACTCACGCCAACTGAAAATGGTTTTCAAGGAAATCACAGCATAGCTTCTGACATAACGACACTGGACTCTGACTATGATGGCTACGTTGACCGTTTATACGCCACTGATACCGGTGGCAATGTCTGGCGCGTAGATATGCCTTCAAATACTCCTAACGACTCGAAACAGCCATGGACTCATTTTAAACTAGCAAGTCTAGGCAATACTTTATCGACACAAGATCGTCGTTTCTTCTATAAACCGTCAGTGGCCAGAACAGTATTCAGCAAAGTGACAAAAACAACGGTAAATGGCCAATCGACAATTGCCCGTCTGGACACTCCGTATGATGCGGTATTAATTGGTAGCGGCAATCGCTCAAAGCCTACAGCCACCACGGCGAACGATCAGCTTTATATGATCCGTGATATCAATACAACTACACAATCGTTCCAAGGTAGTGACGTCCCCGTCGCCATTACGCAATCAGACTTAATGAATATGGATTCAGACCCATTTGGTAATGCATTAGACGATATCGATGAATTTACAGAGCTTGAAGTTGAGTTGTCTGAGTATTACGGTTGGTACTACAACTTACCTGCTGCTGGTGAGAAGTCACTGGCTGCTAGCACGGTGATTGGTGGTGTTGCTTATTTTACAAGTTATACTCCTTCTTCTGCCACTGAAACGGTAAACCAGTGCTCATTAACTGGTGGGGCAGGTGGCCTGTATGCATTTCATTTGCATTATGGCACTAAGGTTTATGACGAATTAAAATTTACTACATCAAATGATGTACCAGATACGCCACAGTTATACTTTGGTGTTGGTGATAGTTGTGTTGATAGAAACAACAATGGTTTTTGTGATGACTTATCTGATACTGAAAACCCTGACGTAATTAAAGATACAAATATAAAAGTGGAAGAAAAAAGCCAGTTTATGACCATAGGTCCTGGTATTAAAGGTCAGCAGAACCCATTCAAAGTTAAAAAAATAGTCGGGCCAAATCTCACTCAAGAAGATGGTAAAATTAAGCTTGTAAGCGATACAGATCCTGTTGGCTTTGGCTTCGAAACACAACAAACCTATATTTATAAGCGAGAAGTAAATGATAAAAGTCAATAAAGCGAACGCTGGCTTTACACTGATAGAGCTCATGATAACAGTGGCTATTTTGGGAATTATCGCCAGTATTGCCTTGCCTAGTTATTTTCAGCACGTCAAACGCACAGCCAGGACAGAAGCTATAACGGCATTATTAGATGCTGCAAATAAGCAGGAGCAATTCTTTGTTGATAATAGAGAATATACAACAGTGCTGGCTAATTTAGGTGTTGCAAGTAAAACAGAGAATAACTTCTATACGGTGTCTGTGACTGTTGATAACGATGCGGGGACATTTGAGTTTACCGCCACACCTGCATCGGGACCTGTGCTACAAGATACCGAATGTACTTCTTTATCAATCTCAGATACCGGATTAAAGACCTCGAAAGGCTCAGCAAATGCGAAAGAGTGCTGGGGCCGATAAAAAGAGCCTATAACTGACACTTATCAGTATCTTTTAAACGAGTACGGCCGGTAAAACTTAACGAAATAGCAAGCCCTTTCAGGCTTGCTTTTTTGTACTCAGGGCAATAGATAAAAGTGCCGTTATTAAAGCCCATAGGGGTACCATTAGGCCTAAAAGTAATAGCATGTCGAGGGTAGGTGAGTTGATCAAGTCTGTTAACTGCCTCTAGCTCAAGGATGATTGTATCGTTACTATCAAGTACACCAATTTCATTATTATCTACAAATACGGTGAGTGATTTGTGCCAGTAGTCCTTGTTACAGTGATTATCTTTTAGAGCACAAAATGTTATGAATGCATCGTTAGTTTGTGCATTATGACGGCTTACCCCCAGCGCACGCCTAATCTCTTGCATTTTGTTTTCTAGGCGATTTTTGGCAAGCAAAGGGGTATATTCAAACAATGCTATATTAAGAAGAATAGCTAAAATAGACAACACAACTAAGCTTTCTATAAGTGTTGTGCCTTTTAATTTCCACCAATACGTTTTTGTCTCCATCCGTGAAGATCTCATTTGTTATAGTTTCTTCAACTATATTCATGTACCTTTATTGGTGTCAAATAAGTTGCTTAATTACAGCTTTTAGTCGTATTTCCATTATATAAAGCAGTCCCTGATTGAGTGACAGTAAGCTCTTTATTGTTATCTCCGTCTGCTTTTGAAGGGCAATAGATAAAAGCGCCAGCAGTTGTTGTGATCATCCCGCTTGTATCAAAGATTAATGAATTACCACCTGAAAATTGGAGCCTACTGTTAGTTGGAAGCTCTTTCATTACTCTGAGAATTTTATCGTTTTGAGCAGGGTTGTAGACACCGTTTTGGTTAGCATCATAAAATACAAATACAGTGCCTTCCTGCCAGTTTGAACAAGTAACGCGACTATTATTTTCAATGTTAGTGGTATTTCCTGCGCACACAACAACTAAAGAGTCGGAGCTGGTGGCTTTGGCTCTTGCGAAACTAATATTACGTTTTAATTCTTGAAGATAGCTTTCAGCACGATCTTTTTCGAGTAGATCAGAACTATCCCACAATGCTATAACAGCGATGATACCCACTATTGCGATAGTGACCATAAGCTCTAAAAGCGTAAAACCTTGTTGTGATGATTTCATTGTTGTCTCTATTATCAAACGCCTCATTTAATAATATCATGATTGCTGATTTAATCACCGAAATTCATAGCTTTGTTTGCCATCAGAGTCGGTATTGTCTAAAATCGAGGCAATTAAGAAATAAAAAGTAACCCAAAAAATGAAAAAAATTGAAGCAATCATAAAACCATTTAAGCTTGATGATGTTCGAGAAGCATTATCAGAAGTGGGTATTACAGGGATGACGGTAAGCGAAGTTAAAGGCTTTGGTCGTCAGAAGGGGCACACAGAGCTTTATCGTGGTGCTGAGTACATGGTTGATTTTTTACCGAAAGTAAAATTAGATATCGTGCTCGCCGATGAAGATGTCGATAGAGCAATTGACGTTATCGTTAAAACGTCACAAACAGGTAAAATTGGTGATGGTAAAATCTTTGTTACTGACGTTGAGCGTGTAGTTCGTATTCGTACTGCTGAAGAAGATGAAGACGCGATTTAATTAGTATACCCAAGCCACCTCAAGATGCAGAATTCAGCGTTTCACAGGTGCTTAATATCAAGGCGTTACTTTGCAAGAATGGTAGTCCCTTTTAAGAAGTAACAACGATGAGAGTAAGTGCCTGTGAGCGCCCAAAGGGTTGGTTTAAAAGCGATTTATACTGCGTTATTGATTTTAACAATAGAACCACTATTACTTGCAATCAATGCCTTGCCTAAATCGCTTTTAATTCCAACTGAAACTCGCACCTTGAGGTGGTTTGGGTATATTCGATCGCAAACATTAAAAAAGGCGCCTTTGGCGCCTTTTTAGTTTTCAATCAATTTTAACGATTATTCGCTTCTCGCGTTGCTTTAGCATGTTCACTTAGTTCAGGTAAGCCAAGTTTATCGTAGCTTTTTACCATGATCTCAAGAGCTTGATCTAAGTAGCTACTTTGTGAATAATGCTCAACTACATATTTACCGCGGTTTGCAGCCGCAAGGTAAGCCTCGCGCTCATAATAGTATTGCGCTACTTTTAATTCATAGCGAGCCATTTTATTTAAAAGCCACACCAAACGTTTTTTAGCTTCTGGGGCATAAGCGCTATCAGGGAAGCGTTTTAGTAGTGTTGATAAGTCAGTAAATGCAACGCGAGTACGATTTGCGTCTCTGTCAGCGCGGTCTACACCAAAATATTCCTGAAATGCATTTTCATCCGCTTTAATATTAACTAAGCCACGCATGTAATACATGTAATCTAAGTCTTTGTGATTTGGATTAAGGCGAATAAAGCGATCAATAGTTGCCAGTGCCTGCTCGGTATTTCCTGATTGATAATGTGCATACACTAAGTCCATTTGCACTTGTTTTGACAAAGGTCCAAATGGATAGCGTGAATCAATTGCGCTTAAAAGTTCAATTGCACGGGCATAAAGACCTGAGTCTAATGTTTCTTTTGCATCTTCGTATAAAGCTTGCGCAGATTTATTAGGAACGCGTTGTATATCTTCTTGATCAGGCGCTGATGAACAGGCACCTAAGCCAAGTAATGAAACTGAAAAAACTATGGCGAACGCACGTTTCCCTATTTTATTTATCATTTTATTTATTACCTTTGATGTCTTCGGCTAGGCCAAGTGAGGAAAACCGAGTAAACTATACGTATTAAAGCGATTCTAACCCAGTCGAGCAAAGCTTGCACTGGTAAATTGGGTAAAGTTACTAATGTCAGAGCAAATTTCTCTCCAAGCCGAGGTTCCAATAGACCTTGGCGGTAAACGTCTAGACCAAGTATTGGCACAATTGTTCCCTGATTATTCTCGTTCACGTATAAAAACGTGGATTTTAGATGATAAAATAACCGTTAACGGTGAAATATTAAACACACCGCGTGAAAAACTACTCGGTGGCGAAACGGTGAGTGTCGAAACAACCATCGAAGCTCCGCGCGAGTACGAAGCACAAAATATCAAATTAAACATCGTTTATGAAGACGATGATATTTTAGTGATCAATAAACCAATGGGTTTAGTAGTTCACCCAGGTGCGGGTAATCCTGATGGCACCGTATTGAATGCATTGTTACACCATTATCCTGATATCATTAACGTGCCTCGTGCTGGTATTGTGCACCGTTTAGATAAAGACACCACAGGTTTAATGGTGGTAGCAAAGACAATTCCTGCGCAAACACATCTGGTATCCGCTTTACAAAAGCGTGAAAACTTCACCCGTGAATATGAAGCAATTTGTAATGGTTCAATGACAGCTGGTGGCATGGTTGAAAAACCAATTGGTCGTCATGCAACTAAACGAACTCATATGGCCGTGCATGAGATGGGAAAACCCGCGGTTACTCACTATCGGGTTGCAGAAAAATTTAGAGCACATACACGCTTACGTTTACGCTTAGAAACCGGTCGTACTCACCAAATTCGTGTACACATGGCTTATTTGAATCACCCGCTAGTAGGCGATCAATTATACGGAGGTCGTCCACGTCCACCTAAAGGTGCAACACCTGAGTTGTTTCAAATGCTTCGTGAGTTTAAGCGCCAAGCATTGCATGCAGTTAAGCTGTCAATTGCTCACCCGATCACTGGCGAGATGATGACATGGCAGGCACCGATTCCTGATGATATGGCTGCGATGACAGAAGCTTTACGCGCAGACACCAAAGCAAACCCAAATATCGAGTTTTAAGCGTTATGATCACACCAGCATGGACTGCCCCAAAAACAATTAGCGCACTGAGTACCACCCGCAAAGGCGGTGTTTCTGTTGCACCCTTTGATAGTTTTAATGTGGGGTTACATGTTGGTGATGATGAGCAAGCCGTGCTTGCAAATCGAGAGCTGCTAACAAATCAGTTGCCAAATCCTGCTGTGTGGTTAAATCAAATTCATAGCAGTGACGTCGTGGTGATTGATGAAGACAGTGACTTAAACCAAGTCCGCTCTGCTGACGCGCTCTACACCCGTTTAGCAAAACAGCCGCTTGCGATAATGACCGCGGATTGCTTACCTGTGTTACTTAGCTCAACCTCTGGTGATGAAATAGCCGCGATACATGGCGGCTGGCGAGGTTTAGCACAAGGCATATTGGCCAATACGCTTACCCATTTTAAAGCCTTGCCAAACGATATTATTGCTTGGTTTGGCCCTGCCATTGGCCCTTCAGAGTTTGAAGTAGGGCAAGAAGTAAAAGCGTGCTTTTGTGAGCTAAATGCTAACCATCAACATGCATTTACGCCTAGAGGTGATAAATATTTAGCTGATATTTATTTACTTGCTCGCCAGCAGTTAGCGCAATTAGGTGTGGTAAATATTTTCGGTGGCGAGTACTGTACTGTTAGTGATAAGTCACAGTTTTACTCTTACCGACGCGATGGCGAAACAGGGCGTATGGCAAGTTTGATCTGGCGCAATTAATACCACTTTTTTGCGATTAAATTATCGTCTCTTACTTGAACAAATCATTAAGCATACCCATTAATTAAGCAATTAGATTTTTTAATAGGTAAACCCTCATGCGTTTAGATAGATTTACAAGTAAATTTCAATCTGCGCTTTCAGATGCGCAGTCACTAGCGCTTGGGCGCGATCATCAATTTATTGAGCCAGTACACTTGATGTATTCTTTGCTTCAGCAAAATGGCTCGAGTGTGCGTGCGCTGTTAGCCCAAGCAGGCGTGAGTGCTGATGAATTAAACACCAAGTTATCGCAAGAAATCGAGAAACTATTTAAAGTTGAAGGTATTGGCGGCGATGTTCAACTATCAAATAACATGGTTTCGTTGATAAACCTGTGTGATAAATACGCGCAAAAACGTAAAGATAAATTTATCTCAAGTGAGCTATTTGTTCTTGCAGCATGCGAAGACAAAGGTCCACTAGGTGATATTTTTAAAGCACTTAATATTACTTCGAGTAAAATTGAAGCAGCAATCGAGGCTATTCGTGGTGGCCAAAAAGTGGATGACCCTAATGCTGAAGAAACTCGTCAGGCATTAAAAAAATTCACAATCGATCTCACTGAGCGCGCAGAGCAAGGCAAGCTAGACCCAGTGATTGGCCGCGATGATGAGATACGCCGCACGATTCAAGTATTACAACGTCGTACCAAAAATAACCCTGTACTAATTGGTGAGCCAGGTGTGGGTAAAACGGCGATCGCCGAAGGCTTAGCACAACGCATCATTAATGGTGAAG
The DNA here is from genome assembly GCF_021728095.1 of Pseudoalteromonas sp. L1. Classification (NCBI taxonomy): domain Bacteria; kingdom Pseudomonadati; phylum Pseudomonadota; class Gammaproteobacteria; order Alteromonadales; family Pseudoalteromonadaceae; genus Pseudoalteromonas; species Pseudoalteromonas sp. L1. The sequence goes on along the minus strand of NZ_JAKKCT010000003.1, from coordinate 264,913 downwards.
TGCCTGAGGGGCTAAAGAGCAAACGCGTTTTATCGCTTGATTTAGGTGCCTTGGTCGCAGGCGCTAAATACCGTGGTGAATTTGAAGAGCGTTTAAAATCAGTATTGAATGAACTTGCCAAAGAAGAAGGCCAAGTGATCCTCTTTATTGATGAAATTCATACCATGGTGGGTGCAGGCAAAACGGATGGTGCGATGGATGCGGGTAACATGTTAAAACCTGCTCTTGCACGTGGTGAGCTTCACTGTGTGGGTGCGACGACCCTTGATGAGTATCGTCAATACATCGAAAAAGATGCAGCACTTGAACGTCGTTTTCAAAAAGTGTTTGTTGATGAGCCATCAGTTGAAGATACCATCGCGATTTTACGTGGCTTAAAAGAGCGCTATGAATTACATCACTCAGTAGATATTACCGATCCGGCCATCGTTGCTGCAGCGCAGTTATCACATCGTTACATTAGCGATCGTCAATTGCCTGATAAAGCGATTGACCTCATTGATGAAGCTGGCTCGTCGATTCGTTTGCAAATTGACTCAAAGCCAGAGTCTTTAGATAAGCTTGAGCGCCGCATTATCCAGTTAAAGTTGGAAGATAATGCCCTTGCTAAAGAAAAAGACGAAGCGAGCCAAAAACGCCGCACAGAAATGCAAGAGCTGATCACTGAACTGGAAGCGCAATACCGCGAACTAGATGAAGTTTGGAATGCCGAGAAAGCATCATTGCAAGGCACGCAAGTGATTAAAGCTGAGCTTGAACAGGCGCGTCTTGATTTAGACGTGGCACGTCGTGCTAGTGACTTACAGCGCATGTCAGAACTTCAATATGGTCGTATTCCTGAACTTGAGCGTAAACTCGACCTTGCATCACAAGCGGAAATGCAAGAAATGAGCTTACTAAAAAACCAAGTTGGTGAAGATGAAATTGCAGAGATTTTATCGCGTTGGACAGGTATTCCTGTATCGAAAATGCTGCAAGGTGAGCGCGAAAAGTTACTGCAAATGGAAGATCAATTGCATCATAAAGTAATTGGTCAAGATGAAGCGGTTGTGGCTGTGGCTAATGCCATTCGCCGTTCTCGCGCAGGGCTTGCTGATCCGAATCGTCCAATTGGTTCATTCTTATTTTTAGGCCCAACAGGGGTGGGTAAAACTGAGCTGACTAAAGCGTTGGCTAGTTTTATGTTTGATACTGAAGATGCCATGGTGCGCATTGATATGTCAGAGTTCATGGAAAAACACTCGGTTGCACGTTTAGTGGGTGCGCCTCCAGGCTATGTAGGTTATGAAGAGGGTGGCTATTTAACCGAAGCCGTGCGTCGTCGTCCGTATTCAGTTATTTTACTGGATGAGGTTGAAAAAGCGCACCCTGATGTATTTAACATCTTACTACAAGTTCTTGATGATGGCCGCTTAACGGATGGTCAGGGGCGCACCGTTGACTTTAAAAATACCGTTATCATTATGACCTCTAACTTAGGCTCGGACATTATCCAAGAGCAAGCAGGTTCAAATGACTATGCGACCTTAAAAGAGAAAGTGATGGGCGTTTTAGTGAGTCAGTTCCGTCCAGAGTTTATTAACCGTATTGATGAAACGGTGGTATTCCATCCACTTGCCAACGAGCACATTAAAGAAATCGCTGATATTCAGTTAAGTAAGCTTCGTGAGCGTTTAACTGAAAAAGGCTATCTTCTTGAAGTGACCGATGCTGCCCTAGAGGGCATTGCCGCAAGTGGCTTTGATCCGGTTTATGGGGCAAGGCCTTTAAAACGCGCTATTCAACATACCATTGAAAACCCGTTGGCGCAGCGCTTATTAGCTGGAGATTATCAGCCAGGTGCCATTATTCATATAGATGCCGATGAAAATGGATTGGTTTTTTCTAATCGCTAAATTAACCGCATATAAAAAAGCCGCATCAATTGATGCGGCTTTGTTTTTATCAATATATTTTATACTTTAAAAGTTAACAGCATATCGTTCACTTTGCGTGAGCCCTCAACGAGGCCCGCAGCATCTTTTGCTACGTTGTAGCTTAGCTTTAAGTTTTCTTCGCTGTGTCCTTTGATGCTGTCTACATTTGTACGAATATCAACACTGACCACTTGTTGCTCTTCCGCCGCAGTTGAAATCTCTGTTGCAAGGCTAGAGATCTCATCGATTTGTGCAAAAATACTAGCAAGCTCGGTTTGTGTATGTGTAGTTGTGCTTACACAGCTATCAGCTTGCTCTTTAGTTGATTGCATTACTTTTGACCAACTGAATAAAGTATCTTGAATTTCTTTGATTGAGCTGTGAATTTGTGACGTCGCATTTTGAGTACGAGATGAAAGAGCTCGTACCTCATCGGCTACCACAGCAAAGCCGCGACCATGCTCGCCAGCACGGGCGGCTTCAATAGCTGCATTAAGTGCTAATAAGTTGGTTTGCTCTGCAATACCTTCAATTTCACTCATAACTTGGCCGATTTTATCCGCCTCACTGGCTAGGGAGTTAGCCGTGGTTGCAGCTTGTTCAACTTGGTTTGCAAGTGCAGACACCATGCTGCTGTTATCTTCTATGTGTAGCTTAATGTCGTTACAGCTTTGATAAGTCGTATTTACTTTCTCTGCTGTGTGGTGTGTATTTGCAGATATTTCACCAATGGTTGCACTCATTTGCGTCATTGCTGTTGCAATATCACCCAAGCGTTGACCTTGGGCTGCAATTCCTTGCTCAGTTAATGAAGATTGTCTATCTAAGTTTGTAGCAATATCTTTAAATGAATAGGTCGAATCTTTAATACGGCCAAGAACCGTACGCAGTTTTGCTGCTAACATTTGCTGATTATAGGCCGCAACACTAAATGGGTGAGCGCCTGAATACACATATCGAGACACAGAGTCAAACTCAGCACGCTGTTTTTTAAGCTCTGTAGGGGTCACTATTAGCTCGTCATAGTTAAGAGCAATAAGAAGTGCTGCAACCATAAAAGTGCTCGCCGCGATGACTGCTGATGTCAACAAACCAAGCGCAACAATAGCCACAGCTGCGATAACAACAGAAGTGAGTTGTCGCAATGAAATATTTTCACGAAAAGATGAAATAGATTTACCATTATTTATTTTTTCGTATAGTGCCATGGCTCGTGTTTTGAGCTCTTCTGATGGTTTTGTACGTACTGATTGATAGCCAACTAATTGCCCGTGTTCATAAATAGGGGTTACGAATGCATCAACCCAATAATATCGACCATCTTTACAGCGGTTTTTCACCATACCTCGCCATGAGTGACCTTGTTTGAGTTTTTCCCACATCTCCTTAAATGCAGCTTTTGGCATATCTGGGTGCCTAACCATATTGTGATTTTTACCTAGCAGCTCTTCCTCGCTATAGCCTGCGATGGTGCAAAACTCTTTGTTTACGTAGGTGATTACTCCACGTAAATCGGTTGTTGAGACAAGCTCTTGATGTTCAGAGTAGATTACTTCCTGATTGATTGTTTCTTGACCACGACGCATTTTAGTCCTTGAAGTGTACTTTTTTACTATGTGCGGATTATAGTCTCAGAAAAATGTAAGGGAAGAGTAACCATGTTAATTAAGTGAAACTTTGAATTATTTCATATAAATATTGATCTAGAGCAATGTCTTGTCTGAAAACATGTGTTTAAGGCTTAACCAAAAGGTCGTAATTGAAATAAATTTTATTGGCATGAGGTCTCATTATTGATTAGCGAAACAATTTCGCATCAATGAAGTGCTATCAAAGCAATTGTATTATAGTTATCTGAATGGCAAGATGATGACTAAGTGATGGAGTTGTCAGGGTATCGACATTAATTACAGTTGCATGGATAGAGATTCTAATTTTTCTCTTGAGAATTTATATTCTGCCCCCATACACTTGGGATTAAAGCCACGTGGCTCGAGGAAGCATTTTTGATAAAACATGATTTAAACAAAACGCTACAAGCGTTATCGGCACACTATCCAACCGCAATTAATGGGATTAAGCGTGGCATCGAGCGAGAAGCATTAAGAATTAAACCTAACGGTGTTATTTCAAAGAAGGGGCATCCTCAAGGAGTAGGGTGCGCACTGACCAATGATCATATAACTACGGATTTTTCAGAATCTTTATTAGAGTTTATTACGCCAGTTAGTACCTCACCTGAGCAAACATTAGCGCAGCTTAAAGATTTACAGAAGTTTACTTTGTCTCAAATGGGTGACGAATTGTTATGGCCTATTAGTATGCCATGCTTTATTGATAATCAAGATGACATTGTGCTGGCGCAATTTGGTGACTCAAATATTGGTCGCATGAAAACACTCTACCGTGAAGGGCTTAAAAATCGTTATGGTAGTATGATGCAAGCTATTGCAGGTGTGCACTTCAATATTTCGTTCCCTGACACGTTATGGCAGGGGCTACATGAGCTAAGTGATAGCACAAAGGACTTAGCAGATTTTATATCAGACGGTTACCTAGGTTTAATTCGTAATTTTAAACGTGAACTTTGGTTAATTAGCTATTTATTTGGTGCTTCCCCTGCGTTATGTCATTCTTTTCTTCAAGGGCGTCAAACTGAGCTGCCATTTAAAAAGTTAGGTAAAGGTACACTTTACTTAGAGGTTGGCACTGCTTTACGTCTTGGTGATTTAGGTTATACGAACAGTGCACAATCTTCTTTACGTGTGATGTACAACTCGTTAGATGAATACGTTGCTGGTTTAAAAGAAGCCATTAATACACCATCAAATATTTATAATCATATTGATGATTACACCAGTGAAGCACCAAAACAGCTGAATAAAAACATTCTCCAAATCGAAAATGAATTCTATTCACCGATTAGGCCTAAACGAAATGCTGCCAGTGGAGAAACCCCTACGGATGCTTTGCTACGAGGCGGAATTGAATACATTGAAGTACGTGCCTTAGATGTCAATCCATTTAGTGAAACGGGTATCGATTTACAACAGATCCGCTTTTTAGATGTATTTTTAACTTATTGCTTGTTAAGTGACTCACCTAAGATGGACTGGCAAGAGCAAAGCCTCAGTACTAAAAACCTTGATGCTGTTGTAAACGAAGGGCGTAGTCCTGATTTGCAACTGACAAAACAAGGTGAGCAAGTTAGCTTGACGGCATGGGCAATGTCAATATTTGATAAACTAAAGCCAGTGGCGCAATATATGGATGCTGCCTATGGCGTAAGTTATTACAGTGAAACAGTCGCAACGCTTGCGACTTGGGTCAGTGAGCCAAATAAAACATTCTCAGGGCGATATATTGATATGTTAGCAAACACTAACCAAGATAATGGTGAGTTTGCATTAACACTTGCACAGCAATATAAGCAAAACCACCAAGCCGCTGATTATCAATTTTATGATGACGCTTTTTTAACAGAGCAAGCATCTAAGTCGGTAGCAAAAGAGCGCGATGTAAAAGCTGAAGATGATATGTCTTTCACTGCATTTTTAGATGATTACTTTGCAAAGGCGAAGTAATACATTTTAGGCATAAAAAAACGCAGCCTAGGGAGGCTGCGTCAAAGATTCTTCAGGGATGAAACAATGCTATACTACTGCATTCATAAGTTCAGACTGACCAACTAAGAAAAAGTTCAGCGAGATACATAAAAAAATGAAAAAAAGTATAATTATTTTATCGCTGGCCGCAGCTTTGGCTGGTTGTGCTACAGCTCCTCCTGAGCAACCTCATGATATTTGTAAAATTTTCGAAGAAAAACCAGATTGGTACTATGATGCTCGCGATGCTCAAGACAAGTGGGGCTCGCCAAAACATGTATTAATGAGCATGATGTATCAAGAAAGTTCGTTTCGTCATGATGCAACGCCGCCTATGGAATACTTTCTGTGGATCATCCCAATTGGACGTGTAAGTTCAGCTTATGGTTACTCACAAGCAAAAACCCCTACATGGTCAGACTATATTCGTGAAACCGGTAACAGCGGTGCAGATAGAGATGATTTCGATGATGCCATCGATTTTATGGCGTGGTTTGTTTACAAAACACATAAAGTAAATGGTGTTTCTAAGTGGGATGCTTACGCACAGTACCTTAATTATCATGAAGGGTGGGGCGGTTATAAACGTGGTACGTATAAAAAGAAAAAATGGTTGATGAGTGTGGCAAATAAAGTTAAGCATCGAGCAAGTCGTTATGGTGCACAACTTAGAAAATGCGAAGATGAGTTGGATAAAAACTGGTTTGAGCGCTTGTTTAGTTAGCACTTATTTAATTAAAAAACCCACAATAATGTGGGTTTTTTAATGATAAATTATTTGCCAGGAAATTGGTGAATGTGTACATCCCGTTGCGGAAACGGAATGGTGATATCCGCTGCATCAAAAGCAATTTTTACTTTTTCATACAAGCCAAAATACACCGGCCAGTAATTCTCTGAATCAACCCATGCCCATACCAGCATACCAATATGACTATCGCCATGTTGACTAACATGTACCACCGGCTTTTTCGCTTCTTGATCTTTTAGCACTAATTCATAGTCATTCAACACACCCATAAGCACTTCTCGCGCCTTATGGACATCATCGCCATAACTAATACCAAACTCTATATCAACACGACGTGTAGGCTCTGCAAATTTGTTTTTTACACAGCCATTTGATAAAGCGCCATTTGGAATGATTATTTTTTCATTATCATAAGTAAGTAGCACAGTGACAAAAATTTGAATCTCAACAACTTTCCCCATATAACCTTGTGCTTCAATAACATCACCGACTTTAAACGGTTTAAAGAATAAAATCAGAACACCACCTGCAAAATTAGCTAAACTACCTTGCAGTGCCATGCCAACGGCTAAGCCTGCAGCACCTAACATAGCGATGAATGAGGTGGTTTCGATGCCAATCATAGAGGCAACAGAAATCAGCAAGAGTATTTTTAAAATGACTGAAATAAATGACACCAAAAAGTGTGTGAGCCCTGCTTCAAATTTTACTCTGTTCATTGATTTTTCGGCCATGTTGGCGATGCGGCCAATCAACCACCACCCTATAACCAAGACTAAAATAGCTAAAATAAATTTTGGCCCATATAACATGAGTAATTCGATAGCTTGGTTATATACTTTTTCGATTGAAATATCGTCCATTATTGCTCCATGTAAATAAACTTAATCGGACACAATACTAGACGAATTGATATGAAAGTGTGCTCTTTAGCACAAAAATGTGAAACTTCAGAGGCGGTAATATACGTAATAAAAAAGGAGTAGCAAGCTACTCCTTTTCTTATTCTTGAATACGTTTACTGGGTATTACTTTAACCAGTTTTACCATATTTTCTTTTACTTCTAATACTTCGATAGGGTAGCCAGCAATACGCAAACTTAAGTTAGCATCTGGAATATCTTCAAGATATTCTACAATTAAACCACTTAAAGTTTTTGGCCCATCTATAGGGAGCTCCCAGTTCATTTCTTTATTTAAGTCACGAATATTAGCGCCACCGTCGACAAGCACAGAACCATCGTCTTGCTCTGTTACTTCTTCACTTGGCGTACGAGTTTGTGTTGTTGTGAAATCTCCAACCACTTCTTCTAAGATATCTTCAAGTGTCACGAGACCTTGAATATCACCGTATTCATCCACAACTAGACCAATTCGCTCTTTTGATTGTTGGAATTTTAAAAGTTGTGTATTGAGTGATGTCCCTTCAGGAATAAAGTAAATCTCGCGAACGGCACGTAATAGTGAAGGTTTATCAAATTGCTCTTTTGTTAATAGGCGTAGTGCATCACGTGAATGAATGAAGCCTACCGCATCGTCAATTTGGTCTCTGTAAAGCAGTACACGCGTGTGTTGTGCATGTGTTAATTGGCGACTAATAAGCTTCCAGTCATCGTTGATATCAATTGCAACAATCTCATTTCGAGGGATCATGATATCTTCTACAGTGACTTGCTCTAAATCTAAAATAGACGTCAGCATGCTTTGATGGCGAGCAGGAAGGAGGGCCCCTGATTCATTTACCACCGTTTTTAGTTCTTCTTTGCTTAGGCTGTGCTCTTCAATTTGTGCTGTGGTAATGCCAAAGAGGCGCAACATACCATTGGTCATCCAGTTCACGATAACGACAAACGGAAACAGTATTTTTAATAGACCTTTGAGGATAATAGAGCTTGGAAAAGCGACCTTCTCAGGATATAGCGCTGCGAGTGTTTTAGGCGTCACTTCAGCAAAAATGAGCACTACAAGTGTTAATACACCAGTGGCAATAGCAATACCAAGGTCACCATACAGGCGAATCCCTATAATCGTAGCGACTTGCGCTGCTGCGATGTTAACAAGGTTATTTCCGATTAAGATCAGACCAATTAGTCTATCAGGACGGCTTAACAGTTTACTGACGCGTTTCGCTGCACGGTGATCTTCTTTTGCTAAATGGCGCAAGCGAATACGGTTAATTGACATAATTCCAGTTTCAGAACCAGAAAAATAAGCAGAAATAAGTATCAATAATCCCAATACAATAAACAGGGTACTAGTCGATATGTCGTCCAACGATGGATCCTTTTTTTATAAACCAATGCATATTAAGCTAGAGACAGCTTGCTGAGTCAAGTTAAAACTTATTTAGTATCACTTCTTGTATGAAACGGCTGCCAAAATAAGCAAGAGATAAGATAAATGCGGCTATCATGATCGAAAATACCACAGGCTTCCCTCGCCAACCCTTACGCAGATGACCGATAGTCACAACGGTGAAAATAACCCATGCAAACAAAGATAGAATTGTTTTATGAATAAACTCACTAGCAAACATACCATCAAGGAAAATAAAGCCAGATAGCAGGGCAAAGGTGAGTAAAATCGTCCCTAAAGTAAGTAATTGATATAGCTGACGCTCAACCACCATTAAAGGGGGTAAGTGGCTGTGCACGATTGCTAAATCTTTACGCTTTAAGCGTTTATCAATAAAGTAAAACTGAATGGCATAAAGAGTCGATATAATAAGCACACAGTAAGCTAATAAAGACAGGGAAATATGTGTAACCAGTCCAAGCTCGACATCAATAGTATGCAAAATTACGTGATGAGGAATAAACAAGCTTGCTAAGGTAAGTATTGCAGCAAACCCATATACAACAGGCAGTAATAGTGTTGCTGGGAACTTTAAAGAAACAGCTGTGACAGAAACAACAATAACCCAACATGTTAGTAAAGCAACATTCACAATACTTAAATCTTGGCCATCTGCACGAAATACAGAGTTAACCAATAACAGCATATGGGCAAGGATAGCAACCGTGCTTAAAATGACCGTGAGTTTCTGGCTCGGACCTTGTTTGTGAAAAAGGCGTGATAGTACGTGCGACGTTGCTAACACATAAAACAAACTAGCAATAATAGTTAAACTAATAATCATCGTGTTTTGGCCACTTAATTTATATCGATAAATCCTTGTCTCTTTGATGCCATTGTATTTTATAGCAAGGAAAAAGCATAGAGTTTGTAAAAAGAAACTCAAACTGCACACTTGAACACTGTATTGTCGACCACCATTTACGGTATACTGTTAAGAATTGAAATTTTAATTTCCCCTGTTTTGGCTTTTTATAGCCCAATGAACAGGCGAAACACGTTTTATCGGAACCTTTACATGTTTGAGAATCTCCAAGAACGCTTAGGTAAAACCTTAAAAAATATCAGTGGTCGTGGACGCCTAACTGAAGACAATATTAAAGATACATTACGTGAAGTCCGCATGGCATTTTTGGAAGCGGATGTTGCACTACCTGTTGTTCGTGAGTTTGTTAAGCAAGTTAAAGAACGTGCAGTGGGTGTTGAAGTCACTAAAAGCTTAAGCCCTGGCCAAGTCTTTATTAAAATTGTGCGCGAAGAGCTTGAAAAAGCCATGGGTGAAGCGAATGAAGAGCTAAGCCTTAATGCGCAGCCGCCAGCTGTCGTAATGATGGCAGGCCTGCAAGGTGCGGGTAAAACGACGAGTGTCGGTAAACTGGCTAAATTTTTAAAAGAGCGTAAAAAGAAATCGGTACTTGTTGTGAGTGCTGACGTTTATCGTCCAGCGGCAATTAAACAGCTTGAGACACTTGCAGATGAAGTGGGCGTTGAGTTCTTCCCAAGTGATATTTCGCAAAAGCCGGTTGATATCGCAAATAATGCTATCTCCCATGCTAAGAAGAAATTTATCGATGTCGTGTTAGTCGATACCGCGGGTCGTTTGCATGTTGATAACGACATGATGGATGAAATCAAAGCACTTCATAGCGCGATTAACCCAATCGAAACTTTATTTGTTGTTGATGCAATGACAGGTCAAGATGCTGCAAATACGGCAAAAGCATTTGATGAAGCGCTTCCTTTAAGTGGTGTGATCTTAACGAAAACGGATGGTGATGCCCGTGGTGGTGCTGCATTATCGATTCGTCATATTACCGGTAAGCCAATTAAGTTCATGGGTGTGGGTGAGCGTACAGATGCACTTGAACCATTCCACCCTGACCGTATTGCTTCTCGTATCCTAGGTATGGGTGATGTACTTTCATTAATCGAAGAAGTCGAAATGAAAGTCGATAAAGAGAAAGCGGCTAAAGTTGCTGAAAAAGTATTTAAAGGTGACGGCTTCACATTAGATGACTTTGCTGAGCAACTTCGTCAGATGAAAAACATGGGCGGTATGATGTCAATGCTCGATAAATTGCCAGGTATGCAAAACTTACCTGATGCAGTTAAGGGGCAAATGGGTGATAAAACGTTTGTACAAATGGAAGCGATTATTAACTCAATGACTGCAAAAGAACGTGCGCGCCCTGAAATCATCAAAGGCTCTCGTAAAAAACGTATTGCAGCAGGTTCTGGTACGCAGGTGCAAGAAATCAATAAATTGCTGAAGCAATTTACGCAGATGCAAAAGATGATGAAGAAAATGAAAGGTAAAGGCGGCATGAAGAAAATGATGCGTGGCATGAAAGGCATGTTACCGCCAGGTATGATGGGCGGAGGCCCCAAGTTTTAATACCACCTTTATAGTGTTTATCTTAAAAAAGGAGCAAATAGCTCCTTTTTTAATGGATAAATTATGCGCAATCAGTATGCAAAGCTAAGATCTCTAGCGCAGATCAGTGTTTAATCAACTAAACTTACATTTTGCATCACTTCTTACTTGCAATGTTGCAAAAAACTCGTACAATTCCCCAGCTTCCCGTATTGGGGAGTAAATCTTATTAATGAAAACAGTCAATCTATTTAGAGGACGGTATGGTAACTATTCGTTTGCAACGTGGTGGCGCTAAAAAACGCCCTTTCTATCAAATTGTGGTTGCGGATAGCCGTTTCTCGCGTGACGGTCGCTTCATCGAGAAAGTAGGTTTCTTTAACCCAATCGCTTCTGGTCAGGAAGAAAAAGTACGTTTAGATTTATCTCGTGTTGAACACTGGGTAGGTCAAGGCGCATCTCTTTCAGATCGCGTAGCTAAATTAGTTAAAGACGCTCGTAAAGCGGCTTAATAGGCGTAAGTGTAACCATGAGTCAAGAGAACACCTCGATAATCGTTGTAGGAAAGCTCGGTGCCCCCTATGGTATAAAGGGCTGGCTTAAGGTGCATTCATTTACTGATGATCCCGAAGGGATCTTCGATTTCAGCCCATGGTTGATAGGGCAACAAGGTAAATGGCAGACCTTAGAAGTGGTCGACTGGCGTCGCCACAACAAAGGCTTTATCGCTAAAGTTGCGCAAGTAAACGACCGAGATGAAGCAATGGCTTTGACCAATGTTGAAATCTCTGTAGATGCAGCGCAGCTACCAGAATTACCGCAAGGTGAATTCTATTGGCGAGATCTCATCGGCATGTCTGTTGTAACTGATAAAGGTTATAATTTAGGCACGGTTGATGACCTAATGGAGACAGGGTCAAATGATGTTTTGGTTGTGAAAGCAAACAAAAAAGATGCATTTGGCCAAGCTGAACGTTTAATTCCATTTTTAACAGACTCTGTTATTAAAGAAGTTAAACACGAGGCAAGAGAAATTACCGTAGACTGGGATCCTGGGTTTTAATGTCACAAACGAGTTCATTGTGGGTAGGGGTGATAAGCCTTTTCCCGAACATGTTTGACGCTATTACCAATGAAGGGGTAACTGGTCGCGCAGTTAAAAATGGTCTAATCGACTTTAACTGCTGGAATCCACGTGACTATGCTACTGATAAGCATAAAACTGTGGACGATCGTCCTTATGGGGGCGGTCCTGGTATGTTAATGATGGTTGAACCATTGAAACAAGCCATTCTTGACGCAAAAAAAGCGGCGGGTGATGGTGCTAAAGTAATTTATATGTCCCCGCAAGGGCGCAAATTAGATCAGCAAGGGGCGAGCGAACTCGCAAGCTCTAAAAAGCTGATTTTGATTGCCGGTCGCTATGAAGGTATAGATGAGCGAATCATAGAATCATATGTTGACGAAGAATGGTCAATAGGTGATTTTATTCTGAGTGGTGGTGAGTTACCCGCTATGACATTAATTGATGCAGTCGCACGATTAGTGCCAGGGGTGCTAGGTCACAACCAATCAGCAGAGCAAGATTCATTTTCGGATGGATTGCTTGATTGTCCTCATTATACACGGCCAGAAACATTGGATGATAAACAGGTGCCTGCTGTATTACTCAGCGGAAACCACCAAGAGATAGCAAAATGGCGCTTAAAGCAGTCATTAGGTAGAACTTGGTTACGTCGTCCTGACTTGTTGCATAACCTAGCTCTGACTGAGGAGCAAGCGGCACTTCTTGCAGAATTCAAGCAAGAGTACCAACAAGCTTGTGGCTAGAAGACAGTTACACCTAGGAAAGTGAGAAATATAATGGCAAAAGTAAACCAAAATATTATTAAAGCGCTTGAAGAAGAGCAGCTTAAAACAGACGTACCAGCATTCGGCGCTGGTGATACAGTAGTTGTACAGGTACGTGTAAAAGAAGGTAACAAAGAGCGTCTACAGGCCTTTGAAGGTGTTGTAATCGCTAAGCGTAATCGTGGTCTTCACTCAGCATTCACAGTTCGTAAAATTTCGAGCGGTGAAGGTGTTGAGCGTGTATTCCAAACGCACAGCCCTCTTATCGACAGCGTAACAGTTAAGCGTCGCGGTGCAGTTCGCCGTGCTAAGCTTTACTATCTACGTGAGCGTTCTGGTAAATCTGCACGTATTAGAGAAAAACTTAACTAATACGCGCTGTTTATCAACGCAAAAAAAACGGGTTGCAGCTTTCGGGTTGCAACCCGTTTTGGTTTTTAAAAAGCAACTCTCTATAAGCTTATTCTTTGTTTCACCCTTCTTTGCACTTTGTCCTGTCATATATTGATGACTCATGTTTCCTCTATTTGTTAGCTCCTCAGGGCTTTGTACTTTGCAGTTTATGCTGTTACTATAATCTGTATTGTAAGCTTTACTTTTTTGTATATATATATTTACGTTTAGGGTTTGAGGTGTAGTAACGTGGCGACAGTGAATGAATTAGCTGATTTAAGAGCAGGAATAGATGAGTGCGATGCACAATTAGTGGCATTGCTAGCAAAGCGTAATAGCATTACAGAAAAAATAGGGGCAATTAAGCAACAAATCGGCGCCCCGTTACATGCCCCTGATCGTGAAGCAGATTTATTGGCAGCGCGTCGCCAAGAAGCGGTTAACCAAGGTGTTAACCCAGAGTTAGTTGAAGATATTTTGCGTCGTATGATGCGTGAAGCGTACCAAAATCAACAAGGAAATTTAGCCTGCTCAGCTCCTCAATTATCACCTATAGTCATTGTTGGCGGAAAAGGAGCGATGGGGCAATTATTTGCACAGCAATTTATTCGTTCAGGTTATGAAGTTCGTATTTTAGATAAAGAGCAGCAAGCAGAGAGTGAAGCTATCTTGGCGGGAGCTAAGCTTGTACTTGTCAGTGTGCCAATCAACGCATTAGAACAGGTTGTTGCAGCTTTGCCTAAGCTTGATGATGACTGTTTGCTTGTGGATATTACGTCGGTGAAGCAAAAACCATTAAAAGCACTAATGGCGGCACATAATGGCCCTGTTGTAGGCTTACATCCGATGTTTGGTCCCGACATTTCTCACTGGGTTAAGCAAACAGTTGTTGTTTGTGAGGGACGCAATCATGAGGTTGCACAGGGCTTATTAGCACAGTTGCAAGTGTGGGGTTGTCAAGTTGTCGAAATGGAAGTAAAAAAACACGATGAAGCGATGCAAATCATTCAGGTCATGCGTCACTTAACAACTTTCGTCTATGGTCAATTCTTAGCAAAGCAAAGCCATACACTTGCAGAGCTTCGTAGCTGTTCTTCTCCTATTTATCAATTAGAGCTGATGATGGTAGGGCGGCTTTTTGCTCAGTCACCAGAGCTTTACTCGGATATTATGTTAGCGCAATTTGATGATGTGGAAGATTTACTTGCTAATTATCAAGCGACCTTTGCCGACACGCTAGAAAAACTAAAAACTGGCAATAAAGCTGCTTTGATAGAGGGCTTTGCAGATGCCAAAGAGTATTTTAGTGATGCTACCGCACACTTCTTAACGCAAAGTCGCAGTCTGCTAAATAAAGCCAATGATGCCAAAGTACTTGATTGATTATTGCTTTAAGAGCGTTAAAGAAGCGAGTTTATACTCGCTTTCTTTAATTTATTTTATGTGACTGATCTTCATAGGCTAGCAAGACTAAGCGCTTAGTGCTCTAAAGTCTTAGGTGATTAATTACAATCTTAGCTGAAAGTTAGTTTATTTTTTCATTGCGAAGAGATTTTTATCCGCAGGGTACTTACTTTGCTTGTTAGTTGCTGATCATCTGGTACAATCAGTGAGTTGATCGCTTTTTGCGATAGAAGTAGGTGCTAACTCAAGTGGAAATTGAATGAGAATTTTTAAAGCGAAAAGTCCAGCAGGTTTTGCTGAAGAATACATTGTTGAATCTATTTGGAATGGTGACTTTCCGCCTGGCTCAATTCTTCCTGCTGAACGCGAACTTTCAGAACTAATTGGTGTTACCCGCACAACGCTTCGTGAAGTGCTACAACGTTTAGCACGAGATGGTTGGTTAACAATCCAACATGGTAAACCAACGCGTGTAAATAATTTCTGGGAAACATCTGGGCTGAATATTCTTGAAACGTTAGCACGGCTTGATGAAGACAAAATGCCTGAGTTAACCGACCAATTACTGTCTGCACGTACCAATATTAGCGCCATTTATACGCGTGCAGCGATCAAGCTTGCACCTGAACGCGTAATCGAAATTTTATCGCAAAGTGAGCAGCTTGAAGACAGTGCGCAAGCGTTTGCTGATTATGACTACAAAGTACACCATGAGTTAGCTATTGCGGGAAATAATCGCATTTATGTACTTATTTTAAATGGCTTTAAAGGCTTTTATTCAAAAATTGGTTGCCATTATTTTTCTGATTCACGTACCCGTGAATTAGCACGTCAGTTTTATAAAGACTTAACTTTACTGGCAGAGCGTCGTGAACATGATGGTGCAATTTCTATGATGCGTAAATACGGTCATCAAACAGGTGAAATCTGGCAGCAGATCCGTGGTGATATGCCAGAAGATATAATGGATTAATATTTCTAAAGTATTAACTGTCACCTGAAAACCCAGCTTGATGCTGGGTTTCTTATTTTTAGCAAAAATATACTAAGTTATTGAAAATATGGTTTATTTTTGCACTTTATTGAGTAGATAGAAGTTGACTTCAAGTTGCTCAGGCATCAATTTAGCCGAATCAATTTTTTCGATTGCACATATCGCTTTTTTCGATTGTTCATTTGTCTGTAACCTCTTTAAACTATCTTGCTAATTATCAGTGCTTACCCTTGGTTTTTGATTTTTCGTAACCATATACTAGTAAGTATTGCGTAGGCAATTGGAAATAAACTCAAATATTTGGAGATAAAAATGGGTGTATTAGTTGGCCGTCAGGCACCAGACTTTACTGCAGCAGCTGTTCTTGGTAACGGTGAAATCGTTGAAAACTTTAACCTAAAAGAAACTATCAAAGGTAAAAAAGCAGTTATCTTCTTTTACCCGTTAGACTTCACTTTCGTATGTCCTTCAGAGCTAATCGCTTTCGACAAACGTTTTGAAGAATTCCAAAAGCGTGGCGTTGAAGTAATCGGTGTTTCTATCGATTCACAATTCTCACACAATGCATGGCGTAACACTGCCGTTGCTGACGGTGGTATTGGTCAAGTGAAATATGCACTTGTTGCAGACGTTAAACACGAAATCTGTCAAGCATATGACGTTGAGCACCCAGAAGCAGGTGTTGCTTTCCGTGGTTCTTTCCTAATCGACGAAGAAGGTAACGTACGTCACCAAGTAGTTAACGACCTTCCACTAGGCCGTAACATCGACGAAATGATCCGTATGGTTGACGCACTAGCATTCCACAGCGAGCACGGTGAAGTATGTCCTGCTGGTTGGACTGAAGGCAAAAAAGGCATGGACGCAAGCCCTGAAGGCGTTGCTAAGTTCCTTTCTGAAAACGAAGGCGACCTATAATTTAGGCCTGAGTTAAAGAGTTAAAAAACCCGCCAGTTGGCGGGTTTTTGTTTTTAAGTCTTGATTAGTTTAATTAAAACGCATCGTTAACTTAGTGTAGAAGTAACGGCCACGTGGATTATGTACACTTGATACATAGCCATATAAGTCGCCATCACCATCACCAATTGCGAATGGTGGATCTTCATCAAATACATTATTAACGCCCACAGAGACCTTTAATTTATCTGAGAAGTTATAAGCGGTCTGTAAATCGACTAATGTTTGTGAGTCAACCATACGCGAAGTATTGCTGTCAAAATCAAGGTCACCATCGAAGTTAATATCTGGAGTGTCCTCAAACTCGCCAATGTAACTAACGTTTACATTCGTATTAAAGTCGCCCATCTCCCAGTTTGTGCTGAAAATCCAGCGATGTTCAGGGTAACGGTACTCGCCAGTATAATCACGACCATCTTTTTTGAACTCATCTTGGTAGGCCCACTCTAGATTGAATTTCAAGAATCCATAGTCATTCATTGCATGCGTATAGTTTGCTGATACATCTACACCTGAAACTTCTTGCGAAGAGACATTTTCAAATGTGCTGTGTACTTTTTGAATAACACCTAGACTCAAACCATCCTGAGGCGGAAGTCGAACACATACAGTACTGTTCTGGTCATTACAATTCTCATTGTAAATAGGGCCGAACTCTTGCTCGTCAATCTTATTATCTTGAGTGATACTCCAGATATCCACACCAAAACCAAACTCAGCCGTTGGCGCCCAAATAAAGCCGACGTTCCACGACTCAGATTCCTCAGCTTCAAGATTTGGATTACCTGCAAATTGAATGTTGTAATCAAGCGCATCGCAATCTTGTCCAGTTGCTTGGCATCGGTAGGTATCTACAAAGAACTGGCTTTCTTCTGAAGGTCCCAAGCCTATTTGTGCAAGCGATGGCGCTCTAAACCCTTGTGCCCAAGAACCTCGAACGGTAATAGAGTCAGTTGGAGCCCAGCGAACTGCTACTTTAGGGTTTGTAGTCGAACCAAAGTCACTGTAATCATCGTAACGACCAGCAAGTTGTAGCTCTAGATTGTCGGCAAGTGGAATTGAAAACTCGATATAGGCAGCATATTGATCACGCTCAGCAGCCGCTGAAACAGATTCAGTACCAAAAATTAACCCGCGTTGGAATTGATCATCTGGAATGTCGCTAACATCTTCTTCGCGGTACTCAATACCGGCAGCCATCATCACAACATCATCGCCAAAGCTGAATGCTTCACCACTGATGTTTGCATCAAACGATGTCATATGTGATTCACCACGGCGCACCAGGCTTGTTGTGATACGATCAATAACATCTTGACTATTATAGGTGCCGCCGAATGGGTTGTAGTTACCCGCGTCGATTTCTTGTTGTAAAAAGTCTGTACGCACCCAACCTTGGCTTCTGTCGCCAGTTTGCATTGATTTACTACGGCCTTTTTGTACCGCAGCTTCCCAGCTCCAGTCACTAATTTCACCTTTGAGTCCGGCAACAAAGCGTAGTGTATCTGATTCAATATCCCACTGACGTGCTCCTGCATCTACTGTACGATAACGACCAATATCAATATCTTGACCAAAAGGGTTATTCGGATGACTTGCTGGAACGGTTAGTCCTGCGTCTTCATCAAGTGGAGTAGGGGCCCCAGCTGCTTGTGATGAATTATGTTGAACCGCCACTTCTAAAAAGGCTGAAATACCATTATCAAAGTTGTATTCAAATTGAGAAATCGCACCAACTCGCTCAGATGCCGGCGTAATATAACCATACGGGCCATAGTCGAATAAACAATTACCATTTTCTTTAGCTCTGTCTGGAGGACACGATGGGTCAATCGTTTTTTCACCATCTACATAAAAGTAACCTGGAAAACCGCGCGATGAGCGAAAGTCCATACCACCATAGGGTTCTTGGTTTGCAGTACCTAGTCGCCCCATTTCATCTGATGATAAAGCTGTGTTATTGAAGTAATCAATAATGATAGATGCACTACTTTTTTCAGTGCTCGTACCCCAAACTAGACTGGCTGTTTTTTCTTCATAACTAGGCCCATCTGTACCACCATAACCTAGGTTAACTTCTAGCCCATTTATATCTTTCTTTAGAATGATATTAACTACACCAGCTACAGCATCGGAGCCATAAATAGCCGATGCTCCATCTTTTAAAATATCGATTCGCTCAATAGCTGATACAGGGATTGAGTTAATATCAACAAATGAATTAGTGATGCTTTCAGCAAATGCACTAATAGACACTCGGCGGCCATTTATTAACACAAGCGTGGCATCAGAGCCTAAGCCACGTAAACTCACTGCAGCAGCCCCGTTCGCTGTAGAGTCTTGGTTATTACCACGGGTAGAAAATGTACCATTACCGGCTACGGGCATACGTTCTAAAAGTTGTTGTAGGTTGTCGTAGCCCATATTATCAATGTCTGCACGACTGATAGATTGTACCGGCGAAGGGCCTTCAATATCAGAGCGTTTAATGCGAGAACCTGTTACTTCAATACGTTCGACCTTTTCAGCTCCATCTGTTTGAGCTGCAACAGACATAAAGCTTGTGCCTGCTAACGCTGCAATGGTAAATGCATAAAGTGGTCGTTGCATAAAGTGATGGGAGTTCTTCATAAAATTCAATCCTTGTTTCAATGTGAGAATATTGTGAACTAATATCACAAAAAAGATTGATACCATGTAAATGAAGTGTTTTCAAATAGCAAAAAGGTATGGGTTTTCAAGCTGGTAATGGTTTTTTGGAGAGTGAAGTGTGTGTTTTCAAGGGGTACAAGCCTAACAAAAAAGTTAGGCTTTAATATTATTTTTAAGCTTTGTGCTTCATTAGGCGCTCTTTTTCACGAGCCCAATCTTTATTTTTTCCGTCTTCGCGTTTGTCGTGCATCTTTTTACCTTTAGCAAGGTGGAACTCCAACTTCACCCAGCATTTTTTCCAGTACATAGCCGTTGCGATCAGTGAGTAACCTTCACGCTCTGTTGCACCGATAAGACGATCGATCTCACGCTTATTTAAAAGTAATTTACGATAACGAAGTGGATCGCAAATCACGTGTGTTGAAGCACTATTGAGAGGCTGAATTTGACTGCCAAGTAAAAATGCTTCGCCGTTTTTAATATGAATATAAGTCTCAGAGATGTTTACTTTACCTGCTCGGATACTTTTTACTTCCCAGCCTTGTAGTTCAACCCCTGCTTCGAACTTATCGTGTAAAAAATACTCATGGCGCGCTTTTTTGTTCAGCGCGATGGTATTACTTGTCGATTTAGATGATTTTTTCTTAGCCATAGTGTCCCATATTATACGTAAATACAGCGTTTTTACATCGCTTTTTTAAGGCTTTGCGTAAATTATACTAGTACGAAAATTTGGGGAAATAGCTAAAGCTTGCTAAAATTCGTCGACACAGTTGGGAGTGAATATGCCACAAATAGAAAAAAGTGCGCTGGTAATGTACAGCAGCAAAGAAATGTTTGATTTAGTCAACGATGTAGATGCTTACCCAGAGTTTTTGCCACATTGCTCAGATGCAAAAATTGTTTCAAAACAGCCCTCTGGTATGACAGCCAGCTTAGAGATTTCTAAAGCGGGTTTAAAAAAGTGGTTCACGACTGAAAACACCTTCATAGATGATCAAACTGTGTCATTACGACTAGTTGATGGCCCATTTAAAACTTTAAAAGGGAAGTGGCACTTTTTACCTTTAGATGACAAAGCTTGTAAAGTGCAATTACATCTAGAGTTTGAGTTTGCAAGTAAACTTATTGAGCTTGCATTTGGCAAGGTATTTAATGAAGTTGCGAAGAATATGGTGAATGCCTTCACTCAGCGCGCTAAAACGGTTTATGGAGCTCGTTTATGATCAGTGTAGAAGTCGTGTTTGCACTACCGACAACAGCAACCAGTTTGCTCGTTGAAGTGCCAACAGGCACAACGGCTGAGCAGGCAGTTATTAAGTCTGGAATTATCGAAAAGTGTCCAGAAATAGATGCAAGTAATTTGACCTTAGGTATTTGGAATCGAACGTGTAAATTGACGCAAGAAGTTAAACAAGGCGATCGAATTGAAATTTATCGTCCCTTGATTGCTGACCCTAAGGATGCCCGCAGACGCCGAGCAGAAAAAGCAAAGGAAGAGGGGCGAGCGAATAAAATAACGGGTGGACGGCCCAAATAAAAAAGGTAGCACGTAGCTACCTTTTCTTGTGTTAGAACTTATTCTTGTTCGAGAGGAGTATTGAATTCGCTTGGTTGATCGTAATCACCTGAAATCGAAACCAGCTTGTCGTTCTCAAAGTTTACAGTGAGCGATTTTCGCTGCTCATTATCACGACCAATGTTAAATACATAAAGGTAATGCCAAGTGCTTTTATCAAAAGAGTCTTCTGCCACGGGTTTGCCTAGGACATAAACTACTTGCTCACGAGTCATGTTTACTCGTAGCTTATCAACATCAGACTGCTCTAAAAAGTTACCTTGGGGAATGTTGATACGATAAACCCAGCTAGAACAACCTGCTGTAGCAGTTAAAGCAAGGGAAAGCACGAGCCAAAAAGAGAAAGTTTTAAACGACTGCATTATTTGTTTGAATCCTTATTTTTTATACTTTGCATGATACCGATTAGTCACAGAAGGTAAAACCCTTTTCAACAATTGTTTTTGCTGAGATTGACGTTTACGAGGCACAAATTTGACCACAGACACGATAAAAAGTTTACCTGAATCAATAAAAAAGCGCGAGAGTGTTGATGCTGTGTGGCATTTATATATCGTTCAGACGCGTTTAGGGCATTGGTACACAGGGATAAGTACTGATGTTGAAAAACGTTTTGCCGCACACGAGGCTGGTAAAGGGGCTAAGAATTTAAAAGGCAAAGGACCTTTAACGCTAGTATACCAACAAAAGGTTGGCACCCGCAGCGAGGCGAGTAAATTAGAGGCGCGTGTGAAAAAGTTAACCAAAATACAAAAAAAGCAGTTTGTATTGCGTACTCAACTACCTGTTAAGTAAGTCACAAACTTCGCTATTTTTAAGATGGTTTGCTCATAAAGCTGAAAGTCGATATGTTCTAGCGTGTCTGTTACTTGATGGTGATGTTTATCATCACCCATGCCGAAATAAATAAAAGGAATATCAGCTTTGGCAAATGCGTAGTGATCACTTGCTTTACGCCAGTTAATGTTAGTGCCGAGTAATCTATTGAGTCGTGCTGATGAACTGCTAACTATAAATGTTAATTCCTTATCAGAGAGCATAGTTAACGCTTTTTTATACTGACTACTAGATTGCCTATCTAAATACGCATAAATGCGTGGCTTACGCTTATTAACTACTAACATATCAAGGTTTATACTTAATTTGATATCACTTAAATTAAGTGTGGAGACAAGATATTTACTGCCGTGTAAACCGTTTTCTTCAGCATCCGTAGCGACAAAAACTAAGTTGTACTGTCGAGTCTGATGCGCTAAATAATGTGCTAAGTACAACAGCGCAGCTACGCCACTGGCATTATCGTTTGCACCCGGGTAATAGCGGCTCCCTGTTGGCCCAAGGTGATCGTAGTGAGCGGTGAAAATGATCGTTTTGCAATCAATGCATGTTGTTTTCTGCGTGGCGATTATATTAACGCCTGAGCGCTTTTGATTAAAAGGAGCATCATACTCAAAGTGTTGTTTACGTACGTTATAGTTTAGCTCCGAGAAGCGCTCACTAATAAAATCACCCGCACGTTTTGCACCAAGCGTATTTGTTTTCCTGCCATAAAATTGGCTGGATGTAAGTGCTGTAATGTCCTTTTTAAGAAAGGTTTGTGCATTTGCAACTGCCTTATCACTTAGAGTAAGTAACAGACAACTAGTAATGATTGAGCTTAGCTGTGTGAGAGCTAAGAGCCTGTAATTTGCTTTCATAGCGTTTTTTATCATGATCAAAATCAGCTTTGTTATTAGCGGATGTTAAGTATTTTTTGGCAAGTTTTAAATCCCCTAATTGGTAGTAGGTTTTAGCAAGACCAAAGTCAGAATCATGAAGCTTAATATTAAGACCACGTGCTTTTTTGAAGTGTTTGAGGGCATCTTGGTAGCGCGCTGCGGCATATGCATCATTACCCAAAGAAATATGATAGTAAGGATTGGATTGGCGCTTGTTATCTAGCCTAGAGAGAATATCTTCTCCTTCTTTTTCACGGTCAGTGAGCTTATAGATAAGCGCTAAGTTGCCAAGCGCAGTGTGATTGTTCACATCAAGATCAATCGCATGCAGGTAAGCTGCTTCGGCTTGTTTAAAGTGTTCGGTTAAACGTAACAGTACCCCTAAGTTACCCCAAGCGCCTGAATATTTTGGATCAACTTTAATCGCTCCGGTAAAATAGCTGTAAGCTAAATCGTAGCTCTCATCGAGCATAGCGGCAGCGCCTTTGTTGTTATAAAACATTGCAGTAATGCGTGCTTTATCAATATAACTGGTTTTAAATGATTCTTGACGGCTATTAGGGTCAAAATCAATGACTAAAGCGCGTTCTTGCGGGTAAATGACCCTGAGGTTCGTGAGCTGTTTGCCTCTTTCTTTCACCCTTAGGTTAATGTGTCCTGTGAGTAAATTAAACCCATTATTCAAAGCCCAATACTCAGGGATGTGTACTTTTTGAAATTGTCCATATAAGCCCAAATGCTCAGCAAGACTGTACGCAAGTATAGAAAGTGATAAACAGTTCGCATTTAAGTCGCTATAGGCTTGCGCAGCAGTAAGTGTCGCACCTGACTGATAGGAGAGGGATTCATCACCATTATCGAGCAAAAATTGCATGAGTCGCTTTGCACTGCGGATAGAGCGTTGACCCTCAGGAAAACTCATGTCTAGGCGTTCTTTTATACTGGGCGTTAATGTAAAGATATCCTTTTGGCTTTCGATCTCCAAAATGTTGAAATCTTTAATCTGGGTAAGCGCTTTTGGGGGGGACAGAGGTTGATTAGCAGTACTATTGCACGCACTTAAAAAACAAAGGTTTAATAGTAGAATACATGTTGTTATCTTCATCTGACCCTCTTAAATTCACGGCCTAAATCACTTTAAGTATAGGCGGTGAACAAAAAAGGGTCAGTGTTAACTGTTACAAAACGTGTCAGCGCTTATCAAAAGTAGCCACTAAATCATCCAGAGTCTGTGCGCTGGTTGCTAAGTCTTTTATCGCTTGTTCGGTATCTATTTGTTCACGCATAACATTGTCACTGATATCGCTAATCTGCTCAATATTACGACCAACATCAGCCACAACATTACTCTGTTCCTCGGTGGCGGTCGCAATTAAAGTGGCCATATCATTTATTTCGTTTGCAGCATCATTGATCGCATTGAGTAACTCAACAGAGCTCTGCATCGCACCCACACTTAACTGAGCTTGTGATTTTGAGTGATTGATATGCTCAACCACTAAATCAGACGTATTCGTCAAATCGCTTATCATTGTTTGAATTTCATTAGTCGATTGTGACGTTCTGCTTGCTAATGCTCTCACTTCATCGGCTACAACAGCGAACCCGCGACCATGTTCACCTGCACGGGCTGATTCAATCGCCGCATTGAGAGCCAGTAAGTTTGTTTGCTCAGAAATTCCTCTGATGGCATCAACAATATTTGCGATAGCCTGCGTTTTAGCTGCCAACTCGTTCACTTGTTCCGTTATGTTATCTATGTCACTGGCAAGCTCAGTGATCGCTTGCTGGCTTTGTGTGACCTGAACATGGCTTTGTTCAGTATTTTGTTTACTGCTTTCAGTGAGCTTTGCTGTATTTGCTGCGCTTGATGCAATTTCTTGCACTGTTGCACCCATTTCGTTAATTGCAGCAGCAACGGAAATAGTTTGCTCTTTTTGATTATCTAATGCGTCTGAATTTTTTTGAGTTTGTTTAAAAACATGGCTTGCGCTTTGTCTGATTTCTCGGCTTTCTTGTGCAACTTGGCCAATGGCTGTTTCGATTTTGGTCATAAATTGATTAAAACCAGCGCTCAAATTTGCAAGTTCTGGTTGCTCTGAGCTCGGTAATCGATAGGCTAAATTTGCATCACCAGAGCCTAATCGGGTAAATAATTCCGCCATTTTTGATAAAGGAGATGACAATGTTCTAGCCAGTAGTAAACCTGCAAAACTGGCAACGAATGCGATGACAATTGCAAAGCTGATAATTTGCCATTCCAATGTATCAATGCTTGCAAAGACTTCACGCTTAGGCACTTGTGCAACAACAAACAGGTCTGTGTTTTTTATTGGGCTTGCAGCAACTAGGGTTTCTTCTCCCTTGATGCTGACTTCCTTAAGAGTAAACTCTTCACCAGTTAATAGTGTGCTTGTGATACCTGATTCATAAAGCGTATCAAGTTTTGCTTTGGCTACTTTACTGGCGTCTTTGTGCAGCTTTATCAAGCCATGTTTGTCAACAACAAAAACAAAACCGGTTTTCTCTATTTGAAACTTTTGCAGCATTGCTTGCATGTCATCAATACTTTTAGCAAGACCTGCCAAACCTAAGCCATTAGTTTGTTGGTGGTTCACAAACATTTTTACGTCTGTAGGTGATTCTTGATAAATACTGATAGAAAAAGGGTTTGCTGATTGTTTAAACGCAAAAAACCAACCATCTTGCTCTTTAGTAAGTACTCTTAAAAAACCATCTTGATTCCAATATTGCGCTGTTTCACGGTTTGCCCATGAAGCTGTCGCAAGATCGTATTGTGCAACTAAGCGATTCAACTCTTTAAGTAAAATCGTATCATCAGTATCACCAGAGCGTGCCCAGTCGATAACAAAAGCGTTACTTGAAAGCTGCTCAGCGGCACTGATCATTTGATTTATATCGTGGCTGATATAATTATCAATTGCTTGTAACTTGCTTGGTAGCTCAGACTCGATCATTCGTTGTTCAATGATTTGTTTAGCACTATAAATTGCGGTTACGCCAATTAACGCAGCAACAATGAGTGCAATAGAGCTACCTAGTAGAGTGATTTTTTTAGTAATGGTAAGGTGATTTAACGCCATGAAAGTGTCTTAGGTTACAACATTAAGGTAGTCATTTTAGCATAGACTTTTCAGATGACGAATTAAACTAGGAACAAAAAAAGCCCAAAGCATATGCAATTGGGCTTGGTTTCTAACAAGCGAAACTTACTTTCTAGGGTTAAACTATTTTCTTCATTGCCGACATGTAACCACGTAATTTACTGCCAACAATTTCAACTGGGTGCTCACGCAGGGCCTTGTTCACTGCGATTAAGGTTTGGTTGTCCACCTGATTTGATGAATCACCTAAACCTTTACCAATAACATCAGTGTCGATATCTTTCATAAAATCTTGTAGTAAAGGCAAACATGCGTGGTTGTATAGGTAGCAACCATATTCAGCTGTATCTGAAATTGTTCGGTTCATTTCGAAAAGCTTTTTACGCGCAATCGTGTTGGCGATCAGTGGCGTTTCGTGTAATGACTCATAGTAAGCCGATTCATCGATAATGCCAGCAGCAGTCATGGTTTCAAACGCAAGTTCAACGCCTGCTTTAACCATAGCAACCATCAAGATACCTTGGTCGAAGAAAGTTTGCTCGTTAATTTCTTCATCGGTATTTTGCTGTTTTTCGAATGCGGTTTCAGCAGTTTCAGCACGCCATGCAAGAAGCTTTGCATCATCTTCAGCCCAATCAGCCATCATGCCGCGAGAGAATTCGCCGCTGATGATATCGTCCATATGCTTGTTATAAAGTGGACGCATGATTGTTTTAAGTTGTTCACTTAATTCAAATGCTTTAACTTTTGCTGGGTTTGATAAGCGGTCAAGCATGTTAGTCACACCGCCATACTTAAGTGCTTCAGTGATCACTTCCCAACCGTATTGGATTAACTTTGACGCGTAACTTGCATCAATACCTTTTTCGACCATTTTATCAAAGCAAAGTAGTGAACCTGTTTGTAACATGCCACATAAAATCGTTTGCTCACCCATTAAGTCAGACTTAACTTCTGCAATGAATGATGATTTTAGTACACCAGCACGATGACCTCCGGTACCAGCTGCATACGCTTTCGCTTGCGCTAGGCCATGACCTTGAGGGTCGTTTTCTGGGTGAACTGCAATGAGTGTTGGTACGCCAAAGCCGCGTTTGTATTCTTCACGTACTTCTGAACCTGGGCATTTAGGCGCAACCATGATAACAGTTAAGTCTTCGCGAATTTGCATGCCTTCTTCAACAATGTTGAAACCGTGTGAATAGGCAAGCGTTGCACCTTGTTTCATCAGCGGCATGATGGCATTAACAACAGAGGTATGTTGTTTGTCAGGAGTGAGGTTTAATACTACATCAGCCGTTGGAATAAGCTCTTCATATGTGCCTACCGTGAAGCCGTTTTCAGATGCATTTAAGAAAGATTGACGACGCTCAGCAATCGCTGACTCACGCAGTGTATAAGAAACATCTAAACCAGAATCACGTAAATTTAAACCTTGGTTAAGGCCTTGTGCACCACAGCCGACAATAACGAGTTTTTTTCCTTTTAAAGCGTCTACGCCATCAGCAAATTCTGATGGGTCCATAAATTCACATTGCGCTAATTGCGCTAACTGCTCTCTCAAAGGAAGAGTATTAAAATAATTCGCCATTGTTAGTGTCCTATAAATACAAGTTTTTTAAAAAACAAAGAATAAAAGTTTGCGCTCTTTGTATGGCTTAACAGTATGCAATTTTATCTCTTGCGTAAAATGATATATTTGAATTAAAGTGTTTCATAAAATGAAATGGTAGTCACAATGGATCACAAACATCTTAATTACTTTTTAGCCCTAGCTAAAACGCTCCACTTTGCTAGAGCCAGTGAGCTTTGCCATATTAGTGCTCCTACTTTAAGCCGTAATATCAAGCAGCTTGAAGATGAAGTAGGCGCAGTATTATTTAATCGTGACAACCGCACGGTTAAGCTAACTCAAGAGGGAAAAGCATTTTGTGATTATGCCAATGCGACGCTTGCCAGTTGGCACCGATTTAAAGCTGATATCCAAGAGCCACAACAACATATATACGGTAATGTCAGTATTTATTGTTCTGTTACTGCCTCATATAGCTTTTTACATCAAATTCTTGAACAACTGCGGATGCAGCATCCTTATATCGAAATTACACTCAACACAGGTGATCCTGCGCTTGCCATAAATCGTGTATTGGATGGCCATGAAGCCATGGCGATTGCAGCAAAACCAGTTAAATTACCAGGGCAAATTGCCTTTACCAGTATCGGGTATTCTCCTTTGGTACTTATCGGACCTAAAATAGCTTGTCCTATCAGTGAACAACTTAAAGATTTAGAAACAATTAATTGGTCTAATTTAGAATTTATTGTTGCTGAACAAGGATTGTCTAGGCAGCGATTAGAGCAGTGGTGGCGAAAGAAAAATATTCATGGTCGTATTTACGCCCATGTAGCAGGTCATGAAGCCATGGTTTCGATGGTAAGTTTGGGTTTAGGTGTTGCGATGGTGCCTAAAATTGTACTTGATAATAGCCCGTTAAAAGAAAAGGTTCAGGTTATTAGTGAGGCAGAAAAAGATATTCCAGGCTTTGAAATTGGCTTAGCAGTGCTTAAGAAAGAGCGGCATGATCCCGCCTTAAATGCTATTTGGGAAATTGCGCAGTCGTTACTAACTTATTAAGGCATGATTGGTCATCGTTTTAATTGCAGGAGTAAGCAGTTTTTATAGAATTGATGTGGAAACTTGACAGCGATGTCATTTTGCATCTAGTGTTAACAAAAGGTTAAAACCTATTTTAGAAACACACAATTCAAAGGAAAGACGATGAAAACCCACGCTATCAAACTGCTTGCTCTGCAAGTTGCTCTTATCGCCTCAGCTAACGCATTAACGATTGTTGATGACCCGAATAACCCAGACGGCTATTTGCTATCTCGTGCAGAACTAAATGCGGCTCGTGATGCTAAAGCATCCGACCCCATGTATCAAACCTGGGCAAAAGCGCTTGAAACGAGGGATAATAGTATTGTTGAAGCTATTACACCTAACAATGCAAGCAACCCAGAAAATGTGAAACGTGTTGAACGAGTCTTTGGTCAGCAAGAGTGGGACTTTCTGACGGGAATGGCTGCGCCTGAGTATACCTACACACGTTTTTTACGGGCAATAGGTAAGTTCCCTGCTTTTTGTGGTGAATACACTGATGGTCGCGATTCCGATGCTATTTGTAAAAAGTCTATCATCACTGCATTTGCACACTTTGCACAAGAAACCGGTGGTCATATCGCCAAAGATAATATCTCTGACAACCCATTACAACTCGAAGAATGGCAACAGGCTTTAGTACATGTCCGCGAAATGGGGTGGTCAGAAGGGCAGGCCGGTTATACAACAGGGTGTGGTCAAAATGATTGGCAAAATCGCCGTTGGCCATGCGCAGAAGGACAAGGTTATTTCGGCCGCGGTGCGAAGCAGCTTTCGTATCATTTTAATTATGGTGCATTTTCGGAAGTGATGTTTAATGGTGATGCAACTGTGCTACTTAACAACCCAAGCTTAGTAGCAGATTCTTGGCTCAATCTTGCCTCAGCTATTTGGTTTTTCTTAACACCTCAAGCACCAAAACCGGCGATGCTACACGTTATTGATAGAACTTGGGTGCCATCACAAAAAGAGCTCAGTGCGGGGATTGGATACGGTTTTGGCACAACAATTAATGTAATAAATGGGGGAATTGAATGTGGCGAGCAAAACCGCACCAAGGGACAGCCAGTAAATCGCATTCGCTATTGGGAAGGTCTATCGAATTACTATTATATTCCGATTGAAACAGATGAAGAGAACACCTGCTGGCAGCAAACTCCTTTTGGTAGTTTAAACCTTAATGATTCAACCGATGTTCTCTATACAAACTGGGAAGCAGACTGGGCATATTACAGCGACAGACCAGGAGGCCAATCATTTGAGTGTAAGTTAGTTGGTTATCAAACTGCCTATTCAGCACTGGTCCCTGATGATTATGAAAAGTGCGTAACAAACTTTTATCAATCGCACGTAAACTGGCCTCAAGTAACAGTCGTTGACACGCTAACACCACCAGAGGGCAATCCTCCGGTAGGTGGTGTTGCTGCATGGGACAGTACAAAGGTATATGTTAAAGACGACAAAGTAAGCTTTAACAATGTTATATATATCGCTAAGTGGTGGACTCAAGGTGACTCGCCAGAAACAGCTAATGGCCCTTGGTCAGCTGTAAACTAATTTGAAACCATTCAATAAAATCTAAGGCGGTTGATATAATTGTTATCAGCCGTCTATAAACCTCCAGTCGTTTTAACTTTTGGCTAAATTGACGCGGTTATATTTCACATCATTTTCTTAAATTAGCAGACCTCATCTTTTTTACTTAGGGTTTTTGGATTATTTTGTCTTGCAAAAACAGCTATTAAAAGCAGTTCTTTTGTATTGTTTTTTGTTAATGTTTTCCGTGTTTTTTGCTGGGATTTGGCGATTATTGCAGATTTTTTATTGATTTTTTACAATGTGTTGCTAACGTAAATCAAAATAATAAAAATACTGATGGCATGGACACATGATTCTGTCAGCTCACGTTGAGCATTCGCTGAGCTACTCAAGTAGTTGTTTGAAGCGCGCTATTCCCTTAATGGTTAAATATAAAATGCCTATTACACCGCTTAATTATGCGTTGTGGTATTGCTATGTGAGTGGCAGAAATAAAGCGCTTAATGAAGAACTTGATAATATTATTCGCACATTCAGTACATGCGACCAAGAGCGAGCAAAGTATCTTTTTAATAAATATTTATCTCAAGATGATCTGTCTTTGTTCTATCAACTATCGAATGATTTCAATGGTGTGGTAAGTAATGTTCAGCAAGGCATAAACGACACGCTTGTTCACTCTATTCAGTTTAATCAAACACTCCAAGAGTGCCGAGAGCAACTCAACGATGTAAATTTAAGCGATGGAGATAGCTTTGATAATGTGTTGGACTGTGTAGAGCGACTAAGTGGTGAGTCAGCCGCTTTACAGGACCGTGCACAGGATTTTCAAAACCAGTTAGCACAAGCCTATGCAGAAATATCCGAATTAAAGCAGGAGCTTACTCTTTCGAAAAATAAAGCAGAAAAAGATACGCTGACAGGGCTTTATAATCGTGGCAAGTTTGATGAAGACATTTCTCGATTCTGCCAAGCGGCTCATTTGGCTGGCCTTGCCGTGTTGGTGATGGTTGATATTGATCATTTTAAGCAATTTAATGATACATTCGGACACCAAAAGGGAGACCAAGTTCTGAGAGCTGTAGCGAGTAAATTACTCAAACACGTTTCGAGTGTTGGGCAGGTTTATCGCTTTGGTGGGGAAGAGTTTTGCTTTACTGCACATTTTGCAAGTGTCAGTGATATGACTAACTTCACTCAACAGCTTCGCATCGCGATATCGAAGTTACAAGTCAAGAAACCTAAATCGACAAATGTGTTAAGTAAAATAACTGCAAGTTTTGGGATTGCTATTAAGTCTAAGAATAGTCAACCGGAACAACTGATTGCCAAAGCTGACCAAGCTCTTTACCTTGCTAAAGAGCATGGAAGAAACCGTCTTGAGATTGTTGAAGAGTAACAAACTTAGCTGATATATGTATCAAAATTGTGAATACTTGTAACCTATAAAAGACAGCCTATTCACACCTTGATACCATAGACTAACTGGAAACTGCCTGTGGTCGTAACAAACATGAAAACGATAACGATCAATAATTGGGTAATAATGTGCGTCTTGATTTTTATATCTATGAATCAAGTCTGTGCAGAAGACTCAACCCGAACAGAACGAGAAAGCCGTTCAGCATCTCAAGAAGTTGAAGCCAATAAGTGGTATTTGGGTGTCAATACGGGAGTTGGGGTGATCACAAACCCGCTGCATGGGGGGAAAAATCTACCGCTTATACTCTTACCTGAAATTGCTTATTACGGTGAAAAGTGGTTTTTTGATAATGGCCGACTTGGTTATGCTTTTCATGAAACGTCATCTCATGTTTTTAATGTAGTGGCGGAGTTTAACCCTGAAACGCGCTTTTTTATTGATTTTCACCCTAGTAATGTTTTTGCACTGCAAACTTCGAGCAGTTTTGTCAATTCTACGGAAAAGAATGAATTGAATGCTGAGCGTATCTCTGTGAACGATATCAGTAAGCGTCGTTGGGCATTAGATGCAGGCTTAAGTTACCATTACATTCATAATAACCATATATTCTCGCTGCAAGCATTAGCAGATGTATCCAACGTATATAAAGGCACAAGAAGTGCAGTTCAATGGCAGACACTCCAGCAAATAGGTCAGTTAGAGCTGACTCCAAGCTTAGGCGTCTGGTATAAATCCGCTAAGTTAAACGATTACTTTTATGGCTTATCGGCGAAAGAAACCTCACATGGGAAAATTGGTGTTGGCAGTAGTTGGCAACCTTATGCTAAAATCGACGCCCGTTGGCCCTTGAGTGAGGGCAACTCACTTCGTTTTCATTTAGCATATTACGATTACTCGGGCGTAGATGACAGTCCGCTTTTTGAACACACGTATTCGATGACTGCTTTTATAGGATTCAATCATATTTTTTAATATGAAGTTTTTTGTTTTTAGTCTGGGTGTGTTTGTTGCTGTTTTTTGGGGATTCCCGAGCCATGCACAAGCATCTCTCTTCGATGTATCACCTAAAGTGTGTGTTGTTTTTCAACAGCACGAATTTTGCGATCTTGAACTAAAAATAAGTTGGCAATTAACACACCCTCAAGATGTATGTTTGTATCAGAATGATCAACAAGTTCAGTGCTGGCAGAACATGCAAAAAGGCCGCTTCAGCTATAAAGCGCGGGTTCAGGTTGAAACAATATACTCCTTAGTCAATCCGCACACGGGGAGCAAAGTTGCGACAGCAAAAGTTGAAGTGCAGAGCACAGAAGCAAAAACGACAAGACGAAGATTACGCTCTCCGTGGAGCTTTTTTTAATTCAGGAGCAACCAATGACAAAGATTTTACTTGTTGAAGATGATCTCGGTTTACAACAGTTAACACGAGACTACCTTCAGCACAATGGGTTGGATGTTGCGGTCCTTGAACGCGGCGACGAAGTTTTCGAATACCTAGAAAATAACCCTGTTGATTTAATGATTCTTGATGTCATGTTACCAGGCAAAGATGGCTTTAGTGTGTGCCGTCAAGTACGCGATAAGTTCAACTTGCCAATTCTTATGTTAACCGCGAAAGGTGAAGATTTTGATCAGGTCATCGGTCTGGAGCTTGGTGCTGATGACTATGTAATCAAACCGGCAGAACCACGTGTACTACTTGCAAGAATTAATGCGTTACTGCGTCGTGGGCATGCAACGACTAAAGCCCCTGAAGAAATCACATTTGGTGATTTATCAATTGATAAAACGAGCCGCATTGTTACACTAAAAGGCAATGAGATTACACTTACATCACATGAATTTGAATTGTTGTGGCTTTTGGCTTCCAATGCAGGTGAAGTGCTAAGCCGTGAGCATGTCCATCAACATATGATTGGACGTCAATATGATGGTTTAGATCGCACTGTTGATGTTCGGGTATCAAGAATCCGCAAGAAGTTAGGTGATAACAGTGATAAACCATACCGTATTAAAACAGTTTGGGGACAAGGATACTTATTCGTATCAGATGCTTGGGAAATCTAGCTGTTAATGGGGAAGCTGTTTGCGAGTTTATATCTTTATATAATTGTTTCTCTGTTTCTTGTCAGTGGGGTCATCGAACAACTGTGGCCCTATGAAGACTCCCAACAGCAAATCGCACTCGATAAAGAATTTGGTAAATCTCTTTGGTTATTAAGCCAAACTAAAGACGGCCTATCGAAACTCCAAAATGAATTTGATAGTGAAATCATCGACAGGAATGACTTAGCACTTCCTGATGATTTAAAAGCCGATTTAGCTTCTCACCATTATTTGTATTTATTTAACCAGCAACAAGAGGTTGTTTGGTACATAACTCTCAACGATCAGCAATTACTCCAAATTGGTCCATTAACTGTATCAAACCCAAGCTTTAGCTCTGTCTGGCCTTATTTTTTACTATTGATGGTCGTCGGTGTTCCCGTAGGCTTATGGAGTTTTTTACTGTGGAGAGATTTTAATAAGCTGACCCTTGCTTGTGAGGCTGTAGGTGGTGCGCAAGATTTTGAATTACATGATGCTTCAAAGTCTTTTTTCTTACCGATCACCGATACTTTATCTGCCATGCAAGAGCGTATTCAATACTTATTAGCAGCACAGCAGGAGCTAACCTCATCAGTTTCTCATGAATTTAGAACGCCGCTAGCGCGTTTGAAATTCGCAATAGCAATGCTTGAAGAACAAGTAGAGAATGAGCAGTCTTTTACCTATTTAGACAATATGCATGCAGATATTGTTGAACTTGAAGCGTTAGTGTCAGAAATGCTTGAGTATGCACGTTTAGAATCCCACAAGCCTAACCTTATCAACCGCTCATGTGATTTAACTGCCCTCGTTACCAGTGTGGTTAATAAACTTGAGTTTGCGACAGATATAGACGTGCAAATAAAGGCACCGCTTAGCTTAGTTTATAAGTGTGATGAGCACTTTATGGCTCGCTGTATTCAAAACTTATTGGGTAATGCGCAAAAGTATGCTGCACATACAATCATTGTTTCCCTTGAAGAGCATAATAAAGAGCTTGTCATTACCGTTGAAGACGATGGACCTGGAATCGCTAAAAGTGAGTGGGAGAGTGTGTTTAAACCATTCACGCGTTTAGATAAAAGTAGAGATAAGAAAACAGGTGGTTTTGGCTTAGGGTTGGCGATTGTTGCTAAAATTATCAGTTGGCATCGTGGTACGTATGAAGTGAATGACTCTGAGTTAGGCGGTGCAAAGTTTACCATCCGCTTATTTAATACAGAACATTATTGAGTTTTGATAAAGCATCCTGTTGGATAATAAAGCTTTAACGCTGATAGTAATAAGTTAAATCGTTTAAAGTGATTAACTATTATTAATTTACATGACTTATGTAGATATAAAAAAAGCGCCTTGAGGCGCTTTTTTTGAGGTTAAAACCAAAAATAAACAAGTAGCAAATTAATAGACCGTCAGTTAGCAAAAAAGTTCTCAAAAATAAAATTATTTATTGTCTAAAAGAGGCATCAACATTTGCTCTAATCCGTTTAGTTTTACTTCATACATCATTGCGAGCTGAGCACCAAGCTGACCTGCTGGAAAGCCCTGTTGCTTAAACCACACCAAATAAGGTTCAGGCAATAGCAAAAGAGGGCGTCCAGCGTACTTGCCAAATGGCATTTTCGTATTAATGGCTTGTTTAAGTTGAGCTGTATCCATCTTTATCTCAAAGAATTGTAAAGCTAAATGATACGGTAAAAAGGGGAGAGAAAATAGGCTGTGACGGGCAAGAAACAGCCTATTTAGTGAGGGAGGTAGGCCCCCACAATAGCGTAGCGTTTATTTCGTTGATGACGAAAAAACTTAATGTAATTGGTGACGACTTTTTTTAGAAAAGCCAAGTTCTTTTAATTTAGTAACAATACTTGGGTCATCAATTCGAGCGGGGGTTTTACCCTCTCGAAGAAAGTGATCATTTGGCACTTGATAAACATCGAGCATTTTATTAAACAATACAGTTCTAATGTCTGTTGCGCTCATGCCATCGTGCTGTAACTCATCCAGTCGACGTTGTATGTCAATAAGTTTCCCCGAACAAGCATCATCTGCGTTTACTTTTAACGCACTGGTAAACTTATCTTTCATCTTAAACAACCTCAATTAGCTTAACAGTAGTCGCACAAATGAAATCGTAAACAGAATTAATAAACTTTTTTGTGCTAAAAATAGATACTTAGCAAAGTATCATATAGCGAGTTTACTCTTTTTTTAGATTGGATGGCTAATCTGGATGTAAAGCTTTGTAAATAAGCTTGACCTGCTTTAGGTACGGCTATTAGAGCGTACTAAAAATAGCAATAGCAAGTCGCTGAATATAATGAAAATAATTCTCAGTACCAAATATAGGCCCTGAGAATTATTTTTTTACATTATGAGAAAAGTTTTTGTTTTACGTGCTCGGCAAAGCCGCTACCCGCTTCTAGATAAAAGTTATAGGTAGAATCTACACCCATATCTTCTAACTCTTTTTGCTGGTCAGGGTAATTTGCAATAGCTGTTACTTGGCCTTGGTATCCAGATGCTTTTAGCTGCTCTAGGGCAAAAATATTCTGCATGTGCTTTGGCATCGCAAGCATAACCATGCCAACATGAGAGTGGTTTACCCGTTGCCAAAAGTCAGGGTCTGTGGCGTCAGCTAAAAGAACGCGGCGCCCTCGTTTAATGTGCTTATCTACTACATCAGGTTTAATATCAATGCCAGCAACGAGATTTGGATGTGTTTGGCTAATAGTTTCGTATGCCCCTGTACCAATACGGCCCATACCAAAAATAACAATTTTGGTGTCGTTTAAGTTCACTGGTAACTCTTCGGTTAAGCGGCTATTACTTTCAAATTTAAGTAGCCAGTGCTCAATCTTTACATAAATTTCGTTAGAGCGTTTATTTAAAGGAGATGCCAAAATAAAAGTAATTGATACGGCAATCGCCATAACCGCGAGCCATTCGGAGGTGATCATATTACTGCTGGCAGCAACGGCACAAACGATTAAACCAAACTCACTATAGTTAGCAAGGCTAAATGCGCTAAGCAGTGAAGTACGTGCACGTAATTTGAAGGCGTTAGTTAAAACATAATAGAGCGCAACTTTAATTGGTAACACTAAAATAATCACCATCGCCACCAATACAGCATGCGCGGTAAGCTCTGCGTTCAAACCTATGTTTAGGAAGAAGCCAACAAGCAAGATATCTTTCAGATTTAGTAGTGATTTTGATAGCTCACCTGCTTTTTTGTGAGGGGCAAACATCATCCCGATGATAAGTGCACCTAAATCACCTTTGAGCCCCGCAAATTCAAAGGCTTGATACCCTAAAACCAGCGCAAAGAAAAAGCCAAATAAAGGCAGTAGTTCACCATGCTTAGAGCGGTTTAAAATCCAAAACATAATAGGGCGCAGAACCGGAAGCCCTATCAATAATGCTAATGCCCAAATATTAGGTGCTTTACCTGTACTAATCGCTAAGAAAATAACTGCGAATATATCCTGCATTACCAAGATACCTATTGCAATTTTGCCATGTAGACTAGACATTTCTCCCCGTTCTTCAAGGACCTTAACGGCAAACACAGTACTTGAAAAGCTAAACGCAAAACCAACCAAGAGTGCACTTTGCCAAGTCAGTTCGCTAAAAAGAGGAAGTGCGAATGCACCAAGTAACAGCATAAAGCCACTAAAAAGCGTGCTACTCAACACAATATGCATTGATGCAGGTGCCCATACTTGTGGTTTTATAAGGTTAGAAACTTTTAATTTTAAGCCAATACTAAATAGCAGTAAGGTTACGCCTAAGTTCGCTAATGTGTTGAGTAATTCAGTGGTTTTATAGCCATATAAATTAAGCGCAAATCCTGCTAATAAAAAACCAATTAAAGGGGGGAGCTTTAACTGATAGACAGCAAAGCCGCATACGAACGCAGTAGCAAAGTATATTAGTTCCA
The DNA here is from genome assembly GCF_021728095.1 of Pseudoalteromonas sp. L1. Taxonomy (NCBI): domain Bacteria; kingdom Pseudomonadati; phylum Pseudomonadota; class Gammaproteobacteria; order Alteromonadales; family Pseudoalteromonadaceae; genus Pseudoalteromonas; species Pseudoalteromonas sp. L1. The sequence continues at coordinate 227,590 of NZ_JAKKCT010000003.1, read as the reverse complement.
TAATTCTTCTTTTGACTTCATTTGTTAGGAGTGTAGCGAAATATTCACTAATGGAAAACAATATCGAATATAAAGAGTCTAAAAAATGAACACTTACGCACTATTTATTGATTAATGCGCTAAAAGCATCATTTTTTCGCTGACATTAGCTTTTAATTGTGGTTAAGATGCAACAACAAAGGAATTTAAGCCAATTAGAAAAGAGACGGCTTAAGGAGAAAAGATGTTTAAGAAAATCCTTGCATCAGTAGGTATTGGTGCAGCAAAGGTAGACACTGTACTGGAAACAGAGCATTTACAGCCAGGCCAAAAATTTAATGCAGTTATCGTTATTAAAGGCGGTGATGTAGAGCAAGATATTACTGGCTTAGACTTAGCATTAATGACGCGTGTGAAAGTTGAAGGTGAAGATGGTGAGTATTTTACAAATCATGTGATCGAAAAATGGCGTATCACGGATGTCGGCACGATTGCAGCGGGCGAGGAAAAGCATATTCCATTTGAAGCACGCTTGCATTCAGAGACCCCAATCACGGAAATTAACGCTGGCTATAATCAATCGCATGTTTGGTTAGAAACGGGCCTTGATATTGATATGGCGCTTGATCCAACAGATCGTGACTCATTGCATATTTATCCGAATGATGCTGTTAGCACGTTTATGCACGCAATGGATAAATTAGGTTTTAACCTAGTCAAGGCAGATGTTGAAAAGGGTTACTTACGTGCACCTACGTTTCAATCTCACTCAGGGTGTTATCAAGAACTTGAGTATCGTCCAGATAGTCGTAGCCTTTTTGGTTTACAAGAAGTTGAGTTGTCATTTGTGCCAGAAGCTCATAAAACGCATGTGTTAATTGAATTAGACCGTGCTTTTAGAGGGGATGGTTATGTTGATTTAACGATAGAGCACGATCACGTAAACCTGTCGCAATTATGTGACCAATTAGAGCGGTTATTCGCTTAGGGCTCAATTGAGTTAATACACTTTAAACCCAGCTACGGCTGGGTTTTTTGTCTTGCAAAAGGAATCTTATGTTTTCTGTTAAAAGTTACACTGAACTCAGTAAAGATGAATTATTCGCAATTTTACGAGCACGGGTTGAGGTGTTTGTTGTAGAGCAAACCTGTGCTTACCCAGAGATTGACGAGGTTGATAACCATGACCTGACTCAGCATGTCTTTGTGTTTAAAGAGCAGCAACTGGCTGCCTACGCTCGGTGTTATGACAAAAATGAGCAGTTCAGTGCGTTTGGTCGTGTGCTTGTTGCTGAGCAATTTAGGGGAGAAGGACTGGCAAGTAAACTTGTGAAAATCGCTATAGAGACATGTCAGCAACACTGGCCAGAGAAAGCTATTTTGATAGGTGCTCAATGTTATTTAACGGGCTTTTATCAACAGTTTGGCTTTAAAAATGTCGGTGATGATTACTTAGAAGACGGTATTCCACATCAGGATATGTGTTTGAAGTAGCCCAAAGGAAAGGGCTACTTCAAGTAACCTCTTAGCTTAACAGCGAGTTTGCAAATACCAGTGCAATGGCCAATGGACAAATGAATTTGATATACCATGGCCACACTTTCCAGAAGAAGCTATTTTCAGCTTCTGGGCAGCCTTGTTGAATTTCTTTTAATAAAGATGCACGGTGCCAAATCCAACCTACAAATATACAACACATTAATCCTAAAATTGGTTGGCCAATCTTAGTGGTTAGTGTGATCACAAAGCCAAACAATGTGCCTAAGTTGAAAACGATCGTAAAGCTGACAAGGGCAATAATACCGCCAATTAACCATGTCGCTTGCACACGTTTTAGAGCAAAGCGCTCAACTGCATAAGAGACGGGTGCTTCCAGCATTGAAATAGATGAAGTTAACGCTGCAATACTCATTAAAGCAAAGAAGGCAAAGCCAACGAAAATACCCACATCACCCATACTGGTGAAAAGTGCAGGCAGCACTTGAAACACTAACGTATCTTCAGACAGTAGTACGCCTTCAGCAGAGAAAATCTGTACGCCTTGTGCCTGTGCAACATACATCGCAGGAATAATCAATAAACCGGCTACAAAGGCAATAAACACATCGATCAAAGTAACATAAGCACCTAGGGACACGAGATTCTCTTTTTTGCTAATGTATGAGCCATAGATGATCATCACACTGGTGCCCAAAGATAACGAGAAAAATGCTTGTCCAAGGGCATTAACTAACAACTCTGGGTTTAAAATAGAAGAAAAGTCAGGCACTAAGTAGGCTTTTAAACCTTCAACTGCGCCATCTTGGGTCATCACGTAAATGATAAGCATAAACAAAATGCCTAATAGGGCAGGCATTAGGCGCTTTGACCATTTTTCAATGCCGTTTTCAACACCTTTAGAAATAATAGCAACGGTCAAAATAATAAACGCAGCTGTAAAAATTAGGTTTCTTGATAGTGACTGCTCACTTAACCAAGTGATAGCAGGTTCTTGACCCGTTAATTGTGCTACCGGCTCTAATGTTGCACTGAGCATCCAGCCAGCTACGATGGCATAAAAGCTTAAAATTAAACCAGCACAAATAATACCGCCAAAGCCAACTACAAAAGCAAATTTTTTCTGCCATGGCTGGTTTGTCACTTTTCTAAGGGAGCTGACAGCATTGGCTTGGCCATGACGGCCTATAACAAGCTCAGCCATTAATGCTGGGTAAGCTAGGCAAAATGCAAGGACTAAGTAAGCAACTAAAAATGCTGCGCCGCCATTACTTGCTGTTTGTGTAGGGAAACCCCAAATATTTCCTAAGCCAACAGCGGAGCCGGCTGCGGCCATAATAAATCCAAAGCGGGAGCTGAACTCCCCACGTGATGCGCTCATATTGTTGTTACTTCTCTATTTGTGACGGCGCTGACAATCTACTTGAATTAACACTAAATAAAAAGGGTTAATAGTGGGCATTTTTACTTGTAATCGCCTCGAATCTGCTGCCAGCATATATTTCGTTCAATTAGCTAATACAATACGTAACAATTAACACAATTGAAACATATTCAAAGGCTTTTATTTTGAATACTGAGGGTAAAGCATGCGCCACCAAGAGACTGGCTTTTTGATACACTGACAGTGCCATGATGCCAATCAGCCACTTTTGCAACAATCGCCAGGCCTAAGCCATAGCTTTCACCGTCACGATTTCGGTGACTCTGTTCTTGAAAGAACGGACTGAATATTTTCCCCCAGTTTTTTTTATGCACACCTGGGCCATCGTCTTCTACTTTAATAGTAACCAAGTCTTGGTTGTAGGAGGCAGATAAAACTATTTCGGAACGTGCAAAGTCACAGGCATTACTTAATAGGTTTACAATCGCACGTGCTAACCAATCTAAGTCAGCACATATATGTCCTTGTCTTATGTCGTGACTGATGCGTAATGAACGTTGCTCAAGCTTAGGGTGAACTTGTTGAATCAAGCTAAGTAAGTAATTTTCTAGGTCAGATTCGCTAAAGGTTAGTTTATTTGCTTTTTGTTCTAAGGTAGCAAAAGCGAGATAACTTTTTAGCATTGACTCCATTTGATCTAAATCTTGCTCCATTCGTGATAAGTACTCAAGACGCTTTTCTTCATTAGTACAGTCTTGTGCGGCTTCTAAACCGAAGCGTAGGCAAGCAACAGGCGTTCTAATGTCGTGCGATAAACTCGAAGCCATTAGCTTATTTTCATCAAGTAGTTTCTCTATTTGATTCGCCATGCGATTGAAGGTGAGCTCGACGTCTTTAATATAGGTAAAATGAGATGGTTTAATGCGGGTTGTTAAATCACCTTTGGCGAAGCGTTGCGCGGCATCATTAAGGATGCTGAGACGTTTTGCAAGTGGAGTGATAATAAAGCCCATAAAGACACATAACCCAGCATAGAAGAGTAGGGTAAGGAGAACATCATTCCCTTGATCATGTAAATGCGCTTTCTCTAAACGCATTTTAAGATGATATGAGCCAAGTGCTTGCTCGCTATAGAGTAAGTAGTATCCTTGTTGATCTTCAAGTATTAAGCCTGTAGGCATTGTAATTTGTGAGAGCAAAGAGTGAGGAAGTGCTAACGCTTGAGTTGAGCGATACTCTAGTTGCACGTTGAAATCTTGCTCTAGTTGCTTGATTGCATTCGCGCGTTTATCCGCAGGCAGTACCGACAACTGTTTAGTAAACCCTTTAATCATTTGGGTTTGGCTATGAAAAGTATCTTGCGGTTGATGGGTTTGCTGGCTAAATGCGTCAATTAGCCAGCCCAATATGATTATTGATAGCAGTGCACTGCCCAGTAATGAAATATAAAACTTTTTCACGCGTTATATCATCTATTGCCACGCTGTCGCGACGAGCAAGTAGCCACGCCCCCAGATGGTTTTAATTTTTTCAGGGTGTTGGGGGTCATCATTAAATTTTTTGCGCAGTGACGAAATAAGCACATCGACACTTCTGTCTAAGCCATCATATTCTCTGCCTTTTGTTGCTTTAAAAACTGCATCGCGCGACACAACCTGACCTGCATTGCTTGCCAAATAATGCAGCAATAGGTATTCCGCACTTGAAATATGCACTTCTTGATCAGCAAGAAACACAGTGCGTGATTCGGTATCTACAGTAAGTTTGCCAACAGTTATGTTTGGATTTTCTAAGCGCGGCTCTTTGTTATCAATATTTGCACGTAAGGCCGTTTTTATACGGGCTAAGAGTGCTCGTGGTCGTACAGGTTTCATCATGTAATCACTTGCGCCGACTTCAAGGCCAATTACTTCGTCCATTTCATCGTCTCTGGCTGTGAGCATAATAATAGGCGCTTGGTAAAACTGCCTCAACTCTCGGCACACACTAATACCATCTTGACCAGGCAGCATGATATCTAATAGAACTAAGTCCGGTGGTGTCGCTCTGACTTGCTCAATTACTTGGTCGCCACGTTGACAAATTGTCGTTTTATAGCCTTGCTCAGTTAAGTACTCTGCGACCCACTTAGCCAGTGAAATATCATCTTCTACGAGCAGAATAGTGCCATAATGTTCCATCTTTTACTCCAAACAATTAAAACAGACGCCAACGGCGTTTCTTTTGACGATTTTGATACACCCACTGCACCTGTATTTCAGTGGTATCAACGACCTTGCCATTGTTACTATTGACCAATTCAAAATTGACCGTTTCAGCAGAGTCAAACTGATAGCGAAAAAGGCCAGTTTGTTGCATAAGCCAACACTGCATAATATGTTTTGTGTGACCGTCGCGTAAGCAGTAATTACCCTTTGGTTGATGCCATGATACTTCTACATCGGCATAGCAATTACGTCCTTCACGCAGGGCAACACATGTGTCAGGCAGTGACACAAGGCTTGCCTCTTCATTGGGCTGCTCTTGCGCTTTGACACTGACGATAGGGAGCGCTAATAAGAAATAGTATTTAAAAAACATAGCGCAGGCCTACCTTGGCTTTGTGCTGATATTCTTGGGAGACAATTGGGCTTTGATGAATATCATCAGAAAACCATGTTGATAGCCAGCCAGTTAAAAATACCCAGTTTTGGTTTATTGGGTACTCAGCATGAAACTCAAAGATAAGACTGTATGATGTGCTTGGGGTGTATACAGGTCTATTTGAATTGGCTTCAGAGGGAGTAATACCAAAATAATAGTTAGTAAAGTCTTCAGAATAAGCACTTAAACCGATACCCGAACGAAACTCCCAATTACGCCAAGGAATTATTTGACTAAAGAAACTGTTCATCACCCAGCCGTTGTGCGCGCCTGAAATATCATGCAAATACTCAAAAGAGATCTGTGAATTATCAAAACGTCTTGATAGGCGCAGTCCAACATCAAAGTCATAATCTCTGCTTTTAATACCAGCAAGCTCTTCAATTACATCTTCTTCGTAAAAGGCTAAGCCTGTTTCATCAAACCCAGATTGAATATTTGTACCAACTAGGTCCAGTCCCCATTCAAACTTATCAACTATGCTGTAGCCAATAGTTAATCCACCACTTAATTGGCTTTGATCATAATCAAGGTAAAAGTGGTCGTAGGAAAGGGCAAGATGAATGTCTGGCTCAAAGCCGTCATTGTAAGAGTCCATACCGACTAAATAAGAGTCTTCGATATAGTAACCAGCCCCAATTCCCCAATCCCATGCAAAACCTTGGCTGGGTTCTAACGTATTATCAGCGTAGTAACGGTTGCTTGCATGGGTCGATGTTGCCAATAAAGATAAGCAAAAAAATAGTATGGCGCGGCTGGTTTGCAAGTGTGTTGTCCTTGTTACAAATAAGTGAAGTCATCATTATATACGCAATTAGTATATTGTTAAGGAGTTCCCAAAATCTGTAAAAAAGTGTAGTCGAGTCGTAAAGGTGTTAGGGAAGTGTAGCTTAGAAGTAAGAGATAGGTGTTTGCACTTTTGCTAAGTGCAAACACCAACTTTTTATTGAACTTTAATTTTATCGATTAAGATACTTGTAAGGTAATACTGCATCATAGGCGTAAGAGCACTGATTTCAGTACGATTACATGGGCCTTGTTCTTTTGTTAAAGCACTCATGCGAGAAATTGTTTGATATTGAGGTATCACAATATCGGTATTGTTTATACGCGACATACGCGCTTGTTCCGTATTTTGCTCATTGACGAAGCTGGCAACTTCTAGTTCGTTCTTGATCAATTGCTGTTGCTCAAAGCTATAGATGAGTGGCTCACGGTGAAAGCTTGCACTGTCTATAGATGACTTCGCAAACCATACAACATCGCCTGTTTTTTTATGGGTTAGTCGCATACTCACCTGTGCTTGAATAGTGGCACATTGTTGAGTTGGGAATTGCTCTGCTACTTGATCAAAAAGTGGCAATGGTTTTTCAGGTGTCACTAATTGGTATTCGGTATCGTCAACAAGTTCTAAATCTAGCTGGTGGATTGACAATGTGTAATCTGCTTGTCCATTTTGTACAACTTTTAATTGTTTTTCATTTAATGCTTCTGTTATTTGCGCATATAAAGTATCTGTAACACTCGTTTTATCAGCAACAATTGAAACGGTTTGGTTTGTATTTACTGTATGCGCAGGTAGTTGTACCGATTTAACTTTTGGGGCTGCATGTTCAGTTTTATACTCAATTTGGAAACGTTGGCTTTTAAGCGACGGTTTTTCTGGCATCGCTAATAAAGGCGCCGGCTCTGGTTTTAGGGCGCAACCAGCTGATATAATTGTAAAAAGCAGTACTACAAGTAAGCGCATAAAGAAAAGTCTACCCATAAAAAAGTTAATATTGTGCGTATTGTACGTTAGTCGAAGCAAAAGTTCATGATATTATGTAATGAGAAACTTCCGAAACAGACTAAAACAATAACGAATGAAGTACACGCTCACTTTTATTATCTTTCTTTTTTCTTCTTTTTTTCTCCTTCTTTTCAGTGGGCATGCTGCAGGCAGTGACTCAAATTGGCAGCCCTTCGTTAGCGAGTACAATAAATATTTAAGAGGAAAATTAAGAGCTAAAGGAATTCCGGGTGGTTCTTTGGCTATTGTTAAAGTGGGTGAGGAAGACTTTATCCAAGGTATTGGTCGAACTAAAATATCAAAAGGGCGAAAAGTAGATAAACATACACGATTTCGCTTGGCTTCAGTTTCTAAAACATTTGCAGGGTCATTGACATCAAAGCTTGCGGCTCAGGGAGAGTTCAATATTGATGATCCGATCAGTAAGTTCATTCCTGAATTCAATAATACTGTCTATAAAGATGATTTAAAAATTTATCATATACTGAGCCATTCAAGCGGTTTAGTGCCAAATGCCTACGACAATTTAATAGAATCAAGAATGAGTTACCCAGACATTGTTAAACAGCTTTTAACTGTCGAACCTATTTGCAAACCGGGTGAGTGCTATGGTTATCAGAATGTTATGTTCAGTCTCATTGATTCAATTATTTATAAAACAACTCAAATGGACTATGCCCATTGGATAGCTGAATATATTTTTGCACCATTAAAAATGACGGATGCGAGCGTAGGCTACGAAGGCATGGTGCGTGACAATAATTATGCTCACCCTCATGTAAGAGGAAGAAAGCGTTGGTACACCTCTCGCTTAAAAAAGAATTACTACAAGGTAGCGGCCGCTGCGGGGGTTAATGCCAGCGCTAGTGATATGGCTATTTGGTTAAATGCGCAGCTAGGCCAGTACCCTGATGTATTGCCGCTGGATGCACTTATAAAACAAACGCGACCATACACCCATACAAAAAAAGAAACACGGCGTCGCGTATGGCGAGGGCATGTAAAAGATGCCTACTACGGCCTTGGTTGGCGAGTATATGATTACGATGGTGAAGTACTCTATTACCATAGTGGTTGGGTACAAGGCTACCGCAGTGACTTAGTTGTTTTTCCACATTTAAATATTGGTTTTAGTTTAGTGCTTAATGCGGAAACCGGGCTGATTAATGAGCTAACAACAGAATTTATAAATCGCGCACTGAAATATGCGCGAGAAAGTGAATCGAACTAGTTATATATTTCGTCTAGGCATTAAAAAAGCCAGCAAGCTGGCTTTTTATAGAATTGGCTTTCAATCTTAACCGCGAGGTAATTGAATCTTTTTCTCTTCACTTTGACGGTAAAGAACAATGGTATGGCCAATCGTTTGAAGTTTCACAGCACCGGTTTCGCGAACAATTGCATCGAAAATTAATACTTTTGTTTCACGTTCATCCGTTGGTACTTTTACTTTAATAAGCTCGTGGATATCTAGAGCGCTTTCAATTTCAACTAAAACGCCTTCGGTTAAACCGTTTGCGCCAAGTAATACCACAGGCTTTAAACTGTGTGCTTGACCTTTTAAAAACTGCTTTTGTTTGTTCGATAATTTCATGATGTTACAAATTTTGCTGAATATGGCTTGAATTAAGGGTATTCTAACGCCATCTAGAGAATATTACTAATTAGTTACGTATTAATTTTATGGCAAATAAAAAACATTCAGCTAGTTCTAAGCGATGGCTGAAGGAACATTTTGACGATCCTTATGTTCACGAAGCGCAGAAGAAAGGTTGGCGCTCTCGTGCGGTATTCAAATTAGATGAAATTCAAAATAAAGATAAATTAATTAAACCAGCCATGACCGTGGTTGATTTAGGTGCTGCTCCAGGAAGTTGGTCACAGTATCTTGCTGAAAAGGTGGGTGATAAAGGCCAAGTTGTTGCCTGTGATATCTTGCCAATGGATTCGTTAGCAGGCGTAGACTTTTTGCAAGGTGACTTTCGAGAAGAAGCGGTATTAGATGCGCTATTAACGCGCATTGATGGGAAAAATGTGGATGTTGTATTTTCTGACATGGCTCCCAATATGAGTGGTAATACATCGGTTGATCAGGCAGGAAGCATGTATCTAGTTGAGCTTGCATTAGATATGTGTCACCAAGTTTTGAAGAAAAATGGTGCTTTTTGTGTGAAAGTTTTCCAAGGTGAGGGGTTTGATCAATACTTACAGGACGTACGTAATAGCTTTAAAGCGGTCAAGATCAGAAAGCCTGATGCATCGCGTGCCCGTTCTCGGGAAGTTTATATAGTGGCGACGGGATACAAACTGTAGTACAGTTGTGCTGCGTTAAGTTGAATTTATATTAATTGGATACAAGAGGTTAACCCCTTGAGCGATATGGCGAAAAATCTAATACTCTGGCTGGTCATTGCAGTTGTGCTAATGTCAGTCTTTCAGAGCTTTAATGGTGGCGATCAGGCTGATCGCCAAACAAGTTATACCCAGTTTGTTAGCGATGCACGTAGTGGCGCTATTCAAGAGGTTTCTATTGAAAGTAGTTCAGGTACGATTACCGGCACCAAAACTAATGGTGAGCGCTTTCAAACTATCATGCCGATGTACGATAAAGATATTTTAAATGATCTTTTGAAAAGCAATGTGAATGTAAAGGGTGTAAAACCTGAAGAGCAATCTTTCCTCGCCAGCATTTTAATCTCTTGGTTCCCAATGCTGCTGCTAATTGGTGTGTGGATATTCTTCATGCGTCAAATGCAAGGTGGTGGCGGTAAAGGTGCGATGTCTTTCGGTAAGAGTAAAGCGCGCCTAATGAGCGAAGACCAAGTTAAAACAACCTTTGCTGATGTTGCTGGCTGTGATGAAGCAAAGGAGGACGTTACTGAGCTTGTTGATTTCTTACGTGATCCATCTAAATTCCAAAAATTAGGTGGTAGCATTCCGAAAGGAGTGCTCATGGTAGGTCCTCCAGGTACAGGTAAAACGTTACTAGCCAAAGCCGTTGCAGGTGAAGCAAAAGTGCCGTTTTTCACAATCTCAGGTTCTGATTTCGTAGAAATGTTCGTTGGTGTGGGTGCATCACGTGTACGTGACATGTTCGAGCAAGCTAAAAAAGCAGCACCTTGTATCATCTTTATTGATGAAATCGATGCAGTAGGTCGTAAACGTGGCGCTGGCATGGGTGGTGGTCACGATGAGCGTGAGCAAACACTTAACCAAATGCTTGTAGAAATGGACGGCTTTGAAGGTAATGAAGGTATTATCGTTATTGCCGCAACTAACCGCCCTGATGTACTCGACCCTGCATTATTACGTCCTGGTCGTTTTGACCGTCAAGTTGTGGTTGGTTTACCGGATATTCGTGGTCGTGAGCAAATTCTTAAAGTTCACATGCGCAAAGTACCATTAGGTGACAACGTAGAAGCAGCAGTTATTGCACGCGGTACACCTGGTTTCTCGGGGGCTGACCTTGCTAACTTAGTAAACGAAGCAGCATTATATGCAGCGCGTGGTAACAAGCGTGTTGTCAGTATGGCTGAATTTGATGCCGCCAAAGACAAAATCATGATGGGCGCTGAACGCAAGACCATGGTGATGAGTGAGCAAGAGAAAGAAATGACTGCTTACCATGAAGCGGGTCACGCGATTGTTGGTCGTATGGTGCCTGAACACGATCCAGTTTATAAAGTGTCTATTATCCCTCGCGGTCGTGCATTGGGTGTAACAATGTACCTACCTGAGCAAGACCGTGTTAGCCACTCTAAAGAGCTTTTAGAGTCAATGATTTCGAGCTTGTATGGTGGTCGTATTGCTGAGGCACTTATATACGGTGAAGATAAAGTGACGACAGGTGCAAGTAACGATATCGAACGTGCTACTGACATTGCTCGCAAAATGGTGACTCAGTGGGGCTTGAGTGAAAAGCTCGGTCCATTACTTTATGCTGAAGACCAAAACGAAATGTACATGGGTGGTGGTGGAAGCCGCTCGATGAGCATGTCGGATGAAACGGCAAAAGTTATTGATAGTGAAGTGCGCTTGTTCTCTGACCGTAACTATGAACGTGCTGAACAAATCTTAAAAGATAATATTGATATCTTACATGCAATGAAAGATGCATTGATGAAATATGAAACCATCGATGCAGGTCAAATAGACGATCTTATGGAACGTAAGCCAGTTCGCGAACCTCGTGATATGCATGATCGCAGACCGGACGAGAAGAAAAGTACAGAAAAGCCGGCTGAGCCAGCCTCACAAGAGCCGAAAAATGATGATTCAGCCAAAAAGGATGAAACAAGCCTTGATGATAAAGCGGAATAATCGTTAAAATAGTACAAGCAAAAGCCCCGAATGCCGGGGCTTTTTTGTAGACAAATTTTAAGATACCGTCTTTGCAATAATATTTATTAGCGAAATAGGTATAACTGTTTACTCAAATGCATCTTAGCCATTGCTATACATGCCGTAAAGGTGATAAATGACCGTTCTTAACTTACCACGAGGTCGCACTTTACACCTCGATTCCCCAGTTGTGATGGGGATTTTAAATGTCACACCCGATTCATTTTCAGACGGCGGCAGCTATTGCCAATTAGACAGCGCTGTCAATCAGGCCAATACACTATTAGAACAAGGCGCCTTAATTATTGATATTGGTGGTGAGTCAACCCGTCCTGGCGCACCAGATGTTTCGTTAGAAGATGAATTAGCAAGAGTTATTCCTCTTGTAAAAGCGCTTCGTGAACACAGTGATTGTGTTATTTCAATTGATACCAGCAAAAGTGAAGTAATGCGCCAAGCTATTGAAGCAGGTGCAGATATTATAAATGATGTGCGAGCTCTTCAAGAGCCTGGTGCCATTGAGGTGCTTGCTCAGTACCCAGATGTGGCAGTGTGCTTAATGCATATGCAAGGTCAGCCTCGCACAATGCAAATGGCCCCGCAATACGATGATTTGTTTGCTGATATCAATAGCTTTTTTGCTGCGCGTATCGAAGCGTGTGAGCAAGCGGGTATTCAGCGAGAGCGAATTATACTAGACCCAGGTTTTGGATTTGGAAAATCGTTGGCACATAACTATCAAATCCTCGACAAATTCGATGATTTTAATCAATTCAAACTACCTGTTTTGGCGGGCTTATCTCGAAAGTCTATGATAGGTAATTTACTAAATAGAGACACGAGTGAGCGCTTAGCTGGTAGCCTAGCCGGCGCACTTATTGCTGCACAAAATGGCGCAAAGATCATTCGTGTTCATGATGTATTAGAAACTGTTGATGCCTTAACCGTTTGGCAGGCGTGTAATAAAGGATTTTTAAATGAGTAAAACAAGAAAATATTTTGGCACGGATGGTGTTCGCGGTATGGTTGGGGAATATCCAATCACCCCTGAGTTTGCTTTAAAACTAGGCTGGGCTGCAGGACGAGTTTTATCAAAGATTGGCACTAAAAAAGTGATCATTGGTAAAGATACGCGCATCTCAGGCTATATGTTAGAAACGTCTCTTGAGGCAGGCTTAATTGCCGCAGGTATTGATGTGGTTTTACTCGGGCCGATGCCGACTCCAGCTGTTGCATACCTCACACAAACATTCCGTGCTGAAGCGGGTATTGTTATTAGCGCTTCTCATAACCCTTATCATGATAATGGTATTAAATTCTTTTCTAGTCGGGGTTTAAAACTCCCTGATAATGTGGAGCTAGAAATTGAAGCTATGATGGATGAGCCAATGACGTGTGTTGCATCCGATAAACTCGGAAAAGCACGCCGCTTAGAAACGGCCGATGGTCGCTATATTGAGTTCTGTAAGAGCCAATTCCCGCAAGGGTTATCACTTGAAGGGTTAAAAATAGTGCTCGATTGTGCCAACGGTGCTACCTACCACATTGCACCATCCGTGATGCGAGAACTAGGCGCAGAAGTAATTTGTCATGCATGCGAGCCGAATGGAGTAAATATTAACCTTGAGTGTGGTGCCACTCATGTTGAAACACTTAAACGCAAAGTGCTTGAACACAATGCTGATGTAGGTATTGCCTATGATGGTGATGGCGACCGTGTCATGATGGTTGATCACAATGGTCGTGTATTTGATGGTGATGACATTGTTTACATTATTGCTTGCCAAGCTGCAAACGATGACATGCTTGGTGGTGGTGTTGTAGGTACCGTAATGTCTAATATGGGACTTGAAAATGCGCTTAAATCACGCGGTATTGATTTTGCCAGAAGCAAAGTCGGTGACCGCTATGTAATGGAGCTACTACAAGAGAAAGGGTGGAAAATTGGTGGTGAAAGCTCAGGCCATGTATTAAACCTTGATCTAATTAGTACAGGCGATGGCATTATTTCGAGCTTACAAGTGCTTGCAGCAATGGTTGCACAAAATAAAACATTACAAGATCTAGGCGCGGGTTTCACAAAATACCCAATGAAAATGATTAATGTTCGTTATCCTCAAGGAACCGACCCTACACAAGCTCAGGCGGTGATTGACTGTGTGGCTGAGGTTGAAGAAAAACTTGGTAACACTGGGCGTGTATTACTTCGTAAATCAGGCACTGAACCCGTTGTGCGTGTAATGGTCGAAGCTGAGCAAGAGAAAATTGTACTCGATAATGCTCAGAAAATTGCTCAAGTTGTCGAATCTGTGAGCAAACAAACCGAGGCATAACAATAACCTCTTGTAACTTTGGGCAAGTCGAGTTAGTATCTTGCCCGCTTTCTAATGTGGAGTGGAATTATGGCAACACGTAAGCCAATGGTTGCAGGTAATTGGAAAATGAACGGCTCATTAGAGCTCGTTGAACAGTTATCTCAGGCAATTAAAAACGTTCAATCGGATGAACTGGATATTGTGGTTTTTCCACCATTCCCATTGATGAGTAGTTTGCTACAACGTGATGTGCTTGTTGGCTCACAGACTGTATCTGAGAATCAAGCAGGTGCATTTACGGGTGAAGTCGATGCGCAGCTTATAAAAGATTTAGGCGCCACATACACATTAGTTGGTCACTCAGAACGTCGAAGTATTTACGGTGAGTCAGACCAAACAGTTGCAGAAAAATTCGCCCGTGCGCAAGAAGTAGGCTTAACACCTATCTTATGTGTTGGCGAAAGTGAGCAACAACGCGAAGCAAATGAAACCGAATTAGTGGTTGCAGCACAAATTGATGCTGTAATTGATAAATTAGGTGTAGCAGCACTAAAGAATTCTGTGGTAGCATACGAGCCCGTTTGGGCCATTGGCACAGGTAAAACTGCTTCACCTGAGCAAGCTCAAGCTGTGCACAAATTTATCCGCGAAAAAGTCGCTTCACTGGATAGCGATTTAGCCGCGCAGCTAACCATCTTATATGGTGGTAGCGTGAATGAAAAAAATAGCGAATTATTATTTGCACAACCAGATATAGATGGCGGCCTAATTGGCGGCGCAAGTCTAAAAGCAGACTCATTCACTGCAATCTGTGAGAGTGCAAAAGGGACCGTATAAGATGTACGAAATTTTATTAGTAGTTTATTTAATCGTTGCTTTAGCACTTGTTGGTATGGTTTTAATCCAGCAAGGTAAAGGCGCAGACATGGGCTCATCATTTGGTGCAGGTGCTTCTGCCACTGTGTTTGGTTCATCTGGTGCTGGTAACTTTATGACTAAAACAACGACAATTCTTGCCACAGTATTCTTTGTGTTAAGTATTGTTCTAGGTAACCTTACAGCTGGTCAAATTAAAAAGACTGACGAATGGGAAAATCTAGAAGCTGCGCCAGCTGTTGAAACAGTAACGCCAGCAGAAGATGATGTGCCTGTTACTGAAGAGAAAAGCTCTGACGTACCAAACTAATTAGCGTTGCTAAATTAGGTTAAGCAGTTACTTTCCTCAAGTAATAATAACGCTTAACAACATACAAAAATTGTATGCGGATGTGGTGGAATTGGTAGACACGCCATCTTGAGGGGGTGGTGGCTTAGGCCGTGGGGGTTCAAGTCCCCCCATCCGCACCAAATTTGAAAAGCCGTTACTTAACAGTAACGGCTTTTTTCATTTTCTCTCCTCTTTGCACTAGTCTGGTGCTTTTACTTTAGAAAAAGCCTTTCTCATATTTCTAATATTCTGAAAAATAAATAAAATTAATCTTGGAGCTTTCCTTGCTTGTATTACCTGTTATTACTTTATAGGTGAGTTTAGAGCATGGCGAGAATGAGTTATTTAAGTGCGATAGAGCGATATGAAGAACATCAACATCTGATTCATGATTTGTTGCTGTCTATTTTAGCGAGTATTCAAACATCACTTAAAAATCAACAAAATTATCAGCAGCTAGTAGAGCAATATCCATTTTTAGAATTACAATATTGCTTAAATGAGCAAGGGATACAACAAGGTCATAATGTCTGTTTCAAGCGGCAGTATTATAGGGAATTAGCACATAAAGGTGCGGGGCAAGACTTGAGTACACGCCCTTATTTTTTGCTTGCAAGTAGCAACGAAGATGCACATTTTACCTCGCCATATATTTCAACTGCTACGAAACATTTGTGCATATCGGCCGTGAAGTTAATACAAACAGATAATCAAGATAACCACTATCTAGTTGTAGATGTGTGCCTAACTGAATTGATTGAGTTCATCTTAGGGGATATACAGCGCGCAAATATGACGCCTTATTTTAAAGCCGGTTATGGGTTAATTGTTAGTTGTCTATTCTGCCTGGTAATTTACTTACTCTTTAAGGTGTTTGATGGAATGTTTTCTCTTTTGCTAGGAAAACAAGGTCAATCAGATCCAATTCAGCCTTTCACTATCATTATCTTTGTCACCTTGGCTTTAGCTATTTTTGATTTGGGGAAAACTATTTTGGAGGAAGAGATCCTCATGCATAAAGATATTTTTCGCCACAGCTCAACCAGACGAACAATCACACGGTTTATCTCAACGATTTTGATTGCAGTCTCAATAGAGGCATTACTTACTATGTTTAAGGCTGCTCTAGGACAAGTTGAGTACGTAATACCTGCGGTTCTAATGATGTTCGCAGTTGTCGGTTTATTATTAGCATTGGCGGTCTATGTCTACTTAGGCGCAAAGGCAGAAGATGTATTAATGCAAGTTCAACGCCTCAAAACAAAGCAATAAGAGTGAAATTTTTGCTTGTAAACAGGCTTAGATACAGTCATTAATTGTTATGAAGTTTATTTTTGTTTATACAAACTAACTGATTTGTCGTGGTATTTGTTTAAAGCCTATTTATAGCCTTATTTCTAATAGAAGAAGCTGAATATTACCTGAATTTTAAGCTGAATGTTAACTGAATAAGGTGTTGGGCTTAGCCTCTGTGAGTATGAAATTAGCGTTTGTTTAGCCTGTATTGATAAACAGCCTCTGTCTATTTTTTTGGAGCTCATAAATAAGCTAAGCAAATAGCAACAACCTTTCTAGAAAAACTCCTTTACACTTCTTCCGTGTTAACAAACCTGCTCAAAGGATATGGGTGAATGATGAAAAAATGCATGTTATTTCTTTTCATTTTTAGCACTTCTTACAGTGTAGCCTCTGATGATGTGAGTTTAACATTGGAAGGATACATAAAAGCAAAGTGCGGTTTTACAATGCAAGAAAATGATTTGCAATTTCCACATAATGGTTTGATTAGCACTGAGTTAGTTATTAACTGTAACTCACCAATGAGGATGTCATTGCATTCTGAGCATGGCGGATTACTTCATTTACAGGGCAGGAAAGTCAACGGGTACAGGGTAAGCTTATCAGTAGCAGGGCTATCGCTAAGTGAATCATTCTTAGCGCGAAATCTTATTGATTCACATACTCTGAATATTGACCAAATCTTGTTTAAAAAAACGATGAATTTACAGTTAGAGTTAACAGAGCCACTAATATATGCAGGTGAGTATAAGGATATCTTGCGTATAGAGATGACACCAGCCGCCAGTTCAGGTGGGATTTGGTAAGTCATTAAGAAACAATGCTTAAATAACATGGATAAGGAATAAACTAATGAAAAAATTAATCACACTTTCAGCAATAGCTGTTCTTACTTCTGGTACTGCTTTAGCGGAAAACCTAAACGTTGGTGGTGCAGTTGAGTCAATTTGTGAAGTTAGCAATGTAAACACAACAACATATTTTCCTGCATTAGCAAAAGATCAAACAAAAACAATTGGCTTTGATTTGCAGTGTAACGATGCTGACGGCGCAACAATGTCTTTAACGACAGCCGAAGGTCACTTACAAAACGCAGACCGCGAAGACCAAGGGGTAGGGTACACAGCTGAATTAAATGCGAACCCATTCTCTTTTACACTTGTTGCTGAAAATGGTCACAACGACCAAAGCGTTGAGCAAAGCCAGCCAGGTTCTTTTGCTCTAGCTGCAGGCGGTGTTGCAGGTACAATCGAGTTAACTATTACGCAAAACCCAGTTTTCTCTGGTACTTATGCTGATACGTTAATGTTAGCTATTACAGCTAACTAAACTTGATGAAAAAAAGAGCAGCTAATGCTGCTCTTTTTTATGGGAGATCATATGCGCTTTTTAATCATATTTTTGACTTGTTTTTGGTCATTACATAGTTATGCATTCCAAGTTCAGCCCATGGTTGCTGAGTTAAAGCCTTCAGGTTCAAATTCACAGCAAAGAATTAGGGTTATGAATAATTCAAATGAACCATTAACTATTGAACTCACAGCGTTTGATTTAGAAATCAACAAGGCGGGCGATGAAGAGCTGAAGCTTAACGAGGAAGATTTTTTGATTATTCCTATGACGACAATCGTTCAGCCTGGAAAAACACAATCTGTATTGGTCCGCTATATTGGTGATCCCGCTATATCAGTATCAAAGTCGTATCGTATAGCTGTTGATCAAGTTCCTGTCGATATTAATGAAATTAAACAATCTGGTGTTGGTATGTCGGTAAGTTTTAGAACGCTGTTTAATGTCGTACCAGAACAAGCAACTGCTAAGTTATTAGTAAAAGAAAAGCAGTTAGAACAAGCGGGTGTTTGGAAAATATTACTTGAAAATGAAGGTGACAAATTTATACGCCTTTCCCAAGCAAAGTGGCTTTTTAAAAATCAAGAAGAGCAGCTTTTATTAGAAGGTGAAGAGCTCAGTAAAGCCTTAAGCGGCAAGCTATTATTACCACACTCTGAGCGTGAGGTAACTATAGAAGTACCGGCTAAGTTTTCACCGCAAAATAGTCAGTTAGAGGTGCTATTTTAATGCGCTGGTGTTTGGTTGCTTATTTATTTATGTCGCTATCTTGTTTTGCTATAGAAGTCACCCCCATGGTGCTTACTTTAGATCCAACGATGAGCTCGCAACCAGCATATAGCAGGGTAAGAAATACGTTAAACCGTGATTTAGCGTTTGAAATAGAAGTGTACGAGGTTGACTTTTCAAAGAAGCAGCCTCAATTCCATTACCTTGACGAGCCACCGATCTGGGTGTTTCCACCCACGATTTACCTTACAAAAAATGAACAGCAACGCATTCAGTTTCGCTGGAACGGTAATACCCCTAAAACAGATAAAACATATCAAGTTACTTTGGTTGAACAAGTTGTGTCTGGGCAAACAAGCGAGGTATCGCAGCTAACAATGTTATTAAACGTGAATATGATTGTGCACGTACATCAACAAGCGTTTGAGGCTAATTTAGTTGTTGAGAATATCAACTGTCTTGAAAAACAATGTAGTTTTGATGTTCGTAATTTTGGTGATGGGGCTTCACGTCTAAGTGAGTATGAAATAATTATTAGCTCCAAGGATAAGCCGCAACTAACTTTTGATAAACAGCAACTAAAAGCATTGGGCTACGATGTTTTCTTTGCGCCTTCTGCCATCTCTCATGTTTCTATTCCAATATTAAAAGAAGGACATGTTGATTTAACTTCTCCTACAGTCATTTTGAAAAAGTAACATGCGTGCCTATATTTGCTTTGTTTTCTTCGTTTTGGCTGCACCTATATATGGGCAGATCAATCCTACATCAGAGCCTATTGAATTAACGGTTGATACACGGATTAATAAAAACACGATTGGCAGCATTACTTTGATTGTTACACCAAAGGATAAATTAGTGCTGAAGTGGCCTGAGATTGAGCCGCATTTTGCGCCAATTTTATTCGCGCAAAGCCTAGAAAATATTGCCAAGCAAGCTAACTCACAACAGCTTATTGATGTTGATAAGTTAGAAAAGATAGGCATTGAAGTAACGTTCTCTATGCTCGATTTTAGTTTAGATATAACTGTGCCACTTTCAATGACAAAGCCTAAAAGTCTAAGTGTTATATCGTACCGTCAAGGCTTAAAACCCACAAAACCAGCCTCCGTGAGCGGCTATTTAAATCTACGCTCTAGCTATTTGTATCAACTAGATAAAGAACGAGATTTAACGCAAAGGCAACTGACTGTAAGACCCGAAGGAGTTATAAACTTCCACAGTTGGGTATTAGAGAACGAAGCCGAATATGAGTCAAATGATAAAAAAAGTACCTTTAAACGTCTTGGGACACGTTTGATACATGATTTACCTGAGCAAGGGATGCGCGTTTCTGTTGGTGATAACTATAGTTCTGGAAGTTATTTTCAATCAACTACTAGAATGCTAGGGCTATCGCTTGCTCATGATTTCTCTCTTGTTTCTGACCGGCCGATTCGTCCAAGTGCATCACAAAGCTTTACGCTTGAGTCTCCCTCATCAGTTGAGGTGCTTGTTGATGATCGTTTAGTACAACGTTTGAATTTAGCAGCAGGTATTTACTCATTGAACGATATCCCGCTTGACGAAGGTAATAACAATATTGTGCTGCGAATAACGGATAGCGCAGGTGTGGTTCGATTGGTTAATTTTACAGTGACCACAGGTCTAGATTTGTTTGCACAAGGGCAGCTGGAATATGAGATCCATTTAGGTTTTCCAAGCTCATTACGAGATAAATTAACTTATGCTTGGGAAAAACCACTACTGTCTTCGTATTTAGATTATGGTGTAACACCAAGTTGGACTATAGGTATGTCGGCACAAGGAAATGAAGATGCTCAGCAAGTTGGTTTAAAACAAATCTATGCCACACCACTAGGTCAATTAGCTTTTGAAAATACATTGAGTTTAAATGATAGCAATGGTTATGCCTATCGCCTAGTTTATAGCACGTTTAATGACCCATCATATAATGGCATAGACTTTACATTGGGCTATGAATACACAAATCGAGATTATCGTAGGCAAAGTTTTTCTGGATTACAAAGTGACGGGTTAAGCCAAAGAGAACATTTTATTCAAGCTAACCTCAATATTGTGTCCGAAACGAGAATGCAAACATCCTTGTACTCCACGTTTTCACGACGCCATGATCAAGCACAGTTTGATAAATCAGCAGGTCTTGTGCTCTCTTCAGAGCTATTTAACCATCAATGGCGTTATTCACTTGGAGGGCAGTGGGAAGATATAAATGCACAGTCGCAATGGGGGTTTAGTGCCTCTATTACTTATAAGTTTTCAAATACGCGACGGGTGAAGCTTAGTCATCAATCTAAACGTGATAAGACCCGCTTTGAGTTTAATCAAGATGGTAATCAACGATATGTAGGAGCATTGAGCGTTCGATCTGGACTTGAAAGGAATGAGCTAAACGAAGCTATTTTTGATCTAAATACCCAATATAATGCTAACCGTTTTCTAGCAAGTTTTGATCACGGAACTTATTACAAACAGTTAAACTCGCGTACAGCCTATCATCAAAGCCGCTTAAGTGGTGCTGCAAGTCTTGCATTTGCAAATACAAGTTGGACTGTTGGAAAGCCAATTGAAGATAGTTTTGCCTTAGTATCTGCTCATAGTAGTTTATCCGGCAAAAAGATCAGTTTAGGTAGAACAGAATCGCAATACAGAGCAAGTAATGCTGACTTTAATACAATATTACTCAGTGATATCAACGCTTACGATAATTCCACAGTGACACTTGATGTCGATGATTTAGCGCCTGGTTATGATATTGGGGCGGGTGCAATCACATTTTACCCTTCATACAAGAGCGGCCATGTTGTGACCGTTGGCACCGATGCAAATATTTCTATCATTGCAACGCTGAAAACAACTGAAAACGAGCCTTTGGCATTACAAGTGGGTACTGCAAAATGTATTGATGAAGAAGCGGCGGAGCCTCTTACATTCTTTACCAGTAAAAGCGGACGTTTTGCTTTAACAGGTCTTAAACCTTGTCAGTACCAGATTTCTTTGAAAAGCGTCACTCACAAAGCGCTTTTAATCGACGTTATAAAGGGTCAACAATTACAAAGAAAAGGAGTTATTTATGTTCAGTAAAATGCGTTTAGCTAAAAAAGTGATACTAATTTTCTATGTTATGCCCTTATGCAGTTGGGCAACATGTGATGCGACAATAGAAAGTATTCAGCAAGGTGTTGATAACCTCTCTGGGTATCATTCCTTACAACGAACGGACGCTGAAAAACAGCTCACACTTTATACGGCAGCCACTGATGATTGCACACTTTATGTAGCTTTAAGTAGTGAAAATAACTTCCAATTTATCGGGCAGTATCAACATATTCCTTATCATATTGCCTCTTCAAGTTCGCTATTGAGTGGTCAAGTAAGCAGATTAGCCGTAGAAGACGGTCAAAGTAGCTTTGCGCTTAGTATAGCGGCTGGTACACCCGTCAAGGCAGGTCAGTATCGTGACCGGCTAACATTACAGTTAATGAATGAAAATTATGAGGTGTTGGATGATTATGAACTTAACGTTGATGTGAACATACCTGCCAATGTGTCCTTGTCATTGTTAGGTTTCAGTAGTTCACACAACGTTGTTAATCTTGGAGAGCTAATTGCGAATAAAGAATATACGATGTTACCCACACTGAAAGTGGTTACAAACGCAGATGTCGCTATAAAAGTTGATTCCGAGAATAAGGGGAAGTTAATACACACTCTCTATCAAAGTCGCTTTAAGATTGACTATTCATTGATAATGAATGAAAGAAATATCGATCTTAAACAGCGCTCAGTAAAAACATTTTCGTTTTCGGATCAAACTGTTTTCTTATTACCTCTAAAAATAAAATTGGCTCAGTTTCAGAACCAAGCTGCAGGGCATTATTCCGATACAATTAGGTTTCAAATTAGTCCGCTGAACTACTGAATTTACTTAAGTTTTTTTCGCACCATTGCAGAGCTTTTTGCTTATTTTTAACATTTATCTTTTGATAGATTTTATGTAAATGAACACGCACAGTTGCTTCACTGATGAACAGCGAATCTGCAATTTGTGGGGAGCTTGCGCCACTCCAAAGTAAATTAAGAACTTTAATCTCCTTAAAGGTGAGGTTATTAGATTGCAAAGTTGTTTTTTCTTCAGAGGCAAGTAATTCCCTCATCCATGTGTCAGACACTGTTCGTGGAAACCATAAATCTCCTTTTCCAATCGCTTCTAGGCCTTGCTTGAAAATATGCTCCTCAGTACCTTGGTAAAATAAGCCTTTTAATTTTGGCCATTCTTTAAGAGAGGTCACATCTGCATCGTAAGGAATATTAAAAATCACAAGATTAGTGTAACCCCGTGCGTTCATAAATTGAGCTATCATTTCTTGTGTTGTAAGTATATTAAGGGAATCAAAATTTATAAGTAATGTTTCACTTTCATCAGCAACACAATAAGATAGAGAACACACAGAGTAAGGCTTGTTGTTTTTTCTATTAACGAGATTATCCATATCCACACCAGTATTATTAATTATCGTAAAAATATAGTTTTAATGAATGGTTTTCAACTATTAGATTGAGACATTATGATAGTTAAAAAGTACTGGTGTTTAGCTGTTTTGACTATTTTTGTAATAAAAATATAAATTTTTTTCTGGATCAAGAGGTAAAATATTCCTTTTATTCCTGCAAATGATCTCTTAAAACCTTGTACTGTTAAGCAATTACTCTATTATTAATTTTGGTGATGTTTTGTTTTATTAGTATTCATGAGGGATATTCATATAAGCGTTTATTTTAGTTTAGTTTTCTAATGCGTTATGTTTAGTTGCTTCATCTGAACATGAAACAAAAAGAGGTTTTTTTATACACTTTTTCATTAAATTTAAAAAAATTATACATGTTTTCACAAAACTGACATATAATATCCTTCCAGAGGAAAGATGCTTAATGCTAAGCATCTTTTTTTATGCCTAAATTTCACAGGCAAAAAACACACACACGGTATCCTTTGGAGTTTTAATGAAATTACGTCATCTCTCACAAATAAGTGTTGCGATACTTGCAGCCTTATCTACATCAGCGTTTGCTGAGCAAGAAAAAACCACTGCTAAACAAGATGCTTTTGAAAAAATAGAAGTAACAGCGCGCAAGCGTACCGAAAGTATTTTTGAATCACCAACAGCGGTTACGTCAATAGGTGAAAACCTAATTGATAAAGCGAATATGAGTAATTTGGAAGACATTGGTAAGTATGTACCAAATTTGAATATTACGCGTTATGGCGTTGGTAATGCTGCACATGCATCTGTATTTATCCGTGGCATAGGTTTGCAAGATCATGTGATCACCACAGATCCTGGTGTCGGTGTTTACCTCGATGGTGTTTATTTAGGTCGTCAAATGGGCTCAAACCTATCACTACCTAATGTTGATCGTGTTGAAGTGTTACGTGGCCCACAAGGTACGTTATATGGGCGCAACACACTTGGTGGCGCAGTAAACATTATTACTAAGCAACCAGGTGATGAAGGTATCGTTACAACAACAGCTAAAGTAGGTAGCCGCGGTCGTTTAGCAGGTGATGTTTATTTCAATAACAGCTTAACTGATACGCTTAGTATGTCGGCAAGTGTGTCATATAAACAGCGTGATGGTGTTGGTGAAGCTATTAATCTTGCCAATCCAGAAAAAGAGATCGGCGAAGAGCAAGAGTTAAGTGGCCGTATGGCACTTAAGTGGCAGGCTAGCAATGACTTATCGTTAACTTTCTCTTTAGATGGTGTTGATAACGAGTCAGGCCAATCACCTTACACTATTGAGCTTACAAGTCCGCTTGATGCAAGCGATCCATTTAACGGCGATTTCCCGTTATTGACAGCAGACATGCTACCAAGCGATCCAGATGATTTGGCAACGACTGTAGCAGGTATCGAGTCAACGGCTTATTCCGGTTGGGGTACGTCACTTATTGCTGATTGGGATATCAACAATACTTATACCGCTAAGTTTATTACAAGTTATCGTACGTCAGAGTACGAAGGGGGCCTTGATGATGACGCTGTCGCACTCAACTTATCAGAGTTTCCTGAAGAAGGTGGTGCAGATCAGTACTCATTTGAAATTCAGTTGAATGGTAGTTTCGACAATATGGACTTCGTTTCAGGTTTATATTTCTTTAATGAAGACGGCTTCACCAGCTCTGGTCCATTTGTATTTAGTCCATTTAACACGCCTAATGGGTTATTAAATGACGGTGTTACTCCATCATTTGGCGACTATGGCTTTTTTGATATTAACCAAGAAACAAACTCGTATGCAGCGTACATCAATGCAAGCTATGATCTGACTAATGAGCTGACAGTAGGGGGTGGTCTTCGTTATTCAAAAGATAAAAAAGAGGCTGATGCACTTTTCCCTTCATTCCCATCACGTAAGTTCGTGAGCGCAGATTTTGATGCTGTAACATGGGATATCAACGCCTCGTACCAACTGTCAAATGACATGAACTTGTATGGTCAAATTCAAAAAGGCTATCAAACAGGCGGCTTTCCTCCTCGTCCATTTGGCGGCCCAGATCAATTTGTATCATTTGATGAAACTAAAGCAATTAACTATGAAGTGGGTCTAAAAGGACAAGTACACGAAAATATCTCAATGATGCTAGCTGTATTTGTAACTGATTACACTGATTTAGCGCTACCATTTTCAGATCCAACAGCTGGTGGCGGATTTGTCACGATTGTTGAGAATGCTGGTGAGTCTAAAGCACAGGGTATAGAACTAGAAACAACTATAGCCATCACTGACGATTTTACTCTGCGCAGTGCCATAGGTTACCTTGATTCAGAGATCACAGAAGTGGATGATGGTGTAATGGGGATCGGTAAAGGTGATTCTCCAGCTTTGACTCCTCGATGGACCGTGATGCTTGCACCTTCTTATTTCATGGATTTAAGTAATGGTGGCACATTGGCTATTAACGCGAACTACTCATATCGCAGCGATATGCAGGGTCAATCTGTGTTTAATCAAAGCGAACACATTGAGTCACGTGAACTTGTAGGTTTCAATATTTCTTACTTAAACCCATACGGTGACTTTGAAGTAACCTTGTATGGCGAAAACGTATTGAATGAAGTTTATGATGTGGGTCGATTGCAGCAATCGGGCTTTGTCGGTGTGATGCGTAGCAATGACCGTAGTGAGTTTGGTCTTAAATTCAAAAAAGACTTTGAACTATAGTCTAACCAGTAAAGTAAAAGGGTAAGCAGTTGCTTACCCTTTTCTATTAATTATTGCTTTCTTGTTCACGTTTTTCACGTGCTTCTCTAAGCTCTTCAGCAAGTTCTCTTGCTTTTTGCTTCGTTTTTTCTGATAGCTCGCCAGCAGCTTCTTTGCTCTCAATCCATGCATCAATGGCAATTTCTTTACCGTCATCATACATGTTTAAGCCCATCTTTTTACTTTCTTCCAAAAGCTCTTGTAAAGATTCATCATTAAACTCATTGGTGGTATCTTTTACTTCATCCCACGCATCGTTTAGTGCTTGTTTTACTTCTTCTTTTGCTTCGGCAGCATCCTTTTTAGCTTCGTTGGCATCTTCGCAACCTGTTAAGGCTACACAACCTAATAAAACTAAGCTTGCTAATTTATTCATATTTTCCTCTAATGGTTCATGAACATTCAAATAAGTATAAGCAATTAAAAATGAACATAGCTAGAACAGAGCGTCTGAGTTTTAGGTTAATGGATGAAAATGATGCGCAGCTACTTTATGAGCTTGATAACGACCCTGATGTTATGAAGTATTTAACACGAGGCAAGACCTCTTCGTTGCAATCAATTAAAGACATATTTATTCCGCGTTTGAATGCCTATCGTAATGAACAAAAAGGATGGGGGTTGTGGCAAGTGAATATCACTCAAAGTAATACGTTTATAGGGTGGGTGCTAGTGAGACCCATGGGCTTTTTTGAACAGCCTGATTATAGTGACCTAGAGATTGGTTGGCGATTTAAACAAATAAGCTGGGGCAAAGGTTACGCATCAGAAGCTGCACTTGCTGTTGCACACTCAGTAAGCCAGTTTAAAGAGGTCAAATCCCTGTCTGCAACAGCATTAAAAGATAACGTAGGTTCAATAAACGTAATGAAAAAACTGGGCCTTAGTTTTGTAAAAGAATACCAACATAGTGATGAGCATGGCGAGTTACCCGCAGTGCTTTATTCGTGCTCAAAAGAGCAATTAGCGCCTTTGAGCGCAACTCATTGATTTGCATGCTCTGGCATGTATTAATGCTTAAAATAAAATCAAAAAGGAAGTGTCATGCCAAATTTAACTAAGTATGCGGCTGGGTTATGTGTAGCTACCGTGTTGTTTTTTCACACATCGTTGTTTGCTAAACAAGCAGCGGTTGCCATGCCTGACAGCTACAGCAGTGAAACTGCACGAACCATTTTAGAGCAAGGGGGAAATGCCGTAGATGCCGCCATTGCTGCTCAGTTTGTACTAGCTGTTACTCTACCAGAGGCAGGAAATATTGGCGGCGGCGGCTTTATGCTGATCCAAAAAGAAGGCAAAGGGGACTTTATCGACTACCGTGAAACAGCACCGGCAGGGGCTCATCGCGATATGTATCTTGATGAAAAAGGTAATGTGATTGATAACATGTCTGTGTATGGTATTCACGCAAGTGGCGTTCCTGGTAGTGTGGCGGGTATGTGGTTAGCACACCAGAAGCATGGCACGCTAGAATGGAGGGCTTTAGTTGAGCCTGCACTAAAGCTCGCTGAAGACGGATTTATTGTTCATCCAAAGCTTGCAGGGAGTATCGAGCGCTATATTGCACGCATGGCGAAAAAATCGGTTAAGGTTAATTTTGCTGATTATTTTGCTGATGCAAAAGCCGATAAGCTTTTTAAACAACCAGAATTAGCGGCAACCTTAAAGCGCATTCGTGACCAAGGTAAAGCCGGCTTTTATGAGGGGGAAACGGCTAAAATTATTGCAAGCTTTATGAAGCAACATGGCGGGATCATTACCGAGCAAGATTTAAAAGCGTATCAAGCAAAGTCTCGCACACCTATAAAGGGCAAATGGCGTGACTTTGAAGTATTAACGTCGCCGCCACCAAGCTCTGGTGGTATTGCTATTTTGCAATGGTTGAAAATGTATGACCTTGCCAAACCTAAAGAGCCGCTTGCGCATAACTCAACCACTTATGTACACATACTTTCTGAGGTAGGTAAACGTGTGTTTGCTGACCGTGCAGAGTACTTAGGTGATCCAGACTTTTATGATGTACCAAAAACAGCTTTATTAGCCGATGGTTACCTTGCAAAACGTGCAAGTACCATTCGCCCTGATGCAATTTCCACGACCGAGAATATTAAACCTGGGCTTCATGAAAGTGAGCAAACCACGCATTTTTCTATTATGGACAAGTGGGGAAATGCGGTTGCGAATACTACGACAATAAATTTAAGTTTTGGTAGCGGAGTCGTTGTCTCTGGGGCTGGGTTTATCTTGAATGACGAAATGGACGACTTTAGCGCCAAGCCTGGAGTGATGAATGTGTTTGGTGCTCTAGGCGGAGAAGCAAACGAGATCCAGCCTCATAAACGCATGCTAAGCTCAATGACACCAACAATGCTATTAAAAGATAATAAAGTAAAAATGGTGACGGGCTCTCCTGGTGGTACAACTATTATTAGTTCAGTTTACGAGTCTATTTTAAATGCTGTTGAGTTTAATATGTCTGCAGAGCAAGTCGTAAATAGCCCACGATTCCATCATCAATTATGGCCAAAGAATGTGATTAGGCATCATAGCGGTTTTGAGCCAAGTGTAGTAAAAGCGCTTGAGAAAATGGGCTATACACTCAATGAACGTCGCTTTGGTGATATGCATGTCATTATTAACACAGAAGGTAAGCTAGATGCTGCCTCTGAAGCATCTGGTCGTGGTAAGGCCATGGTGTTTTAGCTCGTTTCATGGTTTACAACATACAGTAAAAAAGCACCCTCGGGTGCTTTTAGTTGAAATTGGCTTGTTTAACCAATAGCTGGAATAAGTCCCGCCATTTGCGCGCCTTGAGCACTGATAATCAATACACCAAATAATGCAGCTAATACTAAACCTATATTTCCGCCCTTAACTTGATAACCCGTATTAGAGTGACTGCGGCGTTGTTTATAAACCATAGCAACAGGTAAAAATACGGCTAAGATCACCAATGCAATGGCGGCATAGCCTAGCGCCATAATAAAACCTTGAGGATAAAATAAGGCAAACCCCAAAGGCGGTAAAAAGGTAATTAATGCGGTTTTAATTCTATCTTTACTGCCGTCACCTTTTTTGAAGGTGTCTGCAAAAAAATCAAATAGGCCTAAGCTTACCCCAAGAAAAGAGGTCGCCAGTGCTAAGTCTGCAAAAATGTTAACAGCCGTCGCTACGTGAGGGCTGTGTGCAATGCTTGCAACACTACTTACAAACCCAGGCAATCCCTGGCTTTGCAGTAAATCACTTTGACTCATCATTCCTTGGCTTAAAAGTTGCCAGAAAATATAAATAACAAGGGGCAGAGCAGCACCTGCAATCATTACTTTACGCAGTGTTTTAATATCTAAGCCCACGTATTTCACAATAGACGGAATAGAGCCATGAAAACCAAATGAGGTAAACACCACAGGAATAGCAGATAGAATCAGGCCTTGCTCAAGCGGCATTTCGAGTAAATGCTGACCATGAACATAAGGCGTAAGCATATAAAACAAGCTCGCTAACACACATACTTTGATGGTAAACAGCACGCGATTAAGCTTATCGACCTTACTGGTGCCAAGCGTGACAACCGTGCCAATCACAATTGCTAATACTACCGAGCCAACTTGTGGTGCTAAAGACATTGATAGACCATTGTTGAGTTTCTCTTGTAGTTGCGCACCGCCTCCTGCGATATACGCGGCACATAACGCATAGAATAAAAACATAACTGAAAAATTAGCCACCCACTGTCCTCGCTTGCCCAGCCAAGACTTTGCGAGTGTGTTGAGTGTGGCGTCTCTGTCGGCATACTGATGCAACTCCAGCATAAGTAGTGCGGTGTAGGTCATTAAAGCCCATGTAATGAGTATGAGTGATAACGCTGTTGTGAAACCAAGCCCTGCGGAGGCGATGGGCAATGCCAGCATCCCTGCACCTATGGTGGTGCCAGCAACAATTAACATGCTGCCGATTGTTTTATTTTTAAGCACTTCTTGCCCCTTAAACTTCGTGAGAGGCAAGCAAGATATAACTTGTTTCATAAAACTTAAATAGTTTTGTTATAAATCAAAGAAATTAAATGTAACTTATGATTTACAAGTGCAAACCTAGTGTGAGTTGGTGGCTGAATTTTATTCGATAAAGTTTATCAACACGTATTGACAAAACCATCATTTAGTCGGATTCTTAATGTTCTTCAATTTACTTTTGATAATTATGATGCAGCTAAATAACCGACCAAATAATTGTAATTCGCGCCTGCTAACGTCAGTCGTGTGGTCAGTTATGCTCTGCGGTTAATAAAGTAAATATTACTAACCGCGTTCAAAGCGGTTGGTTATTCTCTCTAATTTTCTTCCGCTTTTTCGCCTCTTAAAGGAATAAGCGTGTGCCTGTAAAAGCCTCATATTTTTTCATGGTGGTTATTTGGTCTACAACCCCATTAGGTATTGTTTGGAGTAGTGAAACTGTTGCTCCTACCTTAGCAGTACTATTACGTATGCTGGTGGGGTTAGTGCTGGCTGCTTTCGTGGTTGCCGTGGCTAATATTCGTGTGCCTTGGCACCGTCGTGCGTTATTTTTGTACGGCTATTCGAGTATCGGTATTTTTGGCGGTATGCTACTTAGTTACATGGCAGCTAAAACTGTTCCGTCTGGGTTAATATCTTTGATGTTTGGTTTGGCGCCTATTTTATCTGGGCTACTAGCCCAAAAAATCCTTAACGAACCTAAATTCAGTGGCGTAAAACTCGCCTCCTTAGGGTGTGCATTAATAGGGCTGTTTTTAGTCAGTCAGCGTCATATTCAGGGGGGCGTAGAGCAGTTAAGTGGTCTGTTATATGTTTTTATGGCGGTATGCTTTTTTAGCTTGAGTGGTGTAATGATCAAGCGGGTTAAAATAGCGATTCATCCGATGGCGACAACGTTTGGTGCTTTAGTTTTTGTAACCCCTTTGTTTTTTATTACATGGTTAGTTGTTGATGGGCAGTTTAATAGCCATATGTGGAGCGCAAAATCGTTGTATTCAATTATTTATTTGGGTGTCTTTGGGTCGCTCATTGGCGCATTAGCTTATTTTCATGTATTGCAAAAGTTAAACGCTAGTACGGTGGCACTAACCACCCTTATAACGCCTAGCTTTGCAATTGCCATTGGTGGAATACTTAATAATGAAACAATAGATCACGCACTTATTGTCGGTGCAACCATTATTATGTTGAGCCTTGCTTGTTTTCAATTTGGAGATAAGTGGCTAAAACGCATTAAGCGTGTAAAGCCAGTAGGCTTGGGGTAGGGGAGTGATAGCCGAATAATGGCTATCACATTTTTGCGATTTGAATAACTAAACGACGGTTTTTATTACGGTCTAAAATGTTGTCATTGCTCGCAACATGCCGTTTTTCGCCATAGCCCTCGGTATCGACTTTGCTTTCATCGATACCCAAAGCAACAATGTACTCTTTAATCGCTTTGGCACGCTTTTTAGACAGCTCAAGGTTGTTCCAACGACCGCCGTAACTGTCTGTGTATGATGAAATTGAAATAGAAGCAATGCCAGTATCGTGTTTTAGGTACTCGGCAATTTTCTCTAATCGTTTTTGTGAGGCTTTAGTTAGCTTACTGGTATTTGGTTCGTAGTTCATAACCGTGAACGAAATATCTTCAAAGCTGTATGGCAACATAGAATCGCGGCATTGTAAAAACGCCCAATAAGCTTGCTTAAAGTTAACACTTGATAGGCCAACGGCAATTTTGTCGGCAGTATTTTGCCAATCTTGGTAGTAAAAGGTAGGTTGGTAGCCTTTTTCAAGCTCTGTAAGCATTTCCCATGCTGTTTTATTTCCGAGCTCGCCATCAAACTTACGCAACAGCTTCATATTTGCAATATCGCGGGCGGGCAATCCTGCTCGCCAACGAGGCGGAACCGCTTTTAAACCTGCAATACTATAATTATCTGGGCGTACCACCATATCAAGATTAAAATTTACATCTTTATTTTTACTGGCAGCTGTACTGAAAATGGCTTCGCCATAATAGGGAACTTCATGATTTAGTTGGCATTCAAGACGCGACGTTTTAACCATTTGCCAGTTTGAGGTATCGGCAGTTGCTGCATACTCACGCATGGCACCAGTAGCATGCACACTGGCGAGCAAGGTTAAAAGGCCTAAATTTAAAGAAAGTAATGAAGGCTTCATCACAGGTATTCTCCAACTGATCATTAATGCCAACTATTTGGCATTTTATTGCTTTAACACCCCAAAAGCTGAGTTAATGAGGGGAGTTGATAAATATAAAGCAAGTACTGTGCCTAAAAACGCAGTGAGAATCTGCTATTTCATCATATTTGCTCTAGCAGAGCCCCCTTGGTTTTTGACATAATAACCAGCTTACACAGGCAAACCAAGAAGACTATGGAAAATACTGAACAAACTCTTTTCGCAAAACGCTTTCGTGGCTTTTTTCCCGTTGTTATCGATGTTGAAACGGCAGGTTTTAATAAAGACACCGATGCGCTATTAGAAATCGCCGCCTCGATTTTAAAGATGGATGACGATGGCGTATTAAGTATTGACCATACCTTACACTTTCATGTTGCGCCTTTTGAAGGAGCAAACATTGAACAAGCTGCTATCGAATTTAATGGTATTGAGCCATTCTCTGCATTACGTGGTGCTGTGCCTGAAGAAGAAGCAATAAAAGAAATTTGTAAAGCTGTTCGCAAGGCGCAAAAGGCCGCGGGTTGCCAACGTTCAGTTGTTGTTGCACATAATGCGGCATTTGACCATGGTTTTTTAAATGCTGCGATTGAACGATGTAAAATTAAGCGCACCCCATTTCATCCATTTGTGAGCTTTGATACGACCTCATTGGCGGGGTTAGCGCTGGGTCAAACTGTGTTAGCGAAAGCATGCCGCGCAGCGGGTATTGAGTTTGACAATAAACAAGCTCATTCAGCCCTTTACGATACAGAGCGCACCGCAGAATTATTTTGTTTAATCGTCAACCGCTGGCAGCAACTAGGTGGTTGGCCGTTACCAGAGCAAGGTGATACGGCCGAACAAGAGACTAAAACGTCTGAGTAATTTTACCTTCTAAATAGCGCATCAAACTAGGTGGGTAAATACGTGAAAACTGTTTACTCTCCTGGGCTATTTTTAGCTCGACACCTGGGTGCATAAGCTCATTGACCTTTAAACGACTCGTGGCCAGTAAGCGGGCAATTTTAAGCTTTACCAATTGTTTCTTTTTCTTTGTATTCGCCGTCTTTATTTTAATTTGTTGCTCACTTGCCGTTATTTTATTGATGTAGTGTTCGCGTTGAGCGGCATCAGGGATTTTGTTGGCTTTTTTACGAGCTTGTTGAAGGGCACTGGCCTTAGTTGCCAGTAACTTTTCAAAATCACTGATTTGTTGCTGTTTTTGCCTTAAGTCATGCCAATACTGAGCGATGAAAACACGGGTTTTTGTACCCGAGGGCGCACCCAGTTCACCTGTTTCAATACGCATTGCATCTAAAATGTTACCACCAATAATTTTACCGCGCGGGTTATTTGCCTTACCAACACGAATAAGCCTGCGAGCACTTAAATCGCAATGCAATGCTTGACGTTCGATAAACAGATCTTGAGAACTTTTTATATGACAGTATTGCGCGTAACCAATTGAAATTGTGCGTACAGCTTCAATATTGCACGTAAAGGCTTCGTTATTTTCGCGCTTGCGACCTATTGCCCCTAACATAATAGTGATTTCGCTTTTACTCTCAATGGTGGCTGACTCCACAAAGCCCAATACGGTGATATCGCCCGTTGCTTTAACACGCATACCATCTTTAACGTCACCACTTATGATGACGCTGCCATCAAAATCAACGTGACCTGTGCTAACATCAACATGATGAAAACATAAAACATCATCGACGCGCATACCACGAGGAAGCGCAACAGGCACACCTTTAGAGTCAGCAATCAACATATTACTGTTGATAGGGTCAATACGGGTGCCTTCAAAGGGCTCAAGGGGGAAGTCTTTACCCGCAGAGGCTGGTAACACATCACCACAAACAGTGAAACCATTCTCACCAGCGGTCGCTGGAATACGCTGCATAAGCGGCGTACCAGGGTTTACTGTAATAATGGCGCCTAAATCACGCATATCGACCTTTCCGCCAGACTTAGCTTGTGGGCTCAACACTCTATCTTGTGCAGTAGGGCATAGCCGAACGAATTTTGCATCGTTGCCATCTTTAGGCATACGACCGTGGGCAACAATTGCACTGTAATCTGCACCTGCAGGTTGCTTAAATTGCTGCCCTAAAAAGGTATCAAGAGCACGTAGGCTTACCCCTTTTTCTACACCTGCATCGGCCAAAGCTGCTTGGGCATCATCCATGCTGATTATTTTTCCACCTTTGGCCGTTGTTAAACTGGCTTCTGCAACCATATTCTTTTCATCAACACTTATTGCTATTGACGCGTCTACCGCTTTGGCAATGACAAGTGAGTGAGTATTATGTTGGCTACTTGGTGTGAATAATTTGCCTATATTTGCCTCTATTAGCTCAAACTCAGCATAAGAGGATTGTTCGAACAGCTCTAAAAGCTGCGAACTGGTCACCGGAAAACCAGCATCACGCGGGTGCTCAAGCAAAGAGACGTATCCACTTTGCTCATCGAACGTAAACATCGACATTTGGGGAGTCCTGAAAAAAGGCCTGTTATTATTATTGTTTGTTGCTACGGAATTATTTTTTATATGAGGTAACAACAGGCCTATTTGAGCACAACTTTAGTATTATGTTAAGAACTTGTATGCGTCAAATGTGAAATTTTGTATAAAAACTGACTTTTCCTGCTGGATTTTTCATCATTCAAAGTTACCTAGCAAAAATATCCTGATTAATGCCTTGAGTATAAACAGATTACTCAGTTATACTGCACCTACACTCTGAATGAGATATCAAATTCAGGGGCTGATTAGGATTCGACGGAATTCAAGACGCCCGAGGTGCATGTCGAGGTGCGGTTGGCCTCGTAAAAAAGCCGCAATCTAAAGTAATCGCAAACGACGATAACTACGCTCTAGCGGCATAATAGCCCGCTAGCACTTCTCCGGTGCATTCTTGTGGGCCCGGTTCTGAAGTGTCACCCTACACAAGATCGCGATGGAAACCCTGGCCGGGGTTGAAGCGCTAAAACTAAGCGGCCTCGCCTTTTCAGATCGTGTTCGTCCGAGCTGTAAAGGTTAACTAAAAGACGATACTAAGCATGTAGTACCAAAGGTCGAGGCTTTTCGGACGGGGGTTCAAATCCCCCCAGCTCCACCAAATATGAAAAAGGCTGCTCTCAGAGCGGCCTTTTTTATTGCATAAAAACCTCTAAACTTGATAGTTTAGAGGCTCTCTTATAAACATCACACAACTAACTGCACAGCATCTATGATGGGTTTATTTTCAATATCAATGGTGTCGATTATTTGTTTGTGTAGGCGCTTTTTGTGCTCGGCAAAAATAGCGCGTTTTTTATCGAATTGGCTGGCAAATTCAAGGGCGGTGTTAAATAAGCTGTCGCTGTCTGCACAGGCTTGTTCGATTATATGATCCGTAGCAAGTTCGCCTGCGGTTACTCGGCGGCCTGTGAGCATCATTTCGTTAAAACGATAGTGTGGAATGGCTTTTTCAATAAAGGCGAGCATGCCTGGTAAAAACGGAATTGATAAATCAACTTCCGGAAAGCAGAAAAACCCACGGTTGCTTTGCATAAATCTAAAATCACACGCGCAGGCTAAAATAGCGCCGTTGCCAAACGTATGCCCATTGATGGCGGCAATTACCGGCATCGGAAATAGTAATAAACGCTTAAATACTGCGTCCATTGCGTGCATAAAACCACTCACTTCGTCTAGCTTTTGTGCTTTTAGAGCGGGCATTAGCCAGTCTGTGTCTATGCCTAGGCTCCATGATTTCTCATCATTTGAAGTAATAACCAGTGCTTTGTGTGCAGGGTTGGCTTCAATGTCATTTAGGCAGTTTAAAAATGCCTCTGCAAAAGCAGGGTTGTGACGATTTTCACCTGCGGTCATGGTGAGTATGGCCACAGAACCTTGTGTTTTTACGTTCATTAATTCCATGCAGGATACTTTCTATTTTATCTTTGACTGTGCTTAGTTATATACCATCAGCAGATGAAAATAAACCTCTAGTCCGACCAGTTGCATGCTTTTAAACTGATTACCTTTTAGTCTAAAGAGGTGTTTAAACAGTCGTTTAACTTAGTCGGGCATGTTAGTTTTGAATCAAATAACATAATAAAGCGACGTAATGGAATTAATGAGTTGGGAATTATTAGGTGGTGAGTTATTAA
Source organism: Pseudoalteromonas sp. L1 (assembly GCF_021728095.1). Classification (NCBI taxonomy): domain Bacteria; kingdom Pseudomonadati; phylum Pseudomonadota; class Gammaproteobacteria; order Alteromonadales; family Pseudoalteromonadaceae; genus Pseudoalteromonas; species Pseudoalteromonas sp. L1. The sequence goes on along the minus strand of NZ_JAKKCT010000003.1, from coordinate 191,418 downwards.
GTCCGATCAGCACAATTGTATTGATTGTTGTAGCCGGCTTTACATCGATGATCTCCGCTGCGTTTGGTGCGGGTGGTGGGTTAATGTTGCTAGTGATTATGGCGTCAATGCTACCTATGGGGGTGGTGATCCCTGTACATGGTTTAGTGCAGCTAGGTTCTAATGCGAATCGCTTTTTATTTACCTTTAAGCATATTGATGCGGCGATGTTTATATACTTTTCATTAGGCGGTGTACTGGGCGCATTAGTGGCATCGTCTATTGTGACATCGATCCCGTTAGAGCTAATGAAGATTGTTGTGGCTGTGTTTGTGTTGTATTTACTTTGGGGCGTAACCCCAAAACTGAGAGAAACATCAAAACTATGGCGAGTGTTTGCAGGGCTTTGGACAAGCTTTACTTCAATGTTTGTGGGAGCAAGTGGCCCACTGGTTGGTAGTTGTTTATACGTGAATAATTACGATAAGCTTAAGTTTACAGCCACTTTTTCAAGCTGTATGACGGTTCAGCACACGCTAAAAGCGATTTTATACGGTGCGGTAGGCTTTGCATTTTGGCAATGGCTACCTTTGGTGATATTAATGATTTTAAGCGGTGCAATAGGCACATGGCTTGGCCTAAAATTATTGCACCGCATTTCATCCGACAAATTTAAAAAGATTTTTCGTTTAGTGTTAACTGTGCTTTCCCTGCAACTTGCTTGGCAAGGAATAAGCTACACACTTAATTAAAAGCAGGTAATTCACTTAATGATTTATCGCCATTAAATAGCTCAAAAACCTGTGAGCTTTTAGACTCTTTAGTCGCGATATAGACTAACGCATCGGCAACGTCTTCACGATTAATAACAGCGTCTTGACGTGTCGCTGGTCGGGTTGTTGTAAACACTCCTGTGGCCTTATCATCTAGCAACGTACCTGGTCTTATAATGGTGTGATTTAGCCCACTTTGTATGAGGTGTTGATCAGCCATGTGTTTAGCTACTAAATAGGGCTTAATGCTGCTTTCGATGTTTTCTGGTGCATCTGCGCCAATTGAGCTCACCATAATAAAATGATTCACTTTGGCATCCACGGCATAATTTATAGCTTTAACTGCGGCCCATAAATCAATGAGTAGTGTTTTGTCTGCACCCGTTGCGCCACCTGAACCCGCACTAAAAATCACCTGCTCTATTCCCTCAAATGCACGACTAAAGTCGTTTTCAAGGTCTTGCTCAACAATGGTTAAATTATTGTGCTCAATACCGGCTAGCTTGTTTTTATCACGAACCAGTGCCACCACATCATTGCCTTCACTCAGCATTTTTTGAGTGGTCATTTTACCGATTTGCCCACTTGCACCTATGATTAAGGTTTTCATTTCAAACTCCTTCTATCTATTGGGTAAGTTTCGTGGTTAACTAAAGACCTTGGGGTATGTATTTATTTTTAAAGGGGGTAAATCAAACTTTGAATTAAAAAGTAAATTTTGGCATAGTCTAAATCAGGTACATGGATATTTTAAAAAGGACTCTAAGTGAAAACATTCTCAAAAGCCTTAGTATTACTAACGGCCATTTTTAGCTATTCAATCTCGGCAAAGCCCCTTATTTCACCTTACCCAAACAGTGAACTTGAAAGCTCAATCAATTTAGCTGGCGAGCAAACTAAATTGGTGAGCCAATTTGATATGACCCAAAAAACAGCAAATCGCTTTAGTTATACTGAGCATATTGGTGATGTTAGTCATAATTTATATGAAATTAAGAATGTGGCTACTCTTAAAGTGATTGAAAACTATAAAGCAGCGCTCATAGCTGATGGCTTTAAAATAGCTTACTCATGTGAACTTGAATCATGTGGTACAAGCAGCGATTTTGCTGACACAGTGAGCTATTTCAATCCATATAATTACCACCGTAAACCTTATTATGTTTATGCAACGAAAGGTGAAGCCCCAGACTTTGCAGTGGCGGTTTTTGCTGGTCAATATCAGAATAAAACCCGTGTTATGGTTTCTTCCGTGGCAGTAAAAGAGATTGAAACAGGGTTAATTAAAGCGGATGCAGCTGGCTTTGCAAAACAGCAAAATAACAACGTAGCTAAAGCAGCAAAAGATGATGAAAGAGGCTCTAAAGATCACCCATTATTAAGCCGTTACCCTGGTAGTTATATCGAATCATATGAACAGATTGACTATGAAGAGTTTTCGTTGCCAGTTGGTGCATTCGATACGAATACTAAACAATTACCTGTTGAAAAAGTGACAGGGGATATTACCCGCATTACCTATGTAATTAGGCAAGTATCAACACTTAAAATTTATCACAACTATGTGTCAGCATTGACGAAAGAAGGCTTTGAAACGGTGTTTAGTTGTGAGCACCAAACCTGTGGCAAGGACAGAAAAGCAATACAAGCGCTCGGCGATCATATAGCAATAAAACAGGTGTACAACTATCACCGACAGCCTCGCTATCAGCTGATGAAAAGTACAGTAGAGAACCAAACAACGTATGTCGGTTTTTTTGTTGGTAATTACCAAGGTAACACGCGTGTTCAACTTGTTGTTATTCGAACTGAGCCATTACAAGAGGGCCTAGTTAAAACAAACCCCGATCAGGTATTAAAGCAGCTAGAGCAAAAAGGGAAAGCGGCTATTTATGGTATTTTCTTTGATTACGACAAAGCAGATATCAAGCCTGAGTCAGCGGAATCATTAAAAGTGATTGCTGATGTTTTAAATAAAAATAAACGTTTAAACCTGTACGTGGTTGGCCACACCGATGATAAAGGTAGTCCTGAGTATAACTTAACGCTGTCATCCAAGCGCGCCAAAGCCGTTGTTAAAGCACTTGTGGGTCAATACGGTATTAAAGAATCGCGCTTAACAAGCTATGGAGTAGGGCCTTATGCACCTGCCGCAACCAACAAAAACGACTTAGGTCGTCAGCTTAATAGGCGAGTAGAGCTCGTTGAACGGTTAACTAATTAAACATTGTGGGGGCTTGCAAGCCCCTGTTAAATTTTATTGCGAATAAGATCACGCACTATAAAGCGGGCAGGGTGAATCGCTTGGCTCACTCGCTCGCTAAATGGTCTTGGCTCATCACTCAAGCAGGCAATTAAATGCTCGGCACATAAAGGAGCGCTACAAAGTCCTCTCGCCCCAAATCCTGTAAGTATATGCAGCCCTTGTTGAGGTTTTTCTAAGGTTTGGTATTGGTAGCGTTTACCTAGCCTTAAATTAGCAAATGCGCTGCTGTAATCACTTTGCTCTGCCCATTCACCCGCCATGGGCAGATGATCGATAAAGGTACATCTAACCGCGGCTTTTGCTGAAGTTATCTCACCTAGGGTGTTGGCAAACTCGCTGTTTGGGTAAAAGCTAAGTAATTGCTCGCGGTTTGTTTGGTTGTCTTGCTGTTTTACTTCGCGGCTTTTCGAATTTTTTTCAAATGTCGCTCCCATGCAGTGATGGCCTTGATACTCAGGCGTAAAATAACCTTTGTGACAGAGTACGGTTTTTAAGCGCTTTGATGATGCGCTTGCTTGAACATGCGAAACTTGTCCTCGAACGCCTACAACGGGTAATGCTTGAGTTTGGTTAAATTGGTCGCTGTGCTCACCTGCACAATTAATCACATCGCTAAACGGGCCAAATGTTTGCTCTTGTGTATGTAAAAGCCAACCTGCGGCGGTTTTTTCGAGCTGTTTAATATGGCAATTAAAATGACTGTTAATCGTGCTTAGTGAGTTGGCTGCATTAAACAGTGCCGTTACAAGTGCGGGGGGGGTGACCCAGCCGCCTTTTTCAAAAAATACACCTGAATAGCCTGTGTCAACACCAGCAATTTCATCACCTTCGCAGGCGCTAACATTACGCATTAGTTCTGTTGGCCAGAGCTCTTTATTGGCAAGGTTTTGATGCTTATCGGCAAGGCCTTGTTTTACTGCATGTTGTAACACACCACACCATTGGTGAGGGTAGTCAAAGCCAGCATCAAGTAATTGCTGATAAAGGCGCATAGCATATAAAAAACTATGGGCAAACATTTCGCTATGCGGTGAGTTTTTGGCTTGTAGGTGCGGGTAAACAGCGCCCTGAACATTATGTGAAGCGCCCATAGCAAGTGCTTCATCTTGACAAAATAATGAGGTAGTAATCCCTCTTTTAGCCAGTGAGTACAGTACGCTGCTACCGGCTATACCGCCGCCAATCACAGCCACATTGTTTAACTTGCTCGTCTGGTGAGAAAAATAAGCAGGGGCAGATTGTTGCTCATTTGACTCTGCTAATTCGCCAATGAGCATTTCACGTTTTTTACCATAGCCCTTCGCTTTGCCTATTATAAAGCCAGCCTCTATTAAACCACGTCTTACAAATCCTGCTGCGGTGAAGGTAGCAAGGGTGGCTTTACTGCGCGAAATAGTACGCATTTTATTAAATAGGCTCTGTTGCCACATATCGGGGTTTTTACTAGGGGCAAAGCCATCGAGATACCAAGCATCAATGATACCTTCACTTGAATAGCTCATAGCATCAATGCTGTCTTGTACATCACCAAAGTAGAGATCAAGCACAATACGGCCATTAGCAAACTCGAGCCTGTGACATCCCGCTAAATTGATAGGGTAGTTTGCAATAAGTTGTTCACTATAAAGGGCAAGCGTAGGCCATGCCTTGAGTGCGTGAATAAGATCATCACGTTTTATTGGGTATTTTTCAAACGAGATAAAATGCAGGCGGTTAACACTTTTTTTACCACTATGGTCGTGTTGATTTTGAACTTCTCGCTCTGCATGCTGCCTATCAAGGTGAGCTGCAAAATGCTGCCATGTGTTTAAAAAGTTAAGCCCTGTACCAAAGCCCGTTTCGGCAATCACAAAGTGGTTGCGGTCATGATTTTGTAATCGTTGCGAGATATTGTTTTGTTGATAAAACACATAATGCGATTCAGCTAAGCCATCGTCATTGGAGAAATAAACATCGCCAAATTCATCGGCGACGGGTGTACCAAGGTGATTAAAATGAATATTTGCGTTTTTGATCATGACTTAACTAAATAACAACGAACTTTTTTTCATTATTTTACGTGTTTTCTTTGAAATAGTCTGGCGTTATTTATAAGCTACACATTCAGAGTACATGTGTACGCTAGAAAGCTGACCACTTCGAGAGTAATTTCAGCGTAAAATAGAACATAATTTAGTATATAGCTAAGGTAATTACCCATGAGAAGAGCCGTTATTACGGGCATCGGTGTTGTATCAAGCATCGGTAACAACAAAGAAGAAGTATTAGAATCATTAAAACAGGGTCGCAGTGGTATTGCGTTCAACCAAGAATTTGCTGATTACAACCTACGTAGTAACGTATCTGGCAAAATCGATATTGATGTTAAAGAATTTGTTGATCGTAAAGCAATGCGTTTTATGGGCGATGCGGCTGCATATGCCTATATCTCTATGGCACAAGCAATTGCAGATGCAGGCCTTAACGAAGAACAAGTTTCGAACGAACGCACAGGTTTATTAGTGGGTTCAGGTGGTGGTTCATCTAAATGGCAAGTAGAAGCCGCAGACATCCTACGTGAAAAAGGTGTAAAACGTGTAGGCCCGTACATGGTTCCACGTACAATGGCGAGCACGACCTCGGCGTGTCTGGCAACACCATTTAAAATTAAAGGTGTTAACTATTCAATTAGCTCTGCATGTGCGACATCTGCACACTGTATTGGTCATGCGGTTGAGCAAATTCAACTAGGTAAGCAAGACGTTATTTTTGCAGGTGGCGGTGAAGAGCTTCACTGGACACTGGCAATGGAATTCGATGCAATGGGTGCATTGTCAACGAAATACAACGAAACACCAGAAAAAGCATCGCGTACGTACGATGCAAACCGTGATGGCTTTGTTATCTCTGGCGGTGGCGGTATTGTTGTTGTTGAAGAGCTTGAACATGCGCTTGCTCGTGGTGCGCACATTTATGCAGAGATCACAGGCTATGGCGCAACATCTGATGGTTACGACATGGTAGCACCATCAGGTGAAGGTGCTGTACGTTGTATGAAGCAAGCGATGCAAGGTATTGAAGGTGGTATTGATTATTTAAATACTCACGGTACTTCAACACCTGTAGGTGATGTAAAAGAGTTAGGCGCAATCCAAGAAGTATTTGGTGGTAACTCGCCAATGATCAGTGCAACCAAAGCTATGACTGGTCACGCATTAGGTGCGGCCGGTGTTCATGAAGCGATTTTCTCACTACTTATGCTTGAAAATAACTTTGTAGCACCTTCAATTAATATTGATGAGTTAGATGAACAAGCACAAGGCTTAAACATCGTGACAGAGCGTCAAGATGTAGAATTAAATACTGTTATGTCTAACAGTTTTGGTTTTGGTGGAACGAACGCCACGCTTGTTATGAGCAAATACAAAGGTTAATTTTATCTTGTTTGTATGAAAGCCGAGCTTTGCTCGGCTTTTTTGTTTTTAAGCACGTCAGTTTTTTATAGATAACGGCAAAATCCTCAGAGCTGTTAACTATCCGAAAGCTGATTATTTAGTTACAATAGCGCCACTTTTCTGCTTCTCGGACACACAGATGAAAATTCTTGCAGATCAAAATATGCCATTGGTTGAGCAGTACTTTGCTGATTTTGGTGATGTTGAGCGATTTGATGGCCGTAACCTAAAGCCTGAGCAACTTAAAGGGGTTGATATACTTTTAACGCGTTCTGTTACAAACGTAGATAAAGCCTTATTAACTCAAGCAGATAAACTAAAATTTGTGGGTACAGCAACGATAGGTGTTGATCACATTGATACCGATTTACTTGCTGAGCGAAATATTGCCTTTAGCAGTGCACCTGGTTGTAATGCCGTGGCGGTTGCAGAGTACGTAATTAGTAGCCTATATGCTCTAAGCCAAGAAAATGCCAGCTCTTTGCAAGGTAAAACGCTTGGTATTGTAGGTGTTGGCAGTATTGGTAGTTGTTTACGCGATAAGCTAAGTCAGTTAGGAATGACACTATTATTATGTGATCCGCCAAAGCATGAAGCAGGTGAGCTACCCAACCATACTGATTTAGACACTCTATTGGCTGATTCTGATATTGTTACTTTTCATGTTCCTTTAGTGAAACACGGCCCGCATAAAACGTTGCATATGCTAGATAAAACACGCCTGAGCGCACTTAAGCCTGGTATGATCATTATTAATGCAAGCCGTGGCGATGTAATTGATAATCAAGCGTTACTTGACGTGTTCGAGCAAGGTGCACAATTAGACTGTGTGCTTGATGTATGGGAAAACGAACCCACTATATTGACCCCACTGCTTGATTACGTACGCTTTGCCAGCGTACACATTGCAGGGCATACACAGGAAGGAAAAGCGCGCGGTACGCAAATGCTTTACCAAAAAGTCTGTGAACTAGAAGGGGTTGCAGCGCTTAAATCGTTAGAAGATTTTCTACCAGAACCTATTTGCCATGCAGTCACACTAGGCGAAACATTTAGCTTGGATGATATCGGCCGACTGGTGCATCTAATATATGATGTGCGTCGTGATGATGGGATCTTGCGTAGCAAGCTTAGTAGTGAGGGTTTTGATAGTTTACGTAAAAATTATCCGCCCCGACGTGAGTTTAATACTTTGTCGGTTGCCGCAAACAGTGCGTGTGAAGCTACATTAGCTGCACTGGGATTTAGAATTAATGAATAGAGCATTTGCTTTATTCTCATGAGGAAAACACATGTCGCAAAAATTTAATGTTGCAGTTTTAGGTGCCACAGGTTTAGTGGGTCGCCAAATTATCGATACGTTAGAAGATCGTAAGTTCCCAGTTGACCAATTATTTTTACTTGCAAGCAGCCGTAGCGCAGGTGAAGAAATTCAATTTCGCGGTGAAGCGATTGAAGTCCTTGATGTAGAAGAATTTGACTTTAGCCAAGCACATATTGGTTTATTCTCAGCTGGTGGCAGTGTCTCTGAAAAGTACGCACCAATAGCCGCAGAAGCAGGGTGTGTTGTTATCGATAACACATCGCACTTTAGAAACGATTTTGATGTACCACTTGTTATTCCTGAAGTGAACGCATCAAGCTTAGCTGATTTTAGAAACCGTAATATTATTGCCAACCCAAATTGCTCGACCATTCAAATGTTAGTGGCATTGAAACCAATTTATGATGCCTACGGTATTGACCGTATTAATGTGTCTACCTACCAAGCCGTGTCAGGTGCAGGTAAAGAGGCGGTTGATGAGCTTGCAAAACAAACAGCAAACTTAATGAATGCACGTCCTATGGATAATGCTGTTTTTCCTAAACAGATTGCGTTTAACGTTATTCCTCAAATCGATAGTTTTGAAGACAATGGCTACACACGTGAAGAAATGAAAATGGTAAACGAAACACAGAAAATCCTTGGTGATAGCAGTGTTGTTGTTAACCCTACATGTGTGCGTGTGCCAGTATTTTTTGGCCACAGTGAAGCAATTAACATTGAAACACGTATGCCGGTTGATTTAGAGCATGTAAAACAGTTACTAAATGATGCCGAAGGGGTTGAGCTTATTGATGATTTAGCCGATTACCCAACAGCAGTATCTGATGCAAGCGGCAACGATACTGTTTATGTAGGTCGTCTGCGTGCAGATATTTCTCATCCACACGGACTAAACATGTGGGTTGTGAGTGATAACACTCGTAAAGGCGCAGCCACAAATAGTGTGCAAATTGCAGAAGAGCTAATTGCAAACTATCTTTAAATCTGATGATTTAGGCTGAATTAAAAACGGAGAAAGCGGCGAGTTGCCGCTTTTTTTGTGAATTCACTGCCAAATTATTGCCGCATACGCTGTAAAAGCGTATAAACTTAACCATAACAATAAAAATATATCTCAGCCGCGATTATTTAAGCTATTTACTATCAATGTGTTGCAATAGATATTGTAGCCCAACTGGTTTATAGTTTGCAGCTGGAATAGAGTTTGCAAGAAAACACAATTAAGAATTCAATTCTGCAAGAATTACTCAATGTTTAAGCAACGACAGTTGCTGCGTTAACATTTAAAACACGAAAGGATCAGCATGCGCGGTTTAGCTACACTCTTTTTATTAGCGTCTGCATTGGTGATAACACCAACTTACTCTAATGAAGGCACCACTCTTAAAGGCCCCAAAGGTGTCGATTATGGTGCGCAGGGGCGCTCAATTGGTCCAATTAAGCCGACCGATACTTTATGGCGTATTGCGGCTAAAGTTCGACCTGATAACTCAGTGAGTATCTATCAAGTCATGCAGGCTCTGTATGAGAAAAATCCATCATCGTTTCTTGATCAAAACCTTAATCACATGCGTGATGGCGCTTATCTTAAAATCCCTACAATTGCTGAAATGCGAGCTGTCAACGCAACGCTTGCAAAAGCACGCTCTGAGCAAGACGATGAACTATGGGAAAGAAAGAAAAACGGCACGTTAACGACAGCACAAATTAATGAATCTCAAAAGAAAGTAACGCAAGCCCGTAAAGTTGATGTTGATGAAGCTAAACAAGAGTTAAAGCAAGAAATTAACACCATTAAGGCTGAGCAGGGTACGCAACTGGTTGAGTTGCAAAAGCAATTTAAGTCGTCTGTGGAAAATGTTGAAGAGATTTTAGAAGAAAACAATAAGCTAAAAAACCAACTTACGGGTATTTCTAAAGAGCTTGAAACTGTTCGTAATCAGCTAGGCCAAGATAGCGAAATTCAAAAGCAGCTTAAAGAACTGATTGATAAACAAAACGAAATTATTGAGCAGCAAAGAGCAAAAAAGATTGAACAGGACAGTGGGGTTAACTTTTCATCACTTTTGAGCAACCCATTTGTTCTGGGCGCGTTAATGTTTATACCTGCATTACTGGTTATTGGCGGCGTGATTATGTTTTTGAAAAAACGCAATCGTAATGAACCAGAGTCGACAGATGACGATGAGTTTTTACCGCAGAGCCCAAGCTTCTCTTCAGAAGAAGAGCTAGACCCTATAATTGACTCTGATCCGCTTGTGCCTGAGCCTGAACAAGATAGCGATGATCTTAGTGTTCGTTTAGACGATGACGATTTAGAACAAGACATGCTGCCTGATGATGACATTATTTTTGATGACAGCATTGATGATGGCTTTGATGAAGACGATGACAATGTTTTGAATCAAGACGAGCTTGAAGGACTTTTGAGTGACGATATTGTCTTTAATGATGATACGCCAGAACAAGCGATTGAAGATGATGAACTTGATTCATTCTTACAGCAAGACTTTGACCAATCTGATGATGACGGCTTAGGTGATGAAATTGATTTAGATAGTGAGCCATCTGCTGCAGACACTTCTGGTGATATTTTAAGTGCCGATGATATTGATAATTTATTTGAAAACGATGACAGCCTTGATGATTCGCTTGAGTCAAGCTCTTCAAATGATGAAATGGCCGCCTTAAGTGAAGAACTTGCTGAAGAAGACTTTGATATCGATAGCTTGATTGATGAGCAACAAGACGCAGCAGAGGATACGCATGCAAGTATTGATAACGATGATATTGATGATCTACTCGACGAACCTTCAAATGAGCCTGATGCAGAACTGATCGATGAAGACGATTTCGATATAGATAGTCTAATCGATGAAGCACAAACAGACGAGTCTGAACTAGCACCTGTTGAAGAAGGTGATCTTGTTGATGAAGATGAAGCAGATGATGCCTTTGACCTAGATGATATCGACTCACTCATTGATGAAGCCGCACAAGATCAAAACAATGAGCCTGATCAAGTTGAACCAGACGCGGATGCACTTGTCGATGAAGATGAGATTGATGATGCACTCGATATCGATGACATCGACTCACTTATCGATGAAGCCGCACAAGATCAAAACGATGAGCCAGCTCAAGTTGAACCAGACGCGGATGCACTTGTTGATGAAGATGAGATTGATGATGCACTCGATATCGATGACATCGACTCACTTATCGACGAAGCCGCACAAGATCAAAACGATGAGCCAGCTGAAGTTGAACCAGACGCGGATGCACTTGTTGATGAAGGTGACATTGAGGACGACTTTGATTTAGATGACATTGACTCACTTATCGACGAAGCCGCAGAAGAGCAATCGGATGAGCCAGCTCAAGTTGAACCAGACGCGGATGCACTTATTGATGAAGGTGACATTGAGGACGACTTTGATTTAGATGACATTGACTCACTTATCGACGAAGCCGCAGAAGAGCAATCGGATGGGCCAGCTCAAGTTGAGCTAGACGCGGATGCACTTGTTGATGAAGACGAGATTGATGATGCACTCGATGTCGATGACATTGACTCACTTATCGACGAAGCCGCAGAAGATCAAAACGATGAGCCAACACAGGTTGAGCCAGATGCGGATGCACTTGTTGATGAAGACGACATTGATGATGCACTCGATGTTGATGATATTGACGCACTTATCGACGAAGCCGCAGAAGAGCAAGCGGATGAGCCAGCACAGGTTGAGCCAGATGCGGATGTACTTGTTGATGAAGACGAGATTGATGATGCACTTGATGTCGATGACATTGACTCACTTATCGACGAAGCCGCAGAAGAGCCAGCACACGTTGAACCAGACGCGGATGCACTTGTTGATGAAGACGACATTGATGATGCACTCGATGTCGATGATATTGACGCACTTATCGACGAAGCCGCAGAAGAGCAAGCGGATGAGCCAGCACACGTTGAACCAGATGCGGACGCACTTGTTGATGAAGACGAGATTGAAGATACACTCGACGTTGATGATATTGACTCGCTTACCGATGAGGATGAATTAGATGATTCACTCAATGGTGATGACGAATTAGCGCTTGATGATATTGATGAGCTAATACAAGAGGCAAATGAATTAAAGCAAGATACGCAGGCACAAATTTCAGAACTCTCTGATTCAGAGCCCTCATCTGAGCATGATGAAAATCTCACTGATTCACTCGAAGATCTTGCTGATGCAGAACAAGCAATTGATGATACTCGCGTAGAAGAGCTTGCATCGGAGTTAAATGATGATGCAGACATTGACGAAGTTGATATTGATGAAGCTATCAATACTGACTTTAGTGAAAACAGTGATGACTTGCTAGATGATGACGACAGTTTAGATGAATATGATGATCCATCATTAAAGAGTGTTGATGAGCTTCTTAGCGAAATTGGGGAAGAGGAAGAGTATGTCGCTGCACCAGACTGGTCAATAGATGAGCCAAATGAAGATTTTGAAGAAGTAGAAATCGATCTTGGCGATGATCCGCTCGCTGAAGAAGAGCGTGTCGATGACGTTGATTTAGACGCTGAAGATGAGCCATTATCACAAGATATGGTTACCCCAAGCCAAGAGTTGGAAGAGTATCCAGAGCTTGAATTTGATGAGTTAGAAGCAGACGAGGTTGTTGACGAAACAAACAATGAAACAGAGTTAACACCGAGTCAAGCGGAGCAAGACTTCGCAGACTCTCTTGCTGCGGCGGGTGTCGATCAGCTAGATGATGACTTTGACGATGAGATTCTCATCGACAATGAGTTTACAGAAGATGACTTAATTGACTCTGATGAAGAGAACACACAAGAAGGTGATAACCTACTTAATTTAGGTACTGAGCACGAACAGGAGCAGACACTAGCTGATAAAGAGCCAGCTTCAACGGATGACTTCAGTGATATTTCAGATGATGATATCGACGATGATTTCATGGCTGATCTTACGCAAACAGACTTTGATGCGTTATTAAATGAACTTGCAGAACCTGATGATAGCCATGTTGCCGATGCCAGCGAATTTGATGTTGATTTTAATGCGCTTCTAAATGAAGACCTACAAATTGACGACTCAAATAGTGACGAGTTAGAAACCACAGAGCTTAACAGCACTTCACCTGATACCTCGGCCAGTGATGAGTTTGTGGATATTGATTCATTGCTCGAACAAAGTGATGATGAAGCGCTTGATTACGAGCCTTATGACGATGTGGATATGGATGTCGGCTTAAGTGACTTTGATGACTTACTAGCAGGTGATAACCCAACAGACGTTGATGCAGAGAGCGGTGGTTATTCTGCCAAGCTTGATTTAGCAAGAGCATATATTGAAATTGACGATTTTGATTCAGCTTTACAGGCTATTGAAGATGTCATCAACAACGGCCCAGATGAAGTGCAAGCAGAGGCAAAGTCGCTAAAGGCGAAGCTTAACGGGTAAGGTCATTTTAGACTAGAAAACCGAGCTATTTGAAGTGACCCCCACTAGTTGGATAATCCAATTACTGGGGGTCTTTTTATGTCCTAAAATCACCGTGCTTCATATGGTGAAAAAATTGACTCTTGCCTAGTTCATCACTTGCTTCTTACAGTACAGAATCTAATTATCATTAATAAATAATGCTGCTAACTTGTTAAAATTAAAAAGTGAGTGCTATTTTTGGGTCTTATGTAATTGGAAATTTGGCTTAGTGTTATGACGTAAGCTTGGTATTCATTTAATGACACATACCGACAGGTAAGCAGAATGAAAAAAAAAGTAGGAAGTTGTATTAAGGAAGAGGAATGAAATACCTAATAACTCTCATATTATCTCTGTCGATGAATAAGGCAAAAATTCGAACAATCAAATTCAATTTCATTCATCGAATCTGATTGTTCGAGTTAGCGTCATTCAGCGAATGCTTAATTATTTCCTATCTTCTAAACGGCGAGCTTTGAAGTCAGAATCAGCTTTCCACTTTGGCCAATCACCGTTATTGGCAAGCTTGGCAGCAATATCAACAATGAGTTCAATATCTTGCTCAACGCCACCCATTGACCATTGTGGCGAATAGTCATCTGCTTCTTTATGGTATTTATGAGCAATGTAGTCTGGGTCGGTATCACCTAGGCTCATAAACAACAAGCTAGGCACACCTTGTTTAGCTAAAGAGAAGTGGTCTGAGCGAAAAAACAGGCCGTTTTGAGGACGAGGGTCCATTTTAACGTGGCGGCCTTGTGCTTTGGCTGCATCAGCTAGGTAGTCTTCCATTTCAGACATGCCTTTTCCATATTGTAAAATGTAATCAACGCCATCAAGCACATTCATGCCATCAATGTTTAGTAGTGCCACCATGTGTTTTGTAGGCACAATCTCACCGGTAGCAAATTGCTCAGAGCCAATTAAGCCAGTTTCTTCTGCGGTGAAGTTGGCGAAGATAATAGAGCGTTTAAATGGCTTTTTCTTGTGCATTTCACTAAGAATGCGAGCAATTTCAACTGTCGCTGCGCTCCCAGATGCATTATCAACAGCACCATTGTAAATCTTCAGCCCATCATCAGTTTGCTTGGTACCAAAATGATCCCAATGTGCACCAATGACAATGTACTCATCAGGGGTTTCACTACCTTTAAGCGTTGCAACAACGTTATGCGATTGCGCTTGAGAGATATCACTTTTCAGTGTCAGCGCTGCTTTCGCTTTTAAATCAACTGGTCGAAAGTCTGCTTTTAATGCGTTGGCTTTTTCAGTTTGATAATCAAAACCTGCTTGCGCGAATATTTCATTGGCAGCTTGTTCATCAATCCAACCCATAACAGGGACGTCTGAGGCATTGTTAGCTTGGTCGATTAAGGTATATTTACTGCCCGTGTTAGAGCTTTCTACAACGCCCCAAGGGTAAGCAGCAGGGGCTGTTTCGTGGACGATGAAAACAGCTTTTGCACCCTGATGTGCGCCTTCTTCGTATTTGTAAGTCCAACGACCATAATAGGTCATCGCATTACCAGTGAATAGCGTCTCATCTTGAGTAGCAAAACCTGGATCATTAACAAGTACTATGATTGTTTTGTCTTTGACATCAATATCGGCAAAGTCATTCCAATTATATTCAGGTGCATTAATACCGTAGCCAACAAACACAACATCAGAACCATCAATATTAATTTCTGGATTAATTTGTTGAGTGCGAGCAGTAAAGTCACTGCCTGCATTGAAACTTAGATCACCGACTTTCAATGTCATGTTTTGATCAGGCGTGAGTTTCGCCATAGTAACAGGTTGCAAAAACTCGCCTTTGTAGCTGCCTGTTAGGCCAAGTTTTTTATATTCATTTGCTAGGTAGTTAATTGTTAGCGTTTCGCCTTCCGTTAGCGGTCCACGACCTAAAAATTCATCAGAAGCAAGTGTTTTAATATGTGAGCGTACATTGTCAATGTTCACAGTTTCATTGTTTATTACGCTTTCACTAGTATTTGATGCAGGCTCTGAGCAGCCCGCTAAACCAACTGCAAAGGCTAGGCTTGCGTATTTTAAGTAGGTTATCATCATTTTTTCTGGTTTGTTGAACAGAGTCTCACTATATTGGCAGGAAGTGGGACTGTCCAGAAAGACGCTTTCAATAACTAATTATTCAAGATGAAAGGGTAGTCATGCACTTCGCATCCTTTAATTTTACCACCATGCTTTATCGATAACAGAATCTTGAATTTTAAATATCTCACCAACTAGCGGTGTGCTGAGCGAAACATGCTCTTGTGCGGCTTTTTTTGCAACGCGCCTTAGTGGGTCATACCATGCATGAAAGGCTAAGTCGAAAGTACCATTGTGGACAGGCACCATCACATCGCCTTTGAGGTCTAAATGTGCTTGTACAGACTGCTCGGGTGTCATGTGAATATCAGCCCAATCTTTATCATAGGCACCTGTTTCTATAAAAGTAATATCAAATGGCCCATAGCGGTCGCCAATTTCTTTAAAACCTGCAAAGTAACCGGAGTCTCCACTGAAGTAAAAGCGCTTATTGTTGACCTTAATTGCCCATGAACCCCATAGTGTTTTGTTGCCATCAGTTAAACCACGGCCAGAGAAGTGCTGTGTTGGTGTAAATACAATTTGGCTATTTGCCGTATTTTGCTCTTGCCACCAATCAAAACTATGCACTTTTTGTTCATCAACGCCCCATTTTTTAAGGTCGTTTTCGACACCAAGCGGCACATAAAAAGACACCGTTTTATCGACTAGTTGTTTAATTGCCGCTTTATCTAAGTGGTCATAATGGTTGTGTGAAATAAACACTTTTGCGATGTTTGGTAACTCTTCAATGCTGATCGGTGTTGGCTGAAAGCGTTTTGGACCCATAAATGTAAAAGGCGAAGCGCGCTCTGAAAATACTGGATCAAATAGCCAGTATTCGCCATACACTTTCGCTAAAATAGATGAATGACCTAACTTTACAAAATGCACTGTGTCATTTGATAAACGCTCAAGTTGTGCATTAGAAACAGAGTGCATTGGAAGATCACCTTTAGGCTCAGCATCAATTTTCTTTTCAGTAATGAATCGTTTGAAGATACCTAGTGTTTTCTTAAAGCTAGGTCTTTCAACTTGAGCGCTATTGTGAAACTTGCCGTCTGTTAATTGTGCTGAGTGGCTGTTGTTACTCACACCTTCAGCAACTAATTGATTATTCATAATAAACACTCCCATCACGATGCATAGAGCGGCGCTTGCTAGCCATTTAAGAAATTTCATATTGTCACCACAAGTAAACTACACAGTGTAGTTTTTCATGGTTTATATTAAAAGTAAACTATATAGTGCAATTTTTGTTTTTGCGTTACACTAGCTAGGTAATCGGAGGGGTCGATGAAATTATCACAAAGAAAGCGATTAGATATTTTAAATGCTGCAGAAACTCTTTTCTTTCAGCAAGGATTTGAGCATACCAGTATGGATCAGGTAGCGAGTTTAGCAGAGGTTTCGAAGCGAACGGTTTACAACCACTTTGAGAATAAGGATGTGTTGTTTCAGGCTATTTTAGTCTTTATGTTTGAAAAGGTACGTAAAGATAATGCTGTGCTTTTTAATAGCGATAAACCCGTCAATGAGCAGCTTACACAAATAGCTGAACAAGAAGTTGCTTTATTAACGTCTAAGGAGTTTTTAAAAGTAGCAAAAGTTGCTTTTATGCAGATGTTACAGCAGCCTGACTTGGCCAAATCACTTGCTAATAATAGTATGGGGTGTATGCAAGATTTAGTGGCGTTTTTAGAACAAGCTACGCTCGCTCAGAAATTACAAGTTGAAGATGCAGAGTTTGCAGCTAAACAGTTTGTCTACCAATTAAAGTCATTAATTTTTTATCCGTTACTTTATGGTTTTGAGCAACAAGACAGTAAAGCCAACGCAGAGATTATTAGGCAAACGGTTAAAATGTTTTTAGCCCGATACCAAGTTTAAGGACTGCAAATGAAAACAGGGATTGTCGTACTCGGTGCACCTAATGAGGCGGATGGCAGCTTATCGGTAATTGCAAAAAGTCGTTGTGATAAAGCATTCGAGGTGTATTTAAATAACCCAAGTAGCTATATTTTATGTACTGGGGGTTACGGTAGTTTTAATCTCAGTGCTCACCCACATGGTTATTTAACGCAACGATATTTAATGAGCTTAGGTGTTGCTGAAAAAGTTTTTTTAGATAATGCACCCAGCCGGTTTACGTTAGAAGATGCGACACTTGCAAAACCTATTTTAGAAGCAGCGGGCATTCAAAGGTTAATTTTAGTCAGTTCAGAGTTTCACATTGAGCGTGTTGGGTATGTTTTTAAGCACGTGTTTCCTTCTATGATTTTGCAGAGTGTGTCGGCTATAACGCCCATCTCTGAAGCTGAACTTGTGAAACTATACGCTCATGAGCAGTCTGCAATGCTCAGAGAAGAAGAGAATATTAATCAACTAAAAAGCCGCGAATTATAAAATATCGCGGCCTTTTTTTAGTTTTATATACTGGCGTATTATTTTACTTCTTTACCAGCTGCTTGTTGGTCAGCATGATAGCTTGAGCGAACAAACGGGCCGCAGGCAGCATGCGTAAAGCCAATCTCATCTGCATAGTCTTTTAAAGCATCAAACTCTGCTGGTGGGACGTAACGCTTTACTGCTAGATGGTGTTTAGAGGGTTGTAGGTATTGACCTACAGTTAGCATATCAACGTTATTTTCGCGAAGGTCGCGTAGCACTTCTTCAATCTCGCTAATTTCTTCACCTAAACCTACCATCAAGCCAGACTTTGTTTTCACATTAGGGTGTGCTTCTTTAAAACGGCGTAATAGCTCAAGTGACCATTTATAGTCAGCCCCTGGACGAGCAAGCTTGTATAAACGTGGTGCAGTCTCGAGGTTATGGTTGAATACATCAGGTGGTGTTTCAATTAAGATATCAAGAGCACGGTCCATACGGCCACGGAAATCAGGCACAAGAATTTCAATCGTGATCTTAGGGTTATGCTTACGAATCTCGCGGATACAATCAGCAAAGTGTTGTGCACCACCGTCGCGTAAATCATCGCGATCAACCGATGTGATTACAACGTAGCTTAGCTTCATATCTTTGATAGTCAGTGCCAGTTTCTCTGGCTCTGCTGCATCTGGCTTTAATGGACGGCCGTGTGCAACATCACAGAATGGACAGCGACGTGTACAAATTGCACCTAGAATCATAAAGGTCGCAGTACCGTGGTTGAAACATTCAGATAGGTTAGGGCACGATGCTTCTTCACATACTGAGTGTAAACCATGCTTACGCATAGCTTGTTTAATGCCATCAATACGTTCGGTTGATTTTGGTAAGCGAATTTTTAGCCATTCTGGCTTACGCAACATCTCGTTTTTTTCAGTTGGTAAAACTTTAACTGGGATCAGCGCCATTTTCTCTGCATCACGCAGTTTTACGCCTGGTTCCATTTTGACTGGTTTATTCATTCGTTTTCAAACCCTTCAGTGTGCTTAACCACAGTAGCATTAAGCTTTTTAATCATGTGTTTTACAAGCCCTGCACCTGCTTGCTCGAGATTTTGTGGGCCATGTAAGTCGGTTGTTTGCACCATGTTCATACCTGCATAGCCGCATGGATTGATCCGTAAAAAAGGCGCTAAATCCATGTTTACATTCAGTGCTAAACCGTGGAAAGAGCAGCCGCGACGAACGCGAAGACCAAGTGAGGCCACTTTACTATCGTTTACGTAGACACCTGGTGCATCGGCTTTGGCGTAAGCATCAATATCATAATCTTTAAGCGTATCTATAATACACTCTTCTAACCAAGTGACGAGTTCACGCACACCAATATTTAAACGACGTAAATTAAACAGCACGTACATCATTTGTTGACCTGGTCCGTGATAGGTAACTTGGCCACCACGATCCACTTGAATAACTTCAATATCACCCGTGTTTAGCAAGTGTTCTGCTTTACCTGCTTGGCCTTGTGTAAATACAGGTTCGTGTTCTACTAACCAGATTTCATCCGCGGTATGTTCATCACGAGTATCAGTAAAAGATTGCATTTTTTGCCAAGTAGGCATGTAACGCTGACGACCTAACTGACGAACGATTAATTCTCTTTCGCTCACGACTTACTCCGTAATCAGCCTATAGCATATGACGTACGTCATCGATGTTGCTGATCACGTTATAGATTTCTTCAATGTGCTCTTTGCTTGTGACCGTTGCAACAAGCGTTACTGATTCGTAATTACCTTTGCTGCTTGGCTTTACTTTAGGTGCGTAATCACCTGGTGCAATAGGTTGCAGCTTTTCTAAGACTTGATCTGTCAAGTTTACATTTGCTAAGCCCATGATTTTAAATGTAAATGGGCAAGGGAAGTCTAAATACTCATCAAACTTAGTATTTTTAACAGGTTGAACCACGACGGTGACTCCTCAAACAGTGAGTGTGCTTAATAGAGATTTTCTCGGCCATTTCTTGGCGTTAAGCAAACTAGGTTATGACGCACTCGACCCAGCGCGACTGATATGGGGCGCATTCTATCATTTTTCAGGCAAAAAAAAACGCCTTGCGATGCAAGGCGTTTATAATCTTTTATTCGTTATTACATTATTTGTAAACGTAGGTAATCATAAATTTTGCTAAAGAAGCTACCTTCTGCTACTTCCTCTAGTGTAACTAGTGGATATTGCGCGATTTCTTCACCTTCAAGCTGTAAAAATAAAGTACCTACTTTTGTCCCTTTTTCAAGCGGTGCTTCTAAGGTTTTATCAAGCTCAAAGTTTGCTTTTAAATTTTTACGTTGACCACGAGGGATCGTAATCGGTGTATCTTCTAAAATACCCAAAGATACATTTTCTTTGTTACCCATCCAAATACGTTGCTCTGCGAAGCTATCGCCAGCTTTGTACGGTGTAATCGTTTCGAAAAAGCGAAAGCCATAGTTAAGTAATTTTTTACTTTCAACTTTACGTGCGCGCTCACTTTCTGCGCCCATAATGACAGCAATTAAACGCATATCGTCTTTAGTCGCAGAGCTCACTAAGCTATAACCCGCTTCTGATGTGTGGCCAGTTTTGATGCCATCAACATTCATGCTCTCATCCCATAACAATGAGTTACGGTTATATTGTTTAATGCCATTATAAGTGAATGATTTTTTAGCATACACTTCGTATTCATCAGGTACGTCACGAATAAGTGCAGCGCCCAGTGTCGCCATATCGCGTGGAGTTGTAAAATGCTCAGTTGTATCTAAACCATGGCTATTGATAAAGTGGCTGTTAGTCATACCTAATTTTTCAGCATGAGCATTCATTAAATCAGCAAATGCACTTTCACTACCAGCAATATGCTCGGCCATTGCCACACAGGCATCGTTACCAGATTGAATGATGATGCCATGGTTAAGATCGTCAACACTGATCTGTTTACCAACTTCGATAAACATTTTTGATGATTCAGGGAAATTCTTTGCCCACGCTTTTTCACTTACAGTAACCATATCTGTAGGTGATATGTTACCTGCTTTAATTTCAGTACCAATTACATAACTGGTCATCATTTTGGTTAAACTTGCAGGCGCCAATTTGGTATCGGCTTCGCCTTCTGCGATCACTTTACCGGTGGTGAAATCAACCAAGAAGTAACCTTTCGCATTAACTTGAGGTGGGGCAGGGATGATTTGGGCTGTTGCAGAGAAAACGCTAGCAGTGCAAACAAGGCCACAAACGCCACTTAAGATTTTATATTTTATAGATTTCATCATACTCATTAATGGTTAAAGTTAAACATGTCGCGTTAACCTATTCTAAAGGTCTTACTCACTGTAAAGCAAGAACGCGTTCTGAAATTGGTTTTGTTTTAATTTGTTCAAGACAGTTTGTGCTTCTGCAGCATCTTTGATTGGACCGAGTCGCAAACGATAAATTCCGTCTTTTTCAACAATATTTGTTGGTACATGGTATTGCTGACGCAATTGAAACGCGAGAGCTTCGACGTTAGCAAGTGTACTGCCTGCAGCAACCTGTATGTAACTTAAACGTGGGGCAGAATCGGCAAGTGTAATTGCTTCAACCTTAACACGCGCTGTACCTTTTGTGTAATAGCCTAGCTTGTAAGCGGCTGAATAGGACAGGTCAATTAACCTGTCATCATGAAAAGGGCCGCGATCATTTACTCGTACGATTACCGATTTACCATTATCTAAATTAGTCACACGGGCAAAACTGGGTAAAGGCAGCGTTTTATGAGCGGCAGACATAGCAAACATATCGTATATTTCGCCGTTAGAGGTGTGGTAATTATGAAATTTTCGACCGTACCACGACGCTATACCTTCCTCAGAATAACCGGTTTCATCAAGCATAGGTGTGTAGCGTTTACCTAGTACTTCATAAGGACGACCAGCACTTGCACTTTTCACTACAGGTGTGACGACGGCATCTTGCATTTCAAGCTCTGTAGGCTTACGCAGCGGAGCAGCATCATGTTCCATTGCATACCTGCCTCGTTGTGAAGAAGAGCTACATGCTGTTAGCAACACACACATTAAAACAATAAATAGAAGGTTCACGCGGTTTATCATTATTTTAAAAGCATCCTTTTATCGGTAGCGATGGACATAATAATACCAAATCCGGCCATCAGGGTTACCATCGATGTGCCACCGTAACTAATTAATGGTAAGGGAACACCCACTACAGGGAGTAAACCCGATACCATGCCAATATTTACAAATACATAAACAAAAAAGGTTAACGTGAGCGCTCCCGCTAGAAGTTTACCAAATGCATCTTGGGCATTAACAGCAATGTAGAGTCCGCGACCTATGATAAATAGGTACATGCAAAGCAGTAAGCAAACACCAAAAAGACCAAACTCTTCACTGAGTACTGAAAAAATAAAGTCAGTGTGCCTTTCTGGTAAAAACTCGAGTTGTGATTGTGTACCTTGCAGCCAACCTTTTCCTTCTATACCACCAGAACCAATGGCTATTTTTGACTGAATTATGTGGTAGCCAGAACCAAGAGGGTCACTTTCAGGATCTAAAAACGTGAGCACCCGTTGGCGTTGGTAGTCGTGCATTCCGTAATGCCAAAATGGCCATGCAGCGAGCGCGATGGTTGCACTAAAAAAACCAATCAAGCGCCAACTTAAACCAGACAAAAACAAC
This sequence comes from Pseudoalteromonas sp. L1, assembly GCF_021728095.1. Taxonomy (NCBI): domain Bacteria; kingdom Pseudomonadati; phylum Pseudomonadota; class Gammaproteobacteria; order Alteromonadales; family Pseudoalteromonadaceae; genus Pseudoalteromonas; species Pseudoalteromonas sp. L1. Next base: position 168,930 of record NZ_JAKKCT010000003.1, on the reverse strand, counting down.
ACAAAGATGCCAGAACTGGCAATTAAAATCGAGGTACCTAAGTCAGGTTGCTCTTTTATTAAGACGGTTGGTACCATCACGATCGCAAAACCAATAATTAGGTGGATGACTCTCGGTGGTAAGTGGTTACGCCCGATATACCATGCAACCATCATAGGAACGGCTATTTTCATTAATTCAGACGGTTGAAATCGCGTTACCCCCAAATCAAGCCAACGCTGAGCACCTTTTGAGCTAACGCCGAATAGCAAAACACCAACCAGCATCAGAAGCCCCACACAATAAAGGGGTATAACCATGCTTTTTAATGTATTAGGTGAAAATTGAGCAAGAATAAACATACCTAGCACTGCACCAAACATACGGGTTGCATGACGAATCATCATCGCCGAGTCTTGGCCACTGGCGCTGTATACGATAGCAAGACTCGCTACCATCATAGCCATAAGGGCTATAAGAAGTGGTAAATCGAGGTGAAGGCGCTGCCAAATAGAGCGTTTTTTATTTAATGGGATCATGGCGCGTCACTTTGAGCTGTTTGAATTGGGTTAGCCGAAAAATAGTAATCCATTAACTGGCGGGCGATTGGCGCACCAACGGTACTACCACCACCAGTATTTTCTACGACCACAGAAACAACAATTTGTGGGTCATTATAGGGTGCAAAACCAATATAAATCGCGTTATCACGTTGGCGCTCTTTTAATGACTTAGCGTCATAACGCTCACCTTGTGCAATACTGACAACTTGTGCGGTTCCCGTTTTGCCAGCAGGGTCATAAGTCGCCCCTTTAAATGCTTTATGGGCTGTCCCTGTTACTTTATGTACGGTGTTGTGCATAGCATCAAGTGCAATTTGCCAGTGATGTGGATTTTTAAGTACCACAGGTGGTTTTTCATCATTATTGATTTGCGTTACTTCGTTTTCTTTTTTGGCTACTTGAACAAGATGAGGAGGGTGGTCCAAACCACGGTTCACCAAAATGTTAGTTGCATTGGCTATTTGCATCGGAGTGGCAGTCCAATAGCCTTGTCCGATACCCACTGAAATTGTATCGCCTCGCCACCACGATTCTCTGAAACGGGCTTCTTTCCATTCTTTGGATGGCATAATTGCCGTTGTTTCTTCATGAATATCAATACCAGAGAGCTCGCCAAAGCCAAACTGAGTCATAAAGTCACTGATTTTAGTGATGCCTAATCGGTAAGCTACATCGTAAAAGTAGGTATCACATGACTCTTCAATGGCTTTGTAAACATCGACATGACCATGGCCCCAACGTCTCCAGTCACGCCATTTGTGTTCAACATTAGGTATTTGAAAAAAGCCAGGGTCCCAAATTTTTGTTTGCTCGGTGACCAGCCCTTCTTCCAATGCCAAAATAGCCATGTGTGGCTTCACTGTTGATGCAGGGGCATATCGGCCTTGGGTTGTACGATTTATAAGTGGTCGATCAGGGTTTAGTAATTCTTTGTAATCTTTGCTACTGATACCATGCACAAACAAGTTAGGGTCGTAGCTTGGATTTGAGTATAGCGCCAATACTCCGCCATCTTTGGCATCAAGCACAACAACCGCACCCCGCATATCTTTTAAGGCATGTTGGGCAATTTGCTGTAAACCTATATCGAGGGTAAGCACTAAATCATGGCCAGGTTCTGGTGGGGTAAGGCTAAGAGTACGAATTACTCGACCACGGTTATTTACTTCAACACGTTGTGAGCCAACCATACCATGCAGGAGTTCTTCGTAATACTTTTCGATACCTAGCTTACCAATGTCGTGCGTTGCACGGTAGTTAGTCGCCTGATCCTCCGCCTCGAGTTTTGTAAGCTCTTTTTTATTAAGCTTAGCAACATAACCTAAGGCATGGGTGAGGGTATCACCATATGGGTAGTAGCGAGCGAGGCGAGCTTCAATACTAAACCCTGGGAATTTATGCTGATTTACCGAAAACTTTGCTACTTCGGTTTCATTTAATCGTGATTTTAGTACTTGGCTTTTAAAGCGACGGTTATGCTTTATATCATCTAAAAAGTCAGCTTTTTGTTGTTCACTGATATCGATAATCTGTTGAACAGCTGTGAGCGCTTTATCGAGGTCGTCGACATCTTCAGGGATCACTTCAAGATTGTAAACTGGTTTGTTTTCGGCCAGTAATACCCCATTTCGATCATAGATAAGGCCACGATTGGGCGCAATCGGAATGACTTTAATACGATTATCGTTCGAACGAGTTTGGTAATCTTGGTGATCAATTACCTGTATGTTATATAAATTTGATAATAAGACACCAATTAGCAGGGTAACAAACACAAAACCCACAAATGCTCGGCGAGCAAATAAGTTTGCTTCAGCCGAGTGGTCTCGAATCGTGGGTCTGTGTTTTCGCATTGTTTTTACTACTCGCGATGATAAGGGTGGTTGTTATTCAAGCTCCAGCCACGGTAAAGGCTTTCGGCAACAATAATACGCACTAAAGGGTGCGGTAGTGTTAGGTTTGATAGTGACCACTTTTGTTCAGAGGCTGCGATACATTCAGGTGCTAAGCCTTCAGGGCCACCAATTAACAAGCTAACATCACGTCCATCAAGTTGCCACTTCTCCATACTCTTAGCGAGTTGATGCGTATCCATTGGTTTACCGGTTACTTCCAAAGTAACAATACGGTTACCCTTTGGAATAGCCGCCAAGGTTTTTTCACCTTCGAGTTGTAAAATACGTTTGATATCCGCATTTTTACCACGCTTTCCTGCTGGTATCTCAACAAGTTCAAGTGGCATATCACGCGGAAAACGGCGTTGATACTCTGTAAATCCGGTTTCAACCCATGCTGGCATTTTTGTGCCAACAGCAATCAATTGTATCTTCAAAATGCGTACCTATGTTCTTGCTAAGGGTTAACCCCAAAGTTTCTCTAGATCATAGAAGTCACGTGTTTGATCTTGCATTACGTGTACAACAACATCACCTAGGTCAACAAGTACCCATTCGCCTTCGTTTTGGCCTTCATAACCAAGCGGCTCTTCACCCGCGTGACGCGCCTCTTTGGCAACGTGATCGGCAATTGATTGTACGTGACGCTTAGAGTTACCAGAGCACACTAACATATAGTCAGTAATATCAGATTTACCACGAACATCGAGTTGTACCACATCACGAGCTTTCATATCGTCGATTTTATCAAGGGCAAAGGCGAGTAGTTGTTTAGAATCCAAAGTGTTTTCTCAAAATTAAATTATCGTAATTTGTTATTTTATCACGCAACCGCTATTTATTCATCTGTTTGGTAAAGATGATGCTGCGCAATGTATTGACTGACGCTGTGTGGTAAAAGTTCCGTCATGTCATCATCTAAAAGTAGTTTTTTTCTGATTTTACTGGATGCGGCATCAACTTGTAAGCCATTTAAAAAGAACAGCTTACCTGCATGGTTATGCGCTAGTTGGTGAAGGTCATCCGTTTCAGCGTGTGTTTTATAATCAGCCAGTTCACCGGTTACTTGGCAGTGTTGCCCAGGGCGTTGGTAGACCACAATATGACATAGCTTGACAATATCTTGCCATTTAAACCATTTATCTAGGTTATTGAATGAATCCATTCCAATTAAGAACATAATTGGCGCTGCTGGATTTTCTGCACGCAGCTCTTGCAAGCTCAACAGTGAATAAGACGCACCATCTCGATTAAGTTCTCGGTAATCAATGGCAAAATGTGGATTGTTTTCAATCGCGAGTTTGAGCATATTAATGCGGTGCTCATCGCTTATACCTGGCTTAGCTTTGTGGGCAGGTATTGCACAGGGCATAAAATAAAGCGTATTTAAGCCGCATTGCTGAACACATTGCTCAGCCATATTAATATGACCTAGATGGATTGGGTCAAATGTGCCACCAAAAATAGCAATCATCAATCACCACGCTTAGTCGAATGCTGGATGGCAAGGTAGTGCCATTTCGACAGGCTGACAAAACACTAAACATATATGTGTTAATGCTTGATAAGGTGCAACTAGATTCCCTTGCTTATAAGCGGCATCAAACTGCGCCAGATGTTTAGTGATTTGTTCAAGGGCTTTAATATTAAGGCGATTTAGGGCTTGTTGAGTCGTTGCTTGTTGGTTTTTCCAAATATTAAACTGTTTGTATAAATCAGCCATATTGGCACCATTTAAGCGCCCGTGTTGCATTGCCAATAGACTTGCTGCTTCTTTATTAATAGCCCAAAAGATACTCATGGCTTCCGTGTTGTCATCAGCAAGTTTGCTCATAATTTTAACGACTTGTTCAGACTGACCTTGTAAAAGAGCATGACTTAAATCGAAAATATCAAACTTAGATTGATTAAGTAGTCCTTGCATTACAGCTTGTTGATCGACTAAATCACTTCCATAAAGTAGCGATAGTTTTTCAAGTTCTTGATGGCAAGCAAGCAGGTTTCCTTCAGTGGCATCAATTAAGCTTTGCTTTGCATTGTTGTGCAGGTTTAGGTTTAAACTGTCACACCGCTCATCTAGCCAGCGACTTAAGTGATTCCCCGTCAGCGGGTAGCAAGGTACAAACACACCCTGTTTATCAAGTGCTTTAAACCACGCGCTACGCTGAATGTCTTGACCGGCTTTAGCACCTTTTAGCACTAAAATAGTGTCTGGATTGACAAGCTCTACGAGCTGTTTAAATATTTGGCTGCCTTGTGTTCCAGGCTTTTGCTCGTTTAAGTCAAACTCGATTAAAGTACGAGCACTAAATAACGACATACTTTGATATTGGGCAATGATTTCTTGCCAATCAAAGCCAGGCATTAGCGTAAATTTAATAACTTCGTCAAAGCCTTGTTGTTTGGCCGTTTGACGAATCTGCATGATGCACTGTGTAATTTGATAGGGCTCTTCACCAAACACCATGTAAAAAGGCGCAAGGCCTTTTTTTAACTGGCTAGGTAGCTGGTTTGCATAGCAACGCATTACAGTTGTGATAACTCTCGTACAATTCGACGACTCGCTTGCTTACGAATCTCGCTTAATAGCAAGTCAAGCTCCTTCGCTTTTGCAAGAGCATTATCAGGGTCGTCTTGGTAATTACGATACAGCTCGAAGTTTTGATTAATAGCTTGCTGACCTGGTCGCTTAAGTGTGTAACTAACACTGTAGGCCAGTTCATATTCTGCAACTTGGCCATTGTCGAATAACGATAGGATTTGACGTTCTAAGCGATCTCTGTGAATTGTTAGCTCCGGCAATAATCGATCGCCATGCTGAAGGTCAACTTTACTGGCAATCAGCTCTTTTTCCACTAACTCGAATAAGGCCGACTTTTCATCATCACCCACCAGTGAAATGACTTTTAAATCGTCAGGTAAGTTTGAGGCTTTCTTTAAATGAAAGCCACAACTTGTTAGTAGCAAACAGACTAGCGCAAGGGCTAGTCCGTTTTTAAGTGCATGAAGCGCTGCCATCTTAGTTGGCAACCACGTTAAGTAGCTTACCAGGTACGTAAATAACTTTACGAACTGTTACGCCATCTGTGAACTTAGTCACGTTTTCTTCAGCAAATGCTAATGCTTCAACTTGCTCTTTGGTTGCATCTGCAGGCACTGTTAACTTAGCACGTAGCTTACCGTTAACCTGTACGATGATTAGCTTCTCATCTTCAACAAGTGCTGACTCATCAACTGTTGGCCAAGCTGCATCTAAGATGTCACCTTCTTTGCCAAGATCTTGCCATAACTGGTGACACATATGCGGCGTGATAGGCGCAAGCATGATAAGTAATGCTTCAAGTGCTTCGTTAGCTATTGCCACATCTTGCTTATCAGCAAGTGGTGCTTTAAGTAACTTGTTCGAGATTTCCATGATTGCGGCAATTGCGGTGTTGAATGTTTGACGACGCTCAACGTCATCAGTCACTTTTGCAATGGCTTTATGTAGTTCACGACGAAGCACTTTTTGGTCGCTATTTAATGCAGATTTATCAAGCGCTTGGTAGCCCACAGTTTCAACATCAACCGCGTATTTCCAAATACGTTTTAAGAAACGCATTGCACCTTCAACACCTGAATCAGACCACTCAAGAGTTTGCTCTGGTGGTGCTGTGAACATCATGAATAAACGCACTGTATCTGCACCGTACTGGGCAATAACTTGTTGCGGGTCGATACCGTTATTTTTCGATTTCGACATTTTGCTCATGCCTGCAGAGAATACCGGCTCACCATCTTCTTTGTGCCACGCTTTAACAACACGACCTTTGTCGTCTGTTTCAGTTTGTACATCAGTTGGTGAAATCCAGATATCACCGCCTTTCTCATCTTTACGATAGAAAGTATCAGCTAATACCATGCCTTGACATAGTAAGCGCTCAAATGGCTCATCTGAGTTTACTAGGCCAAAGTCACGTAATAACTTGTGGAAGAAACGCGAGTAAAGTAAGTGCAAGATCGCATGCTCAATACCACCAATGTATTGGTTTACTGGTAACCAATAATTTGCAGCACCTGGTTCAATCATGCCTTCGTCAAAACGTGGGCTACAGTAACGCGCGTAGTACCAAGACGACTCCATGAAGGTATCGAAGGTATCTGTTTCGTGGAATGCAGGCGCGCCATTTACAGTTGTTTTAGCCCACTCAGGATCAGCTTTGATTGGTGAAGTCACACCATTCATTACTACGTCTTCTGGTAAACGAACGGGTAGCATGTCTTCTGTTGCTGCAAGCTCATCACCATTTTCGTCGCTTAACATTGGGATTGGAGACCCCCAGTAACGTTGGCGGCTAACACCCCAGTCACGTAGACGGAAATTAACTTTACGCTCACCTACACCCAGCGCTTCTAGTTTGTCTGCAACGGCATTAAACGCTGCTTCAAACTCAAGACCGTCAAACTCACCCGAGTTAACTAACACGCCTTTTTCAGTAAATGCTTGATTGTCTAAATCAACCGTTTCTTCAGAACCTGCAGCTGGTGCGATTACTTGAGCAATCTCAAGGCCATACGCTGATGCGAATTCAAAGTCACGTTGGTCGTGTGCAGGAACAGCCATTACAGCGCCTGAGCCGTAATCCATTAATACAAAGTTAGCAACCCAAATAGGTACTTGCTTACCTGTTAATGGGTGAATCGCATAAAAGCCAGTTGCAATGCCTTTTTTGTCCATGGTTGCCATGTCTGCTTCAGCGATTTTCGTGTTTTTACACTCATCAACAAACATTGCTACAGCGTCACTGTTTTTAGCGGCTTCTTGTGCAATTGGGTGACCGGCTGCAACAGCAACATACGTCACACCCATAAAGGTATCTGGGCGCGTTGTATAAACACTGAATGTATCTTCGTTGTCAGCACGCTTGAATTCGATTTCTAAGCCTTCAGAACGACCAATCCAGTTACGCTGCATGGTTTTAACTTGCTCAGGCCAGTGATCAAGTTTGTCTAAATCGTCTAATAGCTCTTGTGCGTAATCAGTGATTTTGATGAACCATTGTGGAATTTCTTTTTGCTCAACAATGGCACCAGAACGCCAACCACGACCATCAATTACTTGTTCGTTAGCAAGTACTGTTTGGTCAACTGGATCCCAGTTTACTGTTGACATCTTTTTATATACTAAGCCTTTTTCGTAAAGCTTAGTGAAGAACCATTGTTCCCACTTGTAATATTCTGGGTGACATGTAGCGATTTCACGATCCCAATCGTAACCAAAGCCCAATTGCTTTAACTGGTCACGCATGTAATCGATGTTTTCATACGTCCACTTTGCAGGTGCAGTGTTGTTTTTGATTGCTGCATTTTCAGCGGGTAGGCCAAACGCATCCCAACCCATAGGTTGCATTACGTTTTTGCCTTGCAAGCGTTGGAAGCGAGATACTACGTCACCAATGGTGTAGTTACGAACGTGACCCATGTGGAGTCGGCCGCTTGGGTATGGGAACATAGATAGGCAGTAATACTTTTCTTTGCTCTCATCTTCAGTGACTTTAAATACTTGGTTTTCTTCCCAGTAGGTTTGTACTTTTGACTCTATGTCTTGCGGGTTATATTGCTCTTGCATCTACGATTCCAGACTTCTTGCAGATTAATAAAAAATTGTCGATAAGGATAACTCAAAATACACGCTAATCACAGCGGCAAATAAGGGCTTTTATGAAATTCTCACTTTCAGGGCAGGTTAACCTATACTTGACTATAGTAAGTACTGATTTTTCATCATTTTTGAAGGAGTAAACGATGGCAGATTATAAATCATGGCTTAAAGACTTAAGCGAATGGCTAAAGGATGTTAAAGACAACGAGCTAAAAGATGCGATGGATAAGTTTGTTGAATCAGAGCAAGCACTCAAAGACCTCGGACAAGAAAAACTTCATCAATATCGTGACTATTTAAAGCGCGATATCGATCACATCAAAGAAAACGATCACCATTATGATTCCTTGGCATGGATGGAATTAAAAGAGTCTCTATGGTACGAGTTATCGCACATCGAAGACAAAACGCAACTTGAATGGCATGCACTAAATCAAGATTTTAAACACAATGGCGTCTATCATCAGGGAGAATGGATAGCCATGGGCACATTAGTATGTAAAAATTGCCAGCATAGTTACGATGTTTACCATGCTACGCAAATTACCCCATGTATTGAGTGTGGTGGTATTTACTTTAGCCGTAAGGCATTACAACCTTAATCAGTAACGCAGGCTTGGGCTGGGCGTTACCTATAATGCCCAGCTAACGCTGGGAAATAAGAAGTTAGAATGACAAAAAAACTGATCCCTCTACCTGTTAGCGCATTGGCACCTGAAATTGCCGACAATCATGTAGCCACTTGCATGAAAAACCCCTATCCAGAAACACTCACGTTTATTGGTCAACAACGAGCTCAAAGTGCGCTTGATTTCTCATTAGGTATGGAGTTACCTGGTTACAATGTGTATGTGATGGGGGAAGCCGCACTTGGCCGATTTACTCTTGTTAAAGACAAATTAACAACTCATTCTAAAGAGCGCCCAACGCCTAATGAGTGGCTGTATGTTAATAATTATGATGATCATCGCGAACCAATAGCAATGTTTATGCAAGCAGGGCAGAGCAAGCAACTAGCTGATGATATAGATTCATTTATAGATGAAGTACTTGATACATTTCCTGCTGCATTTGACAATCCAGGTTATCAGCGCAAAAAAAAATCAATCGACCGTGAATTTACCGATACTTACGATGCCGCAATCACTGCCGTGGAAATTGCAGCTCTTGAGCAAAGTGTGGCGTTGATTGAAGAAAATGGCGTTGTTGGTTTTGCGCCTTTAGTTAATGGCAAACAGCTCAGTGATACAGAGTTTTCATCCCTTGATGAGCCACTTCGAGACGAGTTTTATGAGGTCATTGAAAAGCTTGAAGATGCGTTAATAGAAGCGCTAATTGAGCTACCACGCTGGAAACGTGAATCCTCAGAAAAATTACGTAACTTAAAAAAATCAACCGCAGAGCTTGCTACTAAACCCTTAATTAAAGCACTTGAGCATAAATATGCTACACATATTGGTGTTCTGCGTTACTTAAAAGACATTCGCGAAGAAATCATCGATGCGGTACTTGAGTGGCTTGACGATGATGACAACGATGAAAACAAAGAAGACTTTGACCGTAAAGGCATGCTAACTGACTTCTTTGCGCCAAATATTCTGGTAGAGTACAAAGAAGGTGATGCTGCCCCTGTGGTGTATGAACCGAATCCAACCTTTGGCAATATTTTCGGCAAAATTGAATATGCAACCTCACAAGGTTCGCTTATCACCAGTTACCGTTCAATCCAACCAGGAGCACTGCACCGTGCGAATGGCGGTTACTTGATTATGGATGCAGAGAAAGTCATGGCTAACCCGCAAGTATGGGATGGACTTAAACTGTCTTTAAAAACGCATCAAATCAAAAACGACTTACCCTATCAAGACAGCTCCGTAGGAAGTAGCTTTACGTTACGCCCGCAGCTTATTCCTCTTGATGTAAAAATAGTGCTTTTAGGCTCACGAGACCTTTATTACACCATTGGTGAATATGACGAAGAGTTTGCAGAGTTATTCCGTGTACTTGCTGACTTCGATTATTACTTGCCAAGTAGCGATAAACTGCAATATCAGTTCATTACTAAGGTGACTGAATACTGTCAGCAAACATTACATTGCACGACAAACGAAGCCGCTATGGCGCGTTTGCTTAAGTTTAGCTACCGTCAAGCAGAGCATCATAACAAGCTCTCTGCGCGTTTTGCTGATGTACTAGAATTAGTGGCAGAAGCAAGCTTCTATGCAAAGCAGGATGGCCAAACTGTAATAGATGCTCATCATATTGATGAGGCTATTGTTGGGAAACAATACCGCACAGGGCAAATCTCTGAGACCATGCTAAGTGACATCAAAGAGGGGCAAATTTTAATTGCCACTGAAGGTCATGCGGTGGGTAAAGTGAATGGTTTAACTGTGCTGCATATTGGTGATACTTCATTTGGTACACCAGCACGCATTACAGCCACTGTTTATGCAGGTGCTGATGGTGTGATTGACGTTGAACGCGAAGCAGAGCTGGGTAAAGCAATTCACTCAAAAGGGGTGATGCTATTAACCGGTTACTTAGGTAATAAATACGCTCAGCAGTTTAGTTTGACGCTCAGTGCTAATATCGCAATCGAACAAAGCTATGGCTATATCGACGGTGATAGCGCGTCACTGGCGGAGTTGTGTGCGCTTATATCAGCAATAACGAATCTACCTATTAGCCAATCAATTGCATTAACTGGCTCTATCAACCAACACGGAGACGTGCAATCAATTGGTGGTGTGAACGAGAAGATCGAAGGCTTCTTTAAGTTATGTAAAATGCGTGGCTTGACCGGTGAGCAAGGGGTGATTATTCCTAAATCTAACCAAGTGAATTTAGTGCTTGATAATGAAGTGCTCGACGCTGTTGAAAAAGGTCGTTTTAATATTTATGCCGTTGAAACGGTAGATCAAGCGTTGAGTTTATTAATGGAAAAAGAAGCTGGCGAAATGACAGAGCAGGGCTATACCGATGATTCTATCAATGCGCTGGCACTTGCTAGGCTTGCCAATATTGCAGATATCGTTAATGGCGATAATGATGAGAAGGACGCGGAATGATTAATTTAATACTTTTACTGATTATTGGTATTTTTTGTTTCTTAATTTTTAAAAATAGCAAAAAGGCTAAGCTACAAGCCCTTGAAAATGAAAAACTCGCTGCTGATTTTTTAGCAACCAATAGTCAAGCCGACGATGTTCATGAAACAGCTTCAGGTTTGCAATACAAAATAGAGCAAAGTGCAGGGAATGACGAAAAACCCAATGCTACTAGCAAGGTTAAAGTGCATTATCATGGCACGCTTATGGATGGTAGCGTATTTGATAGCTCAGTAGTACGTAACTCGCCAATTAGCTTTGGTTTAAACCAAGTGATTGCCGGTTGGACTGAGGGTTTACAGTTAATGAGCGAAGGGGATAAATTCACCTTTTATATCCCGCCGCAGCTTGCTTACGGGCGTAAGCGCGTTGGTAGTATTCCAGCTGGCTCATTACTGATATTTGATGTCGAGTTGATAAAGATAGAATCTTAAAACACAAAAAAGGCTTCATCATGAAGCCTTTTTTAATGGTTACTTTTTGAACCTTATAATCACACCAGCAGCACTGAGTAGTATCACCACAACCCATACTGGCAAATTGCCGTATTGGCTATAAATACTATCGCCTTTGATAAGCGTAATATTTGCCTCGAGTACATCGGCTTTAAATTGCGGCATAGCTAATTGCGATTTAGCAATAGGGTCGTAAATGGCGCTAATGCCATTGTTGGTTACTCGAATTAGCGGGCGCTGTAATTCAAGGGCGCGCATACGCGCTATTTGCATATGCTGATGCGGGCCATGCGAATCACCAAACCACGCATCGTTACTGACCGTGAACAAAATGTCAGAGTCACTGCGATAATTTCCACGAACCAACTCAGAAAAAGCAATTTCATAGCAAATAGCCGGTAAAATATTTAAGCCATTAGCCCGTAAATTGTTTTGCACTTCATCGCCGCGGGTAAAAGATGACATAGGCAAATCAAACAATGGCGCGATTGGGCGCAGTAATTCTTGAAATGGCACAAATTCACCAATCGGCAATAACTGATGCTTTTGATAGCGGTTTTTAGCTAAATACTGATAGTGGCCTTCGCTATCTTCCAGCTCTTTTTTACCAAGCACAATTAGCGTATTAAAAATGTTACGGGTGTCGTATTGGTAATCAACGATACCTGTAATAAGTGCCGTATTATTAAATGTGGCAGCGCTATCAAGACCTGTTAAATAGTCAGTAGCCAATGCTTCGAGCTCTGGGACTGCGGCTTCAGGCCAAACAATTAAATCAGCATTCCAATGCAGGCGGGTCATGTCTTGGTATTTACTCATGGTATTCCAAAATTCTGACGGCTCAAAGCGTAAGTGCTGTTTAATATTACCTTGTACGAGAACTGTTTTGATTGTTTTATCTTGATACTTTGTAGGGCTGCTATTTGCGATAAAATATAAGCCTGTAAGTATTACGACAGAAATAATTAACGGTTTAATATCTTTGCTTATCAAGCGATAAAGCGAAAAGGCAATGAATACGCAAATTAGCGTGATACCAAACTCACTAATCACGGGGGCTAAAAAGTTCAGTGGGCTGTCTGTTTGGGTGTAACCAAAGCTCAGCCAAGGAAAGCCGGTAAGCAAAGTGCCGCGTAAATATTCTGTAATAGCAACGGTAGCAAGTAACCAACAAATAAAGCTATAGGGGCCGTTAGCAAGACGTGTAGTGAGCCAAACGGCTAATGCAGGATACAGGGCTAAATATGCGCACAGTAAAACCATAAGCGAAATAGAGGCAATCAGTGGCATGCCGCCAAAAGTCGCAATAGAAACATGCACCCAGCTAATACCTGCACCAAACCAGCCCAAACCAAAGATAAAGCCATATTTGGCGCTTTGTTTTGCTGCGGCCTTACCACTTGCAAGGGGGTTAATGCAGTAAAGAAGGGCACCGAGTGATATAAAAGCAATATACCAAAGGTTAAAGGGGGCGTAACTAAGGGTCAAAAAGAGGCCCGCAATAAGTGCGAGCCAGGCTTTTTTATCTTTTGCAAGAAGGCTTAGGTTAGTTAGCAGTTTCTTCACTGTCGTTATCATCAGCCTTAGGGATAGTTATTTGCAATTGCAAGATGCGACGATTGTCCGCATTGGTGACTTTAAATTGTAAACCATCAATGTCAATGGTTTCACCACGGCTCGGCATATGGCCAAACGCATGCAATACAGTACCACCAATCGTATCTGCATCTGAGGTACTGTAACCTGTTTTAAAGTATTCGTTAAAGTCGTCGACCGGTGTCAGTGCTTGCACGGCATAAACATGCTTTGCAACTTGACGAATATCTTGTTGGTCTTCGCTTTCATCGTGCTCATCTTCAATTTCACCAACGATGATTTCGAGAATATCTTCAATAGTCACAAGACCAGATACACCGCCATATTCATCGATTACAATGGCCATGTGGTAACGCTGTTGACGAAACTCATTAAGGAGCGTGTCAACACGTTTGCTCTCTGGCACCACAACGGCTGGTCGTAAATAATCACGCAGCGAAGGCAGTTGCTCATCTTTATTGATGATCAATGGTAATAAGTCTTTAGCTAATAAAATACCTTCAACATGGTCTTTATCTTCGCATACGACAGGAAAGCGTGAGTGCGTAGAATCGACCATCATAGGTAATAGCTGTTCTAGAGGTGTATCGACTTCTAGGGTTACCATTTGTGAGCGCGGTATCATTATATCGCGCACTTTTAGCTCTGATACACCCAGTACCCCTTCAATCATATCTTTTGTTTCAGGGTCGATAAGGTCGCGTTCTTGCGCATCGGCAATTACTTCTACCAGCTCTTCTCTATTCTGGGGTTCCCCTTGCAACATTTGGGCTATACGGCCCAACCAAGTTTTGCCAGAAGAACCCTGGCTAGTTTGCGAGTTGTCGTCGCTCATTGCGTCTAATTGCTCCGTTAATTTAAATATCGTCTCGATATGGGTCAGCGATGTTCAGATCGGCAAGTAACTGCTTTTCTATGCTTTCCATTTCAAGTGCATCTTCGTCCTTTATATGGTCAAATCCAAGTAAATGCAAGCATCCATGAATCACCATATGGGCAAAATGGTCGTGAAAGGCCTTTTCTTGTTCAATTGACTCGGCTAAAACAATCGCCGGACAAATGATTAAGTCACCGACTAAAGGTAACTCAATACCAGGTGGTGCTTCAAACGGAAACGATAAGACATTAGTCGGCTTGTCTTTACCACGATAGTCATTATTAAGCTGTTGGCTTTGCGCCTCATCACTTATTACAATAGTCAGTTCAGCGTCTTCACGATAATTGCTAAGGGCTTTATCAGCCCAAAGCTGGAATTGTTCAAAGCTGGGTAAGTTATCAAACTCACAGGCTATTTGTAGGTCTAATTCGGTCACGAGTTTGCTTCTTGTTGGTTTGCTTGTGATTCTTTAATACGTTGCTTTTCAGCTCGCTTTAAACGCTCAGCTTCATCATTACGCTCGTAGGCCTCTACAATACGAGCTACGACAGGGTGACGCACAACATCATGAGATTGGAAGAAGTTAAAGCTAATTGCTTCAACATCATTTAGCACCTCAATTGCATGGCGTAGGCCTGAGCGCGCACCGCGCGGTAAATCGACTTGGGTGATATCGCCAGTGATTACAGCTTTTGAATTAAAACCAATACGGGTTAAGAACATTTTCATTTGTTCTGCTGTGGTGTTTTGGCTTTCATCTAGGATGATAAAGGCATCATTCAATGTACGGCCACGCATATATGCAAGTGGGGCAACTTCTATGATGTTTTTTTCGATCAGTTTTTCAACGCGCTCAAAACCAAGCATTTCAAATAATGCGTCGTAAAGAGGGCGCAAATAAGGGTCGATTTTTTGACTCAAATCACCGGGTAAGAAACCCAGTTTTTCACCAGCTTCAACGGCAGGGCGCGTAAGTAGAATGCGACGAATTTCTTGACGCTCAAGGGCATCAACAGCGGCTGCAACAGCGAGGTAAGTTTTACCTGTACCAGCAGGTCCAATACCAAAGGTAATATCGTGATGCAGAATATTTGCAATGTACACGCCTTGGTTGTCGTTTCGCGGTTTAATTACGCCACGGCGGGTTTTAATCACCATGTCTTTGCCATAAACGCCTGGATTTTCATCTTGCTCTAGGGCATTTGATTCGCTAATTGCTAAATGAACCGCTTCAGGTTCTATCTCACCAATTTGGCCACGTACAGGTTGAGTATCAACATAAAGGTTTTTTAAGATTTCGACACTCGCAGCAGCACAGTGAAGCTTACCAGTGACTCTGAAAAAATTATCGCGATGAGCAATTTCTACACCTAATCGGCGCTCAATTTGTTTGATATTTTCGTCAAACGGACCACATAAAGATGAAAGGCGTTTATTGTCGGCGGGTTCTAAATAAATCTCTAAAGTTTTTAATTGATTACTCAAAATAGCTTCCTATTGATGGGTGCAGGCGGTGCCTGCACCAAATTTTCCCCTACGGGACGAAAGTAGCAACGCCAATTTCGTTAGGGGCTTGTGCAGCTTCTGCCTCGGCTGCCTTACTTAAAATAGATGATGGTGCCACATCACGGCGTAAGTTCATCTCTGATTCTGTACGAATTAATTCACCACGTAAAGAATTTGGCAATGCTTCAGTAATACGTACATCAACGAATTGACCGATCACAGAGTGTGGACCTTCAAAATTTACAACTCGGTTGTTCTCTGTACGACCACGTAATTCCATTGGGTTCTTCTTAGAAGGGCCTTCAACTAAAATACGTTGTTCTGTATCAAACATTTGACGGCTGATTTGCTGCGCCATTTGCGTAATACGATTTTGTAACAGGTATAAACGTTCTTTTTTCTCTTGCTCTGATACATCATCAGGTAAATCAGCAGCAGGCGTACCAGGGCGCGCACTGTAGATAAAACTAAAGCTCATATCAAAACCAATATCATTGATAAGGTTCATGGTTGCTTCAAAGTCCGCTTTACTTTCGCCAGGAAAACCAATGATGAAATCTGATGACATGCTTAGGTTAGGGCGAATTTTACGTAACTTACGAATTGTCGATTTGTACTCGATTGCAGTATGGCCACGTTTCATAAGGTTAAGAATGCGGTCTGAACCACTTTGTACAGGTAAGTGTAGGTGATCAACAAGCTCAGGCACGTCTGCATACGCATCAATGATATCTGGCGTAAACTCAACAGGGTGCGAGGTGGTGTAACGAATACGGTCAATACCGTCAATCGCTGCCACATAACGTAATAGATCAGAGAAGTAACAAATTTCACCGTCGTGAGTTTCACCGCGATAGGCATTTACGTTTTGACCAAGTAGGTTCACTTCACGAACACCTTGCTCTGCAAGTTGTGCAACTTCAAGTAATACGTCATCAAGTGGGCGGCTTACTTCTTCACCACGCGTGTAAGGTACTACGCAGAATGTACAGTATTTAGAGCAACCTTCCATAATTGATACGAATGCAGTTGGGCCTTCCGCTTTTGGCTCAGGTAAACGATCGAACTTTTCAATCTCAGGGAATGAAACGTCAACTACCGAGCTGCTGTCACCACTTTGCACTTGCTTAATCATTTCTGGTAAGCGGTGTAATGTTTGCGGGCCAAAAATTACATCAACAAACGGCGCACGTTGGCGAATTGAGTCACCTTCTTGCGATGCAACACAACCACCAACACCAATGATTAACTCTGGTTTGTCGTCTTTTAATAGCTTCCAACGGCCAAGCTGATGGAATACTTTTTCTTGTGCCTTTTCACGGATTGAACAGGTATTGAGTAAGATCACGTCAGCGTCCTCAGCTTCTTCAGTTAACTGATAGCCGTTAGTCGCATCTAGTAGATCAGCCATTTTCTGAGAGTCGTACTCGTTCATCTGACAACCCCAGGTTTTAATATGCAGCTTTTTACTCATTGAAATATAGCCTCGTTTTCAATTCGGTAGTGACACAAAAATGTGTTAGAAACAGGATTAAGTGGCAAGTATGCCGACTTAAAGGACGCGTATTTTAGCTGGATACCCGCACAGATCCAAGTATAGTTTTTATCTTTGTGGTGTGAAATCAAACAAGTCACTGTTTTGAAATTCTTAAGCAGTAAATGCACTGACACTGATTATTGAATTACGTTACAATTTGCAGCGTATTTAAATAGCCAAATGAGCGAATGCTAAATGAATAAAAATAAGGTAATTGTTGTCGGTGGTGGCATGGTAGGTGCTGCTACTGCTGTAAAACTGGCCAAGCAGGGTAGGGATGTCACCGTTATTGAAAAGCATCTTATCGATGCTGATCATATTCTTAGCTCAGATAAGGTCGATATTCGCATTTCGGCTATTAATCGTTTTTCAGAAAATTTACTTGATGATCTCGGTGCCATGCCGTTACTAAGACAAAATCGTATTGCACCTTATCAACAACTAGAGGCCTACCAGCAGCAAGGCGAGAATTTATTGTTTGATTGCCATGAGATTGGCGAAACGCATTTAGGTCATTTAATCGAAAATAATTTAATTCAAGCAAGTCTCTGGCAGCAATTCGCCAAGTACAACATCGAAGTGATAGAGCAAACTTCAGCCATCACGGATATTACTCAAACGGCTGATTCAATCACCTTACAGTCTGGTGACACCCAATATACTGCCGATTTAGTTGTTGCAGCAGACGGTGGACAGTCACAATTACGAACTAAAGCTGGCTTAGGTGTAACGGGTTGGCAATATGGTCAGCATTGCATGGGCGTGTTAATCAAATTGGATGCCCCGCAGCAAGTAAAAACGTGGCAACAATTTACGCCAACCGGACCAGTCGCGTTTTTACCGATGCAGGCGCCTTATGCAAATTTAATTTGTTATCACGATGCTGCGGTTTTAAAGCAGTGGCAAACATTGTCGAATGAGCAACTTAAAGCAAAGCTCATTGCGCATTTCCCTGAACTACCGGGCGACTTTGAGTTACTTGAGCATGCTGTTTTTCCACTTGCACGCCAACACGCCAATGATTATTCGCACGGCCGTTTAGTTTTAGTCGGTGACTCGGCGCACACAATTAACCCGCTCGCTGGGCAAGGTGTGAACTTAGGCTTTCAAGATGTCGTTGCACTGGCAGATATTTTGGCAGATCAACCTGATGTGGGTCAGCAAGCGTTATTAAAACGCTACGAGAAAAAACGCCGCCACGCTAATTTACTGATGATGAGCATGATGGATGCATGTTACTTTGGTTTTTCAAACGAGATAAAACCACTGAGCTGGGTGCGCAGTAAGTTTTTAAAGCTTGCTAATAACACAGGCCCTGCAAAGAACTGGGTTTTAAAATATGCGATTAGCGGGACATTAAGTTAATCACATAGTGATAGAGACTAAACACGGGTTAATGAAAATTAGCCCGTTTTTTTGTGCTAAATAAAAATGAATTAAATTTTGGAGAAATTAGAAATTAGAAATTAGAAATTAGAAATTAGAAATTAGAAATTAGAAATTAGAAATTAGACAGGGAAGTAGTTGGCTGGGATACCAGGATTTGAACCTGGGAATGGCAGGATCAAAACCTGCTGCCTTACCGCTTGGCGATATCCCAACGCTAAACTTGAAGAGTTTTAGTTCTACTTAAGAACATGGTGCGGAAGGAGAGACTTGAACTCTCACAACCGAAGTTACTGGAACCTAAATCCAGCGCGTCTACCAATTCCGCCACTCCCGCATCATTCGTACATAAAGTACTGGTAGTTATTTTAGACTCTTCATTGAGTATTCTTTGTCACTTTGAGAAAGTGGCTGGGATACCAGGATTTGAACCTGGGAATGGCAGGATCAAAACCTGCTGCCTTACCGCTTGGCGATATCCCAACAAAAGCTTGATAGTTTGAGTTCTTATCAAGAACATGGTGCGGAAGGAGAGACTTGAACTCTCACAACCGAAGTTACTGGAACCTAAATCCAGCGCGTCTACCAATTCCGCCACTCCCGCATACCTTTCGCGTTTGTAGTAAGGGAACCTAAATCCAGCGTCTTAATCAAGACATCGGCCAATTCCGCCACTCCCGCATCATTCGTACTAAAAGTACTGGTAGTTATTTTAAACTCTTCATTGAGGGCAGCTTTAACTCCTGCAGAGCCATTCTAAAGAAAGAATGGTGGCTAAGACGGGATTTGAACCTGTGACCCCATCATTATGAGTGATGTGCTCTAACCAACTGAGCTACTTAGCCATTGTGGCTGGGATACCAGGATTTGAACCTGGGAATGGCAGGATCAAAACCTGCTGCCTTACCGCTTGGCGATATCCCAACAAAAGCTTGATAGTTTGAGTTCTTATCAAGAACATGGTGCGGAAGGAGAGACTTGAACTCTCACAACCGAAGTTACTGGAACCTAAATCCAGCGCGTCTACCAATTCCGCCACTCCCGCATACCTTTTGCGTTTGCAGTAAAGGAACCTAAATCCAGCGTCTTAATCAAGACATTGGCCAATTCCACCACTGTCGCATCATTCGTACTTAAAGTACTGGTAGTTATTTTAAACTCTTCATTGAGCAACAAAAAGAATGGTGGCTAAGACGGGATTTGAACCTGTGACCCCATCATTATGAGTGATGTGCTCTAACCAACTGAGCTACTTAGCCATCTTTTTTTGTTAACACTTCATCGCTGAGTGCGGGGCGTATTATGCTGATATGACCTAAATCCGTCAACACCTTTTTTGCAAAAAAACACTTAACAGGGTTTGTTTGCATTAAAATTAAGCTAACAGGTTAAATTTTACTTAAATTGCTGTTTTTTTGTCGGTCAAAGACGACTCTAAAAGTATGTTACGTATTATTGTTAATAAAAGCTCATTTTTAATCTGTTTGATTTTCATACAAAAATTAAGTTTATAAATTTAAAAACTATTTTGTTGAGAGTTTTTCTAACTCATAAATGCATTTACAGCTATATAGGGTAGAAGAGTAGGGAGATAAAATGGCGCTATTGCAGTGCTAAAAATAGCATGCGTATCGTGATGTAAACCCAGAAAATAAAAAAGCTCGTAATAACGAGCCTTTTAAATAGAGTTGCTTAAGAACTTATACGTTAAATAAGAAGTTCATGACATCACCGTCTTTAACGATGTACTCTTTACCTTCTTGACGCATTTTACCAGCTTCTTTTGCACCGCTTTCGCCTTTGAACTCAATATAATCGTCAAAAGCGATAGTTTGAGCACGGATAAAGCCACGTTCGAAGTCTGTGTGGATTTTACCAGCAGCTTGTGGTGCCGTCGCACCTACTGGAATGGTCCATGCGCGTACTTCTTTTACACCTGCAGTAAAGTAGGTTTGTAATTTAAGTAACTCGTAACCACCACGGATCACTAAGTTAAGGCCAGGTTCTTCTAAACCTAGGTCAGCCATAAATTCTAATTTATCTTCTTCTTCAAGTTCAGATAACTCAGATTCGATAGCAGCACAAACAGGAATTACAACAGCGTCTTCAGCAGCGGCAATTTCACGTACTTTATCTAGGTAAGGGTTATTTTCAAAACCATCTTCTGCTACATTCGCAATGTACATCGTTGGTTTGATTGTTAAAAAGTTAAGCGTTTTAATTGCCGCTTTTTCTTCTTTAGTGAGTTCTAAAGAACGTAATGTTAAACCTTCATCCAGATGCGCTTTTACTTTCTCAAGTACAGCATTTTGCTCTTTCGCGTCTTTATCGCCGCCTTTTGCTTTCTTGGCATTACGAACAAGCGCTTTATCTGCGCTATCCATATCTGCAAGTACTAATTCGGTGTTAATAACATCAATATCGTCAGCTGGATCGATAGTACCAGCAACATGGACGATATTTTCGTCTTCAAAACAACGAACAACATGACCAATTGCATCTGTTTCACGAATATTCGCAAGGAACTGGTTACCTAGACCTTCACCTTTTGAAGCGCCTTTTACAAGGCCTGCAATATCAACGAACTCCATCGTTGTTGGTAAAATGCGTTGTGGATTTACGATTTCAGCTAGTGCATTTAAGCGCGCATCAGGAACTGGCACCACACCCGTATTTGGTTCAATAGTACAGAAAGGGAAGTTAGCGGCTTCGATTCCCGCTTTAGTTAGTGCATTAAATAATGTTGATTTACCAACGTTTGGCAAGCCAACGATGCCACATTTAAAACCCATAGTAAGATACCTTGTGTAATTTCATTAAAACGGATTAAGGTTTAAATGAATGTAGTCTGTTTTGTGCTTTTAACACACCATCTTTTGCAAGAATTTCCATGCAACGAACTGCTTCGTCGATTGCGGCATCCATTTTTTCTTGATCGTCTTTCGCAGCTTTGCCTAGCACCCAACCTGTTACCATTTCTCGGTGACCAGGGTGTCCAATGCCAATACGAAGGCGCATAAAATCTTTTTGGTTTGCCATTTTCGCAATAATATCTTTTAAACCATTGTGACCACCGTGGCCGCCACCTTTTTTTAGTTTAGCAATGCCTGGTTCTAAGTCCATTTCGTCGTGAGCAACGAGAATGTTTTCAACAGGAATTTTAAAGAAATTAGCGAGACTACTCACCGATTTACCACTTAAATTCATATAAGTTGTAGGGATCAGTAGTTTAAATTCTTGGCCTTGAATAATCACTTTGCCAGTGAGGCCGTGATATTTAGGATCATGTTTGAGAGTGCAGTTATAACGTGCAGCGAGTTCTTCGATGAACCAAGCACCTGCATTATGGCGTGTGTTTGCGTATTCGGGGCCTGGATTAGCCAGGCCCACAAGCATTTGAATAGAATTCAAGGTGTGTACACCTTAAAAATTATTCTGCAGCGTCTTCTGAAGCTTCTTCAGCAGGAGCAGCTTTGTTAGCTTTAACAGTAACAACTGACTGATCGTGATCTGCACCTTTAGCAAGCTCAACAGATGAAACACCTGAAGGAAGCTTAAGGTCAGAAAGGTGGATTGAATCACCAGCTACTAAATCTGCAACGTTAACTTCAACGAACTCAGGAAGTGACTTAGGAAGACACGTGATTTCGATTTCAGTTAATTGGTGAACAACAGTGTTACCTGCTTTAGTTACTTTCTCTTCACCGATGAAGTGTACTGGCACTTTTGTGTGAAGTTTGTGAGAAGCATCTACACGTTGGAAGTCTAAGTGAGTGATCTTAGGCTTGAATGGGTGACGTTGAATATCTTTAAGGATAGCTTCAACTGACTCGCCACCGATGTTTAAAGTAAGGATGTGCGTGTAGAAACCTTCGTCTTCTTGCGCTTTGATCATATCTTTGTGTGCAAGAACGATAGATGCAGCTTCTTTGTCAGCACCGTAAAGGATTGCAGGAACTTTATCTTCACGGCGTAGGCGGCGGCTCGCACCAGTACCTGTTTCTGTACGTAATTCTGCATTGTATGTATAAGTTGACATAATGTCTCCAATAATTAATAGTCGTAGGGCCTTTGCGACCAAGGTCCCTAGCCAAAAGGCGCGCTATCATACCACCCCTTGTGGGGAAAATAAATAACGGCTACAAAAAAAGCACCAAATGGTGCTTTTTTCAATATCATGCGCTGTTGATTAATGCTCAAACATCGCAGAGATTGATTCTTCGTTGCTGATACGACGAATTGTTTCAGCAAGCATATCTGCAAGCGTAAGTACTTTGATGTTATCAAGTGCTTTAAGCTCGTCAGTAAGTGGTATTGAGTCAGTAACAATCACTTCGTCAATAACTGATTCACGAATGTTCTGTGCTGCATTACCTGAAAGAACTGGGTGGGTTGCATAAGCAAAAACACGTTTTGCACCATGCTCTTTAAGCGCCGCAGCTGCTTTACATAAAGTACCGCCCGTATCAATCATGTCATCAACGATGATACAGTCACGACCTTCAACGTCACCAATAATATGCATTACTTGTGATACGTTTGCTTGTGGGCGACGTTTATCGATGATAGCAAGGTCAGTGTCATTTAATAGCTTCGCGATTGCACGAGCACGAACAACACCACCGATATCAGGAGAAACAACCACGACGTCTTCGAAGTCGCGCTCTTTCATGTCTTCTAATAGCACAGGGCTACCGAACACGTTATCAACCGGTACGTCGAAGAAACCTTGGATTTGTTCTGCGTGTAGGTCAACAGTTAATACGCGGTCAACACCAACACTTGATAAGAAATCTGCAACTACTTTAGCTGTGATTGGTACACGAGCAGAGCGCACACGGCGGTCCTGACGCGAATAACCAAAATAAGGAATAACTGCGGTAATACGTCCAGCGGATGCACGACGTAGGGCATCAACCATAACGATAAGTTCCATCAGGTTATCGTTAGTGGGGTTACAGGTTGATTGAACAATGAAAACGTCAGAACCACGAACATTTTCATTAATTTGAACACTGATCTCACCGTCACTAAAACGGCCAACAACAGCATCGCCTAATTCAATATACAAACGTTTTGCAACTTTTTGAGCTAGCTCAGGTGTTGCGTTACCAGCGAAGAGCTTCATGTCAGGCACGGTAGGGTTCCTCAGGCACTGAATTTTGGGACTAACAGGCTATGGTAGGCACCAAAGCAGGTTAACATTTACTTGTACGTTACTTCATTTCAAAGTGAGCATTTAAAGCTGTATGAGCAGGAGAAATTGTAGCACTACTTGCAACAAAACCTGTCCATTTTTCTGGTAATTCGGCTAAAACTTGCTGTGCTTGTGCCTCGGTTGAAAACTCAGCAAAGCAGCAAGCGCCTGTACCAGTCATCTTTGACGGGGCGTATTTTAGCAACCACTGCAGGGCTTTTTCAACCTCGGGGCAGAGCTTTTTAACTAAAGCCTCACAATCATTGCGTAAATTTTCTGTTTGCCAGTCTGCTTTTAGTTTCGGTGTATCGCGTTTTAAATCGGGGTGAGTAAAAATTTTCGCGGTGCTTACATGCTCCCCTGGGTGGATCACACAATACCAACGCTTTGGTAACTCGACGTTATGAAGTTGCTCACCAATGCCGTGCGCAATTGCGGTGTGGCCATTAATAAACACAGGGACATCAGCGCCTAAGGTCACGCCTAAATTTGCTAACTCGTGTAAAGATAAATGACAGTCCCATAATCTATTAAGCGCAAGTAAAGTTGTGGCGGCATCGGAAGAGCCACCACCAACACCGCCGCCCATTGGCAAACGTTTTAACAGTTTGATAGTAACACCTTGCTGGCAACGACAGTGTTGTTGTAACAAGAGAGCCGCTTTATATATAAGGTTGTCTGTTAATGCAATGCCGTTTGTATCACCCGTCACTTTGATATCTGGGTCATGGGTCACTGTAAACGTTAAATCATCACCAAATTCTAAAAAGGTAAATAAGGTTTCTAACTCATGGTAGCCGTCATCACGACGCGCATTTATATGAAGAAATAAATTAAGTTTTGCAGGCGCTATTAACGTTAGCGGGGCGGTTGATACTTGCGTCATGATTAATTTAACTGCCAATCATTAAGTTGAATTTTGATACGGATTTTTTGGTTTTTAAGGCTTAACTTTACAGGAAGCCAATAGCCATCTTGTTTAATGTAATCTGAATAGGTTATTTGCCACTGTTGGCCATTGTGTGCTTGCCAAATAAGATTTTTTAATCGGCCTTGCTCGTCATAGCTGGCTTGGTCGTTTTCGACAGTGCCTTTTAGCCACTTTGCGGCGTTATCTAATGGAATCGAAAAGCCAGTTAAACGGTATAACAACATAGCGGCATCACGATCGGTATAAACATCACCGTCATATTCAAGTTCGGCCCCTTGCGCATTTTGTTTTAAAGACAAAATACGCGTGCCAATAAAACTGGTGAGTACCATGTCACTGTATAGCTCATCATGTTGCCAATTTAAATTAGCAGATTGGCGCTGCTCTGTACTAATAAATGCCATTTTTCCCTGTACTTGCCACTGAGCTTGTTGTTCTAAACGGCTTTTCCAGTCAGGATAAATGTAATCAACGGTTGACATTTTTTGCGCACAACCGCTGATAAATAAAAAAAACATGAATAAAATCAAATATTGTTTAATCAAATGTCGTTCCTTACTTTCCATATTCCGCTGATTTTTGGTAAAATTAACGCCTTTACAGCTGGGCTTAGCAATATTTGGTACATATGACCATCGTAGCACTTGGTATAAATCA
Source organism: Pseudoalteromonas sp. L1 (assembly GCF_021728095.1). Classification (NCBI taxonomy): domain Bacteria; kingdom Pseudomonadati; phylum Pseudomonadota; class Gammaproteobacteria; order Alteromonadales; family Pseudoalteromonadaceae; genus Pseudoalteromonas; species Pseudoalteromonas sp. L1. The sequence goes on along the minus strand of NZ_JAKKCT010000003.1, from coordinate 143,600 downwards.
CAAAACCGCATCCGTAGAATTACGTGAAAAAGTCGCGTTTTCACCTGAGCAAATGGCTGAGGCGTTACAGCAATTAAGCGGTCATGCGCATTTTAATGAAGCGGTTATTGTTTCGACCTGCAACAGAACCGAAATCTATTGTAGCCTTGCTGAGCGTAATTCCCAAACCTTGTTACGTTGGTTAGCAGGTTTTCATGGTTTGGATGAACATGAACTGAGCAATAATACTTATTACCACGAAGGTGATAAAGCAATTAATCATTTAATGCGAGTGTCGTGTGGTCTTGATTCTTTGGTGCTAGGTGAGCCGCAAATTCTGGGGCAAATTAAACAGGCTTATCATAACGCCAAAACACACGATGCTATTGGCGTAACCTTCGATCGTTTATTCCAAAAAACCTTTTCGGTAGCGAAACAAGTTCGAACTGAAACGGACATTGGTGCCAGTGCAGTTTCGGTTGCCTATGCCGCTGTTAATCTAGCTAAACATATTTACGGTAAACTCGATAAAACCAATGTACTGCTTATCGGTGCGGGCGAAACTATAGAGCTTGTTGCCAAGCATTTATATCAAAATGACCCACAAAAAATAACCGTAGCGAATCGTACTATTGAGCGAGCGAAGAGCTTAGCAGCAGAGGTCAATGCAGATGTTATCGCGTTGGCTCAGCTACCGGAGCGGTTACATGATGCAGATATTGTTATAAGTTCCACCGCCAGCACGCTACCAATTATTGGTAAGGGTGTCGTGGAACAAGCACTTAAAAAGCGCCGCCACAAACCTATGCTATTTATTGATATTGCCGTTCCACGTGATATCGAAAGCCAAGTAGGCGAACTTGATGCAGCTTATTTATATTCAGTTGATGACTTACAAGCCATAGTAAGCGAGAATATCGCGGCTCGTGAGCAAGCAGCCGAACAGGCACAAGACATTATCAGTGCACGTACGAATGAGTTCGTTATGTGGCTGCGTTCACTGGATTCAGTGGATTTAATTCGTCATTATCGTAATGACGTCCAAGATATAAAATCTGAACTTGTTGAAAGGGCGCTTAGCCAGTTGCAAACAGGTAAAGAGGCAGAAAAAGTGATACTCGAGTTGGCAAATAAACTGACCAACCGCTTGATGCACGCACCTACCCGTGCCATTCAAGATGCAGCAAAAAATGGCGAAGCTGCTGAGTTAAGTCAATTAAAGAAAATGTTAGGTATTGATCAGGAATAGTCGTTAAATGAAAGAGTCTGTTTATAGAAAATTAGAAACCTTAGTTGAGCGTTATGAGGAAGTGCAAGCGCTACTAAGCGACCCCTCTGTGATCAGCGATCAAAATCGCTTTCGTACCTTATCTAAAGAGTATTCAGAGTTAGAAGAAATTGTTAAAGCGTTTTTAGCGTATCAGCAAGCACAGGATGATGTAGCAACAGCTGAAGAAATGCTAAAAGATTCAGACCCTGATATGCGTGAAATGGCGCAAGAAGAATATAAAGAAGCAAAAGCACAAATAACGGCATTAGAAGACGAAATCCAAATTCTAATGCTACCAAAAGACCCTAAAGACAATAATAACGTCTATTTAGAGGTTCGTGCGGGGACCGGTGGTGATGAAGCCGCTATCTTCGCTGGTGACTTATTCCGTATGTACAGCCGTTACGCTGAAACCAAAAAGTGGAAAGTAGAAGTAGTAAGTACTAACGAAGGTGAGCACGGCGGTTATAAAGAAGTCATTGCGCATATCTCTGGTGAAGGTGTGTATGGTCAGCTGAAGTTCGAATCAGGCGCACACCGTGTACAACGTGTACCAGAGACTGAGTCGCAAGGCCGTGTTCACACATCAGCTTGTACAGTTGCAGTTATGGCTGAAATTCCTGAAGCAGAAGCAATTGAGATTAACCCTGCAGATATCAAAGTTGATACGTTCCGTGCATCGGGTGCCGGTGGTCAGCACGTAAATAAAACTGACTCAGCAATTCGTATTACTCACATCCCAACAGGTGTAGTTGTTGAGTGTCAGGATGAGCGTTCACAGCATAAAAACCGTGCCAAAGCGATGTCTGTGCTTGGTGCACGTTTACAACAAGCTGAAGATGAAAAACGCCAAGCTGCTGAAGCATCAGAGCGTCGTAATCTAGTGGGTAGTGGTGACCGTTCTGAGCGTATTCGTACTTATAACTACCCGCAGGGTCGTATTACCGATCACCGTATTAACTTAACTCTTTATCGTTTGAATGAAGTGGTTGCAGGTGATTTAGGCAGTGTAATCGAACCACTTATGCAAGAACATCAAGCTGACTTACTTGCTGCGATGGGCGATGAATAATCGTGCCACAAAGCATAGAGCAAGCAGTTGTTGCTGCGACGGCGTTACTAACGCCTAGCAGCGACAGTGCAAAATTAGACGCCCAGGTCCTGTTATTATCCATCCTAAATAAACCTCGTAGCTACTTATTCACCTGGCCAGAAAAACACCTTACTGAACAGCAACAGCTTGATTTTGAACAGGCATGCCAACGCCGCTTAAAGGGTGAACCTGTCGCTCATATTGTCGGTTTTCGTGAATTTTGGAGCCTTCCACTTAAGGTAAACCCAACAACCTTGATTCCACGCCCTGATACCGAAACGTTAGTTGAATATGCGCTAGGTCTTGACTTACCTGTTAATGCAAACGTGCTTGATTTGGGCACAGGCACAGGAGCCATAGCACTTGCGCTGGCCAGCGAAATGCCAAATTGGCAGGTGACAGGGGTAGATAGAGTGGCTGATGCCGTCGCATTAGCCCAAGAAAACCAACAGCAACTCGATATTAACAACGCCACTTTTGCTTTGAGCAATTGGTTTAGTGCGGTAAAAAAAGAAAAATTTAACTTAATTGTCAGCAATCCCCCCTATATCGAACACGATGATGAGCACTTAAGCCAAGGTGATGTGCGCTTTGAGCCGCTGTCTGCATTAGTGGCCGATGACGACGGCATGGCTGATATTAAACAAATTATTACTATCGCGCGTGACTATTTGACAACAAATGGCTATCTTTTAATTGAACATGGTTACCAACAAAGTGTGAAAGTCCAAGAATTTTTTGCACAAATGTCGTATAGCCATATACTTACAGTAAAAGATCTTGGCGGTAATGACCGTGTAACGTTAGCGCAGTGGGCTCATAAATAGAAAGCTTTGCTGGGCATACATAGCCTTTGAGGATCCCAAACAATGGATGAATTTTTGTTTTCGGATGAAGCACTTGATGAAGTGAATGAAGTGGTTCAAGGTAGTTGGAAAGTCATCGTTGTTGATGATGAACCAGAAGTACATGCCGTAACAAAGCTTGCACTCAGTGACTTTGAATTCCAAGACAAACGTCTTGAGTTTATCAGTGCCTATTCAGGAGAAGAGGCTAAGCAAGTTATTGAACAACACCCTGATGCTGCTATTGTTTTACTTGATGTTGTGATGGAAACGGATGATGCGGGTCTTAAAGTCGCTAAGTATATCCGTGAAACTGCGAAGAATAATCATATTCGTATCATTTTGCGAACAGGTCAACCAGGCCAAGCACCTGAACGACAAGTTATCGTTAACTATGACATTAACGATTATAAATCAAAAACAGAACTTACCGCACAGAAGCTTTTTACGGTGGTGATGTCGAGCTTACGCTCTTATCGCGATATTTTATCTATTGAACAATCACGTCAAGGTCTTGAAAAAATAATTAAAGCGTCGCGCGATATTTTTTCAACCCATTCGTTAGAGCACTTCATTGAAGGTGTAATGCAGCAACTTACATCCTTGCTAGGCACTGTTGAGCAAGCCATGTATGCGACAAGTTTAGTTGCTAGTAACCCCCTTGATAATCAAAAAAAGCTAGTGGTTTTTTCAGGCCGAGGAGAGTTTGAGCGCAGTGAAGGTAAAGCGATTGAAGAAGTGCTCAATGATGAACAGCTCAATGCCTGCCAACAAGCTTTGAGAGATAAAACGATTGTTTATCGCGAGAATTATTTATTTGCGTATTGCAGTAGTGAGTTTAACCACAATTCAATGTTGTTTATCTCAGGTATTCCAAAACATTTAACTGACACACAGCGCCATTTAATTGAAATATTCTCGCAAAATGTTCAATTGGCGTATGAGAATGTACAGCTACAAGCGGAAATAGAAGCAACTCAGCAAGAGCTGGTGTTCAGACTTAGTGAAGCATTAGAGCAACGTTCAACTGAAACAGGTAACCATGTAAAACGTGTTTCGCATATTTGTTATGAGCTCGCTTTAGGTTATGGCTTACCTAAACGCGAAGCTGAACTTATTCGCTTAGCCGCACCGCTTCATGATGTGGGTAAAGTGGGTATTCCTGATGCCATTTTAAATAAACCAGGTCCGCTCACGGATGAAGAGTGGGCTATTATGCAGCAGCATGCTGAAAAAGGGCATCTTATCTTAAAGGACTCATCGAGAGAAATTGTCAATACAGGCGCAGTGATTGCATTGTCTCACCATGAACGTTGGGATGGTACCGGTTACCCTAAAGGCTTGAAAGGTGAGGACATTCCTATTGCAGGGCGTATTGTTGCCTTAGCTGATGTATATGATGCACTACGCCATAAACGCTGTTACAAAGAGCCTTGGTCACTTGAGGATGTTGTAAAGGAAATTAATGCACAACAGGGCAAACAATTTGACCCTAAGTTAATAGAAGTGTTTAATCAACGCGTTAAAGAAATAGAAGACGTACTCGTACGTTATCCAGATTAATTAAAAAAGTAGTATTGGGGCATATGGATTATTTAGCAGTAAAGCATACTCACATGTTATTTGCCGTGTTGAGTATTGTATTATTCTACGTTCGTTCTTTCTCACGTTTAAAAACGGGCGCACTAGCAAAAAATAAAGTCGTGTTCATAGGAAGTCATAGTATTGATACACTATTGCTTGTTTCGGCAATTGCTTTAATCGTAATGGCAGGATTTAATCCATTAGAGCAATCATGGTTATTAGAAAAAATTATACTTGTTATTGCTTATATCGTACTGGGTGTTGTGGCTGCAAAGCAAAGCGCACAGAGTGCGAAAGTAGTATTGCTTGCTATAACTACCTTCATTTTATTAGCAATCGGTTACTTAGCTTCGGCTAAAACTGCACTTCTTCTCTAAGAATCTCTGAGCGGTATTTTGATGGCGAGTGCCGTCGTACCGCTTTTTTATATCTCATCGTTCAGTATTGGTAACTTAGGGTAAAAGTAGGTAAACTAGCACCTCGTTTTTGAAAGAGATGTAGCAGTATAAATGACCACCCCTTGGTTTGAAGATCAAAATGAATCCTATCAAGATGAGGCCTACGATGCATTTTCTTCTAAAGTGCTTTATCGTTGTATTGATGCCGAATTAAAGTGGGATACGCAAGTAGATTTAACGGCTTGTTATAAATTACTCAATGAATTTGAGCATGCGGTTTCAGTGCTTTGTGTTGAACATAAAGAGCCTCATGAACGCTTAGATAAACTTCTTGATACCTTTTATCAGCAATGGCTTTTCAGTGCTTCTAGCTTAAAAGTGCCTGAATACACTTTAAACAGCTTTAGTTATACCATTACCATGCGTAGTGGCACGCAAACAACACTGGCTATTTTACTGTGTCACTTATTACAACATGCTAACTTGGATGCTTCGGTGACCTTAGGTCAAGGTGAAGTGCAGGTGCATGTTGCCATAAGTGATGAAGAAGGTTATCTCATTGAGCCAAGTACAGGGCAGCAAAGTTGGTATATCATTCCTGAAAATGCCAGTGAAGAGAATGGCGATGAGCAAGAGCCGCTTGAACTGGTGTTTGATGAAGAGATATATAAACTTTATTTAGCTCAGCAAAAATGGTCATTCATTAGCGAAAGTAAATTTGGTCATGCGCTGCATTGCGTTGACATGCTGATGGAATTATTAGGCGATGACCCTTATGAGCGTCGTGACCGTGGCTATCTACTTAATCAGTTAGATTGCCCAAAAATGGCCAGAGATGATCTACAGTATTTTGTTAATGAATGCCCCGATGATCCCGCTATCGATATTATTCAGCACCAAATTGCTGAAATAGAAGACAACAATAATACACACCACTAGTTTTAAGGAACACTTATGACTGACGCCCACAGTGCGCTAATTACCAATGACGCAGTCGTACTTGGTTTACTCGCCGTTATTTTGGGGTTTGTTTTTAAAACCTCGCATAGCAACAACGCAGCGTGTCAAAAATTTTATAAATACGTACCCGCTTTACTGCTTTGCTACTTTTTACCATCATTATTAAATACCTTTGGTATTGTTGATGGTCATTCATCAAACGTTTACTACGTAGCATCTCGTTACTTACTTCCAGCCTGTTTAATTTTATTAACCATCAGTATCGACCTAAAGGCTATTATTAACCTTGGTCCGAAAGCATTGATTATGTTTTTAACGGGGACCATGGGTATCGTTATTGGCGGACCTCTTGCTATTTTAGTGATGAGTGCAGTTTACCCTGAAGCGGTTGGCGGGCATGGCCCTGATGCCGTATGGCGTGGCATGACAACCATTGCGGGTAGCTGGATTGGTGGCGGTGCTAACCAAGCCTCTATGAAAGAGATGTTTGAAGTAGGCGGTGATATCTTCTCAGCTATGGTGACTGTTGATGTTATTGTGGCGAACTTATGGATGGCCGTACTGTTATTAATGGCTGCAAACCATAAGGCAATTGATGCTAAAACTGGCGCAGATACGCGTGCAATTGAAGATTTAAAAGAGCGCGTAGAAAAGTATCACGCTGAGCATGCGCGCATGCCTACGCTTAATGATTATATGACGATTATCGCCATAGCCTTTGGTATTACAGGCCTAGCGCATTTTTGTGCTGACTTTTTAGGACCGTACTTCGGTGCTAACTTCCCTTGGGCACAGGAGTATAGTTTAAATAGTAAGTTCTTTTGGTTAATCGTTATCTCGACCACTATCGGGATTAGTCTATCGTTTACTAAAGTACGTCATATTGAAGCATTTGGCGCCTCAAAGGTTGCATCAAGCTTTTTATATATTCTTGTTGCTTCAATTGGTTTACACATGAATATTACCGCCATTTTTGACTCGCCTATGTACTTTGTACTAGGTGTGATTTGGATGCTAACACATGCAAGCTTGATGTTGATTGTGGCTAAATTAATCAAAGCACCGCTGTTTTATATGGCTGTGGGTTCACAAGCTAATGTTGGTGGTGCTGCATCAGCACCTGTGGTTGCCTCTGCGTTCCATCCATCGCTGGCACCGGTTGGTGTGTTACTTGCGGTTTTGGGCTATGGTGTAGGTACTTACATGGCTTATATTTGTGGTTTAATGCTACAAGCTGTTTCACCTTAAGGAATAGAAATGAACAACCAGTTAATTAAAATTAACGAGATTGAATTAGCAAACAACAAACCATTTGTGTTGTTTGGTGGTATGAATGTACTTGAATCACGTGATTTAGCAATGCGTATTGCTGAGCATTATGTTGAAGTAACTTCAAAGCTGAACATTCCATATGTATTTAAAGCGTCTTTTGATAAAGCGAATCGCTCGTCAATTAATTCATACCGTGGTCCAGGTATGGAAGAAGGCTTAAAAATCTTTGAAGAGATTAAATCTACTTTCAATGTGCCACTTATTACTGATGTACACGAACCACATCAAGCAGCACCCGTTGCTGAGGTTGTTGATATTATTCAGTTACCAGCATTCCTTGCCCGCCAAACTGACCTAGTTGTTGCAATGGCAAAAACAGGTGCCATTATCAATGTGAAAAAACCACAGTTTTTAGCACCGCATGAAATGCGCCATATCATTAAGAAATTTAATGATGCGGGTAATAACAATGTTGCCTTGTGCGAGCGCGGCACTAGCTTTGGCTATAACAACCTAGTGGTTGATATGCTTGGCATGGATGATATGAAGCCAATGGCGCCAGTTATTTTTGATGCGACGCATGCATTACAGCGCCCTGGTGGTCGAGCTGACTCGGCGGATGGGCGTCGTGCTCAGGCGGCAGAGCTTGCGCGTAGTGGCATGGCACTCGGTCTTGCGGGTCTTTTCATTGAAGCGCACCCTAATCCTAATGAAGCAAAATGTGATGGCCCTTGTGCACTTGCATTAAGTAAGCTAGAAGGCTACTTAACACAAATGAAAGCTGTGGATGAGCTTATTAAAAGCTTTGCACCATTAGATACCAGTGCCAATGACCTGTAATATTTAATTAGTTGATGAGAAGGCGACTATGGTCGCCTTTTTTTATTTGTGTCGCTATAATCGATGCATAAGAAAAACTAATTCTAAGCTTGGTGTTTATGTCTCGTCGTTTACCTCCATTAAATGCACTAAAAGCATTCGAAGCTGCTGCACGCCATTTAAGCTTCACCAAAGCTGCGGAAGAGCTCTATGTAACGCAAGCTGCAGTCAGTCATCAAATTAAAACGCTTGAAGAACATTTAGGTTTAAAACTCTTCCTCCGTAAAAATCGCTCTTTACTCTTAACAGAAGAAGGCCAAGGCTACTTCTTGGATATTAAAGAAATCTTTACTCAACTTATTGATGCAACAGAGAAACTACTAGCACGAGGGGCCAAAGGGTCGCTTACGGTAAGTTTGACACCAAGTTTTGCTATTCAATGGTTGGTACCAAGGCTTAGTTTATTTAATGAGTTACACCCTGAGATAGATGTACGGATTAAAGCACAAGATCAAGACGAGAACTCTCTGTCGGATGATGTTGATATTGCTATCTACTACGGTCGTGGCCACTGGAGTGGAGTGCAAACCTATAAACTTCATACTGAATACCTTGTGCCTCTATGCAGCCCACTGCTTTTAACTGGCCCTAAGCCACTTGATCAACCAAGTGATTTGGCAAATCATACATTGCTTCATGATACGACTCGTAAAAATTGGAAGACATGGATGAAAACGGCAGGGGTACGTAATGTGCAAGTTAATCAGGGCCCGATCTTTAGTCACTCATCAATGGTTTTACAGGCAGCGGTTCATGGTCAAGGTGTAGCTATAGGTAATAGTGTACTTGCAAAACCAGATATTGATGCAGGGCGTTTGGTTATTCCATTTAGTCACTCTATCGTTAGTAAAAATGCCTATTATTTAGTTATAAGAGAATCTCAAACAGAGCTCGGCAAAATTGTCTCATTTAAAGATTGGATGCTGAGCTTAGTTGAGCAAGAACAAGAGTATTAACATGTTGCAGTGGTTTAAAAGCACAGGCAGTAAAGCCTGCGCACAATTTATATTTGCTCATGGTGCCGGTGCGGGCAGTGATAGCGAATTTATGCAAACAATGGCGAAGCTAATTAGTCAACAAGGTATTGATGTCGCGTTATTTGATTTTCAATACATGCAAATTGCTAAAGAGACTGGCAAACGTAGACCGCCGGATCGTGCCCCCAAGCTGCTTGCATATTTTGCAGAAGTTTTAGCTGAGCGTCAGCCTGAATTGCCGCTATTTATTGGTGGCAAATCGATGGGAGGCAGAATGGCTTCAATGCTGTGCACCGAACAGAACATTCCAAAAGTCTCTGGTGTTGTGGCTTTTGGTTACCCGTTTCACCCACCGGGTAAACCTGAAAAACTTCGCACAGAACATTTTGCAGATGTACCATGCCCGTTTTTAGTGCTGCAGGGAGAGCGAGACACGTTTGGTAACCAGCAAGAACTCGCTGAGCTTGAAATGGTTAACCCGCCAGAAATTAAATTTCTCAAAGATGGCGACCACTCATTAAAGCCACGTAAAAAAAGTGGTATTACAGAACAAGAAAATTTACAACAAGCTGCGGATTATGCAGCACAGTTTATTATGAATTTAGTGGCAGGAGATGAGCAATGATCAAACTCTATTTAATGATTGGCAGCTTATTTTGCATGCTTTCGGTGATGCTTGGTGCCTTTGCTGCACATGGTTTAAAAAGCCGTGTTTCAGAATACGCAATTGGGATTTTTAAAACGGCTGCTGAGTACCAAATGGTACATGGTCTTGCTTTAATTGCCATTGCGATATTAATAAAGTGGGGTATGAACTTAAATTGGGCTGGTGGCTTTTTTATCGCGGGTACAGTGTTATTTAGCGGTAGTTTGTATTTACTCGCATTAACGGGCATGAAATGGCTTGGCCCTATCACCCCGATTGGCGGCGTTTGTTTTATTATTGGTTGGGCTATTTTGTTAGTTCAAGCCGCACGATATAAGTTTTAAGGGTTATCTATGTCGAGTGTAGTTATTTATTGTCGCAGTGGTTTTGAAAATGATGCCGCTGCTGAAATTACTTTTCAAGCTGCTGAACAAGGATTTGCAGGTTACGTAAAAACGAAACCAAATACAGGGATTGTTGTTTACGAATGTTTTGATGCTAGCCACGGCGATGAAATCATTAAAAAAGTAGATTTCAAAAATATGGTTTTTGCGCGTCAATGGTTTACTGGCATCTTAGTGGATAATATGCCACTTGAAGATCGTGTTAGTGCCATTGTTGATGCTGCTGTTGATTTTCCTGAATGTGGAGACTTACGCGTAGAAACGCCCGATACCAATGAAGGGAAAGAGCTGTCTAAATTTTGTAAGAAGATATCTACTCCCCTTAAAAAAACACTTGAAAAGCGCTCGAAGGTGACACGCGAGCTGGCAGATAAAAAGCCTGTTATGCATGTTGCGTTTTTAACAAATGATTCTGCTTACGTTGGTTATTCATATACATTCAATAACTCGCCCTTTTTTATGGGGATACCACGTTTACGGATGCCAAGTGATGCACCAAGCCGTTCTACACTCAAGTTAGATGAAGCGTTTAATGTATTTATTCCACCTCATGAAGCTGAGGATCGTGTGCAAGCGGGGATGCGAGGTGTTGATTTAGGTGCTTGCCCAGGTGGTTGGACCTATCAATTAGTACGTCGAGGCATGTTTGTGAGTGCTATCGATAATGGGCCAATGAATGATGAACTAATGGAAACGGGACAAGTTAAACATTTCCGTGTTGATGGTTTTAAGTATCGTCCCGAAAAGCGGAATATTAGCTGGTTAGTTTGCGATATGGTGGAAAAGCCAGTAAAAGTTACTAATCTTATGATTGATTGGGCGGTAAATGCCTACGCAAAAGAGCTTATTTTTAATCTGAAATTACCAATGAAAAAGCGCTTTGACAGTGTCTATGAATGCTTGAAGTTGATTAAAGAAGAGCTTGAAAAATACGGCGTAAGTTATGAACTCCAAGCGAAGCATCTGTATCACGATCGTGAAGAAGTGACTGTACATTTAAATGTCATAAAGGTGCCGCAAAGCTTATACAGTTAAAGAGAGGATAGAAAATGGGTAATAAACGATTAACGCTCTGCTTGTATGTTTTATTTCCCATTTTCTTAACAGCCTGCGGGGGCGGCGGTGGTGATAGTGATACGCCAACTACCCCAGCTCCCACAACCAATCAATCTCCTCAGGTTTCAATTTCGGGAGAGCAAAACCTCCAAGAAGGGCAAATAAGTTCCCTTAGCGCAACTGCCACAGACTCAGATGGCACTATTGCAAATTACAGTTGGTCGCAAACACAAGGCCCAACTAGCATTTTCACTTTTAATGCTGCTGTACTTAACTTTACTGCGCCAGATGTTGAAAGTGATACGACAATTACTTTTCAGGTGATGGTAACTGATAATGATGGGGCCTCAGCCTCGGCAAACTATACGATTAATATTCAAAATGATACCAATGCGGCACCTGTAATTAGTAGTGAACCGATAGCTGATATTACTGAATTGAGTGAAGCATCAATCCAAGTAAGTGCAGAAGATAGTGACGGCAGTATTGTATCGATTGAATGGCAGCAGCTGCGTGGCCCTGTTATTAACTTTACACAAAATGGCCAGATAATAAATTTTACAGCACCTGAAGTACCCAGTACGAGTGAAGTTGAGTTTTTAGTTACAGCAACGGATGATAGGGGAGCATCGTCTGAGCTGTCGGTCACTTTTATGATTGTGAATGTTAATAAAGCACCAATCCTTAACGATACTAACTTTGTCTCAGAGTTTAACCAAAGCACTGAGTTCACGCTTAACGTACAAGATCCAGATAATGACGAGCTGACGGTGAGTTTTGCATCAGACCTTGATGGTGCAACGATAACCGTTGTTGATGAAGCGAGTTTTACTTACCAGTATGTATCTGCGATTAATCGTATTTCACAGGCACCCATTAGCGTGAGTGTGTCGGATGGCATCGCCACTACACAAGCAACGATCAATGTAGCAATTATAGATAGTACTGCTGCGACAATTATCAATGTTAATCCGCAAAATAACAGCCAAGCTGTGAGCGTAAACGCAAGTTTGTCGATTGATTTTTCTGATGTGATGAAAACGAGCAGCTTATCAGTGAATGAAACGGCAGGGGGGTGTGTAGGCTCGTTGCAATTATCGGATGATGACTTTAGCTCTTGCTTAGCAATAACCTCTTTAAATTTGTCAGGCCCAGAGTCAGATACCAATACCTATTTTAATGGCGTGACGTTTTCACCAGCACTACAGCAAAATAGAACGTATAAATTGAGAGTAACTGAAGATTTAGTCAATTTTGATGATACTGCCATCAATGCGCAAGAAATAACTGAATTTAGCACTGGCAGTGGTGATTTAGTAATTACGGAGGTGGTTGCAATCCGATTTGGAACCGATGCTCCTTGGTTTGAAGTCTACAATGGCACTGGCAGTGATATCAATTTAGCCGATTATAAGGTTAGAACAAAGAGCCGAAATTCGAGTGATGGAAGTATAACCTCATCAACAATGTTTAACTTACCTAATCAACTAATAGAGGTTGGTGAGTATGCGGTTATCCATGGTCGCTTTGGAGACGAGCTTTTTCATGATGCAGCAGAGCAAAATAAATACATCGCATTTATTGGTGAAGCTGGCTCTACGATTCGTCCATATTGGTTTGTAAATGGGTTTGTTGAACTTCTCTCGGGTGATGAAACAAGCACCATCGATTTTGTCAGATTTGGCAATGATACGACTGAGCCAACTTCGCCAGCGCATTGGTCAACTGGCGCAGCCCCAAGTATAAATAATATCACTGGCTCAAGTATTAAGCGTGACAAAGACAGTACAGATACAGACAGCCCTTCAGATTGGATTTACAGCCTTTTCACAACACCTGCTGGTGCTAATGATTTAACGTGTGAAGACGACCTTGATCAAGACGGTATACCCGATTGTGCAGAGCTGCCAGGCTCAAGCTTTGCGGGACTTCCATTATATGATTGGGGAGCGAGAGTTAATCAAAAAGATCTTTTTGTTGAAGTAGACTATATGGACAGTAGTGATGCAGGCATTATTCCGCAAAGGATAGCCCTTGAAAAAGTTATCTCGTCATTTGCCGCTGAGAATATTGTTGTTCACTTTGATGTCGGTGATTTATATCACCAAGCAACAGGTATATCAGTTGAAAATCATGATTTAGGTGGCGGTGAACAAGTTATATTCCGTCCCTATACACCTTATAATTTCAATGCAGGTGTAGAAGGTTTATTCCATTATAAAATGGCTAATTTTGATATGCGCCGCAAACCTATTTTTCATTATATGTTAATGGCAAGCAGCCTTAATGAGGATGGGAGTGTTGGTCCAGCAGGGCTGGCTGAAGTGAATGGCAATGATTTAATGATAACATTTGGAAATTGGGGCCTCTCGCTTGATAATGAAGCCTCACGTAATCTGACATATAACTATCAAGCTTCAACGATAATGCATGAGCTTGGACATAATCTTGGGCTAGAGCATGGTGGCAATAACAGTATTAACTACAAGCCAAACCACTTAAGTATTATGAACTACTTATATCAACTTCGGGGCTTACCAACCATTGGCAACAATGAAGGAGATCGCTATTACTCAAGTCGATACAGAACAAATCCAAATTGTGGCGTAGAAACGTCTGAGTTAGTGAATGGCCCATTGGGTTCTCCTGAAAATTTTGTTATGTCTTTTTCGCATGGTTTAGGTGCACCTTTGGATGAAACCTCCATCGAAGAAGCTAATGGCTTGGGTTACCCAGGTTCTGTTGCTGTCGATTATAATTGTAATCTTAACCTGACAGAAACACTTAGTCAGGATACCAATGACGATGCAAGCACGAGTATATTAAACGATGTTGATGAGTGGTCATTAATAGATCTTCGTTTTTACAGTTATTTCTCTGGTAATCGATTTGGTTTAGATTTCACAGAGTTAAACACTGTGAATAACGCAAACACGTCTATTCGTCAGCGGATTATTAAAGAAGAAGCGCCGCCATTGTTTATACTCGATGAAATTCAAGCTGTGAGAAAAGCGGCTGCTGAGCAATGAAGAGACTGATTTTTGCAATTATCTTGGTGAGTTTGCAAGCGTGTGGCCCTGCAAATAATTCGCACTGGCAGATGACAACACGCTTGAATTATAACGATTATCCAGTTAACTGGCAGGCTGAGCGTATAAAAGGCTGCGATACGTGTGAGATAAAAAAAGAGCGACTCTACGAGCCTGATGGTGTTACAGAGCTAAGTACTATCTATCAGCAAGGGCAGTGGCGAGCGCAGAACAGAAAAGCCCATAAAGCGAGACTCGTTTTTGAAATGGGGGCCCAATTTTTGCTGGTTCGCAGTCGAGAGGATGGCTTAATACAGTTAGAAAATAAGCACGCCGACATTGAAATTATCACCAAGCTTGAGCAGCCTTTTGAAGTGATCATGGGGCAGAGTCGTTATGAGGCAGTCATAACAAAGTTTGAAGAGCCGCGGGCTGATTTTGCGCTGTCAGAGCCTTTATCTGTAAAGTTGCATTACAGTGTTTTAAAAAGCCAGTAGGGTTCATATCCACTGGCTTTTTAGTGCGGGTTAATGGCGATATTTGCTGCGGTAATTTTCAACCCACAAGCGCGTGCCACCGCACACAGCGACGGGCATAACAATTAAGTTAATAAAAGGGATGGCTGTTAGAATCATAACCGCCAAGCCAAAGCCGTAAGAGAGCGTTTGCTTTTCTTTTAAATCATCCTTCATATCTTTAAAGCTTACTTTATGATTGTCGAATGCATAATCCTCATACTGAACCGCGTACATCCAGCAGGTAAAAAGTATCCAAAGCAATTGACCTATAACAGGTAAAATCCATAATAAAATGAAAAATCCTATCGCTCTTGGTAGATAATAGCAAAGCTTTGTCCATTCTCGGCCAAGCATGCGTGGCACATCTTTCATTGTATCTAGAATGCCATCATCATTGACTTTTTGACCGGTTAAATACAGCTCAACTTTTTCACTGAGTAAACCATTAAATGGCGCAGCAATAAAGTTAGTAATAACGGTAAAGAGCATGCTATAGCTAAATAAAATAACCAATAGGGCAATCGGCCACATTAACCACTCTAACCAACTTAGCCATTCTGGAAGTAGTGAATTCATATAAGCGAAGCCGTCAGTTAGCCAGCCATATAAAAAAAATAATGAACTACCAAAAAGCACAATATTGATTAATAAAGGAATAAGTACAAAACGTTTTAGCCCTTTTTGGCTAATAAGTTTAAAGCCAGAAAAAAAGTATTCCATACCTTGAGTAAACTGCACGAGATAACCTCATATAATTACTTATTGTCAGCAGTATAAGATTTTCAACGTGTTTGAACAGCCCTTTTCCGTAACAAAGTGTTTTTAAGTGATGTTGTGTTGAACTAAGCGGTACGATGCAGGGTCTGAAAGTACCTATAAAAACGAATAATGAAAACAGCACTAGAGGATCAGTTGAGGATCCTATACTATTGTTAACATAATTAACAAAAACGACATCTTGAAAATGGGAGTTTTATGCAGTTAGTCGATTTAAATCCACATGATCCTGACGTAGTACACGTGTTTTCCGATATAGACCGACTTATAAACTCTTTATATCCAGTCGCCACAGCTCAATCATTAAGTGTTGAAGAGCTCGCTGAGCCAAATGTATATGCGATAGGGTTAAAAAATGATGATGGTATTGTGGCGTGTGGCGCAATCGTGATGCAAGAGGGGAATCCGCCATATGGTGAGATTCGTCGTTTATACGTAAAACCAAGCTATCGAGGAAAGGGATTATCTCGCCGTATTATGCAAATTTTATTGCATTATGCCGGTGAGCAACAAATTCCCCTTATTCGACTTGAAACAGGCCCTAAACAAACAGAATCAATTAATTTGTATGAAAACTTAGGCTTTAGTCGATGTGGTCCATTTGGTAATTACAGCGAAAATCCACAAAGTTTATTTATGGAATTAGGCCTTAATCAGTAAATTTTTACAGCTACTTGTCATTTTAACCCACTACTAAGGCTCACCTTAAGTGGGTTTACCATTTAATTTACACATCAAAAATCACTCGTTACGAGTAAAAATTCTTGTTGGACTTGAATCACTATTTTTCTTTTAATGCGCGGCAACAACCCTTGCCGAATTCGGCACTACTAAAATAAAAGAGAAAGATAGATGAAAGAGACAACATCACTAGAACAAGCTCGCACGAGTTACAATGTTCGTCATTGGAGCCAAGGTTTCTTTGGTATTAATGATCAAGGTGATGTGTATGTTGCGCCAAAGGCCCATGCCCCAGAGCAAACCATTGCACTAATCGATATCGCACAGCAATTACAAGACAAAGGCTTAAGCTTGCCTGCGTTGGTTCGTTTTCCACAAATTTTACATCATCGTGTACATAGCTTATGTCAGGCATTTAACACGGCGATTGAAAATTATGGTTATCCGAAAGACTATTTGCTTGTTTACCCAATTAAAGTAAACCAACAGCGTGAAGTTGTTGAAGAAATTGTTGCAAGCCAAGCTGATATTGAAAAGAAGCAATTGGGTCTAGAAGCGGGCAGTAAACCTGAGCTATTGACTGTATTAGCAATGGCAGAAAAAACCAGTGCTGTCATTGTGTGTAATGGCTACAAAGACCAAGAATACATTCGTTTAGCACTGATTGGCGAAAAGCTAGGCCACAAGGTTTACATTGTTCTCGAAAAACTGTCTGAGCTAGACATGGTACTTAGCCAAGCTAAAGAGTTAAACGTAAAGCCACGCATTGGTATTCGTGTACGTTTAGCGTCGCAAGGTAAGGGCAAGTGGCAAGCAAGTGGTGGCGAAAAATCAAAATTTGGTTTGTCGGCATCGCAAGTACTCAGTGTGGTTAATCGCTTAAAAGCGTCTGATCAACTCGATCTGATCCAACTTGTACACTTTCACTTAGGCTCGCAAATGGCAAACATCCGCGATGTTCGTTTAGGTGTGAGTGAAGCTGCGCGTTTTTACTGTGAGTTACGCAAGTTAGGTGCACAAATTGATTGCTTAGATGTGGGTGGCGGTTTAGCGGTAGATTATGACGGTACTCGTAGCCAGTCACATAACTCAATGAACTACAGCCTAAGTGAATACGCTAATAACATCGTATACACCATTGGTGATACCTGTAAGTTATATGAGCAGCCAATGCCGCGCATTATTTCTGAGTCAGGTCGTGCGTTAACAGCGCACCATGCTGTATTGATTTCGAATGTTATCGGCACCGAAAGCTATGTACCAGAAGACATTCAAGCGCCAGCCGCTGATGCACCACTATTATTAAAAAACATGTGGACATCATGGCAACAGTTAAGTGATGACAATGACGACCGTGCATTAATCGAAATTTATCACGATAGCCAAGGCGATTTAGCCGAAGCACATAATCAGTTTGCACTTGGTTTGTTAGATTTAACAGAGCGAGCATGGGCGGAGCAAGTTAACTTACGTGTATGTTATGAACTTAACAAACATATGGATAACAAAAATCGTTTTCATCGCCCGATTATTGATGAATTAAATGCGCGTTTAGCAGATAAGTTTTTTGTGAACTTTTCATTATTCCAGTCATTACCGGATGCATGGGGTATTGACCAAGTGTTTCCTGTTCTACCATTAAGTGGTTTAACAGAAGCACCACAAAAACGCGCCGTTTTACTTGATATTACTTGCGATTCAGACGGTGCTATGGAGCATTATGTAGACGGTCAAGGTATTGAAAGCACATTACCTGTGCCAGCATTTAGCGAAGAAAAACCGTATTTAATGGGCTTTTTCTTAGTCGGTGCTTACCAAGAAATTTTAGGTGATATGCACAACCTATTTGGCGACACGCACAGTGCAATTGTGAAAATGGATGAGCAAGGTCAAGCGCAAATCACCGAAATCAACGAAGGTGATACCGTTGCTGACATGATGCGTTACGTACATTTAGATGTAGAAAGCTTCCAGCAATCTTACGCCCAGCTGGTGGCGGCAAAACTACCAGAAACTGAACAGCAAAGCGTATTAGATGAGCTGCAAACTGGCTTAAATGGTTACACTTATTTAGAAGAGTTATAAGCAATGTCGACATTGTTTGACCATACAGATCATTCATTATATTCAAACGGCATGACGTTTTTACGTCAGCCGATGGTGCAGAACATCACAGCAATCGATGCCGATGTAGTGGTGTTAGGTTTACCCTTTGATTTGGCGACCTCAGGTCGCCCTGGTGCACGTTTAGGCCCTGACGCAATTCGTCGTGCCTCAGTGCACCTAGCATGGGAAGAAACCAAGTACCCGTGGACGTTTCCATTGTTTGAGCGTTTAAAATTAGCTGATGCAGGCGATTTTACTTACCCAGTAGGCGACCCTGAATATTTTACAGCGCAGTTAGAGTTAGCCGCTGAGCAAATTCTTCGCCAAGGTAAAACATTATTAGGTTTAGGTGGCGACCACTTTGTGACTTTGCCGCTACTGCGTGCCCATGCTAAGCAACACGGTAAAATGGCATTAGTGCATTTTGATGCCCACACAGATACTTACAGCAATGGTTCGCGTTATGATCACGGCACCATGTTTTATCATGCGCCGATGGAAGGGCTGATTGATGTTGATCACAGCATTCAAATCGGTATTCGTACTGACTTTGATCAGAGCAAACATGAGTTTGCAGTGATTGACGCAATGGCTGCAAATGATTTACCTGCACAAGATATCGCTGAGCAAATCAAAGCGCGCGTGGGTGACTTACCTGTGTATTTAACCTTTGATATTGACTGCCTTGATCCAGCATTCGCTCCAGGGACAGGCACACCAGTGTGTGGTGGCTTAACTAGTGATAAAGTACTTAAAGTACTTCGAGCATTGAAAGGGATTAATATGGTCGGTATGGATGTGGTTGAAGTCTCACCATCCTATGACCAAAGCGAGTTAACGGCGATTGCAGCAGCGACCATTGCCAATGAGTTACTACATTTGTGGGCTTTGAAGCACAAATACTAAATGAGAGAGACAAAGAGCGCCATTCGGCGCTCTTTTTTTTGATATTAGATGAAGCAATTAAGCGCTTCGTACATCAACCTTTAACTTAAGTTTTTGCCCAGGTTGAATGTATTTTTGCCCTGCTAATGAGTTCCACTTAACAATATCTTCTACAGAAACATTAAACTTGGCAGCAATTCGC
This sequence comes from Pseudoalteromonas sp. L1, assembly GCF_021728095.1. Taxonomy (NCBI): domain Bacteria; kingdom Pseudomonadati; phylum Pseudomonadota; class Gammaproteobacteria; order Alteromonadales; family Pseudoalteromonadaceae; genus Pseudoalteromonas; species Pseudoalteromonas sp. L1. Next base: position 124,039 of record NZ_JAKKCT010000003.1, on the reverse strand, counting down.
GCTAACGAGTCACCACGACGCACTTTATAAGTAATGGTGCGTTCTTTGCTTTGTGTAGCAGCAAGTTGTGACTTTTCTTGTTTATATACAGTGAGTTTGTGACCAACACGCAGTACTGAATCTTTTTTCAGTTTATTCCATGTTGCAAGCTCTGCAATGGTCACATCATACTCACGGCTGATATCCCACAGTGTATCGCCACTGGCGACTTTATGACTCAGCTTTTTACGTGTTGCTTTATTCGCTGCCATACGTACTGATTTTGGTAAATGCTGGCTATTGATTTCACCGTCACTGAGTGGCACAAGTAACTGCTGACCAACACGAATAGTATTTGATGAAAGCTTATTCAGCGTTTTTATCGCGCTTGCGCTCGTTGAAAACTTTTTCGCTATCACTGATAAGCTATCACCACGGGCAACCACATATTGCTGCCAACGTAGGCGATCTTTTTGCTCTGTTTTTGCTAGTTTCTCAGTAAAAGACTCAACTTTATCAGAGGGTAATAATAAAAAATGCGGACCGTTTGGATCCGTTGCCCAGCGATTAAAGCCTGGGTTTAAGCGGTACAGCTCAGTTAAGCTAATATCAGCCATATCAGCGGCAAGTGCTAAATCAATTTGGCTACCGATATTAACGGCTTCAACTACTTGCGCGTTGATAATCGGTTGCCATTTCACACCAAATTCGTCACTGCGTTTTACAAGATCAGACAGAGCCAAGAGCTTTGGTACATACGAAGTGGTTTCTCTCGGTAAATCAAGTGACCAAAAATCGGTAGGTAAGTGTTTTTTGCGGTTCTTTTTAATTGCACGCAGTAAACGACCTTCACCTGAGTTATAGGCGGCAATAGCATTTAACCAATCACCTTCCAAGGTCTTGTGTAAATATGATAAGTAATCAAGCGCTGCACGCGTCGATTGCACAATGTCACGGCGACCGTCGTACCACCAGTTTTGTTTTAAATCGAAACGCTCACCGGTTTGTGGCATAAATTGCCAGATGCCAGAAGCACTGCGGTGTGAATAACCAAAGGGGTCAAAGGCACTTTCAACAATGGGTAAAAGCGCAATTTCGATAGGCATTTGACGCTTTTCGACTTCTTCTACAATAAAGTATAAGTAAGGCTCAGCACGCTTAGAGATGCGATCTAAATAGGCCTGATGACGCGCATAATAGTTACGCTCAGCAACAACTGGGCGGTTTTGTGGCACATCAATCGAAAGCTGATAACGAATACGTTCCCATACATCATCAAATACAGGAGGCGGCTCATCAATATCGGTTAATTGTTGATATTGAGCGTTGATCATCAATGCATCATTGATATCGCTCGGACTTGCGCCGTCTAATTGTTGCTCAACATTATTGCTTGCAACATCTGTACTTGCTGAATCAGAAGCTGTTAATTGACAGCCACTTAAAATCAGCGCAAGTGATAAAACTAAAGGAGACTTATACATATATACCCATACATCAGGTAAAAAAACTCGGCGAATATTACCTGCTCTGAGAACATATTGCCACTTTATGACCAGTTTATGTCAGCTTATTATTGCAAGATGCTGATCTCAATATACAAAATTGTAACTACCGGCGTTTACGTTTTTTTAAAAGTTATCTTTCCAGGCTCTGAGACCTGCAAAGCGTTGCCAAGGTTCATTCAGATCCAAATTAATTTTTAGCTCATCAGGAAGCTCATCGGTGATTGTTGCTATATTGCTACGTAAAAATGGATTTATTTGTTTTTCAACACCTAATCGAGTTGGCAAGCTTATTTTGCCGCTTTCTCGCAGTCTATCTACTTTATCACTGTAGCTGAGAAGGTATTCGTTATTTGGTTCAACGGCCTTTGCAAAAGCTAAGTTAGCCTGCGTGTATTCATGAGTGCAGTAGATTTTACACTCATCGGGCAGAGCTCTTAATTTACAGAGCGAGTGCCACATTTGCTCAGCGCTGCCTTCAAATAATCGTCCGCAGCCAGCACTAAATAAGGTATCGCCAGTAAAGCTTAATTCGTCATTAATGTAACAAACATGGTCTAGGGTATGGCCAGGTGTCGCAAGCACGGTAAAGGTGTAATCATACACAGTGACTTTATCTATCTCGGATACACCATGAGTAATGCCTTTAAAAGGGCTGTGTTGTGGTCCGTAAACGGGAATATCACGAAATGCTTTTACCAGTGCTGCCACGCCATCGGTGTGATCATAGTGATGATGGGTTATCAAAATACCGCGAAGTGTTAAGTTATGTTCGCTTAAATAGTTTAAAACGGGTTCAGCTTGACCGGGGTCGACGACCCAGGCTGTTTGCTCAGCTTCATTGCTGATACACCAAATGTAATTATCAGAAAAGGCTTTAATTGCTTTAACTTGCACCATGTTTAATTGCTCTATAAAGTGACAGTTAACACACAGTATAACGAGCTCAGAAAATGAAACCAGCCCTTAGTTTTCAAGAAGGTCCTAAGCCATACTCTTGGCAGCAGTTCCCTCATGGTGACTATTTACGTGCTGAAATTGAACGTAAGCTAACGCCATGGCTGCCACGTATGTTTGGCTATCACATGCTTAAACTTGGTAATTTAAGTGGCGAGCTGGCCACCAGTGAAAGTCCTATTAAGCATCAAGTTTGTGTCGCAGAGCAGGGGTTATTTACCGGTGTAATTGCTGATGTCGATGAGCTGCCTTTTTATGAGCACAGTGTTGATGCTTGCATATTATCGCATTGCTTAGAATATCATTCTGATCCGCACCATATCTTACGTGAAGCGCATCGTACTTTGATCCCCGGTGGTTACATCGTGATCACAGGCTTTAATCCGTTTAGCTTGTGTGGCTTGGCGCAGTTATTACCTTTTAGCCGCCAAAAGCTACCGTGGACAGGGCGCTTTTTCACACCATCGCGAGTAAAAGATTGGTTGAATCTATTGGGTTTTGAAATTATTTCGGATGAGCGATTTATCCATTCATCGCTTGCAAGAGGCAATCGTTTATCGCGTTTTGCTGCGTGGCGAAGTTTTGGTCAACAATATTTAAAGCCAATGGGCAGTGTGTATTTGCTGGTGGCTCGAAAACGTGTGGCCCCGCTTACACCAATTAAACCTAAATGGCATGCAAGGCCGCAATTTTCGCCGGTAAAAGGAGCTGGGCTCAGGCAAACATCAAAGCAGCACTGTGAGCGGGATGGCTAAATAGTGTTGCTTATCTGTTTTGCTAGGGTACTGACCTGCACGAATATTTAATTGAATAGAAGGGTGCAACAGCTTTGGTACTGCTAAGGTTGCATCGCGGCCTTCCCGAGTTTCAATAAAACGTTGCTTATCGCCTTTTAAATGAATGTTTTGCTCGCGCTGCTCTTTAACCGTGGTTTTGTTCGCCAGCGGGCGCCCATCAGGTTGGTAGTCATGACACATCCAAAGTAGCGTATCGTCAGGAAACGCTAAAATTCGTTGTAGTGAATCATATAGCTCACTCGCGCTACCGCCGGGGAAATCACAACGGGCTGTGCCACTGTCTGGCATAAAGAAAGTATCACCAACAAATACATTGCCATCAATGTGAAAACACACGCTGTCAGGGGTGTGGCCCGGTGTGGCAATCACATCTACCGTGTAATCACCTAACTGAAATTGTGCTTTATCAGCAAATAAGACATCAAAAGGTTCACCATTACATGGCATATCAAGATTATAAAGCTGGCTAAAGTGCTGTTGCACTTGAGTGATGCCTTCACCCGTGCCGAGCTTACAAGGATGTGTGTCTTGTAATTGCTGCTTTATATAACTTGCTGCAGTGATATGGTCTGCATGGGCATGGGTTTCAAGGAGCCATTGCAATGTCAGCTGCTCGGTCTTTATATAGCTGATGATCTCATTGGCGGTGGTAAAACTTAATTCACCACTTGGCATATCAAAATCAGCTGGCGTATCAATCAATAAGCAATTTTTAGTGCTTTCGCAACATACTAAGTAGCAGAGGGTGGCACTTTGTTGATGAAAAAAAGAGTGAATGCGCAGAGCCATAATGAATCCTTTATATTTCTTTATAGCCAAATCTTATAACATATAACAAAAATATAAAACGACCTGCGCCAAGTTTATTTCAAGGGGCTTTAATTACCGTCGTAACCTGTGTCTTCAAGTAATTGATCGCTGCCAGCTGCTTCGCGGGCAAGATCGTCAACAATCTCATTGTATTTATTGCCGCTATGGCCTTTTACCCAACGCCATTCTACGCTGTGTTGTTGGCAGGCAGCATCGAGTCGTTTCCATAAATCGACATTCTTAACTGGTTTTTTAGCCGCGGTTTTCCAGCCACGTTTTTTCCAATTTTCAACCCATGACTCAATACCTTGTTTCACATATTGGCTATCGGTCGTCAGAATGACGTGACAAGAGCGGGTGAGGGTTTCTAGTGCAACGATAGCTGCGAGCATTTCCATCCGATTATTTGTTGTTAGGGTATAGCCTTGACTTAATTGCTTCTCGTGGCCGTTGTATCGCATCACGATGCCATACCCTCCAGGCCCTGGATTTCCTAAACATGATCCATCGGTGTAAATCTCTACGGTTTTCTGCACTGTTTTACCTTGATATTGTGTACAATAAAGTGAATATAGAAAGATACCAGAGTCAGGCTTAAGACGATATGGCACATAGACAAATAGTTTTAGATACAGAAACCACGGGTATTGACCCAAAGCAAGGCCACCGCATCATTGAGATCGGTTGTGTTGAACTTGTAAATCGCCGTCTTACTGGCAACAACTTTCATGTGTATATCAATCCGCAACGTGAAATAGAAGAAGAAGCAATAGACGTACATGGTATCACCAATGAATTTTTGCGTGATAAACCTTTGTACCACCAAATTGCCCATGAGTTTTTAGAGTATATTCGTGGTGCAGAGCTTGTTATTCATAACGCAGCGTTCGATATCGGCCACATGGACAATGAGTTTGCATTGTTAAATCAAGGTTTTCCGAATACTGCCGATGTATGTAGTGTACTTGATACATTAAAAATGGCGCGTGACTTGCACCCTGGTCAAAAGAATAACCTTGATGCACTTTGCCGTCGTTACGATATTGATAACTCAAAACGTACTTTACACGGCGCATTACTGGATTCTGAGATCCTAGCGGATGTTTACTTAGCAATGACAGGGGGTCAAGTTAAGTTAAACTTAAATCAGAATAAAGATGAAGGTTCTGAGCAACAAACTGGGGGGATTAGACGCTTAAGTGCTGACAGAGCCCCTTTAGTTGTATTAAGAGCTACAGAGCAAGAACATGCCGCTCATGAAGAACGTTTAGACTTGGTCGCTAAAGGCGGTGAGTGTTTATGGCGGGCAGAATAAGGTAATAAAATGAAAAAATTATTTCTAGCGGGATTGCTATGTACGTTGCCCTTAATGGGTATATGCGCGGAACAAGATAAAATAACGCCATTGGAACGAGATGGGATTCAAAATGAGATCCCCCTGCTAGAAAATCGTTTTCGCATTGATCACAAAGTCGAAAAAATTACCTTACTCTTCTTTCGTGAAAGAGGAACCCCCGCGGTTGTATTAGTTAGACCCGATGGTAGCAAGTACCATGTGACCGAGTCATTGAACAATGATGATTTGGATTGGCATGATGAGATGACCTATGACCTAATCACCATAGCAAATCCAATGCCTGGGCCTTGGCAGGTTGTTGGCAGTATTTTACCTGATAGTCGGATTATTGTGATGGGGGAAATTGAGTTAAGCGTGGATCCACTTCCCCCTGTATTATTTCGTGGTGAAACAATAAAACTGACAGGGCGTGTACTCAACGATGGCGAGCCAATAGAAGTCGGGCAATTTAGAGATGTTATTAGCTTACATGTCGACTTTGTAAGTACAAATAATAGTGACTATGCTAACTTTGGAGCGGGGACGCAAAGTATAACCGACTTTAAAGATGATGGGCGGGGCTTTGATGAGCGGCCTCTTGATGGCGTCTTTACGGGTGAATTTCAGTTATCCTTTCCGGCTGGAGAATGGCAACCAGAACTTTATATAGAAACACCTATCCTTAAACGCACAGTAGTACAAAAACCTATCGTTATTCATGAACCGCCATTTAGTTACGAGATGACACTGGCTGAGCATGAAGCAGATGACCATTTGCTCACTATAACTCTTAATCCTGAGGTGATTAAACCTGAAACGGTATTAGTCCAAGGGAAAATCTATTACCCAAATAATGAAGAGCAGATGTTTTCTATGGATGCGAAGGGATCTCAGACACGTCAGCTCGCTATTAAAAATTATGACTGGGGGCGATACAGTGTTGAGTTGTCAGTATTTGGTAGCAATATAAATGATCGAGAATTTATGGCTACATTGCCCACCTATAAATTTGAGATTGATAGGCCAATCGAAGTTGTACCTGAAATTGTTCGCCCTGAAATTGATTTAGAAGCACAAGCTGAGCAACAACGAATCCTCGAAGAAGAGCAAAGAGCGTCAACGATGTTGATGATAACGTTAATTGTTGTTGGAAATTTAACCGTCTTGTTGTTAGGCTGGCTAGCAATTCGAGTTTTTGTACAAAAGAAACCGCTTAAATTTAAATTTTCTTTGCCATTTTTAAAGAAAAAAAACCAAACGAGTAATGACGAACAGACAGCCGGTGAAAAAGAAGTTGGCAAAAATGGCTCAAAAAATGATAAATCAGGTGAAATTTTAAACCTTTCGATGTCAGATGACTAAAAAACCTGTAAAAAAACAAAAAAGCCCTTGACGAACTAGAGGGTGATTCGTATTATTCACGCCGCTGTCAGGGGAGACTCTCTCAGCAACGAAAATGTGGAGTGGTAGTTCAGTTGGTTAGAATACCGGCCTGTCACGCCGGGGGTCGCGGGTTCGAGTCCCGTCCACTCCGCCAATTTTCGACAATCTGTAAGTATACGCTGGAGTGGTAGTTCAGTTGGTTAGAATACCGGCCTGTCACGCCGGGGGTCGCGGGTTCGAGTCCCGTCCACTCCGCCAATTACTTACACAACTTATGGTTGTAAAACATTTTCCTTTGCGGAGTGGTAGTTCAGTTGGTTAGAATACCGGCCTGTCACGCCGGGGGTCGCGGGTTCGAGTCCCGTCCACTCCGCCAATAGGAAAAATAAATAGCATTTAGATACTGCGGAGTGGTAGTTCAGTTGGTTAGAATACCGGCCTGTCACGCCGGGGGTCGCGGGTTCGAGTCCCGTCCACTCCGCCACTATTTAAACGCTATTTTATTACAAAATTTGTATCGCGGAGTGGTAGTTCAGTTGGTTAGAATACCGGCCTGTCACGCCGGGGGTCGCGGGTTCGAGTCCCGTCCACTCCGCCAACAAATTAAGTAATAACAATGATATCTCTGCGGAGTGGTAGTTCAGTTGGTTAGAATACCGGCCTGTCACGCCGGGGGTCGCGGGTTCGAGTCCCGTCCACTCCGCCATTTGATGTCATAAACAAATTAAGTGCATTACCCCATGCACATACCACTGCGGAGTGGTAGTTCAGTTGGTTAGAATACCGGCCTGTCACGCCGGGGGTCGCGGGTTCGAGTCCCGTCCACTCCGCCATTTGTTTTCCTCAAGCAGATGATTAAATAAATCTTTACGTTACACCTTACTATTTCCTTATACTGACAACGTATCTCGTATCTCGTATCTCGTATCTCGTATCTCGTATCTCGTATCTCGTATCTCGTATCTCGTATCTCGTATCTCGTATCTCGTATCTCGTATCTCGTATCTCGTATCTCGTATCTCGTATCTCGTATATCTACTTTTATGTTGCCGTGCTGTTAAGTGCGCTAGGTTGTGCCATGTTTTATTTAGGGCACCAAGAAAAGCTATTCAATACAACGTTCTATGAGTACAAATCATATGATGTAGTGAAAGGTGATGAACTGGATGGCATTTGTATAGTCATACTTCAAAAACACCTATTATCAAGCCCCACAAAGGCCATGTGTGGCTTGAGTTTATCGGTGTCTTATTGGTGCTGGCCTCATCATATTTGAGAGTAAACTGACAAGACAGCATTAATGTGTTGTAGAAGCTGACGCCTGTTAAATGGCGTCAGGTTCTCGGGGGAATCAAATGAGCAAACTGTTGCTGGTGGATTTGTTCATATAGGGTAGCTGCATAGCTTTGTGCATCATGTAAGCGGCGTGTGCTGATGTGCTTACGCAAATCGTTAAGTGCCGCTGTTGCTGGTTCATAGCCTTGGCTACTTGCCAGAGTTAACCATACTGCACCGTGAAAAACGCTATGGGGCACACCTTGTCCTTTAATAAAAAATAGCCCCATATAAAATTGCGCTCTTTGATTCGCTGCCATCGCTGCAAGGCGCATCCATTTGGCTGCTAAAGGGGGCTGATCATTTTTTAAGTAATACAAAGCTTTATTTAGTACATTTTCAACAGAGTCTGTACTTTTTGCTGGCTCCCCACCAGTGTCTGGTTGGGTTATGAAGGCAAGTACATTATCGAGTTGTTGTTCTAAATCTAAGCCTACAGGTGTTTTATCAGACATAGTTTAGTTATTTTCTTGAAATAAAAGACCTTATTAGTTTAGAACATTGCAAGGTAAAATGTCCTCTAATTAAGTTAAAATATGATAAAATTAGCCAATTAATCTTAACTTAAAGTTCAACATGTTCGACAGACTCTTCAAATTAAACGATAACGACACCACTATTCGCCGCGAGACCATTGCGGGTATTACAACTTTCATCACCATGGTTTACATCGTATTTGTAAATCCTGCGATGTTAGCTGAAGCGGGTATGGATCAAGGTGCAGCCTTTGTTGCTACGTGTATTGCTGCTGCGATTGGCTGTTTTATTATGGGATTATGGGCTAATTATCCTTTAGCTCTTGCACCAGGGATGGGTCTGAATGCATTTTTCACCTATGGTGTTGTGCTAGGAATGGGCTATAGCTGGCAAGCTGCGCTAGGCGCTGTTTTTATGTCAGGCTGTATTTTCCTGTTCTTAAGTTTATTCAAAGTCCGTGAGTGGATTATTGATGCGATTCCTTTAGTTTTAAAGCGTGCAATTGCAACGGGCATTGGGGCATTTTTAGCACTTATTGCTTTGAAGAATGCGGGCATTATCGTGGCAAGTCCTGCAACACTTGTACAGTTAGGGGATATAACGGCTCCAGGGCCTTTACTCGCTATTTTTAGCTTTTTTGTAATTGCGGCTCTTTTATATCGCGATATGAAAAGCGGTGTACTTATCAGTATTTTATTAGTCACTGCCATTGCGTTAGGTTTAGATTTAGTTGAATACCAAGGTGTTATGTCTTTGCCCCCATCGATCGCACCGACCTTTATGCAACTTGATTTCGCCGCCGCGTTTGAAATATCAATGTTAACGGTTGTCTTTGCGTTTTTGTTTGTAGATTTGTTTGATACATCGGGCACGCTTGTCGCTGTAACGCAAAAAGCAGGCCTTGCCGATGAACATGGCAAAATGCCACGTTTAGGCCGCGCATTAAGTGCAGATAGCACCGCAACTATTGCAGGCTCAATGCTAGGTACATCAACGACCACGTCTTATATTGAATCGGTTTCAGGTGTCTCTGTTGGTGGTCGTACGGGGTTAACTGCGGTTGTTGTGGGTATTTGCTTCTTATTAATGATGTTCTTTGCACCGCTTGCTGCGATGATCCCTGCCTATGCAACAGCAGGAGCAATTTTATATGTTGCAGTGTTGATGATGCAAAATTTAAAGCTGGTTAATTGGGATGACATGACCGATGCGATCCCTGTCAGTGTTGTACTATTGATGACCCCATTAACTTTTTCTATCGCGCACGGTATTGCACTTGGTTTTATTTCATATACTGCGGTGAAATTAGTATGTGGTAAAAAAGATGAAATCAGTGTGAGTGTATGGATTTTGACTGCATTATTTATTATTAAGTTTGCGTTTTTATCTTAAAATATGACTTAACCCAAAGGCACAAAGAAAAAGTGGCTTACCACTTTTTCTTTGGTGCAAACAAAACATCTAAATCGTCTTGCTCTTGTTCTGCTTTTTTCTTCAGTGACGTTGCATTTGACGCTTTTAATTCAGTGCTAATTGCTTCTAAATAACCTTCCACTTCATTACGCTTTGCATTTGTGTATTCGTCGCTGTAACTAATTGAAGAGAGCGTCGCAAGGGCTTTTTCGAAATATTGTCTTGCAGAGCCAATCATGTTCGCTGAACGAGCAGAAATTCCTCGTTTGATTTGACTCTCTACGTTAATTCTCAGTTGCAGCTTTTCGAGGCGTTTATCTTCGGCAACAAATATTTGGCTATCAACTTTCCCTTTTCCATGCTCAGAGCGAAGTACAGAGCGTAATTTTTTTATACCTTGAATGAGTGATATTAGCTGTTTGTCATTATCTGGTAGCACTAATGACTCTGAGTTATTTCCATCAATTGGTGCACTTAATCGTTCTTTAGATTCATTAAGGCGGTTTTTTAATTCTTTTGAGGTAGGTGATAATTGCACCATTGATGCTAGAGCATCGTAGACTCGACGTTGAATAATACGCAAAAGATTTTCAGACATAGGAATATTTGTACTATTGATAAGTACATCTTCAGCCTCTTCAATAATCTTTTTTTGTTTGGCTAATTCTTTTCGGCGTTCAGCTTCTTGTTTTTCTTTATGCTGTTGAACCGCACTGACCCAAAGAGCAATGACAATCAAAGCAACAATGAGCATAATGATGATAGAAACGATCATAGCTAAATCTCAGTTTTCACTATCTAATTTTTTTATCTTACATTAAAAATATTACATCTGGGTAGTTTTGCGCATACTAATGTGTAATAAAGTTATAATAACTAGTTATTTTTTACTAACTCAAGACTAAGTTAGCATGTTTATTGAGTATTTTCAGATGAATCATCTCTATCGAGTTAACGTTGGATGTGTTAGCCTTAGACAGAATTGCTATAAAAAGTCAGATTGAAAACAAAAAAATTATAATGTGAGTAAATATTACTTGGCATCCTGCTTAGCAGCCTTTATAAATAAAGAATAACAACATTTACAACGCAGCCATGAAACTACAACAACTCAGATACATCGTCGAAGTCCAAAATCATAAACTGAATGTCTCAGCGACAGCTGAAAGCTTATTTACATCCCAGCCAGGGATCTCTAAACAGGTTCGTATGCTAGAAGACGAGCTTGGCGTACAGATTTTTGGTCGAAGTGGTAAGCATTTAACGCATGTCACTAGTGCAGGTCATGAGATAATTAATATTTCCCGCGAAATATTATCGAAAGTTGAGGGGATTAAAGCGGTTGCCAATGAACATACTTTGCCTGATCAAGGAAAGTTAAATATTGCGACTACGCATACGCAAGCACGTTATGCATTACCTAATGTTATTCAAGGCTTTATGAAAAAGTACCCTGCAGTGTCTTTGCATATGCATCAAGGTACGCCACAGCAGATTTCTGATGCAGCAGCACGAGGCGACGCTGATTTTGCCATTGCAACAGAAGCGCTTCATTTATATTCTGATTTAGTTATGTTGCCATGCTATCACTGGAATCGCAGTATTGTAGTGGCAAAAACACATCCGCTTGCGCAAAAAGCTGATAACCTTACGGTTGCTGATGTGGCTAAATACCCACTTATTACTTACGTATTTGGTTTTACTGGCCGCTCTGAATTAGATAAAGCTTTCAATGCTCATGGGCTTGAGCCACATATCGTATTTACTGCAACAGATGCTGATGTGATTAAAACCTATGTACGTTTAGGGTTAGGTGTGGGCGTTGTCGCATCGATGGCGATTGATCAAGTAACAGACACTGATTTAGTGTGCATTGACGCTAGCCATCTGTTTGAAGCGAGCACTACTAAGATTGGCTTTAGAAAAGGCAGTTTTTTACGCAGCTACATGTATGACTTTATCGAGCGTTTTGCACCACACTTAACTAAAGAACTCGTTGAGCGAGCAAGCTTATTACGTAACCAAGAAGATGTTGATAAACTTTTCGAAAACATTGAGTTACCAGTAAAATAAACAATAAAAAAGCCGCTTTAGCGGCTTTTTTATTGTGCTGAAATTAACACTCGATGATATTAACTGCTAAGCCACCGCGCGCGGTTTCTTTGTATTTTGTTTTCATATCATTACCTGTGTCGAGCATGGTTTTTATTACTTTATCTAGGGTTACTTTTTGCTCGCCAGAACCACGCATTGCAAGGCGTGATGCATTAATCGCTTTAATTGAACCCATTGCATTACGTTCAATACACGGCACTTGCACAAGGCCGCCAACAGGATCACAGGTTAAACCTAGGTTGTGCTCCATACCGATTTCAGCAGCGTTTTCAACTTGAACAACGTTACCACCCATGATTTCAGTTAGTGCCCCCGCTGCCATTGAGCAAGCAACGCCCACTTCACCTTGGCAACCTACTTCAGCACCCGAAATTGACGCGTTCTTTTTATACAAAATACCAATGGCTGCTGCTGTTAATAAATAACGAGTCGCAATATCACGGTCTACTTCTTTGATGAAAGTGTGATAATACATTAATACCGCTGGCAAAATACCTGCAGCACCGTTGGTTGGTGCAGTAACAACACGGCCGCCGGCAGCGTTTTCTTCGTTTACTGCAAGGGCAAATAAATCAACCCAATCCATAGCACGTAATGGGTCGTTGTTTACCTCAATATTTAACTTAAGGTGTAAACTTGGTGCGCGACGTTTTACTTTTAAACCGCCTGGTAAAATACCTTCTGTGCGCATGCCACGTTCAATACAGGCTTTCATTACTTGCCAAATATTAAACAGCTCATCTTTGATGTCTTTTTCGCTACGCAGGGTTTTCTCGTTGTGCATCATAAGTGTTGATACACTAAAGCCTGATTCACGGCACAGTTCTAGCAGCTCTTTTGCTGTATTAAACGGATAAGGAGCTGGGTTTTCTTCGCGTATTTCGAGTGCTTTTTGTTTTTCGTTTTCGAACTCTTCATCACTTACGATAAAACCACCACCGATTGAGTAATACACTTTACTAAATAACTTTTCGCCATTTTGGCTAGCAATGATTTCCATCGCATTTGAGTGCTTTGGTAGTGTTTTACGACGATGGAATACAATTGCACCTTGCTTAGGGAAATTGGCTTTATGACGTTGGTTTAAGTAAATAACCTGCTCTTTTTCGATTTTCGCGAGGATATCGTCAACTAAATCAGCATCAATGGTTTCTGGATCATAGCCGGCAAGACCTAAGATCACGGCTTTACCTGAGCCGTGGCCAATTCCTGTTTGACCTAATGAGCCAAACAGCTCAACTTTAATATCGGTAACGTTTGCAAGTAAGTTTTTTTCTTCTAATTCGTTTACAAATAAACGCGAAGCGCGCATTGGGCCAACAGTGTGAGATGACGATGGGCCAATACCAATACTAAACATATCGAATGCACTGATCATAATTTGCTACTCATTTTCCTTTTAACGGCATACTACCTGCCTTTGAACGGTGCCACATGATAACGTTTAAACGTGTCTGTGTAACCCTAAAAGCAGGATAATTAAACTGGTAGGGCGAGCTGTTTGATAAAGTTATTAATAATGCTGGCTGTTGCCCCCCACAGCAGACCGTGCGGAGTCATCAAGCCTTGCAACATAATGGTTTTACCACTTCGCTCAAAGGGGAGAGGTTGCCAGTTTTGTTGATTACTCAAATAAGACAAGGGCATTAAAAAACTGGCAGCAACTTCGTTAGGGTCCGCTTGCCATGTTGTGCCTTTGCTGAGGGTACAAACATAGGGCTCAATCGTGAAACCGGTTAAGGTCGCATATTGGTGCAACTTACCATGGACAGTCACTTGATGTTTGCCAATGCTGAGCTCTTCATTAAGCTCTCGAAGAGCTGTGTGCAGCAAAGATTCATCTTGCTCTTCATACTTACCTCCGGGCAGGCAAATCTCCCCAGGGTGATGAAGTAAATAACTTGGTCGCTTGCACAGCAACAAATGCGCTTTGTCATTCACATCGAGCAGAGGCAGCATCACGGCACTGGCACGCTTTTCGGCATTAAAGCGAATGGTAGCAGGGCGCTCTGTGGTTTGACTTAAACTAAAACGGGCAATTAGTTGCTGACTATTCAATGTTGTTACTTCAACTTTTACTTTAATAAGGGCAGTATTTTATTTACTTTATCGTAAGTTTCTTGGTACTCCAAGTCGACCTTTGAATCAGCCACAATGCCGCCGCCAGCCCAGCAATAAACTGCACCTTTGTGACACACTAAAGTGCGAATTGTGATACTGGTATCCATGTTGCCACAAGCACTTAAATAGCCAATTGAGCCGCAGTACACACTACGGCGATGTGGTTCGAGCTCTTCTATAATTTCCATAGCACGAATTTTCGGTGCTCCTGTAATTGAACCACCTGGGAAAGCGGCATGAATTTGGTCAATAGCATCTTTGCCATCCGCTAATTCTGCGCGCACAGTACTTACTAAATGATGAACAGCCGGAAAGCTTTCAATGGTAAATAGCGAAGGTACTGTGACACTACCTGGACGAGCCACTTTGCCTAAATCGTTGCGCAGCAGATCAACAATCATGACATTTTCTGCGCGGTCTTTTTCTGATTGTTGTAAGCGAGTTGCCTGCGCTTGGTCTTGTTCAGAGTCAGCCAAACGAGGGAGTGTGCCTTTAATTGGCTTGGTTTCTATTTGGCCCTGATTAATAGAAATAAAACGCTCAGGTGAGATAGATAAAATAGCGCCATCTGGGTGATTTATATAGCTTGAAAACGGTGCTTTATTCGCTTCTCGGAGTTGTTTATATGCTTGCCATGTTGAACCTGAAAATTCAGCTTTAAAACGCTGCGCAAGGTTGATCTGATAACAGTCACCACTTTTTAAATAAGCCTGAATTTTCTCGAACTTTTCGCTGTAGCTGGCTTTACTCATATTTGACTGCCAGTCGCTTTGTAGCACGAACTCTGCACTTGCTGGCGTTTCGTTTAGGTGCTGCTGGTATAGGGCTAAGCGATTTTGATTTGGCTGACAAACGTAAAACCAGCTTTGTTGTTGCTTATCGAAAATAAGGGCATCTGGATAAAGACCGACAGCCATTTGCGGCATGTTAATGTCGTTTTCGGCAGTACTTGGCATGATTTCAATTACACGACCTAAGTCATAACCAAAATAACCAAGCCAACCACCTGTAAAAGGCAGGCTGTTAGGGTTTGCTGTGTGATTAAATTCCTGAAGACCTGCTTTCATCAAGCTAAAACAATCACTTGATTGTACCTTGCCGTCGACAAAGCACTGATTATCGCGCACTTCTAATTGCTTTAATGGCGCAATGGCAATGATATCAAAGCGGCTATTTATATGCTCGCTATTGGCTGAATCGAGCAACACAGCATGGGGCAAATGAGCAAAATGACTAAATAGCGCGATACAATCACCGCTTAAATCTAATTTAATGCACAAATTTTCATCGTTTATCATCTACATTGCCCTGAATAACTAGCCCGAAACGGGCGAGGAGGGTATCATAAGTTAAATTTGATTGGCAGCGTTATGATTTCCTTTATAGTGATGCCATGACTAACCCGTAGAGTAAATCTTCGTCACCGGTTTACTCAGGATCACGTACAGCGCTACGTGATAAAAACTTAAGGAACCCGTAATGAGCACAATTCGTCAGCAAGACTTCATTGATAGCATTGAAGATGCATTGCAATACATTTCTTTTTATCACCCTCTCGATTTCGTACAAGCCTTAGAAAAAGCTTACAACAAAGAGCAAAGCAAAGCGGCAAAAGATGCCATTGCGCAAATTTTAATTAACTCTCGTATGTCTGCTGAAGGTAAACGTCCACTGTGCCAAGATACAGGTATCATTACCTGCTTCGTAAAAGTAGGTATGGATGTTAAGTGGGATAAAACAGACATGACTGTACAGCAAATGGTTGATGAAGGTACACGTCGCGCATACTTAAACCCAGATAACCCGTTACGTGCATCAATTGTTGCAGACCCTGCTGGTACACGTAAAAACACCAAAGATAATACTCCATCAGTTGTTCATATCGACTTAGTGCCAGGCGCTGAAGTAGAAGTAATGGTGGCAGCGAAGGGCGGCGGCTCAGAAAATAAAACGAAAATGGTTATGCTTAACCCATCTGATGATGTGGCTGCATGGGTTGAAAAAACATTACCAACGATGGGGGCGGGCTGGTGTCCACCTGGCATGCTAGGAATAGGTATTGGTGGTACTGCAGAAAAAGCTGCGGTACTTGCTAAAGAATCATTAATGGATCCGGTTGATATTCACGAGCTGATTGAGCGCGGCGCAGAAACAACTGAAGAAAAAATGCGTATCGATATCTTCGAACGTGCTAATAAGTTAGGTATTGGTGCTCAAGGTCTTGGTGGTTTAACAACCGTGGTTGATGTGAAAGTCAAAACGGCACCAACTCACGCAGCATCAAAACCAGTGGTAATGATCCCTAACTGTGCAGCAACACGTCACGTTCACTTCACGTTAGATGGTTCAGGCCCAGCTGATCTTAAAGTGCCTAAACTTGAAGATTGGCCAGAAGTTACGTTCGAAGTGGGTGAAGGTACACGTCGCGTTGATTTAAACACGCTGACTAAAGAAGACACGCAAGAATGGAAGATGGGTGAAACAGTTCTTCTGTCTGGTACTATTTTAACGGGTCGTGATGCAGCACATAAACGCCTACAAGATATGATCCAATCAGGTGAAGGTTTACCTGAAGGCGTTGATTTTGATAATAAGTTTATCTACTACGTTGGCCCTGTAGATGCAGTAGGTGATGAAGCGGTAGGTCCTGCTGGCCCTACAACTGCAACGCGTATGGATAAATTTACTGATATGATGCTAGAAAAAACGGGCATCATCGGTATGATTGGTAAGGCTGAGCGTGGTCCTGCAACAGTTGAATCAATCAAAAACAATAAGTCTATTTACTTAATGGCGGTAGGTGGTGCAGCTTACCTTGTATCTAAAGCAATCAAGAAAGCACGCGTTGTTGCATTCGAAGATTTAGGTATGGAAGCAATCTACGAGTTTGAAGTAGAAGATATGCCAGTAACGGTTGCTGTTGATAGTGAAGGTGCAAATGCGCATACGCAAGGCCCTGCTATTTGGAAAGCAAAAATCGAAGAACTTGATGGCAAATTAAAATAACCATCTTGAAATGCTTTTAATAAAAACGGCGCACCTGCGCCGTTTTTTTCAGCTCTGACCAGTCAGAATTCTTTTCTTTGAATACCTTTATAAAGCTGATGCTGCTAGGCTTTATAGGCACATTTTTCTTGTCACTTTTTCTTTACGCTATACTTTACCTTTACGTCCACGTAATAAAGTTGCTGATGTAAATCGCTTGTTTTGAATTAATAATGCTTGTTATTTGCCTTGCTGGGTATATTTTTTCTATAAACTGTTAGTTGTTGAGTTGTTGTTTCAGTGTGAGAACTTTGCTTAGTTTTATCATCTCATTTAGTGGCAAGGGAGCATTCGAAGTGATAAAGTCTCGGCAATTTCAGCGCTCACACCCTTTGGGGTAAGAAAATTTCGGAGTATTTAACTGTGGCTGTATTTAATAAAGTCGACTTTGATAACCACGAGCAAGTGGTGTTTTGTTCAGATAAAGAATCAGGCCTTAAGGCTATCATTGCGGTTCACAATACCAAGTTAGGTCCAGCTGTTGGCGGCTGTAGAATGTGGGACTACGCAACAGATGAAGCTGCTATAACAGATGCACTTCGTTTATCAAAAGGTATGACGTATAAAAATGCTGTGGCACGTTTACCATTTGGTGGCGGTAAGTCAGTTATTATCGGTAATGCAAAAGAAATTAAATCAGAGCAACTTTTCCGTGCATTCGGTCGCCAGTTAGAGCGTTTAAGCGGTAGCTACTATTCAGCTGAAGACGTAAACATCACCTGTGATGATGTGGCTATCATGAATAAAGAAACTAACTATGTATTAGGCCTTGAAGGTAAAAGCGGTAATCCATCACCTTTCACAGCGTACGGTACATTTTTAGGTATTAAAGCAGCTTTACAACATCAACGTGGTCATCAAGACCTTGCTGGTATCAAAGTTGCCGTGCAAGGTTTAGGTGCAGTGGCATATGGCCTTTGTAAACACTTACACGAAGCGGGCGCAACATTATTTGTAACTGATATCAACGAGCAAGCTGTTGAGCGCGTTGTTAATGACTTCAATGCAACGGCTGTGGGTATTGATGAAATCTACGACTTAGATGTTGATGTGTATGCACCATGTGCACTTGGCGCAACGGTAAATGACACGACTATCCCGCGTTTAAAAGCAACAATTATTGCAGGTTGTGCGAATAACCAATTAGCAGAGTCTCGTCACGGTGAGATCATCCGCGAAAAAGGTATCTTATACGCACCAGATTACGTAATTAACGCAGGTGGTATCATCAACGTTTACTACGAAACTGCACCAGAAGGTTATAGTGCAGAAGCATCAACTAAACACGTTGAAGGCATTTTTGATACGCTAACTGAAATCTTTGCTCGCTCTGAAAAAGAGCAAAAATCAACGCATTTAATTGCCGATGAACTAGCATTAGAAATTATCGAAAACGGTTTATAATTTAGTAAATCGACTAAATTTATAGTTAAAAAAGGTGCGCAAGTCGCACCTTTTTTGTCTCTGTTATTTATCGCATCAAGGTGACGAAGCTATGCTTGCTAGGTACACTCGGTTTTTAAACCTCGAGGACGCCTAATGAAAACTCCATCTTGTGAAATTACCCCAATTGATCTTAATACTTGGCCTCGTAAACAGCATTTCTCTTTTTTTAAAGAATTTTCTCTGCCTTATTTTAATGTGTGTGTTTCACTCGATATGGCAGCTCTTTACAACAAGTGCAAAGCCGAGCCGTATTCGTTTTTTCACAGCTATGTTTACCTAACACTTGAAGCATGCCATGACTATGCGCCAATGCGTCAACGTATCATTGATTTTTTACCTGTGCAGCTGTCATCTGTACGTGGCAGTGTGGTTGAGCTGGCAGAAGATGAAACATTCCGCTTTAGTTATTTTGAAAAGCACGCCTCGATTGAAGACTTCTCAAAACACGCCATTACTGTGGGTAAAACAAGTAAAGCAAAACCGTTTTTCTCTGATGCATTTGCTGCAACAGAAGGGCAGCCTGATCTTATCCATATCTCAGTACTTCCATGGTTAAACTTTACTGGGTTTGCCCACGCTGTGAGTGAAGGTCATGGTCTTGGTATTCCTAAATTTGTATTTGGTCAGTTTGACCTACAAACTGGCAAGATGCCGCTATCAATCGATGTACATCACGCATTGATGGATGGGTTACATGTCGCACGTTTTGTAAAACTACTGCAAGAAAAAATTAATAATTTTTGTAAATGATTGTTGCTAATTGTGATTAAACTGAGTAAAAATTAGCACTTAGGTAGTATTTGCTCAGTTGGCTGAATCTTCGCTTATTCTGCAAAACTATACACAGTAATAATGATAATAAGTATCAAGGTTTTATTTTATGGCGCGGGTAATCTGCTGTGTGTTGTTGTTTTTAAGTTTTGGGCTTACAGCCAAACCTGCGCGTCTGTCACTAACAGATTACTTCACTGAAACATGGAGCACTCGCTCTGGCCTACCGCATAACAGTATCAATAGTGTTAGCCAAACAAAAGATGGTTATATTTGGGTGGCAACGTGGGAAGGGTTAGCACGTTTTAACGGACGAGAATTCAAACTCTTAACACGCACAGAAATTCCTGGGTTACCTGATTCTGGTCTACGAAGCTTGATTGCCACAGAAAATGGAGATTTGTACATAGTCGGAGCTCGTGGAGGAATTGCGAAAAGGTCGCAAGGTCATTGGCAGGCACTGCCAGCTTCATCAACAATGGTAAATCATGCCCTTATTACAAAAAGTGGAGAGCTTTGGCTCGCTCTTGAGGGGCAAGGTATACTTTACCGCTCGTCTGAACAAGCACCAGAACAACAGTTACTAGATAAACTCAGCGTTTATCGATTATTGCAAGATAATGATAATGTTATCTGGGCCGCAACGAGCGATGGCTTATATCAAATTATCAATAAAAAAGTCAGTAAAGTGAGCCCACGTTCAGGCTTACCTGATGCATCTGTCTTTACCTTGTTGCTTACTCAATCAGGTGATCTAGTTGTTGGGACTGAGAGTGGAGCTTGGAAAAAGCAACAAGATGTATTCGTTTCCATAAATGATGTTTTAAACAATGAATCAATATCGAGTTTGCTTGAAGATGCACAAGGGGACTTATGGTTTGGCACCATTAATAAAGGTGTTTTTAGGTTAAGTGAGCGAGGGCTTGAGAATCTAGATGCAGATGATGGATTGCCTAACAACCGGATCTTATCTCTTTTGCAAGATCGTGAAAAAAGTATCTGGGTTGGTACTAATGCAGGACTATTTAGATTAAGAGAAGCGCCATTTACCAACTGGAGTCAAAGTCGGGGTTTGGCATCTGATTACGTCAGAACGGTTCTCTCACATTCAGATGGCAGTGCATGGGTTGGTAGCAGCAATGGGCTTAACCGCATTGAAAAGGGTGAAATTAGCACTTTAAGACAAGCCTATGAGCGTGATCCTTTATCGGTATTGAGCTTAATCGAAGATAAAAAAGGTGATGTTTGGTTAGGCACGTATACGGCTGGCTTAATGAAAGTCGTTAATAATAAAATTTACCCCGTGAAGAATAGAAAAAATGGTTTAATCAGTAATGAGGTTCGTTCGTTACTTTTTGATTCTGAAAATAATTTATGGATAGGTACAGCCAGTGGTTTAACAAAGTTAAACGAAGATGGGCAAGTGCATTCTTATACATCGGAACATGGTTTAGCGGGGGACTTTATTATGGCCTTGGCGGAGGACACTCAAGGTCGATTATGGATTGGTACCGGAGTCGGTGTTTCTATCTATACACCGTCTGAGGACAGCTTTGCCACTATTACTTTTCCAGAATACTTTAGCACTGAGTATGCGTTTGGTTTTTATGTTGACGATACTGTCATGTGGTTAGCGACTGACAGAGGCTTGGTTCGTTACAATATGCTAAACGACACAATGTCACTATTTGGTCGTCAAGAAGGACTACCTGTCGATAAATTATTTCAGATTGTTGAGCAAGGTGACTCACTTTGGCTGACAAGTAATAGGGGAATTATTCAAGTAAATAAGGCGCAGTTAGTCGCATTTTTAGATCAGCCTAAACGCGTTAATCCACTGACCGTGTCTATGCAACTCTATGATGAGGGTGATGGAATGCTGAGCGCCCAGGCTAATGGGGGCTCGACTCCAGCAGCAACCCTTCACTCTGACGGACAAATTTGGGTTGCGACCGCACGTGGCGTTGCTGTGGCAACGCCTGAGCGATTAAAAGAAGCCAGTACACGCCAGTTATCGACAGTCATTGAAAGTTTTGATGTGGATGGCAGAGCGGTTGCACTGCCACCTAGTGATGAACTACTTAACCTGTCGCCTGGGATTTCCCGTGTATCGTTTAATTATGCGGGGTTGAGTTTTATAATGCCTCAGCGACTTAACTATCAGACCCAACTGAGCGGTTACAATGAACAGTGGGTTGATAGAGGGCGCTTGGCTATTACTGAATACACGAATTTAGCGCCAGGTGAGTATACTTTTAAAGTGCGTGCAGGCTATCCTAACAGCGATTGGCAAGATAACGAACAAGTTTTACGCTTTAGGATAGCTCCTTATTTTTGGCAGAAGACAAGCTTCAAACTTTTAGTCGTTTTTGCGATTATTTTAATAGCTTACAGTATTTATAAATTTCGTTTATACCACTACAAGCGGATTGAAATAGAGTTAACCGAAAAAGTAGAGCAACAAATGCATGACTTGAAAAACCAAGCGGATGCATTTGCACATTTGGCTAATCATGATCAGTTAACTCAGTTACCTAATCGACGCGCTTTCGATGTTTGTTTGTCACAAAGTTTTGATAAATTTAGAAAAGAGAATAAATTCTTCTCTATTGCGATCATGGATATTGATCATTTTAAATCAGTTAACGACAATTTTTCTCATCTAATAGGTGACAAAGTAATTTGTGAAATAGCGCGCTTACTCACTTTAAATTGTACCCATATAGGTCAAGCAGCTCGCTGGGGTGGCGAGGAATTTACGCTTTTATTCCCAGAAAAAACAGCAAAAGAGGCAGCACGAGTATGTGAGGTTATTCGCCTTGAGATTGCAAACTATGATTTCTCGCATATCGCCAGTGGTTTGTCTGTTACGGTTAGCTTTGGTTTAGCTGACAGTCAAAGTGCAAGTGATTACGATCGGCTTTTAGCACAAGCCGATAAGGCATTGTATTGCGCTAAATCCGCAGGACGAAATCAGGTTGTTATTTACCACAGTGAATAATTAGTTGCTCAATCAGCTATTGATTACAAAATAAAATGTTTTATTTTTGTACACGTTTTCGGCTTCAAGGTGGTGTTATTAAAGGTACATTACTTACGTAAATGTTTACATAAGAATATAAAATTAACAATTAATTCACTTTTGATCTACATTTTTGTTCCCCGTATGGGGTTTTATAAAAGGGAACAAAAAGATGAATAAACATTTACTAACACTTGCGGTTACGACTGGACTTGGTTTTTCTTCTATAGCGTTTGCCGGTGTGCATAACCATGAAACGTTTGAATTTTCAGACCAAGCAGTAGAACAACTGAATCTTAATTCATTATTAATTATGGATGACCAAACATTTGTATTTAATAATGATCTATTAAATGAAGACTGGGACAACTACTTCGCATCGTATGCCCCTGAACTTCAAAGTAAACAAGCTTTTATACTACACTGGGCTGGCTATTATAGTATTAACCCAAAAGTGATTTTGGCCCTGATTGAACAGCAAAGTGAGGGACTTTCTGATCCTTCGGTTGAATTAGAAAGCGTGTTTAGCAATATCTCTGATAAGCAAGGGTTTGATGAGCAGGTGAAAGACGTTGTATTTAAATTAAGTCAACGTTTCTATGCCTTCAAACACTGGCAAGAGCAAGCCGCAAAGCATGATAAAAACTCAAATTCCATAAAGCATCTAATTAGACCTTCACAAGTGAGTACTGCTGCTACAGCTGCGCTTGCCAGCATGATGAGTAAGCAGCATAATTTGCATGGTCAGCCAAATGATTCTTTAACTCGCTTCTTAGATATATTCGAGCAACTATCACCCGAACAGTCTCTTATCTTGAATACAGACCAGGTCACTTTCTCAGGGGAAGAGCAGTCGGTTCAAGCCACATTTACTATGAACTTACCTTGGTCTCAAGGATATTATTGGTATAGTGGTGGAGCGCATTCAAACACTGGCTCAGGTTATCCTTATTCTTCATTAGACTTTAACAATGGGTCTGGTGGATGGGGAAGTAATACGCCTTGGGTTCAAGCCGCACATGGTGGAGTCATCACTCGTTTTTCGTCATGTAATATACGGGTAACGCACTCAAGTGGCTTTGCAACTAATTATTACCACATGTCTAACTTACAATACAATAATGGTGACACTGTGCAGCCTGGAACGTTGCTAGGTCGTTATGCGAATAGTTATAACCAAGCACTGTGCGAAGGCGGACAATCATCTGGTCCACACGTGCACTTTACTTTATTACAAAATGGTCAGCAAGTTTCATTACATAACCGTTATATCAGTAATTATCGTATTGATGTTGGTAATAGTAACTATGATTCAAATTGTAATAACTTTTATTTTGAGCGCAACGGACGTAGAACCTGTGCTTGGCAACCCTTATACCGTTAATGATGGTAAAAGCCGTGTTTAACACGGCTTTTAATGTTCAATTAATTTTTCAAGTATTGATCTTTTTTTGTTTGCACACATTTAACTACTAAGACCGTTTTTTAGGCGATGGTAATGCTTAACCTATTTTTGTTACTTTCCTTAGTTATTTTTATTGTGTGTTATTGGCGCTGGGATGTTATTAGAAATCATTTTTGGCAAAAAAAGTACCATCGTTTTGCTCTTAACTCACAGCAAAAGAATTTGTTGCTAAAGTACATGCCCATCTACCAAAGAATGACCGACGCCGACCGCGAAAAGCTAGAACGTCATATCGTTTGGTTTTTAAATGAAAAACGTTTTATTGGCTGTGATGGTCTTGAGCTTAATGATGCAATGAAGTTGATTGTAGCAGCCGATGCCTGTGTTTTAGTGCTCAATAAACCGTGGCCATTGTATCGTAATGTAAAAGAGATCCTTTTATACCCAAGCGCGTATTATGCCCCGCAAACCTCCCGTGATAATGCAGGGCTTGTCAGTTATCACAATACCGTTCGCCAAGGTGAATCATGGCCGGGTGGAACCTTGGTATTGAGCTGGCATGATGTACTTGAGGGGAACCGCTTGCCAAGCGATGGTCATAATTTAGTGTTTCATGAATTTGCCCATCAGCTCGATCAAGAAACAGGCAAAACCACAGGCACGCCAATGCTTGCGAGTAATGAAGATTATCAAAAGTGGGCAAAAGTATTTAGCCGCGCCTTTAATCAACTCAAAACCCATTTAGCTTATGGCATGCCGCATGTTATTCATAGTTATGGCGCGACCAACGAGGCAGAATTTTTTGCCGTTATTACAGAAACCTTTTTAGAAAAACCCGCCGAACTCAGGCAGTTTGACCCTGAAATTTATCATTTACTGGTTGGCTTTTATCAGTTTGATCCGATTGCGTGGCATTAGTCGACTATTTACGTTTGTTTAACACGAATTGCTGGAATCTTGCTATGCTATTTGGTGCAATCCTAAAAGTGTGCATATAAGCAAAACAATAATAAGTGAGATTTCAATGAAGAAAATGCTTCATACAGTGCTGGCTGTATCGATTTCACTTGCTCTTACAGGGCAAGTAGCAGCAGAGCAAGCAAATGATGACAAATGGCAGGTGGACGCACCAAAAGGCCAATTCCTAGACGCTAAAATTAGTGTTGAGCAGGGCACGTGGATGAACGTAGATATTAGCCCTGATGGTAAAACAGTGGTGTTTGACCTACTCGGCGATATTTATACCATGCCAATGTCAGGTGGCACTGCAACGCAATTAACAAGTGATATTGCATGGCAAATGCAACCACGTTTTAGCCCTGATGGTAAGCACATTGCATTCACTTCAGACCAAGGTGGTGGCGACAACATTTGGGTTATGGATTTAAATGGCGAAAACCAAAAAGCAGTCACGAACGAAACATTTCGTTTGTTAAATAGTCCTGCTTGGAGCCCTGATGGCGACTACTTAGTAGCACGTAAGCACTTTACTGCAAGCCGCTCTTTAGGCGCTGGTGAAGTATGGCTTTACCACAAAGCGGGTGGTAAAGGTGTACAGCTAACTGCACGTGAAAACGATCAAAAAGACTTAGGCGAGCCAATGTTCTCACCGGATGGTCGTTATGTTTATTTTTCGCATGATGCAACGCCGGGCAAAACATTCCATTACTCTAAAGACTCTGTAGCGGGTATTTATAAAATTAAACGCTATGACCGTGAAACCGGCGAGATTGAAACTATCATTGATGGCATGGGTGGGGCTATTCGACCGACACCTTCACCAGATGGTAAAAAACTTGCGTATATAAAGCGCGATGATTTCCAAACAAGCTTGTACTTATATGATCTGCATACCGGTGAGCATACAAAGCTCTATGGCGAGCTTGAGCGTGATATGCAAGAAACATGGGCTATTCATGGCGTATACCCAACAATTGCTTGGACACCAGATAACGAACAATTGGTCTTTTGGGCGGGTGGTACCATTCATAAGCTAGACGTGGATGATAAGTCTGTCTCGACTATTCCATTTAAAGTTGAGACCAATAAGCAAATTCAAAAAGCCGTGCGTTTTACACAAAACATCGATAGCGATAATTTTGATGTGAAAATGCTGCGCAATGTACAAATTTCACCGGATGGTGAAACGGCTATTTTTGAAGCGCTTGGTCATATTTATAAACGTGATTTAGAGTCTGGCAAAGTGAAGCGCCTGACTAAGCAAGACGATCACTTTGAATTATTCCCACAGTTCTCTCGTGATGGTAAGAAAATTGTTTACACCACATGGGATGATAACGAACAGGGCTCGGTACGTGTTGTATCTGCGCGCAGTGGCCGTGGCGATACCCTTACTAAAGAGCCGGGTAAATATGTAGAGCCAACTTTCAGCCCTGATGGCAAAACGGTTGTTTACCGTAAAGCGTCTGGCGGCAGTATCCTTAACCCAACATGGTCATTAGAGCCAGGTATTTACTCAGTAAGTGCCAAAGGCGGTGATTCAACACTTATTACTAAATCAGGGTATCAGCCGCAATTTGGAGCAGCGAATGACCGTATTTATGTGATGAGTCCTTGGCCAAAACCAACATTAAGTGTTGTTGAGCTTGAATCAAAGCAAGTTCGTAAACTTTATGAATCAGAACATGCAACAGAGTTTAGAGTATCACCAGATGGTCAATACTTAGCGTTTGCAGAGCGTTTTAAAGTATTTGTTACACCATTTGTTGAGCGTGGTAAAACCATTAATATTGGTCCGAAAGATAGCCAATTCCCAATTGAGCAGCTGTCTGTTCGCGCGGGTGAAAACATCAGCTGGAGTGGCACAAGCGATAAACTTTATTGGAGCTTAGGCCCTGAGTTATATCATGCAAGCCTAGCGGGTTTATTTGATATTAACCAAAATGCTGAGACTGATTTTAAAGTTAAAAGTGGTGATAACATCGGTTTTACAAAAACCATGGACGAGCCTAAATCAGTATTCGCTTTAACTGGCGCGCGCATTATCACTATGAATGGTGAGCAGGTTATTGAAAACGGCGTTATTGTTACTGATGGTAAGCATATTAAAGCGGTTGGCAGTAAAGACAGTGTTGCTATTCCTAAAGGCGCTGAGGTAATTGATGTAACTGGTAAGACGATTATGCCTGGGATTGTTGATGCGCATGCGCACGGCTCGCAAGGTAGCGATGAGATCATTCCACAGCAAAACTGGAAGAACTTAGCAGGCTTAGCGTTAGGTGTGACAACGATTCACGATCCATCAAACGACACCACTGAGATTTTTGCTGCAAGCGAAATGCAAAAAGCAGGCATGATTATCGCTCCTCGTATTTTCTCAACGGGTACTATTTTATATGGTGCGAATATGCCTGGTTACACGTCGCATATTGATTCGTTAGAAGATGCCAAATTCCACCTTGAGCGCTTAAAGAAAGTGGGCGCGTTTAGTGTTAAATCATATAACCAACCTCGTCGTGAACAGCGTCAGCAAGTCATTGAAGCAGGTCGTGAACTTGAAATGATGGTTGTGCCAGAGGGCGGTTCATTACTGCAGCACAACTTAACCATGGTGGTTGATGGTCATACGGGTATTGAGCACTCAATTCCTGTTGCCAATATCTATGATGATATTCGCCAGCTTTGGTCACAAAGTGATGTAGGTTACACACCGACACTGGGTGTCGCATACGGTGGTATTTGGGGTGAAAATTATTGGTACGACAAGACCGATGTGTGGAATCACCCACGCTTGAGTAAGTTTGTACCAAAGAACCAGCTTTTACCTCGCTCAATGCGTCGTGTTAAGGCGCCCGATCATCACTATAACCACTTTAACAACGCCCGTGTTGCAAAAGAGCTGCAAGACTTAGGTGTTTTAGTGAACCTAGGTGCTCACGGCCAACGTGAAGGTTTAGCCGCACATTGGGAAATTTGGATGTTTGCGCAAGGTGGTATGACACCACTTGAAGCAATTCGTGCAGCAACCTTAGATCCTGCTAAATACATTGGCCTTGATAAAAATATCGGTTCACTTGAGGCGGGTAAGCTTGCCGATTTAATCGTTATTGACGGTAACCCACTAACGAATATTCGTGATACAGATAAAATCGATTACACCATGATTAATGGTCGTTTATTTGATGCTGCAACCATGAACGAAGTGGGTGAGAAAAAACGCGAAAAGTTATATTTTGAAAAAATCTAACAAAGCTTAATCTAAACTGAAAGCGGTCATAGTGCCGCTTTTTTATTGTTTATTCATTTTTTAAATGAGGAAACTGTTTAATTCCTACCAGTTTTGCTTGGCAGATCATACCCTCAACGAGCGTCATCAAATAGTGGCTGTGCAAGTCCAACTGTGAAATTTCCATGTTTTCACACGCTGATAAGCGCCGTTTTATTAACTGTTGGACTGCCAATTTATGCTCTTTGCAGGCTCGATTAATTGGACTTGCAGAATCAGCAAATTCGGCTGCAGTGTTAATAAATAAACAGCCATTAAAATCACCTAACTCAGTCACTTCAGAATTAAACCAAGCTTCATGGCAGCTGATCAAAGCGACTTTAAATTCTTCAATAGTTGTTTGCTTGCTGGTGGCTTGCGTTAACCAATTTAAAAATCGGGTGTGGCGCTCACTAAGGCACGCGAGTAACAATTCATCTTTACTTGCGAAATGGTGGTACATGGTTTTTTTGGCGACACCCGCGACACTAATAATCTCGTTGATTCCCACATTATGAATGCCTTTTTGATAAAAAAGTGACAGGGCGGTCAAAATAATATGTGTTCGTTTATCCATAACAAGCTCTTAATTGGTGACTAATAATATCTTGACAGAAGTAGACCGAGTTGTCTACCATTTGTCGAGTAGACAACTCGGTCTACTTTTGGGAGGCGTTATGGAAAATAAAGTGAGTAGAGCGGCAATCGCGGGTGTGTTTGCTTGTATGGCAATTTTTGTGTTGGCCTATTTACAGCAACTAGGACATTACGGTGTGTGGTTGATGGCACCGTTTGGTGCAACTGCCGTGTTGGTATTTGGTGTGCCACACAGCCCGCTTGCGAAAGCGAAGAATGTTATCGGTGGGCACCTTTTGACTGCATTAATTGGCGTTGTATTTGTAAATTATGTCGGTGTAGGGCCTGTTGAAATTGCTATAGCAACAGGACTGGCAATCAGTCTCATGATGCTGACAGACACAATACATCCAGCGGCAGGCGCAAACCCAATTTTGATTATACAATCTTTGCAAAGTTGGGATTTTTTAGTGATGCCTGTATTGATTGGCACTGTTTTTATTGTGTTATTTGGTTATTTTAGTCAATGGCTATTAAATATTCTGCTGGAAGGATATAAAAAAACCGCTAACGAGTAGCGGTTTTTTAAAATGAATGCATGTAATTAAATTACACAACACCACGTGGTAAACGACAATCGTGGTCTTTTTCAGCTAGGTTAACAATCCAAAGCTCTTCAGCTTTGTAACCATCATCGTTTGCTTTAACAACAGTGAACGATGCTTTTTTTGCTGTTTTAGCTGGCGCAGCGGTTTTAGTTTTGGTTTTTTTCGCTGGGGCTTTTGGTGCTTCTTCTGCCTTAGGCTCAGCTGTTTTACCAGAAGTAAGCTCTTCAGTCAGCGCTGCAACATCGGCTAGGCGCAAGTTTTTGCCACCATCGATGCTATACCAACCAGGTTTTGTAGTAATTTCAGGTTTCTTACCATTCGCTGCTTCGTATGCTGCTTCGAAGGCATTTAACACTTCTGTTTTGTCTAGTTTGCTCATCAGAGACCCTATACGTTGTAAACACAGATTAAGAATATATA
The DNA here is from genome assembly GCF_021728095.1 of Pseudoalteromonas sp. L1. NCBI lineage: Bacteria > Pseudomonadati > Pseudomonadota > Gammaproteobacteria > Alteromonadales > Pseudoalteromonadaceae > Pseudoalteromonas > Pseudoalteromonas sp. L1. Next base: position 94,293 of record NZ_JAKKCT010000003.1, on the reverse strand, counting down.
TTTATACCTATTTTTAGCTTACTTTTCAATTTTTTGCGATTTTCCTTCCATTTTTCGCTCATAACCGCCAAAATTTGCACAAAATAGAGGGTTGGAGAACGATTTTTATATGCAACGCAAACAATTTACTCAATTATTAAACGACATTCTTAAACCTGATTCAATCGCTGATTTTTGCCCCAATGGTTTACAAGTTGAAGGTTCGAGCGTAGTAAAAAAAATAGTAACGGGTGTAACAGCAAGCCAAGCATTGATTGATGCCGCTATTGCAGAGAATGCAGATACGATTTTGGTGCACCATGGCTATTTCTGGAAAGGAGAGTCGCAGCCAATTACGGGAATGAAAAAACGCCGTATTGCAGCGCTTTTAAACAATGATATTAATTTATATGGCTATCATTTGCCGCTAGATATACACCCTGACATTGGTAATAACGCACAATTGGCAAAGTTACTCGATATTGAGTTCACTGGAGGGCTTGAATCCGGTCCAAATAGTGTGCCAGTAAAAGGGCGTTTAAAAACACCATTAACTGGTGAAGAATTTGCCGACAAAATAACCCAAGTACTCAATCGCGCACCGTTAACAAGCTTAGTTAGAGAAGAGAAAATCGACACTATTGCTTGGTGTACTGGTGGTGGACAAGGGTATATTGATTTAGCAGCCTCGCAGGATATTGATGCTTATTTGACAGGTGAAGCATCTGAACAAACTATTCACAGCTCACGTGAACAAGGTATCGATTTTTTTGCAGCAGGTCACCACGCGACAGAGCGTTACGGCATTAAAGCGCTGGGTGAGCTATTAGCTGAGCAGCATGGTTTTGATGTCACCTTTATTGATATCGATAATCCAGTCTGACTCTATGGAGACTTCTGCGCCCCTGCATCAAACCAGTGGCGCATATTTCACTGGTAAAATGGACTAAACCAGTAAGGGGGCTTTTATTAACGGCCGTTATTTTGTTTACACGTATTTAAAAAGTGACGATAAACAGGGTTATCTTTCATATTTTTTTTCATTGCTAAATACATCGGGCGTGTTAACCCTAATGCACCTAACGGAATGGATTTAATGAGCCCTTGGCTTTCATAAGGGGTCACTAACCAATCCGGCAAAGCCGCAACCCCCATACCTGCGCTCACTAATTGGAATATCAATAAGCCTTGGTCAACCGTTTTCAGCGTGCCATCAAATCGTGCATTTTGAATAAAATGTTTAAAGATATCTTGGCGTTCACGTGGGATGGGGTAAGAAATTATCGTTTCGTTTTTTAAGTCCAGTGCGGTGACATAGGCTTTTTTAGCCAGTTCATGATCAGGCGAAACAATCAGTTTTAACTTAAAATCAAATAAGTGCGCATATTCTAATTTGTCTGGCTCACGGATATCAGATGTGAGTACTAAGTCCAATTCATCATTCATCAAATCAGGAATAGCGTCATAACTAAAGCCTCTTTCATAATCGACTTTAATATCTGGCCAAAAGTTGTTGAACTCTTTTATCGTCGGTAATAACCAGTGAAAGCAAGCATGGCATTCGACACTTAAACGCAGGTTTGAAATTGGTTGATTAAGGCTTTCTTTTAAACGACATTTTGTTGCTTCAACACGTGGTAAAACTTCGTTTGCTAACTCCAGTAACAGCATACCTTGTGGGGTAAAGCGTACGGGCTGAGTTTTACGCTCGAAAAGTTGGCAGTCTAACTTATTCTCAAGATCTTTAATTTGATGCGATAAAGCCGATTGAGTTAAAAACAACTCTCGGGCTGTATTGACCAAAGATCCTGTTTCTTTAAGGGTTGCTATGGTTTTTAAGTGTTTAATATCGATCATCTTTAAAAAATCTCATGAAAAATGTGAGTCAAACTCAGATTACGGACATAGTACGCCTACAATCATGTTTTTTCAACGTCTAGACGTCTAAAATTTCAGAGGGATTTTACCTCATATTTACAATATACTTTTATTACTTAAATTGACAGCGTTGTCATTTGTTTTTTATTTAAATTGTTTTTTAAATCCATGAAATTACCTCAAGTTGAAACTGAGAAAGCATCAGTTGAATTAGGTTTATCTCATCGCTAATGTTTTAGACATCTAAACAGCTAAATGGAATGGATATGGCACAATTACATAATTTAGGCTTTCCTCGAATAGGAAAGAAACGTGAGTTAAAGTTCGCAATAGAATCTTATTGGGCAGGAAAAATAAACCAACAGGTATTACTCGAACGAGGTAAGTCTATTCGAGAAGAAAACTGGGCACTACAAGCTAATGCCGGTATTGACTTACTGCCTGTAGGTGACTTTGCTTGGTATGATCATGTTTTGAATACATCACTTTTGGTGGGAGCAATTCCAAAGCGCCATCATAGTGAGGAAGGTAACGTTGACTTAGATACACTTTTTAGAATTGCTAGAGGGCAAGCGCCTACTGGATGTCAATGTGCGGCAAGTGAGATGACAAAATGGTTTAATACAAATTATCACTATATTGTTCCTGAGTTATCGGAAGATCAAACATTCGAACTGACTTGGACTGAACTATTTGAGCATGTGCAAGAAGCTCATCAATTAGGCCACAAGGTGAAGCCTGTGTTGGTTGGTCCTGTGACTTATTTACATTTGGCTAAGCCTGCTGGAAAGTCGTTTGATACGTTATCATTACTCGAAAGACTTTTACCTGTCTATCAACAGGTATTAGCTAAGCTTGCAAAGCTGGGTGTTGAGTGGGTTCAAATAGATGAACCTGTTCTTGCCTTAGAATTAAACCATGGCCAGCGAAAGGCACTTAAAACAAGTTTTGCGACGCTTTCAGGACAAGGTGTTAAGTTACTACTTGCCAGTTATTTTGACTCGGTAAATGATTATTTTGCCGATATAGCTAATTACCCTGTAGACGGTGTGCATTTTGATTGTGTTGCAGGAAATAACGATATATCAAAGCTTGATACCTTAATAACACAACAGCAGGTACTTTCACTGGGTATTATTGACGGTCGTAATATATGGCGCAGTGATTTAACGCAGAAGTATTCTGTATTACACGCGTTAGCTAAAAAAAGAGGCGATAACCTGTGGCTTGCACCATCTTGTTCGTTGCTTCATACACCTGTCGATTTAGATCAAGAGCAGCAATTAGATAGTGAAATAAAATCGTGGCTTGCTTTTGCCAAACAAAAGGGCGAAGAGTTACAACTATTGCGTAATGCGCTTAACACAGGGCAAACACAGTTGCTGTGCGATTACAGTGAGCCAGTTAAGAAACGTTTAATATCAGCAAGAGTTAATAATCAAGATGTACAAAACCGTCTGAGTACATTAACTAACAAAGATGCTAAACGGTCTAGTCCATTCTCAGCTCGAATAGCCAAACAGCAAAGCGCACTTGGGCTACCTTTACTACCGACCACCACGATAGGATCTTTCCCGCAAACTCAATCGATACGTAAAGCACGTAAAGAATTTAAAGCGGGGGTTTTGCCTGCTGCTGAGTATCGTCAGCAGATGGAAGCAGAAATTCGCTATGCTGTTGAAGAGCAAGAGGCGTTACAGCTCGATGTTTTGGTGCATGGTGAGGCAGAGCGTAACGATATGGTTGAGTACTTTGCGGAGTTTTTGCAAGGCTTTGCATTCACCCAATTTGGTTGGGTACAAAGTTATGGCACGCGTTGTGTAAAACCGCCGATTATTTGGGGCGATGTGTCGAGAGAGCAATCTATGACAGTTGAATGGACGCGTTATGCACAATCTCTAACAACGAAGAAAATGAAAGGAATGCTAACTGGCCCAGTGACTATTCTATTTTGGTCATTTATCCGTGATGATTTAGATAAACCTACTATTGCTAAGCAAATAGCATTAGCGCTTCGTGATGAGGTTGTCGATTTAGAGCAAGCTGGTATAAAGATAATTCAAATCGATGAGCCCGCTTTTAGAGAGGGTATGCCATTAAAATCAAGTGACTGGCAATCGTACTTGGATTGGGCTGCTTATGCGTTTCGTGTTTGTGCATCGAAAGTGGCAGATGAAACACAAATTCATACTCATATGTGTTATGCGGAGTTTAACGACATCATCGCGGGTATTGCAGACATGGATGCAGATGTCATCACGATAGAAACATCTCGTTCAAATATGGAGCTATTAAAAGCATTTGAGGATTTTGACTATCCGAATGATATCGGGCCTGGGGTATATGATATTCACAGCCCAAATATCCCCGATATTGCTTGGATTAAAAACTTAATTCATAAAGCGGCTAAAAAAGTGCCAGTAGAGAGGCTCTGGGTCAACCCTGACTGCGGTCTAAAAACCCGCGGTTGGGAAGAAACACGCTTAGCATTACAAAATATGGTTACTGCCGCTAAAGAGTTACGCCGAGAGTTAGGCTAACCTCATAAACATACTAAGCCTAAGTCGCTCTTAGGCTTTAAAGACCATTTAGAATTATTTTTTCAGCTTCACTGGCTGGCATAGGTTTGGCCTTTAAAAAGCCTTGGCCAAACTTACATTGTGTTTGTTTTAAAATGTTTAATTGTTGCTCTGTTTCAATTCCCTCTGCGACTACATCCAGCTTTAATGATTGGGCTAAGGAAAGAATAGCGTCAACAAGTGGGTTATGCTCTTTCCTTAAATGATCAATAAAGCTTTTATCAATTTTTAAAATATGAATGGGTAGTTGATGTAAATAACCAAGTGCAGAGTAACCTGTACCAAAATCATCTAAACATAGTTTGACTTCAAGCGGAGCAAGGCCTTCTATTATTTTTGTTGCCAATTCTAGGTTACCAATTAAGCCTGACTCTGTTATTTCTAAACATAAAGAGCCCAGCGGTAATTGATACTTTTTATATAAGTCATGTATCTGACTCACAAAGTCGAGGCTGGCAAAATGCCTAGATGACACATTGACAGTGACACGTAAAAAAGGTGTTCCTTGTTTATGCCAAGCGAATATCTGCTTTGCGGCAAGTTCTAATAAGTGCAAATCAAGATTAATGATCTGCCCTGTGTCCTCAGCAATCGGAATAAAATCATTAGGGGCCACTAAACCTTTGCTAGGGTGATGCCATCTAACAAGCGCTTCAAAACCAACAACTTCATTACTTTGAATAGTAAAAATAGGCTGGTAGTAAAGTTCAAAGTCGTTATGCTCGATGCCATGTTGTAGGTCATTTTCAATATCTGCATGTGACTTTAATTTCTTGCGCATTGTGTTATTGAAAAATTTGACTTGTCCGCGACCTGAAGATTTTGCTTCATACATAGCTGCATCAGCATGTTGCAGTAACTTATAAGCCTTGTCTTTTTCAGTCGTACAAAATGCAACACCGATACTCGTTGAAGCTTGCAATAGGTGACCATCGATATTGAGAGGCTCTGCAAGTGCCAATTGGATACGTGCGAGTGCATCATCAATTTGTTGTTTGTCAGTAATGTTTTCCATAAAAATAGCAAATTCGTCACCGCCCAAGCGCGCGAATGTATCTGTATTTCTAATCGTTCCTTGTATTAGCTCACATATTTTTACTAAAAAATGATCGCCAACCTCATGGCCGAGCGAATCGTTAATACTCTTAAAGCGATCGAAGTCTAAATAAAGTAGGGCATGTTGGCTTTTTTCATCAGAGCGAGCTAAGCGTAAAATCCCGTGTTTAACTCGCTCGATAAGTAATGAGCGGTTTGCCAGGCCTGTGAGTTCGTCGTGCAGTGCTTTATGTTCCAGTTCTTGGCGCGAAAGCTGACGGTCAATTGCCATACTTATCTGTCGGCTTACATACGTGAGAAGAGCACGATCATGTTCACTGTAATGGTAATGTTTACTGTAGCTTTGAACTGCAATTACACCACTGATACGTTCATTTACTTTAAAAGGCACACCGAGCCAAGATTCTGCTTGCCTACCAACCATCTTAAAATGACCTGCTTTTATATGTTTTTCAAACTCTTCTTTATTAAATAATAGAGATTGATCTATCGTTAAAAGATAATACGAAGCGGTGTCCTTGAGTAATTCTTTGGAAATCTTTTTGTGTGCGTTTGAACGAACACCTTCTTCAATAATATAGACTAAATCAAGTACATCTAGTTGTTTATCATACAAACCGATAAAGAAGTTATCAGCTCGCAGTAAAGAGGTAATAATACTGTGAAGCGATTCAAAAAAGCTGTCTAGTTCGCTTGATTGATAGGTTAAGTTTGCAATTTGCAACATACTGTTTTCAAGCTTTTGAGCATCATTTAACTGCTTTACAGTTTGTTGTAAATTTTCAACGGTGCGAACTTGATTTATCTTCGCACTCAGTAAATGAGCAACCGTTGAGAGCACCTCTAAGTGCGCATCTGTATAATAATGTTTTTGTGGGTGCTCGCAATCAATCACCCCTAAGACCTTTTCTTTATAAACAAGGGGCACACATAACTCAGAAAGAGCAGGGCGGGCATCCGCTATATAACGACTATCTTGAGTGACATCGCCAACCATCAGAGGGAGTCCTGATGATGCAACATAACCGGTGATCCCTTGGTCAAAGTTGATTTCAGTTCTGTCTATATGGTAGGTATCTGAAGAACTCGCAGTTCCCAGTGAAGCAACTTCTTTTAATGTACGTGTTTCGTCATCAGCTAAATAGATAACACATTCAATAAAACCAAGGCGGTTTACAACCTGAGATGTTACATAATCGAGTAATTCTTCTAGCGTATCTAGCTGCATCAATGACGATGAAAACTGATTTATTATACGTAGTTGGTCTGTTTTGACCTCAAGTGCAAATGCGGTATCTAACCTTTTAGACATAAAAAGAAAACTGACTCAAATTAGCTGTTAATTTATTAACTTAACCTACTATTTATATATCCACAAAGTTATTTTCAAAAAAAACCTTAACTGGTGTAAACTAGTCACCTGAATATGAGCTTGGGTAAATAAGCGAGGTTATTTGCCTATAGTTTACGCTATCCCTCTAACTTTAGCCGTGGAAACCAGCAATGTCAGATTTAAATTCGATGCAAACTTTAACAATCACTCGCCCAGACGATTGGCACATTCATTTACGTGATGGTGATCAACTCACCGACACTGTTCGTGATGCAAGCCGTTATATGGGGCGTGCGATCATTATGCCTAATCTTGTTCCACCGGCTACATGTACAGAAAGCGCATTATCTTACTATGAGCGAATTAAAGCCGCTGGCCCGCAAGGTAATTTTGAGCCCCTAATGGTGCTTTACCTAACGGATAAAACAACGCCTGAAGAAATTAAAAAAGCCAAAGCAACAGGTAAAATTGTTGCGGCTAAATTATACCCTGCAGGCGCGACAACAAACTCAGATTCAGGTGTGACGTCAATTAAAAATATTTACCCAGTGCTTGAGGCAATGCAAGAAGTGGGTATGTTGTTACTTGTACATGGCGAAGTCACTGATTCATCAATTGATATTTTTGACCGCGAGAAAGTATTTCTAGAAACAGTGTTAGCCGATGTAGTTAATGACTTTCCAACACTTAAAATCGTTCTTGAGCATATCACTACAAAAGATGCTGTCGAGTTTGTTAACAAGGCCTCTGAGAATGTAGCAGCAACAATTACAGCGCATCATTTGCTTTATAACCGTAATCATATGTTAGCCGGTGGTATCCGCCCACATTACTATTGCTTACCAATTTTAAAGCGAAATATTCATCAGCAGGCGCTAATTGAAGCTGCTACAAGTGGAAGTAAAAAATTCTTTTTAGGCACAGACTCTGCGCCGCACTATAAAGACAAAAAAGAAGCGGCGTGTGGTTGTGCTGGCGCATATACTGCCCACGCTGCGATTGAATTATATGCTGAAGCGTTTGAAGAAGCGGGCGCTTTGGACAAGCTTGAGGGCTTCGCGAGTCATTTTGGTCCTGATTTTTATGGCATGGAGCGAAATCAAGACACAATCACGCTAGTAAGAGAAAGCTGGACGGTGCCTGCAAGCTACAAGCTAGGCGATTCAAAAGTGGTTCCAATCAAAGCTGAAGCACAAATGGATTGGCAAGTTAAATAAGCCTATTAGCAATCAACCAAAAAGCCCACTTTTTTTAGTGGGCTTTTTCATTATATTTTAATTGCTTATAAATACTATCGTCATATTTTTTTGCTGTGGCAGTTGACCTCAAAATAATTTTCGATTATTAGAGCTAAAATAAAATTAATGTGTTAGTCTGTAGTTGCTTTGAGTTTTTGCGTATTGAATTTACGGATAATGTGCGGCTTGTACGGTTACCGGTTTGGTTATTGGTTCTTCCTGTACTTTACCCCAAGTTTATTGGGCATTCACTCAGGGAGGATAGAGCCACTACGGCTGAATTTTTAATTATTGACTTACAGGAAAATTTAGTATGTCAAACACGGTTACTGGTAAAGTTAAGTTCTTTAACGAAGCAAAAGGCTTTGGTTTTATTGAACAAGAAAATGGTCCTGATGTATTTGTACACTTCAGCGCTATTACAGGTACAGGCTTCCGCACTCTTAGCGAAGGTCAGCAAGTATCTTTCGGCATCAAACAAGGTCAAAAAGGCCCTGAAGCTGAGAATGTAGAAGTAGCATAAGTAATTATGTGAACCTGAATATATTTTGGTGGGGCAGTCTCTGTTTCACCAAAATTCATTCCTCCCATTTAAAAATATCAAACGTCCCGAATTACATTTCCTCCTAAAGGCTTATTTAAGTAAATTCTTCTCAGTAGTTATCCTGTAACTAGCTAACTATTCCTTAAAAACCTACTTTCTATAATTAAAGTATTATATGCTGTATCGACAGTTTTATAAAAAATACATTTACTGTTGTTGTGGGAATGATAATGCAAGCGTGAAGTGTTCTACGCTCGATTGCATTTATTTCACCAATCTTAAAATAACCCGCTAAACTTAGTTAAACTTAAAACAGAAAAAAATCTGGGTTTAGTGACAGTTGTTTGATGAATTATAATGAAGGTTTACTAATTGATGAGCATAGGAAATGATATTCTGCTAGTAGATGATCACCCAATGGTGGCTACTGCAATTAAAATGGTGCTAGCAAAATCAACTCTCGTAAACGAAGTTCACGCTGTTGCAAGTCAAAAGGAAGCGTTACAGTTTCTAAAAATCCATAATATTGCACTTGCAATTTTAGATATTGAACTTGAAGACTCAGATGGGTTCAGTCTTTACAAGCGCGCTGTAAGTAATGGCTTTGCAGGTAAGGTGCTTTTTCTATCAGCAAAACACGATAAGCATATTATTCGCACAGCTGCAAAGTTGGGGGCACAAGGCTTTGTAAACAAGGCTGAAAGCCTAGAAGATATTTCGGCTGCTGTCGAAATGATTTTACGCGGTTATACGTTTTTCCCTCAAGAGCATTTAATTGCTTCAGAGAAAGATATCGATGAATTACTGACAGAGCGAGAGTTAGCTGTTATGAACTATCTATTACAGGGCCTGTCGAACAAGGATATAGGGGAAAAGCTTTTTATAAGTAACAAAACGGTAAGTACTTATAAAGCAAAAATATTTGAAAAGCTTGAAGTTGACTCAATCATTTCATTAGCAAAGCTTGTAAAAGACCGCGCCATTTTTTAGTCGACCACCCTAAATCATGGGGTTTAGTCAATACACTCACCCAAGTGGATACCTCAGTATTGTACGCAAGCTGTACAATATTGCTCATTGAGTGCATAAAAATTCTTCAAAAGAGATTTTTTAGACGATTTAAAAGATTTTTTTTTTCGAGTTAAATGGCCCTTTACTGTTTTTACAAAATGTTACATTTATGTTTAAGTAAAAACACAAACAAGACCCAATGTTTACCAGTAAAGGGCTATAGAACTTTCCTTTGAATACCTCTGTTATTTTTTTGTTAATTCGTTGTTTTGGCTATTTTCCCTGCAACGACGAGTAACCAATTTTTTCCGATGAAACCCGAACATCAAGTTGACAGAGCTAGATGCATTTAGCATTATTGGAGGGTTGATATCTATTAAAAGATATCAGGGTTGTCCTCTTCGGAGGATAATTAAATTATAAAAGTAACATTACTTAATTGGTTGGGAACTATGTCTGTTAAAATCAGAAAGAGTCTTGTAGCATCTGCGTTGGTTGGCGCATTTGCATTTGCAAGCAGCAATGTGATTGCAGATCCTTTGAAAGATGTGCAAGATGCAGGTCAACAAATTCAAAAGGCTGCTGTTAAGTCTCAAACTAAAATTGACAATATCTATGGTCAAACTCAAGAGCTAATCGCTGAGTACCGTAGCATTGTTGATGAAACTGAGCTTATGAAAGTGTACAACGATCACGTAGCACGTTTGGTCGCTGACCAAAACGCATCTATCGAATCGTTTGACCGTCAAATCGCGACAATCGATAACACGAAACAAAACGTTGTGCCTTTGATGTATCGCATGATCGATACGCTTGAGCAATTCATCAAAGCGGACGTTCCGTTCAATCTTGAAAACCGTCTTGCACGTGTTGAAAGACTTCGTGACATCATGGCATCAGCGTCAGTTACTACATCTGAAAAATTCCGCCAAGTGCTAGAAGCATACACAGTTGAAGCTGCATACAGCTCAGCAGTAACAGCTTCTCAAGGTACACTTGAAATTGATGGTAAAAGCATCAACGTTGACTTTGGTCGTTTAGGCCGCATCACATACGTAGCTCAGTCTTTCGACCTTAAGCATGCGTGGGTGTGGGATAACAATACAAAACAGTGGAAAACATTAGGTGAAGAATACCTAAAACCTGTTAAAGAAGTTATCCGTATGGCGCGTAAACAAGCGACATTAGAACTTGTTAAACTACCAATCTTTGGCGCGGAGTAATCAATAATGAAGAAACTATTTAAAGGTTTTGCTGTTGCAGCAGTACTATCTGTTTCTGCAGGTACCGCGCTTAATGCACACGCAAACACTGGTGCTTTAGACAAAATTCTTGAGCAAGTAAAGCAAGAGCGTATCTCTGAAGGTAAATTAAATAAGCAACGTGAACAAGAGTTCCTTTCAGCTCGTGCTGACAAGCAAGCGTTACTTAATAAAGCGAAAAGCGAGCTAGCTGCTGAAAAAGCACGTGGCGATCGCTTATCTAAAGAATATGCGCAAAACGAAAATACTTTAGCAGAAAAAGAGCAAGAGCTTCTTAATGCACAAGGTACGTTAGGCGAAATGTTCGGTGTTGTACGTCGTTCAGCTGCAGATGCAATCGGTACTATCGAAGCATCACTTGTTTCTGCTGAAAAACCAGGACGTGCTGAAGTACTTCGTTCACTTGCGGCAGCTAAAGAGCTACCAACAGTTCGTGAATTAGAAGAGCTTTGGATTGCACTTCAAACTGAAATGACAGAATCAGCTAAGGTTTCAACTTTCGAAACTGAAGTGGCTGGTCTTGACGGTTCAGCTACAGTGAAAAAAGTAACACGTATCGGTAACTTCAACTTAGTAACTGACGACGGTTATTTAATTTACTCTCCAGAAACTAAATCAATTCAACCACTAGGTAAGCAACCTGATAGCTACATCCTTTCTGGTATTTCTGATTTAGAAAACACTTCTGCTGATAACTACACAGGCGTATTTGTTGACCCTACACGTGGCGCAATCTTACGTATCAACACGCAGAAAAAATCTCTTATGGAATACTACGAGCAAGGTGCTGAAGTAGGTTACATCATCACAGTATTATTACTTGTTGGTCTACTAATCTTCGTAGTACGTTTCATTGATCTTGCGCTTACTAGCACTAAGATTAAGAGCCAGCTTAAAAACCTTTCTACGCCGAATACAAACAACCCACTGGGTCGTATTCTTAAGGTTTATGCTGACAACAAGAATCAAGACGTTGAAAACCTTGAGCTTAAACTTGACGAAGCAATCCTACGTGAAACGCCTCGCATCGAAGCTGGTATCAACATCATCAAGATCTTGGCAGCAATCGCTCCATTACTAGGTCTACTAGGTACGGTAATCGGTATGATCCTTACGTTCCAAACAATCACATTGTTCGGTACAGGTGATCCGAAGATCATGGCTGGTAATATCTCTCTAGCACTTGTTACTACAGCGTTAGGTCTAATTGCAGCTCTACCACTTATTCTACTTCACTCAATTGTTGCGGGTCGTAGTAAGTCGGTTCTACATGTCCTTGATGAGCAAAGCGCTGGTATCATCGCAGCTCACGCGGAGAAGGAGAAAGCCTAATGCTAGTCCTGATGGAGATCTGGGAATCTATCAGGGATTTTGTTGGCACAGGCGGCCAGGTATTATACGTGGTCGCGATAGCACTCTTTCTTATGTGGGTTTTAATGATTGAGCGCTATTGGTTCCTACTAGCTGAGTTTCCTCGTATGACGAAGAACATTGTAGCTCAGTGGGATGCCCGCCAAGACACTACGTCTTGGTACGCACACAGAATCCGTGAAGCATGGATTTCTGAAGCGTCTGAAAAATTAGATCAGCGTATGTTGTTGATTAAGACATTAGTAGCTGTTTGTCCTTTAATTGGCTTATTAGGTACTGTAACGGGTATGATCGCGGTTTTCGAAACCATGGCAACTCAAGGTACTGGTAACGCACGTTTAATGGCATCAGGTATTTCAATGGCAACGATCCCAACAATGGCTGGAATGGTTGCGGCACTATCTGGAGTATTCTTTAGCTCACGTCTTGAAGCGAGAGCGAGAATGGCGAAAGCTAAACTTGTAGATAGCATGCCTCATCACTAGAGAGAGAATTAAATATGGCACGTAAACAACGTTTTCGTGAAGAAGAAGAAGCAGCGGTTGACATGACGCCAATGCTTGACATCGTATTTATCATGCTTATTTTCTTTATCGTAACTACATCGTTCGTTAAAGAGGCTGGTATCGAAGTCAATAAACCTAAAGCTGCCCAAGCTACGAAGCAGAAAAATGCGAACATTTTTGTTGCTATTCGTGCTGACGGTGCAATCTGGATTGATAAACAGCAAGTTGATGTTGAACGTGTTTCAGCAAAAATTGAAAGTTTATTAGCAGAACAACCTACTGAAGTTGTAATTTTGCAAGCTGATAAAGAAGCAAAACACGGCGTAGTGGTTAAAGTTATGGACCAGATTAAAGCGACGGGTGACAACCTAAGAATTTCAATAGCTGGAGATCAGTAATGATTCGTTTTCTGTTTTCACTGATTGCAGGTGGGGCAGTTACTTTCGGCTTGTTCTACTTCATGGCGTACCTCATCTCCGGTGGAGCTGACCGTGCGACTGAACAAAAAGAGCAGATCGTAGTCGAAATTATGACGAATCCGCCTGAATCTAAGGTGCAGGAGAGGAAGCGTGTTCCGCCTCCGCCTCCACCACCGCCAAAGCAGCCGCCTAAACCGCAGCCGCCTCAGCCGGAAAACAGCAACCCTAACACTGGTGCCTTGTCATTTAATATGCCAAGTATCGATGTGGGTGGCACAGCCGGTGGCCTAAGTGGTCCAGGTGCATTTGGACGTGACGGTGATGCGACACCTATCGTTCGTATTGAACCAAAATACCCAACGCAAGCAGCGCGTGATGGTAAAGAAGGTTGGGTTCAACTTTCATTTACTATCAATGAAGTGGGTGGGGTAGAAGACGTTGAGGTAATCGATGCAGATCCTAAACGTATCTTCGACCGCGAAGCTAAGCGTGCATTGCGTAAGTGGAAGTACCGTCCTAAAGTTATTGACGGAAAACCACAAAAGCAATTTGGTCTTCAAGTACAACTAGACTTTAAACTTAACCAAGGCAACTAAGGAGGCGAGTAATGAGAAATTTATCTAAAGTAACTGCACTTGCAATTCTTATGTCACTATCGGGTGCAGCTTTCACTGCACCAGCTTTAGCAGCGCCAGATTACGCGAAAATTGAAGCGCGTAAAAAAGCAAAAACTAAAGTGATGGGTGAGCGCGTTGGTAAAAAGGTTATTAAAGCGTTTGACTTGTACAACGAAGAAAAGCTTGATGAAGCGATTGCACTTCTTAAAGAAATTGATCCTTCGGATGAATTCGATAAGGCAACAGTCGATCGCTATCTAGGTCAAATGTATGCTCAGAAAGAGCAATACGACCTAGCGATCAAGCATATTTCAGCGGCAGTAAAGCCTGATGTTTTAAACTTTGCCGATCAAGAGCAAGGTCTTAAGCTACTAGGTGATATGTACGCGGGTACTGAGCAATACGCAAAAGCAAAAGATGCGTATTATGCTTGGATGGACTTCACAGGTGAGGAAGACGACAAAGTTTATACACGTATTGCGCAAGCAAACTACGAGTTAAAACAATATAAAGACGTACTTCCTGCTGCAGACAAAGCAATCAAATTGGCAAAAGAACCTGCTAAAGCTTCTTACCAATTAAAGCTAGCGGCCTATTTTGAACTTAAACAGTACAAAAACATGGTTGGTGTAGCTGAAGAGATTGTTCGTGTTTGGCCTGAAGACAAAAAAGCCTGGGTTGGTTTAGGTAAATATTACCTACAAACCGAAGACTTCAAAAAAGGTCTTGCGACCATGGAAGTTGCCTATAAAAATGGCTATTTTGAAAATGAAGTTGAATACAAAGTACTTTCAAACTTTTATTCGTTAACAGAAATTCCTTATAAAGCAGCTGTTGTGCTTGAGAAGGCAATTAACGAAGAAAAAGTTAAGCGTACTAAGCAAAATATCAGTGCAGTGGCATCTAATTACCACCGCTCAAAAGATATTGAGAAAGCAGCTAAGTACTATGAAGAAGCAGCTAAATTTGACGACGATGCAGAGCTTTATCGCAAAGCAGGTTCGTTACTTTTACAATCGCAAAATTATAGTGCTGCCGTTATTCGTTTGAATAAGGCATTAGAGTTAGGTTCTGATAAAAAAGGAACTATCTACTCTGATTTAGCTGAAGCTTACTACTACCAAGAAAAGTACAAGCAAGCTTACAACGCTATTGTTAAAGCAATGGATGACCCGCGCACGCGTAAATTCGCGAAGAGCTGGTCAACCTTCATCAAAGATAAAGCCGCTCGTAACGGTGTAAAAATCTAATTGATGTTGTTTTAAACTAAAAAGCCCCTCTGGGGCTTTTTTTATGGAATTTTAAAATGCTAAGACAGATCGTATTGTTACTTGTTGCGAGTGTAATGTTGCTAGCTTGCTCTGAGCAATCTACAAAATTCCACACGTTTCAAGAAGGGCAAAAAGAGCTTCGTAATATTAATCATTTATTACTGAACACAACAAACTCCTCAAAAGCAAGTGTTTGGCCTTTTTCTGAGCACTATTTAGAAGCGCGCCATCTTGCTTATCAAGGTTTAAAAAGCACCCAATTAACCGAGTCGCAGCAGGCTCAACTAAACTATTTAATCATTGCCGAGCGATACCCTGAACGTTATTTTGTATGGCCTGTGCAACGGGATGTTCTAAGTCAAGCTAGCTCGCAAGATGATTTCTCCGCACAGTCATTAGCTAGTTGGTTAGAATTAGTAGAAACCCAGCTAATTACAGCAGAGCAAAGTAATCTAAAGCTTAATAAAATTGAATTAAAGCTTTTACATGACATGGTCAAATCTCACCTTGATAACAATGATGAGAGTGTACAAACCGCCCTAAATAAGCTTGATCAATACTTAACTCAATATAAGCCGCGCAGCAAACTTGGTTTAGTTGGCTTAGCAAATGGTAAAGATTGGTATCAAAGTAAATTAAACTATTTTAGTGGTGAGACTAAACCTCCATTAAACTGGCTTAGTGAGATACAAATGTCACTCAAACAACAGGTAAGTACTGATTTTGTATTACCAGTGTCAGACTCGCATTCGACGCCATTAGTCATGAATTATTTTTCAGATAATCATCAACATAATGGTCTTGACTGGCAGTTGGAATTTGTCGACCCGCGACAAAGTAAACGCGAATTAACACAAGGTGAGCAGTACTTTTGGCAGGTAATGATGGAAACAGATCTGGGCATTCATTATCACACGTGGAGTGAGCAACAAGCGCGTGTGAACTTAATGAAACGTTTAGGCGTGAAGCAAGCACAAGCTGAGTGGCTTATTGAAGATATTGTATTATATCCAGCTATGAGCTTTATTTTTGTAAGTAAAGAGGGCACCGCGCTCTAAGGAGCGCAGCGTCTACAGCGTTGAGTGGCAGGGTCAGCCAATAACCGCTCATCATCAATTTTTTCCTCGCAATCACAACAATAGCCATATTGGCCAATATCTATTTGGCATAGGGCGGCTTCTAATTTTTCAAGCCGTGAGATGAGGATTTGATATTCAGGGCCTAAGCTATTTGCTGTAAGCTCAAGCCAATCTGAAGGAGGGTTATCCTTAAGTTGCGATAGCAGTTGCTGATGATAGCCTTGATCAGAATCTGCCAGCATATCAAGTAAACGTTGTCTTACCTGCGCAAGTTCAGCAGATAGCTTTGTTTGTATTTCAGTATTGTTCATCGCGGTTTCTTCCAAGTGGGCAATACTGGCATTATCAAACAAAATGCGTTAGCTAATTATGATTTGTATCAATACTCGGCGCTTTGGCATACTTTCTTAGTACATCAGCGACTTCATCCTTTGCTTTCAAGCGCCTAATTTCATCAAAAAGGGCATGCGCTTGCGGGTACTGGCGTTTTAAGTAACCTAGCCATTGCTTGGTACGTGATGCAAAGTATTTTTCACATTTACTTTCATCTTGGTGCATGGAAGAGTGAATAATATGGTAAATAACATGCTCCCATTGCATTGGCGTATAAGCTTCACCATTTACATGGGCTTTAATTTGCCTTGCGAGATCGGGCATAGCCAATGCACCGCGACCTATCATTAAATCATTACAGTGGCTTCTTGTTTGACAAAGTAGGGCATCTTCAATCTGCCAAATTTCGCCATTCGCGATAACCGAAATCGCTTTATCTTTGATTAAAGGAGGAATTTTCTCCCAATAAGCAGGTGGGTTATAACCATCACGTTTTGTTCTAGCGTGAATTGCTAAGCTTGATGCTCCAGCGCTAACAACGGCATCAACAATTTCTTGACTATTGCTATCATCATCAAAACCAAGTCTAATTTTAGCACTCACCTGATGAGCTGGATCGACGGCCTCTCTGACTGTTTTAATAATGTCGTACATGTGCTCAGGATCTTTTAAAAGTACCGCACCGCCTTTACTTTTGTTGACTGTTTTTGCTGGACATCCAAAGTTTAAGTCTATCCCATGTGAGCCAAGGCGGATCGCTTTGACAGCATTATCAGCTAAAGCATTCGCGACTTGTCCAAGTAGTTGTATTCTGACCGGTGTACCAGCACGCGTATAACCACCTTCTTGCAGTTCAGGGCAGTAGCGATGAAATACACGTTCTGGTAGTGTTGCGTCAACAACACGTACAAACTCTGTGACACATAAATCGAATCCACCTAAATCTGTAAGGAGTTGGCGCATCTTAAAATCGACAACGCCTTCCATCGGTGCTAAAACTAATTGCATGGATAAATTTTACTTAACAAAAAATGGATGCGTATTCTACCTGTTATTGCCACTATGATAAATCGTAATTTGTATTTGTAGAGTGTCGATTAAATTGAAAAAGTGTGAAAGTAATTTTTATTTGTCGGGTCTAATCTAATAACCGTTATGAAAAAGAGAGTCATCATATGAACACAATTAAACATAATTCAATCGCATTAACATTAGGTGCAGTCGTTGTTGGTGCGTCAAGTTTCGCAGCAAGTGATGCGCACGCCAACCCATTCGAGTTTCAGCAAATGCAAGCTGGTTATCAGTTAGATGCTGCTGAGGGCAAGTGCGGCGAAGGTAAATGTGGCGGCGATAAAAAAGCTGGCAAAGAAGGCAAGTGCGGCGAAGGTAAATGTGGCGGCGATAAAAAAGCTGGCAAAGAAGGCAAGTGCGGCGAAGGCAAATGTGGCGGTGATAAAAAAGCTGGCAAAGAAGGCAAGTGCGGCGAAGGCAAATGTGGCGGCGATAAAAAAGCTGGCAAAGAAGGCAAGTGCGGTGAAGGTAAATGCGGCGGAGATAAAAAAGCTGCAAAAGAAGGTAAGTGTGGCGAAGGTAAATGTGGTTCAAACCACTAAGCATTCACTTAGCTTTTAAAAGGGCCATCTAGGCCCTTTTTAGTAGGAGGTAGTATGTCTTTTGAATCAACATCAGTGTTTGGGCAAATAGGGTTAGGCTTACGCCGAGAAATGCTTGATGAAATGTTAACAGGCGTGCCTAGGCCAATTGATTTTCTGGAGGTAGCACCTGAAAATTGGTTAAAGCTGGGTGGTCGGTTTGGAAAACAGTTTAAGCAGTTAACTGAACGTAACGCGTTTGTTTGTCATGGTTTATCTTTATCTATAGGTTCACCTGCTGAACTTGATGTAGAATTTGTGAAATCACTAAAGGCTTTTTTTAAAGAGCATAACGTTCGTTTATTTAGTGAACATCTAAGCTACTGCTCAGGCGAAGGGCATATGTATGATTTAATGCCTATCCCATTTACAGAAGAAGCAATCAAGCATGTTGTTACGCGCATTAAGCAAGTGCAAGATATTCTTGAACAGCAGATTGCTATAGAAAACGTTTCATATTACGCTGCGCCAGGTCAAGAAATGACAGAGCTGGAGTTTACCAACGCTGTGTTAGCAGAGTCTGATTGTAAGCTTTTAATTGATATTAATAATATTTATGTAAACTCAATTAATCATGGTTATGATGCGGAGCAATTTTTAAAAGGTTTACCTAGTCAACGAATTGCTTATGGACACATTGCAGGACACTATACAGAAGCCGAAGACTTGTTGGTTGACACACATGGCTCACCTGTCATTGACCCTGTTTGGCAACTACTTGAAAAAGCCTATGCTTTTCATGGGGTGTTTCCAACTCTTCTTGAACGCGATTTTAATATTCCACCGATGGCGGAACTGTTAGCAGAGCTAAACATTATTGAGAAATTACAATTTTCAGCAAATAAGGTGAAATACAGTGCCTAGTCATTTTACAGAAGTTCAGCAACAATTTATGGCTCATATTCGTGACCCAAATCACAATAAAAAGCCAATAAATATTGAAGAGCGAAGAATGGCAATTTATCGTGATCTGTTTTTCAATAATGTTGAAGGTTTTGTTAGTTCTGCTTTTCCTGTTCTAAAAAGTCTGTATACAAAAAGTGGTTGGCAAAATTTAATACGCCTCTTTTTTAGTCAACATAATTGTAAGTCTCCATATTTTCTTGATATTGCCGGTGAGTTTTTAGAGTTTCTAGCTACAAGTTACTCAAAGCAATCTACAGATCCTGATTTTATGTTAGAACTGGCACATTATGAGTGGGTTGAACTGGATGTATCCGTTGCACAAGCGCAGGAACACGAAGCAGCTTTACAAACAAATCAGGTTACAAATGCAGGTTTGCTTTTAAGTTGTTTGGCACGTAATTTAAGTTACACATATCCCGTTCATACAATCAGTAAAGGCTACCAACCAGAAAGCCCGCTTACGGAGCCGTGTTATTTCGTTGTTTATCGAGATAGTGACGATGAGGTGCAGTTTTTATCAACAAATGCGATGACAGCATTGCTATTAAGTATCATCGAAGCGCAACCGGGTATAAATTTAAATCTGCTCTGCCAAGAAGTGGCAAGACACGCTCCTCAATTTAGTCAAGAACAGCTATATCAAGGGGCGCTTAATACTTTAAGTGCAATGGCTGAGCGTGGCGTGATCGTTACTAAATCATAGGTCTAAAATACAGCAAAAAGCCTTTATTGATAGGGATACATCGACTATCATGTGCGCCTTATTGTGTCGTGCTTAAATAAAGGTAGTAACTATGTCGAATGATAAAGACTTTAAAGATCCGTTCAATGCAACTTATTTCATTGCGTTTTTAGCTGTATTTGTTGGTATTGGCTGTCTAAACGCTATCCTTGGTTGGATCACTGCTTTATCTTAATTTGCGAAAGTAAATTTAAGACACTAGGCTGCATTATGCAGCCTTTTTTATTACTATTGATGCAGTTCAAGGATTAATTTTGGATCTTGCTACCGACTTTCTACTAAGGTGATGTTATACTCTCGAGCTTTGTTAGATAAAATTTTTGAGCAGTATAATTATGACTCAAGCAACTTCAACGCTCATTAAACAGAGCATTGCAACTATTGCTGATTACCCAAAACCGGGCATTATGTTCCGTGATGTAACAACCTTAATGGCCAATGCTGACGCGTTTAAAGCAACAATTGACAGCTTTATATCAGCATATAAAGATCAAGGTTTTACAAAAATAATTGGTACAGAATCACGTGGTTTTATCTTTGGTGCACCACTTTCATATGCACTAGGTATTCCATTTATTCCAGTTCGTAAGCCAGGTAAACTTCCTCGTGAAGTCATTTCACAAAACTATCAATTAGAGTATGGTGAAGATACATTAGAGCTTCATACCGATGCTATAGTTGCTGGTGATAAAGTGTTATTAGTTGATGACTTACTTGCTACAGGTGGCACAATTGAAGCGACTGCAAAACTAGTGGCTAAACTAGGTGGTAACGCAACTGATGCTGCGTTTGTTGTATCTTTGCCTGAGCTAGGTGGTGAGCAACGAGTTGCTAATATGGGCATCAAAATTTTAAAGTTGGTTGAATTCGAAGGCGAATAATTAATGAGTTATCAGGTTCTAGCAAGGAAATGGCGACCACAAACCTTTCACGAGTTAGTGGGGCAGTCTCATGTTAAGCAGGCATTGGTTAATGCATTAACACAAAATAGACTCCATCATGCTTACCTCTTTACTGGAACCCGTGGGGTGGGTAAAACTACCATCGCACGTATATTCGCAAAAAGCCTCAACTGCGATAAGGGTATCTCTGCTGAGCCATGTGGCCAATGCTCAAGTTGTACTGACATTGAAGCAGGCCGTTATATTGATTTATTAGAAATCGATGCGGCTTCACGTACAAAGGTAGAAGATACCCGCGAAATCCTTGATAACGTTCAATACGCACCAACACGTGGTCGTTACAAGGTATACCTAATCGATGAAGTTCACATGCTATCTAAGCATAGTTTTAATGCTTTACTAAAAACATTGGAAGAGCCACCAGAGCATGTGAAGTTTTTATTAGCGACAACCGATCCACAAAAACTGCCAGTGACGATTTTATCTCGTTGCTTACAGTTTAATTTGAATGCGTTGTCGCAATCAGAAATTCATGAGCAGCTTGCCCATGTTTTACAGCAAGAGCAACTCAGCTTTGATGATAAATCCTTGCAAGTACTTGCGAAAGCCGCCGATGGTAGTATGCGCGATGCGCTAAGCTTAACTGATCAAGCAGTTGCCCAAACGAATGGCAATATAAGTTACCAGGCCGTACAAAGTATGCTTGGCTTGATGGATACTCACTACAGTCAAACTATGTTAGCTGCAGTACTTTGCCAAGATGGAGATGCGCTGTTATCTGAGGTAAAAAACCTTGTCAGTCGCAACCCTAATTTTGTTGCTTTGCTTGATGACCTTATTGCACTTACACATCTAATTCAGCTTGCACAGTTAGTACCCAGCGCAGCAGCACTTGATGAGAGTAATCGTGAGTTTATAGAACAGGTTGCGCAAACAACTGATGCGCAGCAGATACAAGTTTATTACCAATTACTGTTGAATGGTAAAAAAGATCTGCAATGGGCGCCGGATGCCAAACTAGGTTTTGAAATGATCATGTTGCGCTTGCTCGCATTCCAACCAACGCAATTTGCTCAAAGTCAAACACCAACGAATAGTCAACAGCAGGTTAAACCTAGCGGTGCCGGTGCACTGCGTGATATTTTGAAAAAATCAACGGCGCAACGTGAACAAGCAGCTTCAGAGCAAGCACCAGCTGCACATAGCTCTGCACAGACAACGGCTGTATCTTCAGAGCCTCAGTCAATACAAGCTGAACCTGTTGAAGCAGAGTCTATTCAAGCAGAACCTATTCAAGCAGAACCTATTCAAGCTGCCGCAGCAGAAACGGCACATAGCCATGAGCCTGCCCAGCAAGTTGAAGCAACAGCAGTAGAACAGCCAGATGCTAACCAGCAGCCCCAGCAAAACGCTACAACTGAATTGACCGCAGAAGTTAAACCAGCGCCACAACAGCAAAGCCACTCAGGGCAAGTGCCTGCAGCTGAATACTCTCCACAGGAGTATTCTTCGCAAGATTACATGGATGATCATGATGCACAAATGGACTCATCACTTGCAGCGCAATACGATGATGTAATGAATAGCGCTTATGATCAGGGCTTTACTGCCAATGAAGCATCTACAGCGCCTCAGCAACAGCAAACTGCACCAGCACAATTACAACAGCAGCAAAGTCAGGCGCAGTCGGCCATTGCTCGTATTTTACAAGACCGCAATATTTCAGGTGCTGGTCGCTTAAGTGGTACAGCTACGCAAACTAATGTTAAAGCAGAACAACAGTCTGAAGCTAAGCCGCCAGCGCAACAAAGCACAGCCGCTACGAATCATCAACCTCAGCAGCAACAAGTGGCTGCAGAAGTAAAAAAGCCCAGCCCCCAGCCGACGGGGGAGAGCAATAATAAAGTAAAAAAAGTCGACTTTAGAGAAAAGCATCAAACAATCACCGAAAATTTAGCGCCTGAGTTGCTTGAGCAAATCAATCCACAAAAAGCGCCTGAGCCTGTGATTGAAGAAGCCAGTATTCCGATACCTGATGATTTTGAAAGCCCGATCAGCAGTATTAAATTCGCACACGAACAAGATGAATGGGCGTATTTAATAAAACGTATGGGGCTAGGTGGCCGAATGCGACAATTTGCATTGCACTCGATTTTCACAAAGAATAATAATCAAATGCACATTGAAGTTGACTCATCACAGCGTCACTTAGACAGTGCAGTACTAAGGCAAAAGCTCAATGCTGCATTAAGTGAAATTTACGGTCATAATGTAGAACTAAGTATCGAGTTTGCTGATGGCGTAATTGATTCACCGTATTTGATCCAACAAAAGATTGATGCAGGTCGTCATCAACAAGCCATTGATGTAATAAATAGTGATGAAAACATAGTGCAATTTCAGCAGTTATTTAGCGCTATAATCGATGAAAACAGTATTCAGGCATTGTAATTAGTTACAATAGCCCTTATCTTCATGCCAATTAAAGTAGTTTTAGAAAGAGAGACAGTTATGTTTAAAGGTGGAATGGGTAACATGATGAAGCAAGCGCAGCAAATGCAAGAGCGCATGCAAAAAGCCCAAGACGAAATCGCTAACCTAGAAGTAGTAGGTGAAGCTGGTGCAGGCCTAGTCAAAGTAACTATGCTTGGTAACCACAATGTACGTCGTGTTGAATTAGATGAAAGCCTAATGGAAGACGACAAAGACATGATCGAAGATTTGCTTGCGGCAGCGTGTAATGATGCTGTACGCCGTGTTGCAGAAGAAACACAAGAGCGCATGAGCAAAGTAACTGGCGGTATGCAATTACCACCAGGTATGAAAATGCCTTTCTAAGTGACTCTATATGCAACTATCGCCTAGTTTAACACAGCTGATTGAAGCACTAAGATGCCAACCTGGCATTGGTCCTAAGTCGGCACAGCGCATTGCTTTTCATTTGCTTGAACGAGACCGTCAAGGTGGCAAGCAGCTTGGTCATGCATTGACTAAAGCCATGGATGAAGTAGGGCATTGTCAGTCGTGCCGTACTTTTACCGAGCAACCCGTGTGCGATATATGTTCAAGTGTTAAACGTCAAGATAGTGGTTTATTATGTGTGGTCGAATCACCAACCGATGTGCTGGCTATTGAGCAAACTGGTCAATACCAAGGTCTTTACTTTGTTTTAATGGGTCACTTGTCGCCAATCGACGGCATAGGACCAAAAGAGATTGGCCTTGATATTCTTGAAAGCAAGTTGCAACAAGGCGGCATTAATGAGGTGATCCTCGCAACCAACCCAAGTGTTGAAGGGGAAACCACAGCCCACTACATTGCTGAGCTTTGTCATAAGTATCAGGTAGGAGCATCCCGTATTGCTCACGGTGTCCCTGTTGGTGGTGAGCTCGATTTACTTGATGGCATGACCCTAATGCATGCTTTTAGCGGACGACGCGCTGTAAACCAAAACTAATACCGAAAATGGTATCAAAAGCCTGCTTCATGCAGGCTTTTTTGTGTCTATCCGCTATTTTACCCGTAAATTTAGCTTTTTGCCTTGAAGTTCAAAAAGCCTGCCCCATATAAAGAGTCATAGTGCAGATAAGACACTTTGTTAATTGGAGATTTACACAATGACTGCAGCACAAAAAGAAACATTAGGCTTTCAAACAGAAGTCAAACAACTATTAAACCTGATGATTCACTCTCTTTACTCTAATAAAGAGATTTTCCTACGTGAGCTTGTATCAAACGCGTCAGATGCAGCAGATAAATTGCGTTTCCTAGCTCTTTCAAATGGCGATTTATACGAAAATGATGCAGATTTAAAAGTACGTATCAGTGCAGATAAAGACGCAAACACAGTAACCATTACCGATAACGGTATTGGTATGAGCCGTGAAGATGTGATCAATTCACTAGGTACAATTGCAAAATCTGGCACCGCAGAGTTTTTTCAAAACCTAACAGGTGATCAAAGCAAAGATTCACAATTGATTGGTCAATTCGGTGTTGGTTTTTACTCAGCATTTATCGTTGCTGATAAAGTAACAGTGCGTACGCGTAAAGCGGGTGAAAGCCAAGGTATTGAATGGCAATCTGCGGGTGAAGG
The DNA here is from genome assembly GCF_021728095.1 of Pseudoalteromonas sp. L1. Taxonomy (NCBI): domain Bacteria; kingdom Pseudomonadati; phylum Pseudomonadota; class Gammaproteobacteria; order Alteromonadales; family Pseudoalteromonadaceae; genus Pseudoalteromonas; species Pseudoalteromonas sp. L1. Next base: position 69,519 of record NZ_JAKKCT010000003.1, on the reverse strand, counting down.
TGAGTACACATTACAAGAGATTGATAAACCATCACGTGGTACGGAAATCATCCTTCATCTTCGTGAAGACGAAACAGAGTTTGCTGATGAATTCCGCTTACGTAGCATCGTGACTAAATACTCAGACCACATTTCTATTCCAGTTGAAATGTATAAAGCAGAAGTACCTGAATCTGAAGGGCCTGACGGCGAGAAAATTCCAGCACAGCCAGGCGAGTGGGAAGGTATTAACCGCGCAACTGCATTATGGACTCGCGATAAGTCAGAAGTCACAGACGAAGAGTACAAAGAGTTTTATAAGCACATTGGCCATGATTGGGAAGAGCCACTAAGCTGGGCACATAACAAGGTTGAAGGTAAAACAGAATACACGAGCTTGTTATACATCCCGAAAAAAGCACCTTTCGATTTATGGAACCGTGAGCGTCAATCAGGTTTAAAACTGTATGTGCAACGCGTTTTCATCATGGATGACGCTGAGCAGTTCATGCCAAGCTACTTACGTTTTGTGAAAGGTTTACTTGATTCAAACGACTTACCACTAAACGTGTCGCGTGAAATATTGCAAGACAACAAAGTAACGCAAGCAATCCGTAAAGGTTGTACATCGCGTGTACTTAAAATGCTTGAGCGAATGGCGAAAAACCGTGAAGAAGATTACCAATCTTTTTGGAATGAGTTTGGTCAGGTGTTAAAAGAAGGCCCTGCTGAAGATGCGGCTAATAAAGAAGCCATTGCTAAGCTACTGCGTTTCGCTTCTACACACACCGACGAAAGCACACAAAATGTATCGCTTGAACAATACATTGAGCGTATGAAGCCAGAGCAAGATAAAATTTACTATGTAGTTGCAGACTCATTCGCCGCAGCGAAGAGCTCACCACACTTAGAGATCTTCCGTAAAAAGGGCATCGAAGTATTGCTTCTAAGCGACCGTGTTGATGAGTGGATGATGAGCTACTTAACAGAGTTCAACGAAAAATCATTCCAGTCAATTACCCGTGGTGACTTAGATTTAGGCAACATGGATGACGAAGAAACGAAAAAAGCACAAGAAGAGTCAGAAAAAGAAGTTGCTGGCCTAGTTGAGCGTATTAAAACAGCCCTAGGTGATAACGTTAAAGACGTACGCTTTACGCATCGTCTAACTGACTCGCCTGCATGTGTTGTTGCAGATGAGCACGATATGAGCTCACAAATGCAAAAATTAATGGAATCTGTTGGTCAAACAGTGCCTGAGCAAAAGCCAATTTTTGAGCTTAACCCAGAGCATCAGCTTGTTAAACACTTAAATGTTGAGCAAGATGAAGACAAGTTTGCCCAGTGGTCACACGTACTTCTAGATCAAGCATTACTCGCTGAGCGCGGTACACTAAAAGACCCTGCTGGCTTTGTAACTCGCTTAAACAAACTCATGCTAGATATAAGCAAATAAGCGTTTTAGCTGAATGAGTTGGGAAAGGGAGCAAGGCTCCCTTTTTATTGCCGTTAATATAGGCAATTGGTATAAGTTACTTGAGGTATAGCCTCAGTTGTGGAAGAATTCAGGCTTTAAAAACAAAACTCCACTGATCGACCATTTTTAAGATTAGTATCACACAGAGGACAATGATATGCGCATTATTCTTTTGGGCGCGCCGGGTGCAGGTAAAGGTACTCAAGCTCAGTTTTTGATGGACAAATACGGTATTCCACAAATTTCTACGGGCGATATGCTGCGTGCAGCAATTAAAGAAGGTACACCACTTGGTCTTGAAGCTAAAAAAGTAATGGATGCAGGTCAATTAGTGTCTGATGAAATTATCATCGGTCTAGTTAAAGAGCGTATTGCTAAGCCAGATTGCGAAAAAGGTTTCTTACTAGATGGTTTCCCTCGTACTATTCCTCAAGCAGATGCAATGAAAGAAAATGGCGTGGTAGTTGACCACGTTATCGAATTTGACGTTGCTGACGAAATCATCGTTGAACGTATGGGCGGTCGTCGCGTACACCCAGGTTCTGGTCGTGTATACCATGTTGTTTACAACCCACCTAAAGTTGATGGCAAAGATGACATCACTGGTGAAGATCTAATCATTCGTGATGACGACACTGAAGAAACAGTGCGTAAACGTTTAGGTATCTACCATGACCAAACTAAACCATTAGTTGATTACTACCAAGCTGAAGCAAAAGCAAGTAACACGCAGTACCATAAATTAGACGGTACACAAGCTGTTGAAACAGTAAGCCAACAACTTGGTGAGTTACTTGGTTAATCTTAGGATTAACTGAGCAATAAAAAACCGCCTTTGGCGGTTTTTTGCTTAATGTAACTTTAAAGCTTTTTTAAAGCCTCAATTGCACCACTGTAATCAGGCTCTTTCGATAAGTTATCGACAAGTTGTTTGTATACGATTTTGTGCTCGTCATTTAAAACAAATACGGCGCGAGTTAATAAACCCATATCTTTAATAATTAAACCATATTGCTCGCCGAAATTACGCCACACAGAGTCCGAGAGTGCCGTCACTTTGTCTATATTCTCCGCTTTACAAAAGCGCTTCTGCGCAAACGGTAAATCAGCACTTAAAGTTAGCATCGCGATACTAGGGTATTCGGCAGCTACTTTTTCATTAAAGTGTTTAGTCTGAATACTGCATACACCGGTATCTAAACTTGGCACTACACTAATAAGTACTGCTTTGCCTTTGTAGTCATTTAGAGTGACAGGTGTAAAGCTATCATCTACTACTTTAAAATTAGGTGCTTGTTGACCAACTTCAACACCTTGACCTAGTAAAGTAACTGGTTTTGATTGAGCAGATACTTTACCTGCATCAAGCGTGTTTTCTGGTAACTCACTTGCGTAACTAAATGTACATAGTGAGCCAAGTGCAAATATCAATGGGCGTATCATAACTTCATTCCTTCAAATTAACGCATTTTACATCAGTGTATTATACTGAGTTAATAGCTCCAAGGTTTACAGTAATTTAAAATTGTAAATAAAGGGTAGTTTGATTAACATGTATACGCAGCCCAATTTTTATTAATAATAACAATAATAAAGTTAGTATTTTGCTTTTCTGACTAGTTAAAAAGTGCGGATTTAGAGAGAGTGTATGTCGACATCGGTATTAGTATGTGATGATTCAAAATTAGCGCGTAGGCAATTAGCGCGCTCTTTACCAGATGATTGGGATATCAAAATTGAATTTGCAGAAAATGGAGTTCATTGCATCGAGCAAATTAAGAAACTCCAACCAGAAATATTATTTCTGGATTTAAACATGCCCGAAATGGATGGTTATGAAGTTCTTCAAGCCATTCAAGAGCAAGGGCTGCATGTTCTAACAGTCGTTGTCTCCGGCGATATTCAACCTAATGCACATCAACGTGTCCTTGAGTTAGGGGCTATCGACTTTATTCAAAAGCCTTGTTCACCTGAAAAGCTCGCCAATATCATTGAGCATCATGGTATTAAAGATAAAGCCATGCGTGAGCGTTTAGCAAATAAGTTAGGTGAGCAGGTTGATCCTGATGTACGAGATATATATCAAGAACTTACAAATGTAGCGATGGGTCAGGCAGGTGACTTACTCGCGCGTTTACTCAATGTGTTTGTCAAGTTGCCTATTCCTAATGTGAATGTCTTAGAAGTAAATGAGCTGGATATGGCACTTCGTTCTATTGATGCCAATGCCTCAACGTCTGGTGTTTGCCAGGGTTTTATTGGTGGTGGGGTATCAGGTGAAGCGTTGCTTCTTTTAAATGATTCAAGCTTTAAAGAAATCGCCTCATTGATGAACTATGAAGGTGAGTTAAACAATAAAGTTGAGCTTGAATTATTAATGGACGTCAGCAACATTCTAATTGGTGCTATTTTATCAGGGCTTTCTAAGCAGCTTGATATGCGCTTTAGCCAAGGACACCCCGTTGTTCTTGGTCAACACTGTGATGTCTCTGACTTAGTCAAAGCTAATAAATCTCGTTGGCAACGAACGTTGGCCATTGAGATCAGCTACGGCATTGAAAATCATAATATTAATTGTGATTTGATGTTGCTATTCACCGAGGACTCGTTGAAGACCTTAAAATATAAAGTAGCTTATTTACTAGAAGATTAAACTTATGCCAGCAGCCGACTTTAATATGAATGAACTCCATTGGTTAATGGATATGTTTAATACAGTTGATGTAGGCCTTGTGGTGCTCGACAGGGACTATAAAGTGTGTATTTGGAATGGCTTTATGGAGAACCATTCTGGGCTATTACCAAGTGCGGTGAAAGATAGAGATCTGTTCGATTTGTTTCCATCAATCGATGAAAAGTGGTTTCGAAGTAAATCTGAGTCGGTATTTATTCTTAACAATCGCTCATTCACTATATGGGAGCAGCAACCGTATATTTTCCGTTTTAAAAACTATCGACCTATTACCGGCAAAGCGGATCATATGTATCAAAACGCGACTTTTATACCGCTGACCACGACGACAGGTGAAGTTTCTCACATTTGTATCATTATTTACGATGTTACTGACGAAGCAGTTAATAAAAAAGAGCTTGAAGAAGCAAACTCAAAACTTGAATTAATGAGCCGTACAGATGCATTAACGCAACTTACAAACCGCGGGTTTTGGGAACAAAAGCTTCGCAAAGAATACATGAGAATTGTTCGAAGTGGTGGTTGCAGTACATTATTGATGTTTGATATTGATCATTTTAAAAACGTCAACGATGAACATGGACACAGCGGCGGAGATGAAGCGTTACGCCATGTTGCCGATTTACTGCGCAAAACCCTTCGAGAAACCGATTTAGCAGGCCGTTATGGTGGGGAAGAGTTCGCCATTACGCTATTGGATACCGATTATGATGGTGCTGTTATATTTGCTGAAAGGTTACGTGAGTTAATTGAGAACTCGTCAATCTATTACAAAGAACAGCAAATAAAACTAACTGTAAGCATTGGTTTTGCTTGTTTCGACGAAAAGTTTGACCGCTATGAAAAATGGATTGAAGCGGCAGATAACGCGCTCTACCATTCAAAAGAAAATGGTCGAAACAAAGTAACAGCTTATTCAGATTTAAAAGACTAAAGGTGTTTAGCGCTTTAGTCTTTTAAAATTCCAACTAATTTTAAGCTTAAAGGTTGCATACGTTAACCTTCATTTTTAACAAACCAGTCGCGAGAGTCTGCACTTATAAATAGCCCAAGCTACTCTGTAGCATGCCTTGTATCACTTGCGGGGCACTCACCTATTACAGATACCTCACCAGTTGCTGACTCTTGCTCTAGTTTTACCTTAAAGCCCCATAATCTATAAAGATGTTTTAATACTTCATCTTTAGATTTAGCAAGGGGGATACTGTTATGAGGCACATAGCGCAAAGTGAGTGAGCGATCGCCTCTTATATCAACATTATAAATTTGTATATTAGGCTCGTGATTGCTTAGGTTATATTGGGCTGAAAGCGTCTCTCTTACTTGGTGGTAACCTATTTCATCATGAATAGCACCGACATTAAGCGTTGGTTCTTTTTCGTGATCGATAATGGTAAAGAGCTTAAAATCACGGATAATTTTTGGCGATAAAAACTGACTTATAAAACTCTCGTCTTTAAAGTTTTGCATTGCAAAGTGGAGTGTTTCCAGCCAATCACTGCCCGCGTATTCTGGAAACCACTTTTTATCTTCCTCAGTCGGGTTCTCACAAATGCGGCGAATATCAACCATCATGTTAAAACCAAGCGCATAGGGGTTAATCCCTGAATAATAATTACTGTTGTAGGGCGGTTGATAAACCACATTGGTGTGACTTTGTAAAAACTCGAGCATAAAGGCGTCGGTGAGCTTACCCTCATCGTACAGGTGATTCAAAATGGTGTAATGCCAAAACGTAGCCCAGCCTTCATTCATCACTTGTGTTTGTTTTTGTGGGTAAAAGTATTGCGAAATTTTACGCACAATACGAATGATTTCTCGTTGCCATGACTCAAGTAGTGGCGCATTTTTTTCAATGAAATACAGGATATTTTCTTGCGGCTCTTCTGGGAAGCGACGCTCACGTTTTTTAGATTCTTGCTGTGAAGTAGGTATAGTGCGCCACAGTTCATTGACCTGCGATTGTAAGTAATCTTCACGTTCTTGCTGGCGCTTTTGCTCTTCGTATAGCGAAATACGTTGCGGGCGTTTATAGCGGTCAACACCATAATTCATTAAGGCATGACAGGAGTCGATGAGATTCTCAACCTCATTGATGCCATATTTTTCTTCGCACTTAGCAATATAATTTTTGGCAAATAATAAGTAGTCGATGATTGAACTGGCATCAGTCCAGGTTTTAAAAAGGTAATTGCCTTTAAAAAATGAGTTGTGACCATAGCAAGCGTGTGCCATCACCAAAGCTTGCATTGGTAGGGTGTTTTCTTCCATTAAATAGGCAATACACGGGTCTGAGTTAATAACAATCTCATAAGCAAGACCCATTTGCCCACGTTTATAGTTTTGTTCGGTTTGAATGAATTTTTTACCATACGACCAGTGGCTATAACCAATCGGCATACCCACACTCGAATAGGCATCCATCATTTGCTCAGCGGTTATTACTTCAATTTGATTCGGGTAAGTATCGAGCTTATAAATGTTCGCTACCCGTTCAATCTCAGTTTGATATTCTGCTAATAAATCAAATGTCCAATCAGGACCATCGCTAATACGTTTATCGGCCATACTTTACCTCACTCGCAAGGCTATGCGGCGCCTTGCTGCTGACGATTCTTTTTAAATAATTCACGGAAAATAGGGTAAATGTCCTCGACGCCACGGATATGTTGCATTGCAAAATTGTCGTGGGTTTGCGCTATAGATTGATACTCACGCCATAAACTTTGATGAGCACGGGCGGTAATTTCGATATAGGCGTAATAGCGCACCGCCTTTAACAGTTTATTACGTAAAATTTCGCCACAATTTGGCGAGTCGTCTGCCCAATTGTCACCATCAGAGGCTTGCGCTGCGTAAATGTTCCATTCCTCAGGGTTATAGCGTTCAGCAATGATTTCGTTCATCAGTTTTAATGCACTCGATACGATGGTGCCACCGGTTTCTTGAGAATAGAAAAACTCCTGTTCATCCACCTCTTTAGCTTGGGTATGATGACGAATATAGACAACCTCTATATTTTTGTAGCTACGGGTTAAAAATTGATACAGCAAAATATAAAAGCGTTTCGCCATGTCTTTAGTCGCTTGATCCATTGAGCCTGACACATCCATTAAACAAAACATCACGGCTTTGCTTGTAGGGTGGGGTCGTTTTTCATAGTTACGAAAACGTAAGTCGTAATTATCAATAAAGGGCACTGCTTTAATACGGCTTTGTAGCTCCTCGATTTGCCGTTCAAGTAAAGCAATTGCGGCCTTATCTGGCTCTTCTTCAGCTTGTAATAAGGCTAACTGACCCTCAAGCTCAGCAAGATGACGTTTTTTGCCAGCGGTCATCGCTACTCTGCGAGCAAGTGACCCCTGCAGTGAACGAACAATATCAATATTGCTAGGCATGCCGTCGTTACAAAAACCAGCACGATGGGTTTTCATCTGCACCAGTTTATCGAGCTGATTTTGTTGCAGGTTAGGTAGTTCAAGATCTTCGAACAATAAATCTAGGTATTCATCTTTTGAAATAGAGAACACAAAGTCGTCTTGTCCTTCACCTGAATCACTGGCTTCACCTTCGCCACTACCACCCCCTTGACCGCCTCCTTGCGGGCGCTTGATTTTGTCGCCCGTAGAAAATTGGTCATTACCTGGGTGGATCTGCTCACGGTCGCCACCACGTCCTTGATGAAAAATAGGCTCACTGATATCACGTTGCGGAATCGAGATACTCTCGCCGCTGGTGGTATCGGTTACGCTGCGCTTATTAATGGCATCAGATACCGCTTCTTTAATTTGTTTTTTATAACGCCTGATGAACCGTTGACGATTCAAGGTACTTTTGTTTTTTCCATTCAGGCGTCGGTCAATAAAATGCGCCATAACAACCCCCTTAAAACAAACGTTTTTTACTGCGATTTTCTAACGCGTAAATACCATTCAGAAAGTAAACGTACTTGTTTTTGGGTATAGCCTTTCTCAACCATACGATTGACAAAGTCTTCGTGTTTTTTCTGATCTTCAGCCGAAGTTTTCGCATTGAAGGAAATAACCGGTAGGAGATCTTCGGTATTTGAGAACATTTTCTTTTCAATAACCGTGCGAAGTTTTTCGTAACTGGTCCAAAGCGGATTCTTGCCTTGATTGTGTGCACGGGCACGCAGTACGAAATTGACTATTTCATTTCTAAAGTCTTTCGGATTTGAAATACCCGCAGGTTTTTCAATCTTTTCAAGCTCTGCGTTAAGTGCCGCGCGATCAAATAGCTGGCCAGTATCTGGGTCACGGTATTCTTGATCTTGGATCCAAAAATCTGCATAAGTGACGTAGCGGTCAAAGATGTTTTGCCCGTATTCAGAGTAAGACTCTAAATAGGCCGTTTGTAACTCTTTGCCAATAAACTCCACATACTGAGGAATAAGGTAGCCTTTTAAGTGGCTTAAGTAACGTTCTTCAACATCGGCAGTAAATTGCTCACGCTCAATTTGCTGCTCAAGTACATAAAATAGATGTACAGGGTTTGCAGCCACTTCAGTGGTATCAAAGTTAAATACCCGCGATAGAATCTTAAACGCAAAGCGGGTAGAAAGCCCTGTCATGCCCTCGTCAACACCGGCATAGTCGCGGTACTCTTGATACGACTTAGCTTTCGGATCGGTGTCTTTTAAGCTTTCGCCATCATATACTCGCATTTTTGAATAAATACTTGAGTTCTCAGGCTCTTTCATTCGCGAAAGCGTGGTAAATTGCGCCAGTGTTTTTAATGTGCCAGGTGCGCATGGTGCATCGTGTAATTCACTATTTTCAAGCAGTTTATTATAAATTTTAACCTCTTCAGAAACACGTAAACAATAAGGTACTTTGACGATGTAAACACGGTCTAAGAATGCTTCATTGTTTTTATTGTTTTTGAATGTTTGCCACTCAGATTCATTTGAGTGAGCTAAAATCATGCCGTTAAACGGTAAGGCACTGATACCTTCAGTCCCATTATAGTTACCTTCTTGCGTTGCAGTAAGCAGTGGGTGTAGCACCTTGATGGGTGCTTTAAACATTTCCACAAACTCCATTAAGCCTTGGTTTGCTAAACAAAGCGCACCCGAGTAGGCATATGCATCGGGGTCATTTTGTGCAAAGTGTTCAAGTTGGCGAATATCGACTTTACCAACGAGTGCTGAAATGTCTTGATTGTTTTCATCGCCGGGCTCTGTTTTAGCAATTGCGACTTGGTTTAAAATGGATGGAAAGCGCTTGACCACTCTAAATTGGCTAATGTCACCGTTAAATTCGCTTAAACGTTTTGCAGCCCATGGCGACATCACTGTTTTTAAATAACGCGGTTTAATACCGTATTCTTTTTCTAAAAGCTCAGCGTCTTCATTTGGGTCAAATAATGCCAGAGGGTGATCGTTAACAGGCGAGCCTTTAATTGAATAAATAGGCACCTGCTGCATCAGGTATTTAAGCTTTTCAGCGATTGATGATTTACCACCACCCACCGGACCAAGTAGATAGAGAACTTGCTTGCACTCTTCTAAACCCTGAGCTGCGTGTTTTAAGTACGCAACGATTTGCTCTATTGCATCTTCCATCCCATAAAAATCGTGGAAGGCAGGGTAGCGTGCAACAACGCGATTTGAAAATAGCCTGCTTAAGCGCGCATCGGTTGATGTATCGATAATTTCAGGCTCACCGATGGCCATTAAAAGCCGCTCAGGCGCGCTGGCATAAGCTGATTTATCCTTTTTACAGATCTCGAGAAATTCCTCAATACTGTATTCTTCTTCTTGCGCTGCTTCGTATCGTGATTGGTAATGCTCAAAAATACTCATAGAGACCTCCGAAAACCCGCTAAAATGACGTGTAATTAGATTAAGAGAAAAGCAAAGGTTATTTAAAGCTTAGTCACGATTTTGACTTTTTGCGCAAGAAAATTAAGAATTTAATTGAAAAAAGCTCATCTTGATTAGGCTTTTTGAGTGAGGGCTTGGCTGCGGCTTAGAAGGGGCGTGCAATAGCAATAAAAAAGACGCCGAAGCGCCTTTTTTGATTACTGTTAGTAACAGAAGATTAAGCGAAGTTAGCGTTCGCGAAGTCCCAGTTAACTAGTGCCCAGAAACCTTTTAAGTAATCTGGACGAACGTTACGGTAATCGATGTAATAAGCGTGTTCCCACAGATCCACAGTAAGGATTGGTGTTACACCTTCATCAGTTAACGGAGTTGCAGCATTTGATGTGTTTACGATATCAAGTGTGCCGTCAGCTAGTTTAACTAACCAAGTCCAGCTTGAACCAAAGTTGTTTACAGCTTTGTCGTTTAATGCATCTTTGAATGCTTCGAAAGAACCCCATTTAGCGTTGATAGCATCAGCGATAGCGCCAGTAGGCTCACCACCGCCGTTTGGAGATAGGCTGTTCCAGTAGAAAGTGTGGTTCCAGATTTGTGCAGCATTGTTAAATACACCACCTTCTGAAGAACATACGATTTCTTCTAGAGATTTATTTTCGAATTCTGTGCCTGGGATCAGGCCATTTAGTTTTACAACATACGTGTTGTGGTGTTTACCGTGGTGAAACTCTAGAGTTTCTTTTGAAATATGTGGCTCTAATGCATCGATTGCGTATGGTAGTGACGGTAGTTCAAATGCCATTTTTTATCTCCATCTTCTTGGTTGATAGTCCACCTAGTTATAGGTAATAGCAAGCTAAACAGCGTACTCACCTATACCAAGTGGTATTATAGTGTTACTATAATTGTTGAGTATTTTACTCAAGTTTTAGCAAACAGCAATGCTCTTGCTACGACTATTTAAAATTGTGGCTGTGTTTGCCATTCTAAGTAATATATCTGAGGCCACAGTGAATCTTTTTCAAGGCCAATGTAGTAAGCCAATGTATTTTGAGGTTGTAAATGGAAACCATCGATAAAATTAAACAGCAAATTTCTGAAAATCCAATCCTTTTGTATATGAAAGGATCACCAAAATTACCTAACTGTGGTTTTTCTTCTCAAGCATCACAAGCATTAATGTCGTGTGGTGAACCGTTTGCTTACGTCGACATCTTACTAAACCCTGATATCCGTGCAGAGTTACCTGCATACGCTAACTGGCCAACCTTCCCACAGCTTTGGGTTGAAGGTGAGCTTATCGGTGGTTGTGATATTATCATTGAGATGTTTCAGCGTGGTGAATTACAACCACTGATTGCAGAAACTGCTGCAAAGTACAAAGAAGAAGACGCTGAATAACCGTATTTAGTGTAGAAAGAAGCCGCAATTGCGGCTTTTTTATAGCAATTTTATTAAGCAGGCAGCAAAACATGCACGCTCAAACCACCTTGCTCACGGTTGTGTAAGCTAATTTGCCCGTGGTGTGCCTCTACTATTTCTCTGCAAAGTGCTAAACCTAGGCCACTGCCTGTTGCTTTGGTTGAGTAAAAGGGAATAAGTGCATTTGCCATTACGGCTTCACTCATGCCTTTGCCTTTATCGCTTACTGTGATGTGGGTGCCGCTTGTTTCTTGTTGTACCGTTAAACTGACATCTTCTGGGGTTGAGCCTGACTCATGGGCATTTTTTAACAGATTTATCAGCAGTTGTTCCAGTTGTGTATGATCGGCCTGAGTTGATACATCATCATTAAGAATCACATTGACCTGCCACTGATTTTTTAATTGCTCAATTAAGTTAGTCCAATTTATTGTGATTAATTGCGGGGTGGGCAGTTTGGCAAATTTACCATAACCTTGTACAAATTCATTTAAGTGCTTGATACGATCTTCTATTGTTGTAAACACTCGTTTTAAACGTGGCTCATCAACTTCTTTAGTGAGTAGTTGAGCACTATGTAGCATGGATGACATAGGACCAAGCGAGTTATTAAGTTCATGGCTAATAATGCGGATGACCTTTTTCCACACTTCGACCTCTTGACGACTGAGCTCTCTCGTTAACTGCTTAAAGACAAGTAGTTGGTGAAATTGGTTGTTTAGTAATAATCGGCCGGTAGCCATATGCCAAGTTTGTGATTCTTGCTCAGCTCTATCTAAAGTGAATAACCCATCAATACCTTTGTTGACGGCGCGTGTAAGTTGCTCAGAGCTGTGCGTAAGCAAGCTTTTAAGTGTTAAACCTTCAAGTGCTGATTGTTTTTCAAATAGGCTGCGTGCGCTGTGGTTGCTGTATACAATAAAGTCTTGGTCGTTTACGAGCAATACCGCTTGCGGCGAGCTTTGTAATACTTTATCGAGCATTAATTCGCGTTGGTAAATCCATTGCTTTTCTTGGCGAAGTTGTTTGGCGGTTTGATTATAAAGGTGGCATAAATTGCCTAATTCGTCCTTGCCGTTATATGCAAGTAATGAAGCAAGTTCGCCATCTTTAAAATTCAGCAAGCCAGTTTCAAGGGCGGCCATGCCATTGACCAGTGGCGCACTCAACTTATAAGCAAGAAAGCCTGATATACAAGCACAAAGTAAAGAAGCCAGTACTATATTTGCCCAAGGTATAGCCAAAAAGTAGCTAGTGGCCAGTAGCGGTAGAACCGCTGCCATAATGCATAAAGCAATAATTTTATAGCGGAGCATCAATATTCTATCTTAAATTTATCAAGTCTACGGTACAGAGCCTGTCTGCTAAGACCAAAATGGCGTGCTACCTTAGCAATTACACCTTGGTATTCTCGCATCGCTAGTTCAATGTCTTGTTTTGTTGGCTCCGCTTTGCTCTTTACGGTATTTTCTTTTTCAACTTGTAAGCCAAAATCGGCAAGTTCAATGATGTCCGTTGGTTTTAATACTGCAGCACGCTTACAAGCGTTTTCAAGTTCACGCACATTACCAGGCCAGCTATGGGCGAGAAGGGCTTTTTCAGTACTAAGTGACAGCATGCGCTCTGGTAAAAAGTGTGCAACCAAGGCTAAAATGTCATCTGGGCGATCAGCTAAGCGTGGTAAATTTAACTCAATCACATTTAAGCGGTAGTAGAGGTCTTCACGAAATTGACCTGTTTTAATGGCGTGGCTTAAATCTTCATTGGTTGCTGAAATAACCCTAACATTCACTTTACGGGTTTGTGTTGAACCTAAACGTTCAAATTCGCCGGTTTGTAAAATGCGTAATAGTTTCATTTGCCCCGATAGCGGCAAGTTACCAATTTCGTCTAAAAATAAGGTGCCACCGTCGGCCGCTTCAAAACGACCAATACGTTGTTTAGTAATGCCGGTATAGGCGCCAGCTTCTGCACCAAATAGCTCAGCTTCAATAAGTTCGCTTGGTAGGGCTCCTGCATTCACAGTGATAAAAGGTGCATCCGTTAATAATGAATTGGCTTGAATTATTTGTGCAATCCGCTCTTTACCACTGCCGTTAGGGCCTGTGATCAACACCGAAATATCCGACTTAGCAACCTGAATGGCAAGATTGACGATATGCTCCATGGCCGTACTTTTATAAACTAGGCCAACTAAATTGGCATTATGTACAGATGCTTCACGTTCTTGCTGGTGGCGGGCAAAGGTTTCGTTTTGTTGTTTTGCCTTACCCAGTTCTATCAGATTATTTACACAGGTAAGCAGCTTTGTATCGTCCCATGGTTTTGGTAAATAATCAGCAGCACCTGCTTTGACGAGTTCAACGGCCGTTGAAAGCTCTGTCCAAGCGGTGATTAAAATGATCGGTAAATGAGGATTAATCTCTCGTAAGGCATAAAAGAGTTCTTTGCCTTCTTCGCCTGAGGTTGTGTCGGCGGTAAAGTTCATGTCTTGAATAACAAGTGCAATACGCTGGTACTGTACAGCCTGAGTTGCCTCAAAAGGGTTGCTTGCTGTAACAACCTCAAAATTATGAATTTCGAGTAATAATGACAACGCATCTAAGATAGCAGGGTTATCATCAACGATAAGTATTTTTTCCATATTATTGTTTTAGTTTTTTCCTAATCAGGTGCAAGGTAAATGCTACACTGTTAATCCAGTGTAGCATAGGTTGGGAGAACTAAATTGTTCGGGTTGCAATGCTCGGTGAGATGTTCGCCGCACGTTTTGCTGGAGCAAGTACAGCCAATAAGCTCATAACAAACACACACAAAGCAGTACCAAGTACATAACTAATCTCTAGTTGTGCAATAGAAAAATGCTGCATAAGTAGCTGCCCTAAATAAACAGCAGCAATGATGCCAATGACTAAACCAACACTACAAATCATGGCGTTTTCAACTAAGAAGTAGCTGATGATGGCAGATTTTCTTGCACCTAGTGCACGGCGAGTACCAATTTGCTTTGTACGCTTGCTAATATTGAATAGCGTCAGGCCAAAAATACCCAGGGCAGTCACCAAGACTAAGATAGTAATAAGTACAATCAGCATACGCATCATTAACGTATCTTCTGCCATATATTGCTCTTTGTCTTCATCAAGGCCACGAATGCGAGAAATAACACGTTTGTTGTAGTTTTTTAACATGGCCTCTTCAACTCGGTTCATTACAGATTGACGTTGGCCTGGTTCAGTTCTTACTACAAATCGTGCATTACTACCGGCTTTAATAAAAGGGAGTAATGCGACATTATCAGGGCGGCTATCTTTAAGCCATGGGCCTTTCATTAAATCAATCACGCCGATGATTTTCATTGGGATATCACCAAAATAAATGGTTTGCCCAAGGCCGTTGCCATCAGGGAACAGCTCATCGAGTAGAGTTTTTGTCACAACAGTGACCTTTGAAAGCTCATCGTAATTGTCAGTGACAATCACTTCGTCTTCGGTGTAGTTGCGCCCAGCAATGAGTTTCACACCATAAGTATTGATGCCATGTTCATCGATAAACATGTAAGAAGTACGGGCTGATTTACTCTCTTCAGGCGCTGGCTTTAAGCTAAAGTCAGACGATGAGCCACTGCCTGAAAGCGGTGTATTACTTGAATACGCAGCATCGACTACGCCAGGTATTTGGCGAAGCATGGCTTCATCAAGTTCATACTGTTGAGACAGTGATACGTCTTGACCAAACATCATTACATGAAATACCAAGATATCTTCTTCAGGGTAACCGGTTTCTTGGCTTAAATAGCTAATTCTGTCTTGGATAATAAATGCAGCATTACTGACAATTGCTGTGGTAATGGCAATTTGTATAAGTAATAAGACTGCGCCAACCTTTGAGCGGCATAAGGCGTTAAAAATAGGTTTAATTTCAAACATGTTACTTTCCTTATTGGCTCTTCAGGTAAATAGCAGGGTTGGTTTTGCACACCAGCCAAGCAGGGTAAAGTCCAGCAATAACACAGGTACTAATGGCTATAACAGGAGCACTCAAGAGCATGCTTAAATCCATGGTTGCTAGACTTTTATAATAGCTATAGCTTTGGCGCACACCTAACAAGCCAACTTGAGCAAGAATGATCCCAAAAATGCCGCCTAAAAACCCTAGCATGGCTACTTCGACGATGTGCTGGTAAAAAATTTGTCGTTTACTCGCGCCAAGGGCTCTTCGTACACCCACCTCTGAAGCTCTTCGTAAAAATTTAGCAAGCAGTAAACCAAGAATGTTCGCAAGGCATACAGCCAAAAACATAAAGCTAAGACCAACAAGAATCTCATTATCTTCACTGACTACATTGTTGTACTGCATCCACTCATTCACGTCCCGTAGTTTGGCCTCTAGTTGCTCACGATTGAAGCGACCTAGCTTTTGTTGTTCTTGCATGTAAGCCATCAAGAAATCTTGGTAAGCTTGTTTTTCCTCAGGCGTTTTAAGTTCAACCCAAAATTGCAGCCACACTAATTCTGAATTTAACTTATCGTTGAATGTATTGGTTTTTTCGTGTTTCCATCCATTTGTGTTACCCCAGTTTTCCAGCTGACGCGCTTTCATAAGGCTAAAAGGGAGGAATAGTTGCTCTGTTTTATTGAATGAGCCGTTATTTAAATCGTAATACTTAGTTGTAATATCCCAATCATCAATAACACCCACCACCTCGTAACTGGCATCGTCAAGGTAGATAATTTTTCCAATCGAATTTTCGCCAGCAAATAATTTGTCATTAAGTTCTTTGCTGATCACGACAACGGGTGCAGCATTTGCCTCTTGTTGCTCGCTCCAAACACCTCCATATAGAAATGACAAATTAAACATATCGAAAAAGTCAGGTGTAGTGAGGCGAGCTTGGCCAATAAAAGGTTTTATTTTGTCTGAGTCTAAATAAACCGAAAAGCCAGTGCGTACCATAGTGACACGTTTGCCACCTGCATCCGCTTTATTCAAATTCACAGCGTCTTGGTAGGTCAATTGTAAGGGTAGGTTGTCCTTAGTCCACCAAGTGCTGCCATCATCCATAATTTGAAGCTGTACGCTGTAAAGTTGGCTGCTTTTTTCAGGGATCGGATCCGCCGACATCATGTGATAAACAGATAGGCTTGTCATCGTGACACCAATACCAATAGCAATGGCTAGCACCATTAAAAAGCTCACTAATGGCGTGCGCTTAAAGCTACGCCAGCTTAAATCTAAATAATGAAGGAACATGACTACACCCCAGCAGCTTTTAAGTTTTGAGTGCCTTGATACAAGGTTAGGTCTGCGAGTTGACCATCAACGACCTGAATGTTTCGAGGTGCTCTGCGAGCAAGTTCAGGATCGTGAGTAACCATCACAATAGTTGCGCCATCACGATTTATTTGTTCAAGCAATTCCATTACTTGGCGAGCCATTAAGCTATCAAGGTTACCCGTTGGCTCATCGGCAAGTAAAAAACGAGGTTCACCAGCAAGGGCTCTAGCAATAGCTACACGTTGCTGTTGTCCGCCAGAGAGCTGTTGAGGGAGATGTTTAGCACGTGACGCTAGACCAACTTGCTCTAAACATTGCTCAATTCGACGTTTACGCTCGGCAGCTTTAATTCCACGGTAACGAAGTGGTACTTCAATATTTTCGTATAGGTTCAAGTCAGGGATGAGGTTGAAACCTTGGAAAATAAAACCTATTTTTTGATTACGAAGGTCGGCACGCTGATTGTCATTGAGTTTACCGACATCAATACCGTCTAATAGATATTGGCCCTCATTAAATGGCTCTAGCATTCCTGCAATGTTTAAAAAAGTGGTTTTACCTGAGCCGCTTGGGCCTGTCACTGCAATAAATTCACCCTCATCTACTTGTAGGTTAAAATCACGAAGTGCATGAGTTTGTACCATTTCAGTTTGATACACTTTGTTGATGTTATTCATTTTAAGCATAATTATAATTCCTTGTTGTTAACGTAAAACGAGTACCGGTGCTTGTTTATAACGGTCGTAGTTAGAGATGATTAATTGATCGCCAGCTTGAACGCCTTCTAAGAGCTCCACGGCGTTAATGCTGCTAGCGCCTGTTTTAATATCGATTAAGTAAGCCATATCACCATCGATTCGATAAGCACGCGTCCCACCTTGTTGTAAAAAGGCGCCGCGCTTTACTTGTAAAACATTGTCGCGATTTTCTAAGAGAATGCGGGCTGTGAGACGCTGATTTTGGCGAATTCCAACCAGTTCATCATCAAATCGCACTCGTGTTGTCACTTCGCGGTTGTTTACTTCCGGAGATATTGCTGACAATGTTCCCGTCACATGACGAGCACCGAGCGTTAGTTCGACTTGCATCCCTAAACCTAATTCATTGGCATAACTTTCTGGCACTTGAAGCTCTGCTTCAAAGTTACTTAAGTCCACCAAAGTCATTAATGGCTGACTTTGAGTTACGGCCTCTTTTTGTTGCACAAGTAAATTCCCCACGATGCCGCTCACACTGGCTATGATAGTTAGGTCATTCACTTGGCGAAATAAATCATCAACGATAAGCTGCTGTCTTGCTAGATCTCGCTCTGCGGCTTTTAACTCAAAGGCAAGGGTATCTTTAGCAAGCGCAACCTCTTGCTCAGCATGTTTATAAGAAAGTTTTGCTCTTGCTAAATCATCGACTGCTTTTTCTAAATCAATTTGGCTTATTAAGTTTTTCTTTATAGATAATTGGGCACGACGGTTTTCACGGTCAGCAGCATTAAGTTCGACCTGAGCAAGGTCGAGCGCTTTCGTTAAGCTTAATTTTTGTCTACGTGCTTCAAGTTGCTTGCGTTGAAGCTCACCATCAAGCCTTGCAAGTACAGATTGTTGCTGTTTTAGCTCATTTGTTAGCTCAGGGCTTTTTACAATTGCGATGATGTCATCTTTTTTTACGCTGTCACCTGCTTTTACTTTCAAATCCACAAAGCCGCGTTCAGGGCTGTATACTTTGGGCGCATTTGCAGCAACGATTTTGCCACTGGCGGCGACATCTCTAATGAGAGGTTGCTGAGTTACTTTGCTGATTTGTAGGCTTGCTTTTTCAACGGAAATACTGCCTTCGGTGTCCGCAAAGATACTGCCTATACCAACCGAGCCAATTAATAATGCACCGACAATTAGTGCAACTGGTTTTGCAAAGTTATTCTTCTTTGTCACCGAGATATCCTGAGCACTGGTATCTTTTATCATCATAGTTCCTTAATGTTTTCAACTAACATAATCATGAAACCCACTACTAGCATGGTGAGTGGCGATGCAATAAATAAACTAAAAGTGAACATGTCCTGTCCTTAAATCTGCTGATGTGATCTTATATACCAACAACATGCCAACTTTTATTCTATTGATTTATAAGGGGTTATTTATCTTGTTGATGTTATTTCAATGTCCGCGGACAGAAAAAGTGTCCGCAGCGGACACTTTTTAAAAAGTGGGTTTACGTGCGCGTAAAGAGAAAGCTTTTAAGGGGGTAAGCGTAAATAGCTATCGAAAGAGTTACAGCAAGTGCTCAGCGAGTCTGGTTTATGTGAGTAGGTGATATCTAAATTCTGCATTATCATTCAAAAAGTGAATATTTATTCATTTTACTTGTCAGTTTACGTTAACGTAAAGAGTGGTTTTTGAAATTTTTCTTTTACAAGTTGTTAAATATGACACCAGTGTCATAAAAAAATAACGGTGAAAATACGTCTAAATGTAAAAAATTAGCATAGAATTTACTAAGTACATTTAAATGAGAAATATTCATGAATATGAATATGTATTCAAAACTCTATTGACTCAGAGATTATTTGGCGATAGTTTTGTTCGTCTGCTAGCCCTGTCACAAGAGACTAAAGGGCTGGTCGTTGTAGCAAGGGGAGGGGTCTATGTTATACGACTCAAAATTAGAAAAAGATAATTGTGGCTTTGGCTTGATAGCCCAAGTCAATGGGCAAGCGAGTCACCGCTTGATCCGAACAGCAATCACAGGGCTTGATCGCATGGAGCACCGTGGCGGTATTTCTGCCGATGGTAAAACCGGTGATGGTTGTGGTTTATTAATGCAAAAGCCTGATAGTTTCTTTCGTGCTATTGCTAGCGAACATGACTGGCATCTAGGAAAGAACTACGCCGTAGGCATGGTATTTTTAAATGCCGATCCTGTACTTGCGCAAACAGCTAAAGATGTGTTGAGTGAAGAACTCGAAAAAGAAACCTTGAGCATTCAAGGCTGGCGCGTAGTACCAACTGATGCGTCATGTTTAGGGCCAATTGCAAAAAAACAACTACCAGGCTTTGAACAAATTTTTGTTAGCGCCCCAGAAGGCTGGCGTCCAAAAGATTTAGAACGCCGTTTATACGTTGCGCGTCGTCGTGCTGAAAAGCGTCTCGAAAATGATGAACATTTTTATATTGCCAGCTTATCTGGTTTGGTAACTGTCTATAAAGGCTTGATGATGCCTGTTGACTTACCTAACTTTTATTTAGATTTAGCTGACATTCGCATGACCAGTGCGATTTGTGTATTCCATCAACGTTTTTCTACTAATACACAACCTCGTTGGCCATTAGCGCAGCCATTTCGTTATTTAGCACACAATGGTGAGATTAATACTATTCAAGGTAACCGCCAGTGGGCCCGTGCCCGTGCGTATAAGTTTGCCTCACCACTTATCCCTGATTTGCAATCAGCTGCACCATTCGTTAACGAAAGTGGTTCTGACTCTTCAAGCTTAGACAATATGCTTGAGCTGTTCTTAGCGGGTGGCATGGATTTATTCCGTGCAATGCGTATGCTTGTGCCGCCAGCATGGCAAAAAAACCGTGCTATGGATGAAGATCTACGCGCATTCTACGACTTTAACTCAATGCATATGGAACCATGGGATGGCCCTGCTGGTATTGTTATGTCTGATGGCCGTTTTGCAGCCTGTAACCTTGACCGTAACGGCTTACGTCCAGCGCGTTATGTGATCACCCAAGATGGTTTTATAACACTCGCCTCAGAAGTGGGTATTTGGGACTATGCACCAGACGAAGTCGTTGAAAAAGGTCGTGTTGGCCCTGGTGAGCTGTTAGTTATTGATACTCATCAAGGTAAAATTTGGCATTCAGATGAAATTGACCAGGACCTTAAATCACGTCACCCATACAAAGCATGGCTCGAAGCAAATGTTAAGCGTTTAACACCGTTCGAGCAGCTCTCTGAAAAAGATGCGGGTAATCGCTCATTTGATGACGAAACATTGCTTAAATATCAAAAGATGTTTGGTTTCACCAACGAAGAGCTTGATAGTGTTATTCGTGTGATGGGTGAAAATGGTCAAGAAGCGACAGGCTCAATGGGTGATGACACACCATTTGCCGTACTTTCAGAAGGTCATCGCTCATTATTTGATTACTTCAGACAAAAGTTTGCGCAAGTAACGAATCCACCGATTGATCCACTTCGTGAAAATCACGTTATGTCATTAGCTACCTGTATAGGCAGTGAGCAAAACGTATTTAACGAAACCACAGGTCACGCTAAGCGTTTGCAGTTTGATACACCAATCCTGATGTATGCAGATATGCAGCAGTTACTTAATGCTGATGATAAATATTACAGCTACTGCAAAATTGATATCACTTACACAGTAGAAGAAGGGCTTGAAAGCGCCATCACACGTATTTGTGACGAAGCGCAAGAGAAAGCAGCTGCTGGTTGTGTGATGTTAGTGTTAAGCGACCGTAACTTCAGCGAAACACAGTTGCCTATTCCTGCTGCGATGGCGGTAGGCTCTATTCAAAAACGTTTAGTTGATAATAATTTGCGCTGTGAATCAAACATTATCATTGAATCAGGTAGTGTTCGCGATGCGCATCAATTCGCTGTATTACTCGGCTTTGGTGCAACAGCAATTTACCCATACCTTGCTTATGAGTCACTGGTTGCTATGAGTGATAGTAAGGTGATTAATAAGACTTATTGCGAAGTAACGCTTGCGTATCGTAATGCGATAAACAAGGGTCTTTATAAAATCATGTCGAAAATGGGTATTAGCACTGTTGCATCTTATCGCTGCTCAATGTTGTTTGAAGCCGTTGGTTTGTCTGAGGCTATCGTCGAAACCTGTTTTAATGGTGTGGCAAGTCGCATTAAAGGGGCGTGTTTTACTGATTTTGATGACGATCAACGCAAGCTTCATAAGTTAGCCTTTAGTAAACGTAAATTATTAAGTCATGGCGGCTTACTAAAATATGTTCACGGTGGTGAGTATCATGCGTATAACCCAGATGTTATTCAAACACTACAAAAAGCAGTGCGCTCTGGTGAATACAGTGATTATGTTGCCTATGCTGATTTAGTAAATAATCGTCCGATCACCAACTTACGTGACATGTTGGCAGTAAAAGTGCCAGATGCAGGTATTAGTATTGATGACGTGGAACCTGCAACTGAGCTATACAAGCGTTTTGACTCAGCAGCGATGAGTATTGGTGCGCTATCGCCAGAAGCGCATGAAGCGCTAGCGATTGCGATGAACCGTTTAGGTGGTTGTTCAAACTCTGGTGAAGGTGGTGAAGATAAACTTCGTTACGGTACAGAGAAAAACTCGCGTATTAAACAAGTTGCTTCAGGTCGTTTTGGTGTAACACCACATTACTTACGCAGTGCTGATGTAATTCAGATTAAAGTCGCGCAAGGTGCAAAACCTGGTGAGGGTGGTCAATTACCGGGAGAAAAAGTAACGCCGTATATTGCAAAGTTACGTTACTCTGTGCCAGGCGTGACATTGATTTCGCCACCGCCGCATCACGATATTTACTCGATTGAAGATTTAGCTCAGCTAATTTTCGATTTAAAACAAGTCAACCCAGATGCACTGATTTCGGTGAAACTAGTGTCTGAACCAGGAGTTGGGACGATTGCAACGGGTGTTGCCAAAGCGTATGCCGATTTAATCACGATTGCAGGTTATGACGGTGGTACCGGTGCAAGCCCGCTTACTTCGGTGAAATATGCAGGTAGCCCATGGGAACTTGGCCTTGCTGAAACTCAACAAGCGCTAGTAGAAAATGGCTTACGTCACCGTATTCGTTTACAAACCGATGGTGGTCTTAAAACGGGTCTAGACATCATTAAAGCTGCTATTTTAGGTGCTGAAAGCTTTGGCTTTGGTACGGGTCCTATGGTGGCTCTTGGTTGTAAATATCTGCGTATTTGTCATTTAAACAACTGTGCGACCGGTGTTGCAACGCAAGACGATACACTGCGTCAAAAGCATTATCATGGTCTGCCTGAAATGGCGATGAACTACTTCAAGTTTATTGCCCAAGAAGCACGTCAAATCATGGCAAGCTTAGGTGTAACACGCTTAACTGATTTAATTGGTCGTTTGGATTTACTTGAAGCGATTGAGGGCAAGACAGAGAAACAAAAGAAAGTGGATTTGTCGTCTGTGATTGCTGTGCCAAACAACCCAACAGGTGAAACCTTGTATTGTAGTGTGCCAAATAGCTCACACTACCTAGGTCAGCTAAATGAAACCTTGCTTGAAAAAGCAAAACAAGCAATTGACGAAAAATCGGGCACCTCATTGGTAAGCCGTATTTGTAATACCGACCGTTCTGTAGGCGCGATGTTATCAGGCTATATAGCCTCAAAACATGGCAACCAAGGCATGGCTGCTGATCCTGTTTCTATTGAGCTTCATGGTACCGCGGGTCAATCATTCGGTGTATGGAATGCCGGTGGTCTTGAAATGACCCTAGTTGGTGATGCCAATGACTATGTTGGTAAGGGCATGGCTGGCGGTAAGCTGGTAATTCGTCCGCCGCTCGGTTCATCGTTTGAAAGCCATAAGGCCACGATTGCAGGTAATACCTGTTTATATGGAGCAACAGGCGGTAAGTTATTTGCTGCTGGCTCTGCAGGTGAACGTTTTGCTGTTCGTAATTCAGGCGTGCAAGCGGTTGTAGAAGGTGTGGGTGATAACGGCTGTGAATATATGACTGGTGGTGTTGTGTGCGTACTTGGCAAAGTGGGTATCAACTTTGGTGCAGGTATGACAGGTGGCTTTGCCTATATTCTTGATGAAGGCAAAGACTTTGAAAAACGCATTAACCCAGAGCTTGTTGAAATTGTTACGCTTGAGGGCTTGGCATCTCATCAAGAGCATTTACGCGGTCTCATTGCTGAACATTTAGAGCTGACTGGCTCAAACCGCGCTGAGCAGATTTTAGCTAACTTTGATTTATACATGCCGATGTTTAAATTGGTTAAGCCAAAATCTAGTGATGTAAAAAGTTTACTCGGACACCGAGCGCGCAGCAGCGCAGAGCTTCGTGTTCAGGCTCAATAGGGGGTAGTATGAGCGAAAATGTATACCAGTTTATCGATGTACAACGTGTTGATCCGCGTAAAAAGCCAATTTCAGCACGTAAGCAATCTTTCGTAGAAATCTACGAGCCGTTCTCTGAGACTCAAGTTAACTCACAGGCGGACCGTTGTTTAGATTGTGGTAACCCTTATTGTGAATGGAAATGCCCAGTCCATAACTATATTCCACAATGGTTAAAGTTAATTCGTACCGGTCGTATTTTAGAAGCAGCTGAGCTTTCTCATCGAACCAATAGTTTACCGGAGGTGTGTGGCCGAGTTTGTCCACAAGACCGCTTATGTGAGGGCTCATGCACACTTGATGAAGAATTTGGTGCTGTTACTATCGGTAATATCGAAAAGTACATCACTGATACGGCCTTTAAGATGGGCTGGAAACCAGATATGTCGTATGTTGTTTGGTCTGACAAAAAAGTGGCTATCATTGGTGCAGGCCCAGCAGGCTTAGGTTGTGCAGATATTTTAGTACGTAACGGTGTAAAACCTGTGGTGTTTGATCGTCACCCTGAAATTGGTGGTTTACTTACATTCGGTATTCCTTCATTCAAACTTGAAAAAGAAGTGATGCAAAAGCGTCGCGAAATTTTCACTGAAATGGGTGTTGAGTTTAAGCTAAATACTGAAGTGGGTGTTGATATTACCCTTGATGAAATATTGGCAGAATATGATGCCGTGTTTTTAGGCGTAGGTACTTATCAAAGTATGCGAGCAGGTTTTGAGAACGAAGACGCCGATGGTGTGTTTGATGCATTGCCTTTCTTAATCGGTAACACAAATCGTGTTATGGGTTATGCTGAGGATAAGCAAGCCTACATTGATATGGCTAACGAAAAAGTAGTCGTGCTTGGTGGCGGTGATACTGCAATGGACTGTGTTAGAACATCAATCCGTCAAGGCGCAACGAAAGTAACCTGTGCGTATCGTCGTGATGAAGAAAATATGCCAGGTTCAAAACGCGAAGTTAAAAATGCCCGTGAAGAGGGCGTTGAGTTTACCTTTAACGTTCAACCTAAAGGTATTGTTGTAGACGAGCATGGTAAAGTCGCTGGCGTTAAGATGGTAAAAACACAACTTGGTGAGCCGGATGAAAATGGTCGTCGTCGTGCTGAAGAGGTTGCCGGTTCTGAACATGTTATTGAAGCCACCAAAGTGCTCATGGCGTTTGGTTTTAAACCTCATAAAATGGACTGGTTAGAACCTTATGGTGTTGAAATAAACCATTGGGGCGGCATTAATGCACCAGAAAAAGGTGAGTTTACGCATCAAACAACCAATCCGAAAATATTTGCTGGTGGTGACATCGTACGAGGCTCAGACTTAGTCGTGACTGCCATATTTGAAGGCCGTAATGCTGCTGAAGGTATTATGGATTACCTAGAGGTTTAATTAGACTCTCTTGGTTAGTAAAAAAGCAAGCGCTCAGCTTGCTTTTTTACTTTAGGCTAGTTGTTTTATTTATTACGCTATTGGTCATTACCAACATCCAATCAAGGCATTCCTTACTTTCATTTTATGACGTTTTAGAAGTAAATAGGCTGTACCAACTACAATAAGGTGGCTACCCATAAACAACCAAATCATGGTCGATAATGCTTGGCTAAAGTAGCCTAAAATACCACCCAATGCGATCATCAAAAAAGCAGACACATTTAGAACAGATTGTAGCTGTAATTTAAATCTTAAGTGTTTCCAGCGACTAAATACCAGTAAAAGTAAAGCAACAATAGGCAAAGCAATCACTAATGCTTCGACTAAATACAGCCAAACAGATATAAAAGGGCTTGCTGTATCCATAGATTGTGATGCACTTACTGGGGTTGATGTCATCGCTATTGAAGCTGTCACAAATAAAGCTAATTTGCGAAATATCATTATTTTAATGTCCAATTTATGAGCGCTTAAGCGCCCATTACTTCTCTTAACAAATTATGCATGTGCGCTTATTAACTCTTTCGCATTTGCTCTTGCTGTTTTGCTAATATTATCGCCCCCAAGTAGACGTGCAATTTCGTCTATACGGCCATCTTTTGATAGTGTATTCATTTGTGTAAAGGTTTCGCCATGAGCAATTTCTTTGGCAACAAAAAACTGTTGATGCCCAGAGCTGGCAACTTGAGGTAAATGTGTAACGCATATAACTTGAGTTGATTTCCCAAGTTGGCGAAGCAGCTTTCCTACGGCGGATGCTGTCGGGCCTGAAATACCCACATCCACTTCATCAAAAATTAAAGTTGGCGTGGTCACGCGCTCTGCAATAATAACTTGAATAGCTAAGCTAATACGCGATAACTCACCACCGGATGCAACTTTTGATAGGGCTTGTAAAGGTTGACCAGGGTTAGTCGATACCAAAAACGAGACTGTGTCAAAACCCATTGCGCTAGGTGATTTGTCGGGTGTTTGTTGTATATCAATCGCAAACTTGCCATTTTCCATTGATAGATTAGCCATGCTATCGCTAATTAGCTGATTAAGCGTATCAGCGTAACGATGGCGACTTTCACTTAATAATTGAGCCGCTTGCCTGTATTGTTCAAGCGCGTCGCTAATTTCGCTTTCAAGTGCGCCAAGGCGGTCGCTGTTATAGCTAATTGATGCTAATTCTTCTGCGATTGATTGATGAAACTCAACAAGTTCTTCAGGTTTAATGTGATGCTTACGCGCCAGGTCCATGATGCCAGTTAAGCGAGTTTCTACATCGTCTAAACGGGCAGGGTCTAGATCTGTCATGTCAACATAACCACGGATCTCTCGGCTAGCTTCTTCGACTTGCACTGCGGCTTCATTTAAAAGCGTGGCGATACCTGAGAGGCTCTCATCATACCCAGCAAGCTCAGTAAATTGCTGGGCACTGTGTTGTAGCAGTGAGCATGCACTTTGCTCATCAGCTTCATATAAATGCTGCAATTCACGTTGGCATGATTCTAAAATAGTTTGGCTGTGGCTTAATTTGTGATGCTCGACTTCTATTTCTTCAAACTCACCAGGTAGTAAAGCAAACTCATCTAATTCGGCAACTTGATACTCGAGTAACTGCTTTTGCGCAGCTTGCTGCTGTTGTTGTTGCTCAAGCTGATTAAACTCTTTTAATAATGCTTGGTAGGCTTTATAGCGCTCTTTAACATCAGCAAGCAATGTCGTGTGACCAGCATACGCATCAAGTAAATGCAGTTGATGATCAGATTTTAATAGATGCTGGTGGGCATGTTGGCCATGAATCGATATTAAGTACTGGCCAAGCTCTTTGAGTTGTGCAGCAGTCACTGTGCTGCCATTGATGTAGCTTTTACTACGACCATTTTTGCAAATCACACGACGTAACAGACATTCGCCTTCAGCATTCGATAACAAATGATGCTCTAAGAATTGCTGCGCTAAAGGAAGCGTTGAAATATCAAACTGCGCACAAATTTCTGCACGGTCAGTGCCAGGGCGAACGGCTGTTGCATCGGCTCGTTCACCTAAACACAATGAGAGTGCATCTATTGCAATTGATTTACCGGCACCTGTTTCACCGGTAATGGCTGTCATACCATGATGCCATTCCGTACTTAAACTACTCACAATGGCAAAGTTTTTAATTTCTAACCCAATTAACATACTGTTTATCCATCCAGCTAATTAACTGTTAATTTATACAGTGTTTTTGGGTTTTGCAAACTAAATTTGTATTTTAGGTTAATTCTGTGAGCTGTTCTTGTTGGTTTAAATCTTCAATCTCTTGGGGGGCAATACTTTGCTGGTGATCATCAATTGATTCGATAGAAGGATAGAACTTGATAGTCTCAACCAATGAAGGGAATGTTTCTTGATAAAAGGTTTTATTAAACTCGATACCATTACGAGGCAGTTGCGCCATAAAATATTGCAAACGGTCTGCAAGTTGGTCATGTTCAGCTTCACTTTGTAAGCGACTTGCCTCTGCAATGACCGTATTGATAAATAAATCACTGATATATTCGAGTTGATTTAAATTTTCTTCATTATGTGCTTGCACGACGAAATAGTTACTTGTTATTTGATGTAAGCTGCCTATATTTTTAGGGCGAATGAGCTTGGCTTCACTAAATTCAATTAATTTGATTTTGAAGTCATTGTTGATTTCTTTTACGCGTTGATTGAAGCGCTTTTTTTCTGCTTCGATTGCTTTTTGACGATTACTTTCGATGATCCAGTAACAACCTAGCAAGGTGATCAGCAACAGTAGAGCAAGAAAAACGATATAGCCCATTTCGGATTAGATTCCTTAAATAATTACAGCTTTAAGTCTGAATATTTTGCGCTAATCAATTTGACTTGGCAATTATTTAAAGCAAAAAATGTGTTTTAAAATAACCGACTTCCCCAATTCAGTTTTTTTCTCAGAACATTGTAGTAAGAATAGTCTTTAGGGTGGATTAGCCGTAAACGTTTATCTGCTTTTTTTATCACCACTTCATCACCAGGTAATACTGCAAGCACCACATGACTGTCACAACTAACTTGTAAACTGTCGGTGTTTTCAAGGCTCAGTTTCAGGCGAACTTCGTTATCGGCTTCAACAACTAAAGGGCGACTTGAAAGAGTATGAGGAAACATAGGCACAAGTGATATTGCGTTCAGCTCAGGGGTTAAAATTGGCCCACCGCCAGATAATGAATAAGCTGTTGAGCCTGTGGGTGTTGAGACTATTAAACCATCTGAACGCTGTGAAAAAACGAAATCGTTATTAATAAAGGCCTCAAACTCGATCATATGAGCGACTTTATCAGCATGAAGCACCGCTTCGTTTACGGCTGAATTTGCGCTTTTTAACTCAGCGTGGCGATACACTTCTACTTCTAGCAGAAAGCGTTTTTCTTCAATATATTGCCCACTAAGAACGTGTTCTAAGCTGGCTTCAAAGCCTTCTGGGTTGAGGTCTGTTAGAAAGCCTAAATTACCACGGTTAACGCCAATAACAGCAACATCAAAGCGTGCTAAAACTCTTGCCGCACCCAGCATATTTCCATCACCACCTACTACAATGGCTAAATCCGCACGTTCGCCTAAATCGACTAGCTTTACTAATTGCTCACTGGGCACATCCTCAAGTTGTCTTCCTGTACGTTGTTCAACAAGGACTTCAAAACCTAATGCGAGCAAAAAAGTATGAAGACGTTGTAATGTGTTGGCCGCACCTGAGTGGTTGGGCTTGCCGATTAAGCCGATGGTTTTGAACGGTGAATCCATATTGTGTGCACTTAGCGATGTCATGCCGATAGAGTACATTAAAAATTAAAGCTTTGAAAATACCTTGAAATAAACATGCTATGCCCAGATATTAACTTGCAAGAGATAAGATGTATGAATTTATGAAATTAAACCCTCGAGACCAACAAATTTTTTCAGCTGTGATGAGCCTCTACTGTAATGGTGAAGGCCAACCGGTAGCATCTACGCGCATTGCAAAACAAAAAGGCATGGCAGTGTGTTCTGCAACGATACGAAATGCAATGTCGAGACTTGAAAAAGAAGGGTTACTTTATTCTCCTCACACATCGGCAGGGCGGGTGCCAACGAATGCGGGCTTCGATTACTGGTTGTCGGAGTTTTTTGCATTGTCAGAAGTGGCAGCTTATTGGCAGCCTGAACAAGCTCAATTAGTTGAGCTTGCACATGGTTTAAGTCAGCGTTACAAGGTATGTTGTTGTGTTGGCTTACCTCAGGTAAGTTCGCAGTTAGTGTTTCGAGTTGAAGTGTTAGATTTTGACGGCTCTAATTGGCTTATTCTACTGATAGACCGTGCAGGACAAAGTAACAATATTTGCATTTCTAAACCACAAGATGCCAGCGATACGGTTCGCTATCAGTTTGCTACTTGGTTGAATACGGTGTTTAGTCAACAAACGCTTATGGAAGGTTTGTATCGTATGCAAGCGATGGCTAATACCGCTCCCCACAATTGCCATGATTCTTTAACGCAGTGGACACGAGAGTTGAGTCAGAAGCTCGGTTCTGATAACAGCATCGTGGTTGGGGAAAACTACTTATATCGTCAAGTTGATTGCCAAACGAGCTTAAATATCGGGGTCTCGTTTTTGAACTATGTTGAAGATAAGCTGGCGTTTAGAAATGGCTTATCGGTATTAAATACCGAGCAATTACCTTTCACTGATTGTGATGAGTTAATGGTATTGAGTGTGCCATACTTTAACAACCAACAATATCAAAGCAGATTTTGTGTTATTTGTCCAAAATCAGCACAAATTGAAGCAATCATCCAAGAATTTAAGTCAATCGGGTCACGTGCCTCTTGAATCTTTTGATTCTATCCCCATAATTACCGCAGTTGTAAAGAATTGGAGCATTTAAGCTATGTCAGAGCAGACAAAATCACCAGAGCAAGAAGTTGAATTAAACGAAGAATTTGAACAGATGCAAGCGGACGTTGATGCAGCTGTAGAAGCAGCAGAGCAAATGGAAGGCGAAGAAATGAGCCCTGAAGCAGAAATTGCATTACTGCATAGTGAACTTGAAGCTGCAAAACAGACTATTAATGATCAAAAAGACAGTGTTGTACGTGCTGCCGCAGACGTTGAGAACATGCGTCGTCGCGCTGCTCAAGATGTAGAAAAAGCGCATAAATTTGCACTAGAGAAGTTCGCTAATGAGTTACTTCCAGTGATTGATAACTTAGAACGTGCAATTGAATTTTCTGATAAAGAAAATGAAGAGCTTAAGCCTGTACTTGAAGGCATTGAGATGACAGTTAAGAGCTTTAATGACGCAGTTGCTAAGTTTGGTGTCGAAATTGTAAACCCACAGGGCGAGCAATTTAACCCAGAGTTCCACCAAGCTATGTCAATTCAGCCAAGTAACGATGTAGCACCTAATACGGTATTAGCTGTGATGCAAAAAGGTTACACACTAAACGGTCGTTTACTTCGCCCTGCGATGGTAATGGTATCGAAAGAAGCTGAATAAGCTTTAAAAATATATAAAAAATGCCTGTTAATCACAGGCATTTTTTTTGGTAAGTTACCAACCATTTAGCTGCTAGGATGATTAAATATTTAAGTCGATTGGTA
Source organism: Pseudoalteromonas sp. L1 (assembly GCF_021728095.1). Lineage (NCBI taxonomy): Bacteria > Pseudomonadati > Pseudomonadota > Gammaproteobacteria > Alteromonadales > Pseudoalteromonadaceae > Pseudoalteromonas > Pseudoalteromonas sp. L1. Next base: position 38,647 of record NZ_JAKKCT010000003.1, on the reverse strand, counting down.
TTGTTTTCTGTGCCACAGCTGTACGAGTAAGATAAGTATCAGTGCACTGAACATCATCGCAGAAAATGGAATGGCACTTTGTGGATGAACAAACGCAAGGATAGGGCCGACTAAAGCACCACTGCCAAACCGAAGTGTACCAATCACCGCCGTTGCTGTACCTGACTTTTCCTCAAATTGCATCAATATTAACGAGTCTGCATTACTTGCTACAATACCTAAACTCATCATTAGTGGCGCTATTGCCGCAACGATAAAGTAAAGTGATAAATGCATCACACTGAATAACAGCAATGCCCCACCAGAAACAAAACCAATGCCAAGGCCGATAAATAACAACTTTCGAGAACCTAAGCGTGGTACCAAACGAGTATTCATAAAGTTACCAAACATTAATGCCAAGACATTAAACGCAAACAACACACCGAATAGCTGCTCATCAACTTTAAAAAAGTCGAGGTAGATATAAGGCACTGATGTTAAAAAGCAGAAGAACGCAAACGAAGCAAACATTGAGCTGGCAATATCTGCTAATGCACTTTTACGTGAAAACACGGTTTTATAACTATTAAAAAATAGTGCAAAACCACGTTGTTGACTTTTAAAAATAGGGATATCTATTAAGTATATTTGTACTAAGGCTAAAATCGCAAAGCTGTATGATGCTAAAGCAATAAATATCACTTGCCATGTTGAAATTCCCATGATCAAAGAACCCAAGGTTGGTGCAATGAGTGGTGCAACCATCATGATCATTGAAACATACGACATACCTTTGGCTGTATGCTCACGGTAGATATGGCGAATAATACCAGGAACAACCACTGTTGCAGCTGCACCTGTAAATGCTTGTATGGCTCTGAGCGTCCAAAATAACTCAATATCATCACAAAAAGCTAAGGCCAATGATGTTATTCCAAATAGCACTAACCCCACTTTTGCAAGTAGCCGCCTGCCTAACTCATCTGCAATAGGCCCAAAAAATAACATACCTAAAGCATAGCCTGCTAAATAGATACTCAGAGATATCTGCACGTTTGGCATCGTGGTCTGTAAATCGTTAGCAATTACAAGCATTGCAGGTAAATACAAATCAATCGCCAGTGGTGTAATAGCAACAATACTTGCGAGTAAAGGTAATAAAATGCGTTTATTTATCGAGTCAGGGGAAGGCATTGCATACTCATTAATCATTTAATAGGTCACTATTGTAGCAGCGTCGCACGCAGGGGTGAACTTAGTTTGCCTGCTAAGTAAAAGAATTAACTAAAAAATAACAATTGCCTAGGTAGTTATTCATTTTCATATAAAATTAAGCAAGGTTTTGGTATATTAAACTATCACCACTCTCAGTATTTTGAAGGATTAGTATGAAAAAGTTAGTTATGGCAGTGCTCGCTACGACTATTTTAGCTGGTTGTAAAACATCCCCAACGGGACGTACGCAAATTGCACTTTATTCAGACCAGCAAATGAGTCAAATGGGTCAAGCAAGCTTTGCAGAAATGAAAAAAACACAGCCGATTAACTCCGATCCTCGTGTAAATAATTACGTGAAATGTATTGCCAATGATGTAATTGCGGTGCTACCTCAAGAATATGCTAACCAATCATGGGAGGTGGTTGTATTTGAAGAGGACTCTGCAAATGCATTTGCATTACCAGGGGGTTACATAGGTGTGCATACCGGTTTATTAAAAGTCGCAACTAATCAAGATCAATTAGCGACGGTACTTGGCCACGAAGTCGCGCACGTTATCGCTGAGCACTCAAATGAACGTGTATCGCAAAACTCTCTTTTACAAACGGGCCTGCAAGTCGGTGGCGCAGCACTTGATATGGGTAATGTGCAGTATCGAGGTGAAATCATGCAAGCCTTAGGGTTAGGAGCACAATACGGTGTGGTACTACCATTTAGTCGCTCACATGAATCAGAGGCGGATATTGTTGGCTTAGATTTAATGGCTGAAGCGGGCTTTAATCCTGAGCAGTCGGTATCTTTATGGCAAAACATGAGTGCAGCAGGGGGCAGTGGTACACCAGAGTTTATGTCGACTCACCCATCTCCTGGTAACCGTATTAAAGAGTTGCAAAAACATATGCCAGATGCGTTAAAAGCCCAACAAACGGCTAGAGCAAAAGGCAAAACTCCTCAGTGTAAACTTTAATCGAAATAATTAAAAAAGCCTGCTGTGAATGATAACAGCAGGCTTTTGTTATTCTATAATTGCTAGTTAATTAAAACGTCCACTCAACGTGAAGCTGCGGGACTGATTCAGTTGTATTTGTACCTAGCTTGTTGTGCCAGTATTGCCACTCAAGGCCCAGCAGTAGGGTGTTTTCTTTCATGCTCATTGCATGACCCAAATCCCACGTGATGATTGGCTGTGCTAATATCCACGCTTTAACGTCTTCGCCAAATTCATTTTCACGCTCTGCAATGTATTCAACATGGCCCGTTACGTTGAATTTTTGTGAGCCGATAGTGAATGGGTAGCCCCAAGCAACATCAATCATCCAGCTGTTTGTTTCAGTCGGTGCACCACCACGTGCTACACCTTCACTGTCATCAATATACGCTGTGAATAAAGTCGATAAAAAACTAAACCCAGGTGCTTGCCAGCTAAGTTTTACACCGGGTAAATACTTAAGAACTTTCGAGTCGCCAGCAGCGTTAAAACCTGCCGTTAAACCCATATCACTGATTGCGCCATATGAGAAATCACTACCAGAGATTTTTGATAAACTGAAGGTTGAATACCACTCACCATAAAAATCTTTATCTTGATAGCCGTCTTGTAAGCCATCATCACTGTAGTCGATAAAAAAGAAGTTATCGCCATAGTCATAGCCTGATGCATGCTGTAGCGATACCACAGTGGTATTTGATTCGGCTAGTGTGAACGGGTTTTTTTGATCGCCGTTATTAATGTGTAATTGTGTAGAGCTCCAATTAGCGGCATAGCTCGAAGTACTCACTGCACAAAGCGCAGCAACAGAAAGGATCTTTTTCAAGTTCATATCTCAATATTGATGGTGTAAAGGGTTATATACCCAAGCCACCTCAAGATGCAGAATTCAGCGTTTCACAGGTGCTTAATATCAAGGCGTTACTTTGCAAGAATGGCAGTCCCTTTTAAGAAGTAACAACGATGAGAGTGAGTGCCTGTGAAGCGCCCAAAGGGTTGGTTTAAAAGCGATTTATACTGCGTTATTGATTTTAACAATAGAACCACTATTACTTGCAATCAATGCCTTGCCTAAATCGCTTTTAATTCCAACTGAAACTCGCACTTTGAGGTGGTTTGGGTATATACAAGAAGATTATAGCAGATACGCCCATATTTGGGCGTATCGAGAGAAAAATTATTTAACTTATGCTTTATTTCGGCGTAAGCAAATTACTGCTATCGCAGTGAAAGCAAGAATAAAGCAGTAGTAAGAAGAGGTAGAAACTTCCCACGGGCTAATTTTGAAAGTCGCGCCGAGTAAAAGCGCTTGTGCGCCATACGGTAATGAGCCTTGCGTAACACAAGCAAAAATATCAAGTAAGCTTGCTGAACGCTTTCCTGTAATTTCACCATCATCCGCTAATTTTTTAGCAATCGGGCCTGCAACTATAATAGACACGGTATTATTAGCGATACATAAGTTACTGGTCATAACCAGTGCTGCAATCCCTAATTGATCCGCAACTTTACGGTGCCATTTTGCAATGATTTTAGTGATTGCTTGAATTTTGTTAGCAATGTAATCAAGGCCACCATTAATGCGGATAAACTCAGAAAGACCACCGATAAACATCGACAGCAAGAAAATTTCCTGCATGTCAGTAAAGCCTTTATAGATATCTTTAACAAAGCTTGCACCTTCATAGCTGCCAGTAAAGCCCATGAGTGCAGCGAAAATAATACCGCTAAACAGCACCACAAAGACATTAAAGCCCATTACCGCGAGCACTAAGATAAAGGCATAAGGTAACACTAATAAAATATCGAAGTCTTGCGTCTCTACCGCTTCTGCAGCAGGCGTTAAGAAGAATAACAAACCAATAGTTAATGCCGCTGCGGGTAAGGCGATTTTTAAGTTCTCACGGAATTTATCTTTCATCTCACAGCCTTGCGTGCGGGTTGCAGCAATGGTTGTGTCAGAGATGATTGATAAGTTATCACCAAACATGGCACCCGATACAATCGTGCCTGCCATCAGTGATGGATCAATCCCCGTTTTTTGCGCAACTGCATAAGCAATCGGGCCAATGGCTCCAATAGTACCCATTGAAGTACCCATCGCAGTCGATACAACCGCAGCAATTAAAAATAACCCAGGGAGTAATAAAGCCGGTGGAATAAGTGATAAGCCTGCATTAACAACGGCATCAACACCACCGGTTGCACCGGCAACCGCAGAAAATGCACCGGCAAGTAGATAAATCAAACACATAGTGATGATGTTGCTATGGCCAGCACCTTTTATAAAGGTTTCAACGCTGTGGTTGATGGTATTTTTATTTAAGATAAACGCCAGCATGATAGCTGGCAAAATTGCCACAGGCGCAGGCAATTGATAGAAGGCGTAATCGACACCTTGAGATTGTAAGTATAAGCCAGCGCCTAAAAATAAGCCGACAAACACCAAAAGCGGCAGCAAAGAAAGTTTTGCTTTTGTTTTATTAAATGATGGCTGCATCATATTCCTCGTTAGATAACCAATAACACAGCCAAAGACTTCTTTTAGCTGTATTTAGTTGCCCGCATTACCAAAAGGCAATACTGCTGCAACAGCGCCCGCAAGCCAAAGACCAAATCGGCGCAAAGGAAGAAGTTTAAATGTATAGATGGCTAAATGCAAAGACTATCTGTTATTATTGTTGTTATTCAATAAAATCTAAAATTAGCTCTGTATTTTTATAAGCTAACCTGACTATTACATGAGTTTTCGATAAAATCCAGCCAGCTAAGAAGAATAGATAAGGTAACTACATGAACCGCATAGGTGTATTTGGCGCAAACGGCCGCATGGGACTTGCACTTTTAGAAGCTGTCTCAAAAAAAGATGATGCAACATTAACCGGCGCGTACGTGCGTGATAACTCGCCACTTTTAGATATAGCGGTTAATCAATTAAACAGCGCTGCGTCAGCGGATGTATTATTTAGTAAAGAAACCGACGTAAAAGATGCTGATGTATTGATTGATTTCACTTTGCCAGCAGGAATGCGCAACCACCTAAAAATAGCAGTCGAAAAAAATATCGCCATGGTCATTGGTACCACGGGCCTTAACCAAGATGACATTGATGCGCTTAATGATGCTGCGAAGCACATTCCGATTGTTTTTGCTCGCAACTATAGCGTAGGTGTAAATTTACTGCTTAACTTAGTGCAGACTGCGGCTGTGAAGTTTGGCGATGACATGGATATCGAAATATTTGAAGCTCATCATCGTCACAAAATCGATGCGCCATCAGGGACTGCGTTGGCAATTGGTGAAGCAATTGCTGAGGCAAAAGGCTGGCAGCATGATGAAGTCGCGCGTTTTGATAGAAGCAAAGACGAACACGCAAAATCGCAAAATGAAATCGGTTATTCGGTCATGAGGGGCGGAGATATAGTAGGTGAACACACCGCATACTTCGCAACTTCTGGCGAAAGGCTAGAATTAACTCATAAAGCAAGTTCAAGAATGACCTTCGCGTTAGGTGCAGTAAGAGCTGCGGGCTGGTTGAAAAATAAACCAGCTGGACTTTATGACATGCAAGATGTGCTTGACTTGAAGTAGTTTAGTTTCTTTTTTGGCAGTTTCAGTGAATTTTTAGTTAATAACGCTTATTTTCACTGTTTTATTAATTAAGGTTAGATCTAAAAGCTAATTTACTGTAGAATAGCGCCAATTTGCCAAAAATTCATAAATGCGTGTTTCCAATCGCTTTAAACGGGCAGTAGAGCAAATGACTTTACTCCCGTTTTTTACTGTTAGGAGGTTAACTTGACTAAATCCGCTCTGTTAGTCCTAGAAGACGGCACAGTGTTTCGCGGTACTGCAATCGGCGCTGACGGCATGTCAGTCGGTGAAGTAGTATTCAATACGTCTATGACTGGTTATCAAGAAATTTTGACTGACCCTTCATACGCGGAACAAATCGTAACTTTGACGTACCCACATATCGGTAATACGGGTACTAACAGCGAAGACGAAGAAGCGGGTCAAATCTGGGCTAAAGGCCTAGTGATCCGTGATTTGCCACTGCTAGCAAGTAATTTCCGTAACGAGCAATCGTTAAGTGATTACTTAAAAGAACGCAATATCTTAGGTATTGCTGACATCGACACTCGTAAATTAACACGTATTTTACGTGATAAAGGCGCTCAAAATGGTTGTATCATTGCAGGCGACGAGTTAGATGAGAAAAAAGCGCTTGAAGCTGCGCAAGCCTTCCCAGGCTTAAAAGGCATGGATTTAGCAAAAGTTGTCTCAACCAAGGAAAATTTTGAGTGGCGCGAATCAAGCTGGACGTTAGGTTCAGGCTTTAAAACGCTAGAAGCAGCAGACGAGAAGTTCCACGTTGTTGCTTATGACTTCGGTGTTAAACGTAATATCTTACGTATGTTAGTTGACCGCGGTTGTAAATTAACCGTTGTTCCTGCACAAACATCTGCAGAAGACGTACTGGCATTAAACCCAGACGGTATCTTCTTATCAAATGGCCCTGGTGACCCTGAGCCGTGTACTTACGCGATTGAAGCAATCAAAACTTTCCTAGAAACAGACACGCCAATCTTTGGTATCTGTTTAGGTCACCAATTACTTGCACTTGCTTCAGGTGCACAAACGGTGAAAATGAAGTTTGGTCACCACGGTGGTAACCACCCAGTTAAAGACCTTGACCGAAATGTTGTAATGATCACTGCTCAAAACCACGGTTTCGCAGCTGATGAAGCAACATTACCAGCGAACTTACGTGCAACTCACGTTTCATTATTCGATGGCACGCTACAAGGTATTCACCGCACAGATAAGCCTGCATTTAGCTTCCAAGGTCACCCTGAAGCAAGCCCAGGTCCACATGATGCGGCGCCATTATTTGACCACTTCATCGATTTGATGCAAGCACGTTCTAACTAATTTAACCGGAGTAACAATGCCAAAACGTACCGACATAAAAAGCATTCTTATCTTAGGCGCAGGCCCGATCGTAATCGGTCAAGCTTGTGAATTTGACTACTCTGGTGCACAAGCGTGTAAAGCACTACGAGAAGAAGGCTTTCGAGTAATTCTTGTAAACTCGAACCCTGCAACTATCATGACTGACCCTGAAATGGCGGATGCGACGTACATCGAGCCAATTCACTGGGAAGTGGTAGAGAAAATAATTGAAAAAGAAAAGCCAGATGCAGTACTGCCTACTATGGGTGGTCAAACAGCATTAAACTGTGCGCTTGATTTAGATAAGCACGGCGTGCTGGCAAAACACGGTGTTGAGTTAATCGGTGCAACTGCTGATGCAATCGATAAAGCTGAAAACCGTGAGCGTTTTGACGTAGCAATGAAGAACATTGGCCTTGAGTGTCCGCGTGCAGAAATCGCTCACTCAATGGAAGAAGCACACGATGTTCTTAGCCGCATCGGCTTCCCATGTATCATTCGTCCATCATTCACTATGGGTGGTACCGGTGGTGGTGTTGCATACAACCAAGAAGAATTTGATGAAATTTGTGAGCGTGGTTTAGATTTATCACCAACAAATGAACTTTTAATCGATGAATCATTAATCGGTTGGAAAGAATACGAAATGGAAGTTGTTCGTGACAAAAACGACAACTGTATCATCGTATGTTCTATCGAAAACTTTGACCCTATGGGTGTTCATACTGGTGACTCAATCACGGTTGCTCCAGCGCAAACACTAACTGATAAAGAATACCAAATCATGCGTAATGCATCGATGGCGGTACTTCGTGAAATCGGTGTTGAAACAGGTGGTTCAAACGTACAGTTTGGTGTGAATCCAGTTGATGGCCGTATGGTTATCATCGAGATGAACCCTCGTGTATCGCGTTCATCTGCACTCGCATCAAAAGCAACGGGTTTCCCAATTGCGAAAATCGCAGCGAAACTAGCTGTAGGTTACACGCTTGACGAGCTACAAAACGACATCACTGGCGGTAAAACACCTGCGTCTTTCGAGCCGTCAATTGACTATGTTGTTACTAAGATCCCACGTTTTAACTTCGAAAAATTCGCAGGTTCAAACGACCGTCTAACAACACAGATGAAGTCTGTGGGTGAGGTTATGGCGATTGGTCGTAACCAACAAGAGTCTCTGCATAAAGCATTACGTGGTCTTGAAGTAGGCGCAACGGGCTTTAACCCAATTGTTGCCCTTGATGATCCGAAAGCAAAAGAAAAAATCATCCGTGAATTACGTGAGCCAGGTGCTGAGCGTATTTGGTACGTTGCTGATGCAATGCGTCATGGTATGAGCGTAGAAGACGTTTTCGAACTAACTAAGATTGATCCTTGGTATCTAGTGCAAATCGAAGACATCTTAAAAGACGAAGCAACAATCAGCGAAGTAGGTATGGCTGGTTTAAATGCTGAGTTCTTACGTAAGCTTAAGCGTAAAGGGTTTGCTGATGCGCGTATCGCTGAAATTGCCGGTGTTTCTGAAGCAGAAATTCGTAAGAAGCGTCACCAGTTAGATATCGTGCCTGTATATAAGCGCGTTGATACCTGTGCTGCAGAGTTTAGCTCAGACACAGCTTACATGTACTCATCTTATGATGAAGAGTGTGAAGCGAATCCATCTGACAAAGATAAAATCATGGTAATCGGTGGTGGTCCTAACCGTATCGGTCAAGGTATCGAATTCGATTACTGTTGTGTTCACGCAGCATTAGCCTTACGTGAAGACGGCTATGAAACAATTATGGTTAACTGTAACCCTGAAACTGTTTCGACTGACTACGATACTTCTGACCGTCTATTCTTCGAGCCAATCACGCTAGAAGATGTATTAGAAATCGTACGCGTTGAAAAGCCAAAAGGTGTTATCGTTCAGTACGGTGGTCAAACACCACTGAAACTTGCTCGTGAGCTGGAAGCGAATGGCGTGCCAGTTATTGGTACTTCACCAGATGCAATCGACCGTGCAGAAGACCGTGAACGTTTCCAACAGCTTGTTGAGCGTTTGAACCTTCTTCAACCAGAGAATGCAACAGTGACTTCTTTAGAAGAAGCGATTGTTAAGTCAGCTGAAATTGGTTTCCCACTGGTTGTACGTCCTTCGTACGTACTAGGTGGTCGTGCGATGGAAGTGGTTTATGATGAAGACGATTTACGTCGTTATATGACCGAAGCAGTATCAGCGTCAAATGAAGCGCCAGTACTACTTGACCACTTCTTAGATAACGCAATCGAAGTTGACGTTGACGCTATCTGTGACGGTGAGCAAGTAATCATCGGTGGTATCATGGAGCACATTGAGCAAGCAGGTGTTCACTCAGGTGACTCAGCGTGTTCATTACCTGCTCACTCACTAACTGCTAAAGTACAAGACGTAATGCGTAAGCAAGTGACTGATATGGCACTAGAGCTTGGCGTAGTAGGTCTGATGAATACACAGTTTGCTGTGAAAGACGGTAAAGTTTACTTAATCGAAGTAAACCCACGTGCAGCACGTACAGTCCCGTTTGTTTCTAAAGCGACAGGTATTGCACTTGCAAAAGTTGCTGCGCGTTGTATGGCGGGTCAGTCGCTAGCAAGCCAAGGTATTACAAAAGAAGTAATCCCTCCTTACTACAGCGTAAAAGAAGTGGTACTGCCATTTGCTAAGTTCCAAGGTGTTGACCCAATCCGTGGCCCAGAAATGCGCTCAACGGGTGAGGTAATGGGGGTTGGTGAAACTTTCGCCGAAGCATTCGCTAAAGCACAATTAGGTGCAAGCAACACTTTACCACGCGGTGGTCGCGCGTTACTATCGGTACGCAACAGTGACAAACCACGTATTGTTGAATTAGCTAAAACCATGACAGCTTTAGGTTTTGAGCTAGATGCAACGGGTGGCACTGCAAAAGCGCTAGAAGAAGCGGGCATTGCAGTTCGTCGCGTGAACAAAGTATACGAAGGTCGTCCTCATATTCTTGATAGAATTAAAAATGGTGAATACAGCTACATTGTAAACACTACTGAAGGTCGCCAAGCGATTGAAGATTCGAAGGTGTTACGTCGTGGTGCGTTACAGCACAAAACTAACTACACAACGACACTGAACGCGGCATTTGCTAACTGTACTGCAAACCAAGCAGACGACCGTAGCAAGGTGACGTCAGTTCAGGAACTACACCAGCGAATGAACTAAGGAAATGTGTCAAGGGCGAGGCAATCGCCCTTGGGATTAAGTGAGAATAATATGCAATCAATTCCGATGACGGTTCGTGGTGCAGCATTACTGCGCGAAGAACTTAACGAATTAAAAACAGTTACCCGTCCAAAAATCGTTGCTGATATCGCTGAAGCACGTGAGCACGGTGATTTGAAAGAAAACGCTGAATACCATGCTGCTCGTGAGCAACAAGGTTTTTGCGAAGGTCGTATTCAAGAAATTGAAGCAAAGCTTTCAAACGTACAAATCATCGACGTAACTAAGATGCCAAAAACTGGCAAAGTTATTTTTGGCACAACGGTCACTATCGTTAATGTTGACACTGACGCTGAGGTTAAATACCAAATTGTGGGTGATGATGAAGCAGATATCAAAAACAATCTGATCTCTGTAAATTCGCCAATCGCGCGTGGTTTAATTGGTAAAGAGGTCGATGATGCCGTTACCATTAAAACGCCAAATGGTGAAGTAGAGTACGAAATCATTGAAGTTGAGTATATTTAGTAGCTTAACCAAGCATTGATAAAAACCGCAGTTACATACTGCGGTTTTTTTATGCCTGTTTACTTCTGGTATGTTATTCGGTACGTTGGCTGCTTGGTTATTCAAAAGAAGAGGTAATAGTGGTGAAAATTCAATATCCTAAAGCGCTATCTTTAGGCGATAGCATCGCCATATGTGCTTTTTCTTCTGGTGTCGATAAGGCATATCATAAAAGATTAGATGTTGTACTCGAAGGGCTAAGTGCGAAGGGGTTTAATGTTGTTGAAGGAGACTGTTTACGTCAACAACACAATAGTGCAAAGGAACGTGCGGCCGAATTGATGCAGTTTTTAACAGATGACTCGATTGCCGCGATTATGCCGCCTTGGGGAGGGGATCTCACCATGGAGATCTTACCTTTGTTAGATTTTAGTGCTATCAGTAACGCAAAGCCTAAATGGTTAGTTGGTTTTTCCGATATCAGTACCTTTGCTTGCGCACTCACTACCCGATGTGGCTGGGCTACACTGCATGCTGCGAATTTAATGCAGATTCACCCCGATGATAAAGATCCACACCTAGCGGCTTTATTTACCGCCATGGGCCTTGAAGAAAAAGCATCCTTTAAGCAACTTGCTGCGCCGTTTTATCAGCAAGATCAGATTGATTACGCAACTAAACCTGATGCAAAATTCAACTACACAGCCGAAAGCCAATGGCGTTGTATTAACTATAAAGATAAGCGACAAATAGAGGTGTCAGGTCGTTTGATTGGCGGCTGTATTGACACACTAGGCTTATTACTGCCTTCAAATTACTATGCCTTGCATGAATTTAAAAAACAGTATGCACCGGAGGGATTAATTCTTTATTTAGAAAATGCAGAGCTGAGTCCGATGGCGTTAGCAAGGTGTTTATTATCTTTAAAACTTAATGATGTGTTTACTGATGTCAATGCCGTTATATTTGGGCGTAGCCCAGCAATTAACAATGACTGTTACTTTGATGAATATCAGGCGATTGAGTTAGCATTTCAAGGCAACTTATTCCCTGTTTTGACCGATGCTGATATTGGTCATGTTGCACCAAACCTTGCATTGATCAATGGTGCATTCGCCACCATAACCACGGATCTTTGTGAAGGTATGGCGACAAATGTTCAAATAGACACTGTGTTAAGTTAACACTCAAAAGAGTTTAACTAAATAAACAGTACTCATACCAATGAGTAATGTCACAGAAACGCTTAATAAAGTGCCAAGCATGACATACTCTGTGAGTTGTTTTTCTTCGCTCGCTTTTAAATCTCCAAAGCGAAAGATTGATTTTGCAGCGAGTAGGAATCCTACTCCTGCATATTCACCCATAAGTATAAAGCTTAGCATCAGTCCTCGCTCTAAAAGCCCTATACTGTGGCCAGCTGCAGGAATGCTGCCAGATGTAGCAAAGCCTTGTGTGATTTTTTCAAGCATCATGCGAATAAATACTGAGCTTGGATTTAATACGAGTATATAAGCACAGATAACAAAAAGAGTATCTATAGCAATTAGTTTTTGCCAAATAAGCGCATAAAATTCATCATAATCGGTTAACCATACAGCTAGCATCACCAGCACAATACTATGTGCAAGCTGATCAAGTAGAAATGGAACGACCCCTTTATTGGAATAGGATTTTGCTAAATCAATGAGGAAGTGACTAAGCATAATTAGCAGTGTTGCGCAGACAACACGTGCAAGCTCACTCCAGCCATAATTAAACTCCCAAAGAGCTAAAATGATAAACGAAACAATGCCGTGTGTTAAAACATGCAAATACAACTTTGTTGCGCGAAAATGTCGGCTGTTTCGGTCATTAACCCAGCTCATTGGCTGTAGATAAAAGTCAGCAACCAAGTGTGCTAAAAATAGGGCGACAAGTAATAAGGTAAAGCTCATGCTATCAATCCTTTGAGTGTTGTATGGCTGTACTTGATAAAACGCTCGACTAATTGGTACTGAGCAAGGTTTAGTAATTTGGTCACATTTTCTCTGCTTGTATTGAGCTCTTTTGCTAGTTCTGCGTGGCTATTATTGCTTGCTGTAAGGTAATTAAATAAAGCATTCGCTTGTTTTTGGCTCATCTTCTCTAGCAATACCTCTATTAAGGCAATATTGAGTAAAAATCCTTCATCGAGATGATTATTTTCCACTTTTATTGTTAACAGCTGATGAGTCATATTATCTAAGCCCTGACCGGATAACGTATACGCACTTCCTGTGGCTGTTTTTATATCGGCGCGAGGATTATCGACTGTGCCAATGGCCATACTTTGACGTAATTCATAGTTAGCGGCTTTCATTTGTAAATATAAGAGTATCGCTACATGACAGACAGATTCTGGTGTTTGTAGCTGTAATTGCAAAGCATCACCACGATAAATGCTAAAACTACTTTCAAAGTGTTGAGTAATAAAACGTAAGCTTTGATCGAGTTGGTATAGCATTGCATCGTATTCTTGTTGTGGGATTCTTTGTGATTTAATTAAATCCCCAGTGATCACCGCAATCATAGCGCATCCTTTTACTGTAACTAAAACTAGTTACTTGTTCATATGTAACCAAATTTGGTTACTGTTGTTCATGTAACCAATTTAGGTTACTTTTGAGTGAATTACAAGTAAGTCGTGCTACAGTAGCAAGATATAAATTATACAAGGTGTATTATGCAAACAATTGAAAAGCCGAGAGTTGCTATTTTTGTCGACGTACAGAATATTTACTACACCTGTAAAGAAAGTTATGGAAAAAACTTCGATTACAACGCCTTTTGGGCAAAAATGCAGGAGCTGTATACAATTGATGGTGCTATTGCCTATGCAATTTATCGTGGCGATGAAAAGCAATCACAATTTCAAAATATTTTGCGAGCAATAGGCTTTGAAGTAAAACTTAAGCCGTTTATTCAGCGACGCGATGGCAGTGCAAAAGGCGATTGGGATGTGGGTATTACTATTGATATGCTTGAAAATGCACGCAAAGTAGACAAAATGGTGTTGCTGTCTGGCGATGGTGACTTTGCATTGTTATTAGGGCATCTAGCACACAACTATCAAATTCCTTGTGATGTGTATGGGGCAGAACAATTGACTGCTGATGTACTAAAAAATGCGGCTGAGAATTTTTACTGTATCGACGACGGCTTGTTACTTAATAACCGCAGAGAATAGCAATAAATATTCCTATTTAAATAAATTGTTTAACTAAAGTATTATTTCAGCTAAGCTAATATGAGCTAGACTCGTTCATAGTTATAGTAATATGCACTTGAAATGGCTCTTTTAATTCAAATAAACAATGAGGACAAGACATACCAAGTAATTGCTAGGTCTGTTTCAAATTTCTTTTCTGTTAATAAAGCTTTTTAATTCAACAAATTAGAAATAATTATGAAAGTTATACGAATTTTTATGAAAAATGTAATGACAACGCTGTCATTTATTGTGTAACATTAAATCAACATGGGTTGAGATGATTTCGCATTCTGATAAGAAAAAATAGTGCGATTTATACAAAAACTAAACGAAGGTTAGGGGTCGTTAAATGATGGCGAAGAGTGTGAGTGAGGACCAATTGTTTATTGGTATCGATGGTGGCGGAACAAAGTGCCGAGCAACCATTTACTCTGTAAAACATGGCGTATTAGGGACAGGCTTAGGCGGTCCGGCAAATCCACTACATGGTTTGGAGCGCACACTTGAATCTATAATGGTCTCAACTCAATTAGCGTTGCGTGATGCTGGGTTACCGTTAGAGACGGTACATCAACTCTATGCAGGTTTAGGCCTTGCAGGTGTTAACTTGCCGAGCCTATACGATAAAATTATGGAGTGGGAACACCCGTTCAAACAAATGTTTTTAACGACTGACCTACATACGGCTTGTATAGGCGCTCATGAAGGCAGTGACGGTGCAGTCATTATCACAGGCACGGGCTCATGCGGCTTTTCTTGTGTGAATGGGCAAACCAGCAATTTTGGTGGCCATGGTTTTGCGTTAGGTGACAAAGGCAGCGGTGCCTGGATGGGACTTGAAGCGATAAAAGCCACGCTGTTGGATTTAGATGGGTTAGGCTCAAAGACCTGTTTAACCAAAGTCATTACCGAACATTTCGCGGCTGATAACGCAATGGCGATTGTTGAGCAAATGTCAGGTCAACCATCTAGTAGTTATGCAAAACTTGCTCGCTATGTGTTTAATGCTGCAAATGAGCAAGATGCAGTGGCACTTGCTATTGTTAAAGACGGTGCAGAGTATGTGAGTAAACTTGCACACCGTTTATTAGAGAATAAACCACCACGTTTGTCTATGATAGGTGGGTTAGCTGAGCCGTTAAATAAATGGCTAGACCCTGATATCGCTAAGCTTGTAGAAAACCCAATTCAACCACCTGAAATGGGAGCGGTATATTTCGCACAACAGTCTGTGTTAGAACAAAGCCAAGAGGTAGCAATTTAATGACGATTTTTCATGCTCAGTCACTATTTACCGGCGAAGAATTTTTAAACGATCGTTATTTTAGTGTAGATAATGGGGTATTCACCCTAACTGAAGCAAGTACCGATGCGGTTAAGCTAGATGGGCTCGTGGTGCCTGGTTTTATTGATGTGCAAGTAAATGGTGGTGGTGGTGCATTTTTTAATGCAGAGCAAACCCCACAATGTTTGCACAATATTGCGAAAGCGCATGGTCGATTTGGTTCAACTGCGATAATGCCAACCCTCATTACTGATAAAGTAGAGGTGATGGCACAAGCTGCTGATGCAACGGCAGAGGCAATTGCCCAAGCAGTGCCAGGTGTGTTAGGTATTCATTTTGAAGGCCCACATTTATCTTTACCTAAGAAAGGCACTCATAGTGAACAGTTTATAAGACCTATTTCAGAGCAAGAGTTTGCGATATATGCACGTCAAGACTTGGGCATAAAAATGGTGACGCTGGCACCTGAAAATGTCAGAGCAGAAGATATAGCGCGATTAGTTGAATGTGGTGTGAAAGTAAGTATTGGCCACACTAACGCTGATTTTGCAACGACTAATAAAGCATTGGCCGCAGGCGCTGATGGTTTTACACATTTATTTAATGCAATGTCGGCATTTACCTCGCGAGAGCCTGGTGTAGTTGGCTCTGCTCTTTGGGATGATAACAGCTGGTGTGGCTTAATTGTTGATGGTCATCATGTTCACCCATCGTCAGCCAAGTTAGCGATTCGTACTAAGCAACGCGGTAAGGTTATGTTAGTAACTGATGCAATGCCTCCTGTGGGCACTGACGATATGGAGTTTGATTTCTTTGACGGTCGAAAAGTTATTCGTACCGGTGACCGTTTAAATTCGACAACAGGCGAACTTGCGGGCAGTGTGCTTGATATGGCAAGTGCTGTACGCAATACCGTTAATACATTGGATGTGAGTTTAGCCGAAAGCTTGAGAATGGCGTCTTTGTATCCTGCACAATATCTTGGTTTGAACAAAAAGGGCCGTCTGGTAAATGGCTTCGATGCTGATTTTGTTGTACTTGATGAGCATCAGTATGTAAAAGCAACTTATATTGCAGGTAACGCAGTTTAGAACTTCCCTGTAAAAATCCCGCCGTTGTATCGCGGGGCTTTTTGTATTAAAGGTAATAAAATGACAACAACACAACCTACAAAAAAGCGTTTAGCTTCTTTAGATGCATTACGCGGCATGGATATGTTTTGGATCTTAGGTGGTCAGTCAATATTTGCAGCACTTTTTGTGCTAACAGGCTGGACAGGCTGGAAGCTATTTGAAGCACATACAGTGCACAGTGAATGGCACGGTTTTACTTTTTACGACTTAATATTCCCGCTATTTATTTTCTTATCTGGCGTTGCTATGGGGCTTGCCCCCAAACGCATTGATCACTTAAGTTGGGATGAGCGTAAAGTCTATTATCGCAAAGCTATTAAGCGCTTATTACTGCTCTGTTTTTTAGGTATTTTATATAATCACGGCTGGGGTACAGGCATGCCGATGGCGTTTGATGAGATACGCTACGCCAGTGTATTAGCTCGAATAGCCATTGCGTGGTTTTTCTGTGCCATGTTGGTTTGGCATACAAGCTTACGAACCCAAGTCATAACAGCGGTATCTATTTTACTTGGCTACTGGTTACTGCTTAGCTTTGTGCCTGTACCTGGAGGCAGTGCCGGAGACTTATCTGCTGCTGGAAGTTGGAATGCATGGTTCGATAAGTATTTACTACCAGGGATTAGTTATCAAAATCGCGTTGTAGACCCTGAAGGCGTGTTGTCTAATCTACCAGCGATTGTTAACGCACTTATGGGGGTGTTTGCAGGCCAGCTTATTGCACGAGCACAACAAATTGGTGAATGGAAAATGTCTGGCGTGTTATTTATTTCAGGCCTTGTTAGCGTAAGCTTAGGGTGGCTCTGGGATTTACAGTTTCCGGTAAATAAAGAGTTATGGACGAGCTCTTTTGTATTGGTGACAGTAGGGTGGAGCGCTATTTTATTAGCCGTGTTTTATGCCTTGGTTGATATATTACCAGGGCAGCGAGTTGCGTATCCATTTGTTATTATAGGTGCTAATTCGATCATTATTTACCTAGCCTCGAGCTTAGTGAACTGGGGTTATGTTAGCCAAAGTGTTTTTGGTGGTGTTATTCGCGCGGTTCCTGATTCATGGCAGCCATTAATAGCCGTGGTAGCATTACTTGCTGTACAAATGCTTGTGTTGCATTGGATGTACCGTAGAAAAATCTTTGTCAGTGTTTAGTTAACGCTGATAGAAAACGTTATTTTTTTATTCACTTTTACTTTACAAAGTAAAATCTAAAAGTGATAATGACAGCGTTGTCATAATGGTTATAGCTACTGTACCGTATCCTGGCAGTAGTTTGATCTAAAACCCGATTCGATTGCACGTGGGGTCGGGTTTTAGATCCCATTTTTTTTCAATTTATAATTAGAGCTAATCAATATGCAAATAGTCATTCTTGATGATGCCGCACAAGTGGCAGCCTACGGGGCTAACATCTTTGCTAAACAACTTATAAAAAAACCAGCATCAGTACTTGGCTTGGCAACTGGCTCAACACCTGTTGCGTTATACCAGGAGCTTATCGCAAAAAATAAAGCGGGTGATATTTCATTTAGCCAAGCGACAACATTTAATTTAGATGAATACTTAGGTCTTACAGGTGAGCATCCGCAAAGTTATCGATACTTTATGAATGAGCAATTATTTAATCACGTAGATATTAACAAAGATAACACGCATGTTCCGCCTGGAGATGCAATCAACCCGTTAGTTGCGTGCAATGAATATGAGCAAAAAATTGCAGCATCAGGAGGGGTTGATGTGCAATTACTTGGTATTGGCCGTAACGGTCATATAGGTTTTAACGAGCCGTCTTCAGGTCTTACCTCGCGCACTCGGGTAAAAACACTTACCAAAGCAACCATTGATGATAACGCACGATTCTTTGGCGAAGGCGAATATCAACCGCATTTATCAATCACTATGGGGATTGGGACTATCTTAGAAGCCAAAAAAGTAGTGCTATTAGCGACGGGTGAAAGTAAAGCTGATGCAGTACAGGCAATGGTTGAAGGCCCGCTCATGGCAAAGTGTCCAGCCTCTGCATTACAAATGCATAAGGATGCTGTCATCATCATTGATAAAGCGGCTGCAAGTAAGTTAGAAGATTTAGCGTTCTATCAGCACATTGAAGCTGAGAACCAAAAACTACAAGCGCACCTAGCGACCTTGTAAAATTGTGAGAGAGAGCAAAAAAGCCCATTTGGGCTTTTTTTATGCCTGTTATAAATTGGGTTTATCATCAGCTTGTGGTAGTTTTAGGGGGTAAATAATTTCAAAGGAACGCCATGCTGAATTACTCTCAAATGCCACTGGACCGTGCCTCTAATCATCGAAAAGATCCTAAGTGGCTAAAGGCGAAAATTAATTCTCAGAGTCGCTGGTTACTTGTTAAAAATAATCAGAGTCTATTTGTTAAAGGGTGCCCTGAGGTGTGTTATTTGCGCCTATCTCAGGTTGATCATCTTGATTTATCGAAAGGTATTTTACTTGGCCTTGACGAGCAAGGAATTGCTCATTTTGCGTTAGATGTAAGCAATGTGCCTGATTCATTTATTGACTCTGTTCTTGATGGTACTGAGTTTGTTGATATACGCAAGTTAGGCCCTCAAGTTGAACTAAAGCAAGGCTCAATTGCTGCACTTGCTCGTGGTCTTTGTTTTTGGCATGCAACCCATCGTTTTTGTGGCCGATGTGGTCATGAAAATAATATGGTTGAAGCAGGGCACTCTCGCTTATGTGAGAACCAAACGTGTCAGCATCAAACGTTTCCTCGCACTGATCCTGCCGTCATTATGATAGTGAAAAAAACCTTTGCTGATGGTGTTGAGCGCTGTTTACTCGGTCGTCAAGCAAGCTGGCCTGAGGGCGTGTTTTCAACATTGGCGGGGTTTGTTGATCCAGGTGAAACACTCGAGCAAGCTGTCGCCCGAGAAGTCATGGAAGAAGCTGGTATTGCTGTCACTGATATTCAGTATATAGCTTCACAACCTTGGCCTTTTCCATCTTCAATCATGTTTGGTTTTATGGCAACAGCAGTGTCAGAAGATATTCATGTTGATAAAGATGAATTAGATGACGCTAGGTGGTTTAGTCGTGATGATCTGAATCAATTTGGCCAATGGCATGAACAGGGCAGTCACCTAAAATTAACCCGACAAGACTCTATTTCTCGATTTTTGGTTGAGCATTGGCGCAACCTGTAAACTAGATTGGAATAACGATGACAAAGACAAATAAAAATACTCAAATAGTGAGTGCTGGGCGTAAAAAAGCGTATACGCAAGGCGTGGTAAATCCAGTCGTACAGCGAGCATCAACCGTGGTTTTCGACTCGGTTTCTGAGTTAAAAGAAGCAGCTAAAAAACGGGGCGATAAAACGCTTTTTTATGGTCGCCGTGGAACCACCACACACTTCGCACTACAAGAAGCTATTGCTGAACTTGAGGGGGGAGAAGGTTGTGCACTTTATCCATCAGGTGCGGCTGCAATAAGCAATGCGCTATTATCGTTTGTGAAAACGGGCGATCATATTTTGATGGTTGATACTGCTTACGAACCAACTCGTGATTTTTGTGACAAAATATTAGCCGGTCTTGGGATTGAAACAACCTATTATCCACCAGGTATTGGTGCAGGCATTGATGAGTTAATAAAAGAAAATACCCGTGTATTATTTTTAGAATCACCTGGCTCGATTACCATGGAAGTGCAAGATGTACCCGCTATGGTCGCTAAAGCGAATGAGCGTGGTGTTATGACGATGTTAGATAATACTTGGGGTAATGGCCTGCATTTTAGACCGCTTGAGCATGGGGTGGACATTAGTATTCAAGCTGCGACTAAATATATTGTTGGCCATTCCGATGTAATGATGGGAGTGGCGGTTGCTAATAAAAAGTACTGGTCAACACTGAGAGAAAACTCATATCTATTAGGCCAATGTACGTCTGCTGATGATGCATATTTAGCATTACGTGGCTTACGCACTATGGCTGTGCGTTTAAAACAGCACGAGCAAGCCGCCATTGAAGTTGCTAAATGGCTTGAAACACACCCATTGGTTGATCATATTCGCCATCCGGCCTTTTCGAGCTGTCCAGGCCATGAGTTCTTTAAACGTGACTTTGACGGGAGTAATGGCTTATTTTCGTTTGTAATGAAGCAAGGAAATCAACAAGCGATAGATGCGTTTTTAGATAGTTTGCAGCATTTTAAAATGGGCTTTTCTTGGGGCGGATACGAAAGTTTAGTTACAGCAAATTTAACGATGAAAGGGCTTCGCTCTGAAACAGGTTGGACGCAAGGCCCAGTGATCCGCTTACATATAGGCTTGGAAGATGTAACAGATTTGCTAGCCGATCTAGATCAAGCTCTTGGTGTTTACGAGAGCCATCTGTAGTTAAAAAGTTTATACTTTGTTACATAAGAGCCGCAATGCGGCTCTTTTTTTTCTGGTAATTCAAGCTGTTTCACCTTAGTGTAATTCCAATAATAATATTCATTAAGGATTGTGAGTGACGCAGTTACACCCTAAACGTCTTGCGCAAATTGCTCAATTTGAACTTGTACGACTATTTTTGACCAAACGTGGTTTGCTAGCGGTTGCTGCATTCGCCATTTGTTGGTTACTTATTTTACGCTATCCCATAGCTGAATCTGTGAATTTGATTAGCTCTGCTGAGTTTGCTGACTTTGCTAGGCAGGCCTTTGGTGCTATCGGTATCAGTCGGTTGCTCGATTGGCCTGAATCAGAGCTAGCGATGTACTGGCTAATCGCTTTATATAGCTTCCCTTGCTTTTGCTTGTTTTTATGTAGCGACCAAACTGTGGGAGATCGTCAGCGTGGTACGCTACGCTTTTTGTCACTACGGGCAACTCGTTCAGAGATTATAATTGGCCGCTTTTTAGGACAAGTATTAATCTTAGCAGCATTGTTATTTGTTACTCTGATGGCAACGCTTGCTATGTTGACGTATCGTGAGCCAAGTTTATTTCTTTCTGGTTTTTCAAGAAGCCTGACACTATTGGTGTTTCTGCTAATTACTGTAATGCCGTTTATTGCTTTAATGAGTTTTCTAAATACGTTTGCGCGCTCATCTCGTCTTGCATTTGTATTAGCTATTTTATTTTTTGCTGGCGGCAACATTATTATTGGTTTGCTTACTTGGCAGCTGCCTTTACTTGAAGTTCTATATTATTTATTTCCTGGCTACCAAATCGATGTAGTTGCGGGACAAAGAGCAGGCATGATGTTAGGGGTCGGTTTACCTGTTTTACAAACAGTTGTGCTGCTTGTGGTGGGTGAACGAATTTTTGCAAGGAGCTCACTATGACAGTATTAATTCAGGCACAAGGTTTATCAAAAAACTATGGAGCTAAGCGAGCGCTTGATAATGTCAGCTTTGAAATAAATAAAGGAGCGCCAGTTGCACTCGTTGGCCCTAATGGTGCTGGTAAAACAACCTTATTTAGTTTGTTATGCGGTTATATTTTACCAAGTTCCGGGCAGTTATCAGTGTTGGACCACGCCCCAGGTAGTGCGGCTTTATTTGGTAAGCTTACGGCATTACCACAAGATGCACAGCTTGATCCGCGTTTTAGTATTGCGCATCAATTAAATTTTTATGGTCAACTGCAAGGTTTAAGTGGCGCAGTTCGTAAAAAAGAAACAGCACGTGTTCTGGAACTTGTTGGTTTATCTGAAGTGGCTAAACAGCGCCCAGATGATCTTTCTCACGGGATGCGTAAGCGAGTCACAATTGCGCAAGCACTAATAGGTGAACCTGAAATTGTAATGCTTGATGAGGCAACTGCAGGTCTTGACCCTATCCACGCGCGTGAGGTTCGTGAGCTTGTGAGCTCTTTAAGCAATGAAGCCACATTTATTTTAAGCTCCCATGATCTAACCGAACTTGAGCGTTTATGTTCGCAAGTATTACACCTAGATAAAGGGGTATTGAGTGAGCATCAAGCGCGTTCTAGCACACAAGATAATAAGCATTATATAACACTACAATTGAATCAACTTTATGATGATGTAGAAGCTAAGCTTGCAAGTCTTACCCATGTACATCATGTTTATATGAGTCAAGCAAAAGAATATGTCATTGAATTTGAACAGACAGCCGAACCATTTGATATCAACCTATTACAGTTTTGTTATCAACAAGGTTGGCAGTATCGTCAACTAGTGAATGGTCACACACTCGAAAACCAAATTTTTCATAAGGAGAGTTAGTTATGGGTTTACTACGTGGATTAATGGGTAATGCCAGCGAAGTCGATAATGATGATCTAGAAGAATTACTTGCCAACACGCTTATAGCGGGTGAAACAGTGCAAAAGGCCTATAAGGTGATCCGTGATATGTTTATCTTTACCAATAAAAGATTGATTATTATTGATAAACAAGGTGTTACGGGGTCTAAAGTGGAAATGCTAAGTATTGCTTACTCAAAAATTACTAAATTTAGTAAAGAAAGCGCGGGGCATTTTGATTTAGATGCAGAGCTGAAAATTTGGGTAGGGTCAGATCCTACTCCGATCAGCAAAGACTTCAAAGCAGGTGATAACATTAATGAGGTTTATAGAATAATTAGCGAATTTTCATTATAACACCATGAAAATAAAGTGATTTATAATATAGTTGGTGTTGAATTGAAAATTCGGGCCAACTTTTTCTTTACATTTACCGACAATTTATTACAATTAGTTGATTAAAAACAAGGAGTTAGTTAAGTTCCCGTTCAGTTTTCTCACGTTAGCATGTGCCCAACTTAGCCATTTGGCTAGTTTTGTAGCAATTAAAACAATGTTTATAGGGAAATCTGTTTATGAAAAAGTTAGCAGTTATTATTTCGAGTATGCTTCTTTCAACTGCCGCGACTGCTGCGGACAGTTATCAATCAATCAGCCACTTAGGGTATACGGACACCGATGGCAATGACACAGTAAGTGTTGATTCAATTTATTACTTCGCACCAAAGAACACTATGGGTCCTTACGACCAGTTTGAGTACATCAACAAAACGACTAACGTTTATGGTGCTTATTCAGACGATGATTTTGGTGATGTATTAGGCTTAGGTGGTGAGTACTTTGTAGAAGATTTTGTATTCGGCGCTGGCTACAACAACTATGACTCTGATTTTGGCTCAAGCACAGATGTATTTAACGTTTCTGCTGGTTACTTCTTCAATCCAAACTTATTATTAAAAGCGACTTTCGTTGACGTTGAAGACGGTGACAACTCAGTAATGTTTGATCTTAAGTATAACCATCAGTTAAACAGCACTGATTACATTGGTTTTACTTTAACTGCTGATGATGAGTTTGATTACCGCGCAGTAAATGCTAAATACTTCGTAGATCTTCAACAAGGTAACTACCTTACAGTTGAAGGTACAATCTCTGATACAGATGATAATGGTAGCTCATGGGAGTTAGGTTCTAACTACTATTTCTCTAAAGCAACGTCAGTATTTGTAACGTTTAACAAAGAAGATGATTACAGCTTTGGTGCTCAACACTTCTTCAATAAAAACGTTGGCCTAAAAGCGGGTTACGGTAACAACTGGGATGACTCAGATTACGATGCATACTTTGCTAACGTAAGCTTACAGTTCTAATCATTAATTTGATTGTAAAAAAGCCCGCATCATGCGGGCTTTTTAGTTTTTAGTATTTTACCATCCGCACTGACGGTCTTTATTTTGCTCATCAAGGTATTTTTGTAATGGCGCAAAGTAATCCAAGATTGCTGTTGCATCCATTTCTTCTTTCCCCGTTATTGTAGCAAGGGCTTCTTGCCATGGGCGACTTGAACCCATTTCTAACATCGCATTCAGCTTTTCACCAGCCTCTTTTGAGTTATACACTGAACAGCGATGAATCGCTTCTTTGTTACCAGCAATTTCACATAAACTTCTGTGGAAGTCGAATTGTAAAATATGCGCTAGGAAATAACGCGTGTAAGGGGTGTTACCCGGTACGTGATACTTAGCACCTGGATCGAAGTCTGCTTCGCTACGTGCGATAGGCGCTTGAACACCTTGATATTTTTCACGTAGATCCCACCATGCTTTGTTGTAATTTTCGGGTGTTACTTCACCTGAGAACACTTTCCAGCGCCATTGGTCAACTAATAAGCCAAATGGGATAAAAGCAACTTTATCCAGTGCCATTTTCATTAATAGACCGATATCTTTTGATTCATCAGGCACTTCGTCTAATAAACCAATCTCTTTTAAGTAGTCAGGTGTAACAGACAGCGCAATAGTGTCACCAATGGCTTCATGGAAACCATCGTTCGCACTTTCTTGATAATAAATAGGTTGCGTGTTGTAGGCGCGCTGGTAGAAGTTATGACCTAACTCGTGGTGAATAACAGAGAACTCCTCACCGGTACGCTGAATACACATCTTGATACGCAGGTCATCTTTGCTATCTATATTCCATGCTGAAGCGTGACACTGTACGTCACGATCTTGTGGTTTAGTGAATAGTGAGCGTTCATAGAAAGTGTCAGGTAATGGCGCAAAGCCCATTGAAGTAAAGAACTTCTCGGCGCCACGTACCATTTTCAGCTCGTCGTAATCATGCTTTGCTAATAACTCTGTTACGTCGTAGCCAGGATCTGCATTTTCCGGTGCAACTACATCGTAAATATTCCCCCATGTTTGTGCCCACATATTACCTAAAAGGTGCGCAGGAATTGGTTGGTCTTGAGGGACTTTATCTTCGCCATACTTCTCACCGAGCTTGGCACGAACATGACAATGTAATGAATCATAAAGCGGTTTAACTTGACCCCAGATACGGTCAAGTTCTTTTGCAAAATCATCCGCTGGCATATCGTATTTACTACGCCACATCGCGCCAGTATCCGCATAGCCAAGCTCTTTAGCACCTTCGTTAGTAAGCGCAACTTGTTGTTCATAAAGTGGACGCATTGGTTTGGAAACTTGGCGCCAACCTTGCCATAAATCCAGTAGTTCATTGTAGTTGCGGCTTGTTGCCATTTTAGCGGTCATCTCGCCAAGGCTTAAGCAGCTACCATCTTCTTTACAGTACTTACCTTTACCATAAATACCACCTAGTTCAGCAACTAACTGTGAGAGTTTTGCTGTTTTTTCAGCATCCTGTGGGGCAGGCAAAGTTAGCGCTAATTTTAGCTTATCTAGCTTACGACGCGCATCGTAATCCAGTTCTAAACTATCGAATTTTGCAGCTTCATTAGCAAGACGAACAACAGCTTCGGTCATCTTGCGATTAACCTCAGCAGATAACTCTGCAGTATCGTGCGTGATGAAGTTGGCATAAATCCACTCAGCGCGACTAGCCTCTAAATAAAGCGCACTTAACTCTTTTTCTGTATCGGCGATAAATTTAGCAGCATCTTGCGGCGTCACCTGACTTTTTTTGACTTCAGCCGTAACTGTTTTGGTATTTGTAGCGTCATCATTACAGCCTGAAAGTGCAAGTGCACTAGCCACCATGAGAGCACTCATACTGAGTTTAAATGGAGTCTTTTTCATAACGTTCCCTAGAAGTTTATTGTTATTTATTGCCCCTGCATAATAGCAGCGTCTTGATAAACAACAAACTATGTAGATGAGAACAATTTACGAGACATGGCTTACGTTGTATTTATTACACGATCAGTCATACTTGAAGACAGTTAATTTAAATAAAAGGATTGCATAATGACGACCGTAATCATTCTGTTACTGGTTGCTGTGATTGTGATTTTTGCTGTAAAAGATATTCGCATTAATCTGATCACTCGACCTACGTTTAGTATGTTTAAAAAAGTATTACCCCCCTTATCACAGACAGAACGTGAAGCCATGGAAGCGGGTGACGTGTGGTGGGATGGTGAGCTATTTAGTGGCAACCCTGACTGGCAGAAACTACATAGTTTTCCTAAACCTGAACTCAGTGATAAAGAACGCGCATTTATGAGTAAGCAGGTTGAGACGTTACTTGCTATGCTTGACGATTATCAAATTGTTCAAAAAGATAAAGACCTACCAAAAGAAGTCTGGGAATATTTAAAGAAAGAAGGTTTTTTTGCGTTAATCATTCCTGAAGAATTTGGTGGACGTGAATTTTCAGCCATTGCTAATTCGACCATCGTATCAAAAATTGCAACCAAAAGTTTAACGGCAGCAGTAACCGTGATGGTACCAAACAGTTTAGGCCCAGGTGAGCTATTGCTGCATTACGGAACTAAAGAGCAACAAGAGCGCTGGTTGCCAAGCTTAGCTAAAGGTGATGATGTGCCTTGTTTTGCGTTAACTGGCCCAGAGGCAGGGTCGGATGCCGGTAGTATTCCCGATACTGGCATTGTTTGCATGGGCATGCATAATGGTGAAGAAGTAATCGGTTTAAAGCTCAATTGGTCAAAACGCTACATTACCCTTGCACCGATAGCTACAGTGCTTGGTCTTGCATTTAAAATGTACGATCCTGATGGTCTGTTGGGCGATAAAAAAGAGTTAGGTATTACTTGTGCGCTTATTCCGACTGATCACGAAGGTGTGCAAACGGGTGAGCGTCATTATCCTCTCAATATGGCATTTATGAATGGCACAACCTATGGTAAAGATGTCTTTATTCCACTTGATTGGATCATTGGTGGCGAAAAGGGGGCTGGTCGAGGTTGGCGCATGTTGGTTGAGTGCTTAAGTGCAGGTCGTGGTATTTCGCTGCCGGCACTCAGCACTGCAACAGGCCACCTTGCATCACGTATGACATCGGCGTATGCGACCGTAAGGCAACAATTCGGTGTATCGATTGGGCAATTCGAAGGCGTGCAAGAAGCGCTTGCGCGTATCGGTGGTTTAACATACACCCTTGAATCTGCAAGGTTAATGACCGCTGGTGCCATAGACTTAAAACTGAGTCCATCAGTCGTGACTGCCATTGCTAAATATCATATGACAGAAATGGGTCGCACTGTAATGAACGATGCCATGGATATTCATTCAGGCAAGGGCATTCAAGTAGGTCCTAATAACTATCTTGCTCATGGTTACATGGGGATCCCTGTATCGATCACCGTCGAAGGGGCAAATATTCTTACTCGTAATTTGATGATTTTTGGTCAAGGTGCGACTCGTTGCCACCCATTTGTTTTAAAAGAAATGGAAGCCGCTGCAATGGAAGATCATGACCTTGCACTGAAAGAGTTTGATTCATTACTGCTACAGCATATTTTGTTTGCAACAAGCAATGCGGGTATGGCTTTTGTACATGGTTTAACACGCAGTTACTTTGCTAAATCTCCAGTGTGTGGAGTGACAAGTCATTATTACAAACAGTTGAGCCGAATGAGTCGAGGCTTAGCATTTTGTACTGATGTTGCTATGTTGGTATTGGGTGGCGAGTTAAAACGCAAAGAGATGATATCGGCGCGTTTAGGCGATGTACTGAGCCACTTATATCTCGCCTCATGTGTTCTGAAGCGTTACGAAGATGAAGGGCGTCAACAAGCCGATTTACCGTTTGTTCAATATGCTGTAGAACATTCGCTTTATAGCATTGGCCAAGCATTTGATGGCTTTTTCAAAAACTTTTCGAACCCGATTGTTAACTTTTTACTGAAACGTATCGTTTTCCCATTAGGTAACCATTACCATCGCCCAAGTGATGAGCTAGCACAAACTATGTGTGAGCACATGAGTAACCCCGGTGTATTTAGGGACAGATTAACCCATTTATGCTATATCGATGATAAAGCGGGAACTGGTGTAATGGAAAATGCGTTCTTAGCTATGATAGATACGCAGGAAGACTTTAAACAATTACGAAAATGGCAAAAAGAAGGCTCGATTTCTCGTAATCTAGAGCTTGAGGATGCTATCGTCGAAGCTGCTGAGAAAAACTTAATTAATGCAACAGTCGCTGAGCGTATGAGTGAAGCAAATGCGCTACGTAAGCAAGCAATCGCTGTGGATAATTTCGCGCCTGGCGAACTTTAATGCGTTCATTAAAAAGCCTTGCTTAGCAAGGCTTTTTTGTCTTCACTTATCTAGCAAAAGGGTCGGGGTTAATTTTTTCAATATACCAATCACCTTTCTTACGTATCATTTTAACGCTACGCATATCATCAATTTTTTTGCCATTGAAGTAGCCAGTGAAAATAAGGTTGATATTGGCTTTATCACCGTACTGCTCTCGCAAACTCATATTCGTCATGTCGACTTCGATCACGACTTCATCGTACTGCATATTAACCAAATTACGGGCAAACTGGTTAGCGGTACCATAAGATTTCATAATCCGCGCCATTTTTGGCGTTGCATATTGGGTCGCTAAGTTTAAATCTTGTTTATTATATAAAGCGTCAAAGAAGAGTGTTGCCGTTACTCCTGGAGTATTTTTTTCACCTTTCGGAGCATCTTCAGGCCCGCATCCGAGCAGTAGAACACTGCTTAGTAGGGCACAAATAAAAAGTATTTTTTTCATTGTTCATGGTTTAGAAAATATAATTTGCCTTTAGTGTGTGACTAAATAACTTTCTTGTAAAGGAGGTTAGGTGTTTTAGGTTGGTTTATTTTTATTTTATAATAAAAAAGGATGCAATATGCATCCTTTTTTATCTTAATTAAGCTGTTTATTGAACAAGCTCTTTGTCACTGAATTCTTCAGCAAATAATGGGCTTGATAAATAACGCTCTGTCGCACTTGGTAAAATTACCACAATATTCTTACCTGCATTTTCAGGTTTTTCTGCAAGTCGTTTTGCCGCAACAACTGCTGCACCAGATGAAATACCTACCAAGATACCTTCATTTTTCATTAGCTCATGCGCCATTGCAATCGCATCTTCATTTGATACTTGCTCAGCAGCATCAACAACTTCTAGGTCTAAGTTACCTGGGATAAAGCCTGCACCGATACCTTGAATTTTATGAGGACCAGGTTTGATTTCTTCACCTGCTAAAGTTTGGCTAATAACAGGTGAGTTTGTTGGCTCAACAGCAACAGATTGAACATTTAAACCTTTTTCTAGTTTAAGGTAGCGGCTTACACCTGTAATAGTACCGCCCGTGCCGACACCTGCTACGAAAATGTCGATTTTACCATCCATTGCTTCGTAGATTTCAGGACCCGTTGTTTCAAAGTGAATTTTCGGGTTAGCTGGGTTTTCAAATTGTTGTAAAAGAATGTATTTTTCAGGCTCACTCGCTTGAATTTCTTTTGCTTTTTCAATAGCACCATTCATGCCTTTAGCGCCATCTGTTAAGACTAAGTTGGCGCCCAATGCTTTTAATAGCTTACGACGTTCTAAGCTCATTGTATTGGGCATGGTCAGTGTCAATTTATAACCACGCGAAGCAGCAACAAAGGCAAGAGCAATACCTGTATTACCAGATGTCGGTTCGATTAACTCTTTTTCTTTCGTTAAAACACCTGACTTTTCTGCTTCCCAGATCATTGAAGCGCCAATGCGGCATTTAACACTGAAGCTTGGGTTACGTGATTCTACTTTAGCGAAAACATTACCTGAGGTAACGCGATTAAGCTTTACAATTGGCGTATTGCCAATCGTTAATGAATTATCTTCAAAAATGTTAGACATAGTGTTCCCTTGGAAGCAATTTATCAATCGTGATCAAATAGCTTAGGCTACCGATCTGTAATAGTCACACTTTACTTCGCCAAATAAAAAACGAAAGTAAAGTTTGGCTATAACATATAGCGAATAGGCTTATAGCTTTTAGGAATAAGCCAAAAATCATCAGAGCTGCCACATAGTCGGGGGAGTTTTTACGCTTGAAGAATTAAGAGAGTGATTAGTTCGGCTTCTTCAAATGGGCAATCACTTGGCATGTATTTAATTCAACAATTATAACTGAGATCAATTTTCAAATTAGATTCTTGCCAGTTGTGATGGTAAATTGCGCAATCAAACGTAAATTTGGCTGTTTTATAACAAAAGTAAATCAAAACGTGGTAAAAGATTACCACCTAAAAATTGAAGTGATCGTTATGAATTTAATTCTAAAGTTAATTGCTGGCATTGTTGCTGGTATCTTAGTGGGACTATATGTGCCATTAACAGGTGTTGAACTCCTTTATACAGTAAAAGAAATAATAGGTCAGTTGATTACCTTTACGATACCGTTGATCATTTTATTCTTTATTGCATCAGGTATTGCAGGCTTACCCAAGGGCTCAGGTCACTTGCTTGGTAAAACAGTAGGGTTTGCTTATGGCTCGACTATTATTGCGGGCACACTTGCATTCTTACTAGTTAGTACGATTATTCCGTTGTTTGACGGTGGCTTAACCTACGAAGCAGAAATTGCGACTGAAGTAGGAAGCTTTATCGATTTAGAAATTCCTCCTCTTATGGGGGTTATGACAGCCTTGGCTACTGCATTTGTGTTTGGTATTGGCATGAGTCAACTGCAACTTGATACATTAAAAAAAGTGTCAGACCAAGGACGCGATGTAATTGATGGCTTGTTAGCAAAAGTTATTATCCCCGCGCTTCCTTTTTATATTGCAGGTGTTTTTGCTGAAATGACCGTTGCAGGCACAGTCGTTGATACACTACAAACGTTTGGTATTGTCTTACTCGCTGCACTGATTATGCACTGGTTATGGTTAACAGTTTTATATGTTAGTACCGGTCTTTTATTAAAACGTAATCCAATAGAACTTGTAAAAAATATGCTTCCAGCTTATTTTACTGCTTTAGGGACAATGTCGAGTGCTGCAACGATTCCAGTTTCATTACGTGCGAGCAAAGCAAATAATGTAAAAGAAGATGTTGCAAACTTTACTGTACCATTGTGTGCAACCATCCATTTATCAGGCTCAACTATTACGATAGTTACTTGCGCATTAGCCGTTATGTTTTTGTCACCGAATATGGATGTGCCATCATTATTCGGCATGTTGCCATTTATTATGATGTTAGGTGTCGTCATGATTGCAGCACCAGGTGCACCAGGTGGCGCAGTGATGTCAGCATTGGGGCTTTTAACCAGTATGCTTGGCTTCAATGAAGGCGCCGTTGCATTAATGATTGCACTATATTTAGCGCAAGATAGCTTTGGTACTGCTTGTAATGTTACAGGCGATGGTATTATTGCATTGTGGGTTGATCGCTTTAGCGAGAAAGCCTCGTCATAAAATTAATTTGCGAGGCGATATTTGATTTATCGTTTCGCTGTTTCTGTGCTAATGTGGCACATTAAATTGTGCGAAAGCATATATTTGGGTTATTCGAGGGTGTTCCATTGATTAATGTACTTTTAGTTGATGACCATGAACTTGTACGGACAGGGATCAGACGTATACTTGATGATGTTCGTGGTTTTAAAGTGGTTGGTGAAGCTAAAACCGGTGAAGAAGCAGTACAATTTTGCCGTCAAAATTCACCTGATATAGTGTTAATGGACATGAATATGCCAGGTATAGGCGGGTTAGAAGCAACGAAGAAAATCTGTCGTTATTGCCCAGACGTAAAAATAATCGTACTTACTGTGCATTGCGAAGACCCATTCCCTAGTAAAGTGATGCAGATTGGTGCTCATGGTTACCTAACCAAAGGGGCAGGTTCAGATGAAATGGTTAATGCGATTCGTGCTGTAAATGCTGGGCAAAGGTACATCGCACCAGAAATAGCACAGCAAATTGCACTTGCACAGGTTAGTGGTCGAACAGATGAAAATCCGTTTCAGAGTTTATCTGAGCGTGAGTTACAAATTATGTTAATGATTACTAAAGGTGAAAAAGCGCAAGATATCGCTGACCGTCTTAACCTCAGTTCAAAAACAGTGAATAGTTATCGCTACCGCATGTTTGAAAAGCTTAATGTGGGTGGTGATGTAGAGCTAACTCATTTAGCGATCCGCCATAAAATGATCGATATTGATAGTTCGCATTAATTTGCTCAATGTCTGATTTCGATTCTGCCCGCTTTCTTAAAACATTATCAAGCGAACCTGGTGTCTACAGGATGCTTGATAATGAAGGGCAAGTAATTTATGTGGGGAAGGCTAAAAGCCTAAAAAAGCGTGTTAGCAGTTATTTCCGCAGTAATGTTACTGATAGTAAAACCCGTGTCTTAGTAAGTAATATTTGTGGTATTGAAGTCACTCTAACTAATACCGAAACCGAAGCTCTATTACTTGAAAATAATCTAATAAAAAAATATCAGCCTCGCTACAATATTTTACTGCGAGATGATAAATCATATCCGTATATTTTACTGACTGATCATAAACATCCACGCTTAGCTTTTCACCGCGGTAGTCGCAAAATTAAAGGCGAGTATTTTGGGCCTTTTCCCAGTGCAGGTGCCGTATCCGAAAGCTTGCGGTTAATGCAAAAGATCTTCCCTGTTCGACAATGTGAAGATGCTTATTATCGAGCTAGAAGTCGTCCTTGCCTTCAATACCAATTGAAGCGTTGTTCTGCACCCTGTGTTAATAAAGTTTCTGATGAAGAATACAAGCAAGAAGTTGATTTTGTTCGTAAATTTTTATTGGGTAAATCACATGAAGTCATTGCTGACTTGATTGCTAAGATGGAGCAAGCCAGTAAAGAGCTGAAATTTGAATTAGCTGCAAAAGTGCGCGATCAAATAATGCTACTTAGGAAAATGCAGGAACAACAATCTATTTCAGGCAATCATGCTGAAATGGACGTTGTGGGCTTTGCTCATCTGAATGGTTTAAATGCCGTTCACTTATTAATGATCCGCGACCATAAAGTGCTGGGTAGTAAAACCTACTT
Source organism: Pseudoalteromonas sp. L1 (assembly GCF_021728095.1). Lineage (NCBI taxonomy): Bacteria > Pseudomonadati > Pseudomonadota > Gammaproteobacteria > Alteromonadales > Pseudoalteromonadaceae > Pseudoalteromonas > Pseudoalteromonas sp. L1. The sequence continues at coordinate 5,397 of NZ_JAKKCT010000003.1, read as the reverse complement.
TCCAAAAGTGCCAAAGGATTCAGGACAAGAAGAAATTTTGACTTCTTTCTTAGGCCAGTATTATTTAGCGCCTGGTGCAACAGGGCGTATTGCCAAAGAAATTATATTACCGTTTAGTATTGAAGAGGGTGAGCCTTTAAGTGAGGCACTTACCGCTATTTCAGAGCGCAAAGTGAGCTTAAAAGTTGCCAATCGAGGTGAGCGGGCACAGTATCTAAAGCTAGCTAACAAAAATGCATTAAATAGCATCAGTGTAAAACAAAGTACCCAAGACTCAATTAATAAACGCTATGCGCAATTAAAAGAAACGTTACGCCTTGACGATATTAATCGCATGGAATGTTTTGACATCAGTCATACAATGGGTGAGAACACGGTTGCAAGTTGTGTTGTGTTTGATTCGCAAGGACCCAATAATAAAGAATATCGCCGTTTTAATGTAACGGGGATTACTGGTGGAGATGACTATGCCGCCATGGAGTTTGCATTAAATAAGCGCTACAACAAAGTAGTCGACGAAGAAAAAATACCCGATGTTATTTTCATCGATGGTGGTAAAGGTCAACTGTCTCGTGCTGAACAGTATTTTGAAACGTGGCCGCATAATAAAATGCCTCTGTTAGTGGGTGTTGCAAAAGGGACTAGCCGAAAACCAGGGTTAGAAACTTTACTCATAGATGGAGGACGCAAAACAATTCCACTTGATTCAGATGCGCCGGCTCTTCATTTAATTCAACATATTCGTGATGAATCACACCGTTTTGCTATTGCAGGTCACCGTAATAAAAGACAAAAACAGCGAACTCAATCACTACTCGAAGAGATTTCTGGGGTAGGGCAAAAGCGTCGTCAATCAATTTTAAAATATTTAGGGGGCATGCAAGGGGTAAAAGCTGCTAATATAGAACAATTAAAACAAGTTCCTGGGATCAGCCCTGAAATGGCTGAGAAGATATTTAATCATTTGCATGACAAGGCGTAGCCTTCATGCGAATATAGAAAAAAAGACATCTCCAAGTAGTTATGTGGAATATTCCAAACACACTCACAACCTTTAGACTTTTTCTAATCCCTATTTTTTTGGTGATTTTTTATTTGCCATTCTCATGGGCGTTTTTCGCAGCGGCATTTGTATTCTGGCTTGCGTCAATCACTGATATTCTTGATGGCTACTTAGCTCGTCGACTTGATCAGTCAACACCTTTTGGTGCTTTCTTAGATCCTGTCGCCGATAAAGTAATGGTTTGCGCAGCACTTGTAGCGCTTTCTAGTCACTATCAGAGCTTATATATGACAATACCTGCACTTGTTATTATTAGTCGTGAAATTGTTATTTCTGCACTGCGTGAATGGATGGCCGAGCAGGGTAAACGCGACAATGTGGCCGTATCAAATATGGGCAAATTCAAGACCGCCGCACAAATGCTAGCGATTATTGGCTTAATTTGGCAATTTGACACTTGGATGATCTACTTAAGTTATGGGCTTTTATATATCGCGACACTGTTAACGCTTAGTTCTATGTTGCAATATTTGATGGCTGCGTGGTCTGAGTTGACCAAAAATTGATCCTAAACGTCTAATTACACACCGTTTTAGATAAAAAATAAGCAAACAGTTCAAAACTAGCATTTTTTATATTGACGCGTTTAATAATCTCTGTAGAATGCGTCCGTGTTGAGAGGGCATAGCCCCCAAGATAAAGAAAGCGGCACTAGCTCAGTTGGTAGAGCGCAACCTTGCCAAGGTTGAGGTCACGAGTTCGAGCCTCGTGTGCCGCTCCAATTATCTAGCTTGGCGGAATGGCAGAGTGGCCATGCAGCGGATTGCAAATCCGTCTACCTCGGTTCGACTCCGGGTTCCGCCTCCATTCAACACTCCACGCGCTCTAAGAGCAACCCGATGCCCGGGTGGTGGAATTGGTAGACACAAGGGATTTAAAATCCCTCGTTCGTAAGGACGTGCCGGTTCAAGTCCGGCCCCGGGCACCATTTGTGGTTAACTGCAACACCAAGTGTAGTTTTAAAACTTTTAGATTTAACCTTAGAGTTAATATGATGCGGCACTAGCTCAGTTGGTAGAGCGCAACCTTGCCAAGGTTGAGGTCACGAGTTCGAGCCTCGTGTGCCGCTCCATATTAGCTTTATCCACTTGCTTTAAATAGCAAACCCGATGCCCGGGTGGTGGAATTGGTAGACACAAGGGATTTAAAATCCCTCGTTCGTAAGGACGTGCCGGTTCAAGTCCGGCCCCGGGCACCATTTAAGTGGTAACTAATTTAAATTTGCGGCACTAGTTCAGTTGCAGAACGTTATCATCGCAACCTTTAAGGTTGTGCAACAACGGACAAAACACTGACAAAAACAAATTTGCGGCACTAGCTCAGTTGGTAGAGCGCAACCTTGCCAAGGTTGAGGTCACGAGTTCGAGCCTCGTGTGCCGCTCCAATTATTTGGAAGCGATAAGGCGGAATGGCAGAGTGGCCATGCAGCGGATTGCAAATCCGTCTACCTCGGTTCGACTCCGGGTTCCGCCTCCATATAATACTCCACACGCTCATATGAGCAACCCGATGCCCGGGTGGTGGAATTGGTAGACACAAGGGATTTAAAATCCCTCGTTCGTAAGGACGTGCCGGTTCAAGTCCGGCCCCGGGCACCATCTATATAAAATACCTCTTTCCTATTTCATTTATATTTCTTTTAATAATCTCATCAACTTATTTTTTTATTGCCAAAATAGCTCTATAGTTTCCTAAGTCTTTTTTAAGTACAACTGAACTCAATAAATAGAATCAAGGAAAGACAATGGAGCAATTTAAACGGGGCTTAAATCAGTTTTGGGTAGGCGCAGTGTTTGGGGTTTGCTTAGCAATTTCATTAGTGCTTATTCCTATCGCAATTATTATGTCGAACATTAATGACGTACTTAAAATTCATGAAGTTAATGTGTTAGTTGAAAAAGTATCGACTGTTTTCGATAAATCAGAACAGGCTATTAGTAATGCTAAAGCGGCGCTAACCGATTTTGATAATGACGTAGTGATGGATATGCTGACTGCCGTACAATCTTATCAGCAACAAACACAGTCATTATTATCCTTTGAGCAAAAACAAGTATTAAAAGAGCAAATTAAAGAACAGCTTGCACAGCAACTTAAAGCTAAACTCAACGAGCAGCAGACGACATTCATATTATCTGTCTTTGAAAAGTTAGCAAATACAAAAAAGGGAGCGCAAGCGCTCCCCAATTAACTACTTATTAAACTAAATTATTTGCGCCACGCGCCTTTAGGAATTGTTTGATCCAGTTTTTTGTTTTGCGAAGGATCAAAAGTAGGTAACTTACCCGCTTTGCGTTGAGTATTGTAATCCTTAGCTAACCAAATAACGACTCCAGATAACATGAATAGTGCTATTACGTTTACAATAGCCATTAGTCCCATTGAAATATCCGCAAGGGTCCACACGATTGGCAACTCGCCTAGTGCACCAAACATGACCATTCCAAGAACAAGTAATCTAAAAACTAACATACCAGCTGCATGATTATGTTCTAAGAACAATAAATTAGTTTCAGCATAAGAATAATTTGCAACAATAGAGGTAAATGCAAAAAACAAAATTGCCACAGCAATAAAAGTTGCGCCCCAACTGCCAACATGCTCCTCTAGTGCTGCTTGTGTTAATGCAATACCAGTCACTCCTGAATCAGGTATCAGTTGTTGGGATAATAAAATCAGTGCCGCAGTAGCGCTACATATGATAATAGTATCAACAAATACACCTAGCATTTGTACGTAACCTTGAGAAGCAGGGTGAGGAGGGTTGGGTGTAGCAGTCGCTGCGGCGTTTGCCGCACTACCCATACCTGCCTCATTAGAAAACAGACCACGTTTAATACCTTGGATCATTGCCTGCATTACACCATAACCAATAGCACCAGCGCCTGCTTGCTCAATGCCAAATGCGCTATTTATTACATGCATAAATACATCAGGTAATAAATTGTAGTTACTTATACAAACATAAAGAGCGACGAGGAAGTAGGCTAGAGCCATAAAAGGCACGACCATTTCTGCAAATCGAGAGATTGTTCTTAACCCACCGAAGATAATAATGCCAGAGCCAAGAACAAGCGAGATACCAACTATATAATTAGGGATTCCAAATGCAACTTCGAAGGCTGCTGCAATAGAGTTTGATTGAACAGCATTAAAGACAAGACCGAAAGCTAAAATTAAGCAAAGTGAAAAAATAACGCCCATCCAGCGCTTACCTAAACCGTATTCCATATAATAAGCAGGGCCACCGCGAAAGTTACCCTCTTCATCGACGGTTTTATAGGCTTGTGCAAGTGTGCTTTCGGCAAAACTGGTCGCCATTCCTATTAGTGCAATCAGCCACATCCAAAATATAGCCCCAGCGCCACCTAAATAAAGTGCAACGGCCACGCCTGCCATATTACCCGTGCCAACTCGAGCTGCTAGGGAAGTACAAAATGCTTGAAATGAAGAAATACCTTCACCACACCCTTTGCGACTTTGGAACATCACTTTGACCATATGAGGAAATTGGGTGAATTGGATAAAGCCAAGTCGAAGTGTAAAAAATAGCCCCGCAGCTATTAATAGGTAAACCAGAATGTGGCCCCAAAGAAGGCCACTTATACTATTTATAATATCTGTCATTTTTTCTTGCCTTGTGAGCGAGTGGAATCTGCGGCGAAACTTACCATAACAAGAGAGGAGAGTTTAGTTATTCTGTTAAAAAACTCACGTTATCCACAACTTGCTGTGTGTAACTTGTTTGCATTTAGTGGGTATCTAAGTAATTTAAAAATAATCAAAAAAACCTTCAAAAAGTGCTTGCGTTAATTCTTCGCATCCCTATAATGCGCATCCACTGACACGGCGGGCAGCAATGAAAAGCGCTGAGCAAAGTGACAGAGAGTTAAGTAAAACTTCGGTTTAAAACGGTCTAAAAAGAAAGTTTGAAATTAAGTGTTGACTCGAAAATTTAAGGATGTATTATACGCATCCCTAGCGACAACGTCGCAACGTTCTTTAACAATATAAAGCAATCATCTGTGTGGGCACTCGTACAGGTTGAGTTCTAACAGCAGAGCTACTTCGGTAGGGATGCAAACAAATTTAGAGTCTCAATTGAACTGAGTGACCAACGGCAATAAATTTATTTATTGCAGCACAGTCAATTCGATATCGAAAGATATCAAAATTCAGAATTCATTGAGCATGTCCTTCGGGACAGAAAAAACTTTTAATTGAAGAGTTTGATCATGGCTCAGATTGAACGCTGGCGGCAGGCCTAACACATGCAAGTCGAGCGGAAACGAAGAGGAGCTTGCTCCTTTGGCGTCGAGCGGCGGACGGGTGAG